>CANRNI010000025.1 GCA_947631945.1 uncultured Clostridia bacterium
ACGGTTTATCTCCAAATCAAGCTGAACTTTATTTTCTATAATTCCTCTTTTTTCTGTCTACTTTATTGACTATGATCTAAAAGCCTTTTCCGTTCCGCTGCGCTCCACTCAAAAGGTTTTCAAGAACATTATGCCTGCTTCAAGTTATTTTTTACTGAAAATGGGTCATATCTGTTCACGCCGCAGAAAAATATTTTAAAATAATTTAAAAAAAGACTTGAAATCGTAGGCGGAATCTGCTAATATGTACAAGTAATATCAAGTTTTATTGGTGATGCGGCGCATTTTTTTGTCGCACCAATCAAGAGGAGGTGTATTCCGCATGGCAAAGTGTGATATTTGCGGAAAAGATGTTGCTTTCGGTATCAAGGTATCTCATTCTCACAGAAGATCCAACAGAACCTGGAAGCCCAATGTTATGAAGGTAAAGGCTGTTGTAAACGGTACTCCCAAGAGAATCCATGTTTGCAGCCGCTGTCTGCGTTCAGGTAAGGTTACAAGAGCTGTGTAATAATCGGTTTCTGTCTCTTAATAAAATACGCAAAAATTCAGCCGTATCGGAAACGATTCGGCTTTGTTTTTTATTGTCTTAAAAATCTCTGATTTAAGTAGCCTCTGAATAAATCACATTCTACGGGCTGAATGCACATTTTGCCCCGATATTTTCCGTCATTTTTGCCAAAAGCTCCCCCAATACGCCAGTATTCCTGCGTCACTTTTTGTCAATCTAACGAAAAATCTGACGGCGAATCTGCACGTTAGATTTAATCAGTAATTCCTTAATCCGAATTTTCAAGCTCGGATATCATATTTACGCGCCTTTGATGTCTGCCGCCCTCAAATTCGGTATTCAGGAAAACATCAACGAGTTCTAAAGCGGAGCCTTCGCCGATTACTCTTGCGCCGAGGCATAAAACGTTCGCGTCGTTATGCAGTCTTGTGTATTTTGCTCCGAAATAATCGGAGCAGCACGCGGCGCGTATACCCTTTATCTTGTTTGCCGCCATGGAAATTCCTATGCCTGTGCCGCAACAGAGTATACCTCTGTCACATTCACCCGATACGATTTTTTCACACGTTAGCTTTGCCTGAACCGGATAATCGGAGGAAACCGCCTCGTAAACTCCGCAATCTGTATATTCTATCCCTTTTTCATCAAGATGCTTTCTTATAGCTTCTTTAAGGGGAAAACCCGCGTGGTCGGAACCTATTGCAATTTTCATTGTTATTCTGCCTCTTTCTTTTTAAGCTCGCGTTCAGCCTGCGAAAGTCTCAGGTAGGACGGCGCAAGCTCATACGGCGAACAAATATTGTCATTATTTAAAAGTCTTTTTTCGGCAATCAACGCAACAGATGCGGCGTTCTGATATCTGATAAGCGGGGGAGCCTTATATATGCCGTCCGTTTTATCTTTCAGATATTCGTAAGCTATGTCCGTTCCGTCTCCGATAAGTATGGTTTTTCCTTTTACCGATTTTAATTTTTCCAAAAGCTCGTCGAATGATATAGCCGAATCCTCTGTAAGACGGACGGGCTGTGAATCCGAGCAGTCAAATAACGCGCAGTATACCTGAGAACATCTTGCGTCCATTACGGCCGCCGCAGTAAAGCCGCTTCCCGCGAGAGGGTACGCTATTGCTTCGAGAGTTGAAACAGGCACGCATTTTATATTATCGGGCTGCGCTATTCCTTTCGCCGCCGATACGCCTATGCGCACTCCCGTAAACGAACCCGGACCGTTTGTTACAGCAACGGCGTCCGCGTCTTTTATCGAAACTCCGGCTCCGTCCATAGCCTGCTTTACGAGCGGCATCAGCGTTACGGAATGGGTAAGTCCGGCATTAAGATACATGAGCGACAGAACCTTCCCGTCGCGCACTACGCACGCCGAGGCTGACGGAGCCGAGCTTTCAAGAGCGAGTATTACCATCTTCCGTCACCTCCGTTTACGGCAATTATTCTGTCGCAGTCCTTTTCACCGCGCGAAAACTCAACGTATATCGTGTTTTCGGGGAGCGCGTTTTCTATATTTTCGCTCCATTCGATGAAAAGAATACTGTTTTCGTTCATATAATCGAAAAATCCGGTTGAATACAGTGAATCCCATGTCTCAACGCGGTACATATCAAAATGGTATATATTTACATTTTGATACGAGCCGTAATCGTTAACAATGGAAAAAGTCGGACTACTCACAGGAGATGTGACGCCCAGCGCTTCAACACACCCTCTTACAAATACGGTTTTGCCCATACCCATACCGCCTTTGAACGCCACTACGTCGCCGCCTTTCAGCTTGGACGCAAAATCGGCGGCAATCATAACTGTCTTTTTTTCACAATCCGAAGTAAATATTTTCATATATAAATTGTCCGCCTTTGTAAAATATGCTTGCAAAACAGCGTTGACGCGGCTATAATTATATGTGTAAGTCTGATAATGCAAAGCTTTGAGCTTTTACGGAATTTTAAAAGCTAAAAATGTGGAAAGGATATGCGTAATTTATAAAAAATGCGGATAAAATCCGTGTTTTTTGGTACGTCGGTTTTTTATGAATAAAATTATATCACATATAAAAACGTTTATCAAGGAGACAGACAAAATTTTATTGTCTCTTTGTATATTAATGTCCGTTTTCGGCGTACTTCTTGTCGCAAGCGCAACGGCGGACGGCGCGGGCTTTGTTTTTTCAAGAGATGCGCGCGTTATGGTTATAGCTATAGCGGCGGGAATCGCGCTCGCTTTGATAATTTCGCTTGTTGATTATAATTTCATTGTGCGAATGTGGCCTGTTATTGCCGCGGTATGCGTAATTATGATGCTTCTGCTTTTTACTCCTTTGGGAACGGGTCCTACGGAAAGGGAAGAGGTAAAAACTTGGATTAAACTCGGAAACTCGGGGTTATATTTTCAGCCGTCGGAATTGGTAAAAATAGGATTTATTATAACGTTTTCGGTACACGCCGATACGGTAAGGGATAATATCAATAAAATTAAAAATTTGCTCCTTTTGTGTATTCACGGAGCCATACCCGTTTTGCTCGTAACGGTTTCGGGCGATATGGGGAGCGCGTTGATTTTTATTATAATATTCGCGGCTATGCTTTTTGCCGCCGGAGTAAAAATACGGTACTTTCTTTTAGGGCTTGCTTTGATAGGCGCCGCCGCTCCGTTCGCCTGGAAATTTGTATTTTCAAGCATACAAAAAGACAGGATATACGCGCTTTTCCGCCCCGAGGACTATCCCGATATAATATATCAGCAGGAACAAGGACTGAAAGCCATACTAAACGGAGGCGTTTTGGGACAGGGCTTGTTTAAAGGCGAATATACGCAGATACCCGACAGAGTTCCGATAAATGAAAGCGATATGATATTCTCCGTAATAGGGGAGGAGTTGGGACTTATAGGCTGTATAGCTACGCTTTTGGCTTTTGTGCTTATTATGTTAAGGATAATAAGTACGGGGAAAAACGCAAAGGACGGCACTATCTCGCTCATTTGCAGCGGAGTAGCCGCTATGATAGGCGGACAAGTTATTGTAAATATAGGAATGTGCCTTGAGCTATTGCCGGTTATAGGCATAACGTTGCCGTTCCTGAGCGCCGGAGGTTCGTCAAATCTGTGCATTTATATAGCTATAGGTCTTATAATGAGCCTTAAAAGGTATACGCTCGAAAAGGAAATAGTTAATTTCAGATATAAAAATATCAGTACACCGTTTGATTAGAGTGCGTACATACTCTATGGCGTATCTGAAAATAGGCAATATGACCAATCATTTTCGGAAAAGGCGATTTTTTACGGAAATACTTTATGTATTTCAAAATGCGGTCATAAGGAAAATTTGCCGAAAAGACGTGTATCGGGCTTGTGTAGACACGCCCTAAGTTTACGTACTGTTTCCGAAAGCGGCAGCCCGACGACGTTTAAGTAATCGCCGCTTATTCTTTTTACAAGCAGAGCGCCCTTTCCCTGTATTCCGTAAGCGCCTGCTTTATCCGTCGGTTCTCCGGTAGATATATATTCCGTTATTTCATCGTCGGTCAATTCGTAAAACTCAACCTCGGTCGAGCAGAAAAATATATCCTTTCCGTCTTTATTCATAATGCATACGCCCGTATATACCGTATGCATTTTTCCCGACAGCATACGGAGCATTTTAAAAGCGTCCGTTTCGTTTTTCGGTTTTCCGAGTATTTTTTCGCCGAGCGCGACAACCGTGTCCGCAGCGATTATAATATCGTCGGGATATCGTTTAAATACATCGTCGGCCTTTCGCTCGGCGAGCAACGTCACCGCCTCCGGCGGCGATATTTTTTCAGGCAAAGCCTCGTCACATTCGGACGGTATGACGGTATATTCTATTCCCGCGAGAGAGAGCAGTTCTTTTCTTCTCGGCGAAGCCGACGCTAAAATTATCATATTAACAGCCACACGGGACGGAAATATCGCAAAAATACTTTGACGGCATGAATTTTGCGCCCCGTATCGTCCTTTCCTTTGATTGTGTAGACATACCCTATGATTTTAGGGCAATACCGCACAATTAACGGCTACCGCCTTTGCCGCGCATCTGCACCGAGATTTCCCGTCATTTTTGCCAAAAACTCCTTGAAATACGTCAGTATTCCTGCGTCATTTTTGTCAATCTGACGAAAAATCTCTTGGCACATCTGCACGACAATAATTATGCGGTATTGCCTTAGAATATTTTCGCCTTTTCCAATATCGTCAAAATTTTTTCACCGTCGCTTTTCATCTGCGATTTAAGCGCGTCGAGCGAGGGAAATTTTATTTCGGGTCTGACATAGGAAATCAGAGCGACCTCGGTATTTGTACCGTATAAATCGCCCGAAAAACCGAAAATATTTGTTTCGCTTCTCGGCTTGCCGCAGCCGATTGTCGGACGTATACCTATATTCGTCATTGACGGAAGCATTTTTCCGCCGATAAAGGTTACAGACGCGTAAACGCCGAATTTCGGAATAATAAAATTATCGGGAAAAAACTGATTTATCGTAGGAAAACCGAGTTTTGCCCCTCCGCGCCTGTCGCCCGACACCACTTCAAAATCATATGAAAAATATCTGCCGAGCATTTCATTCGCGTTTTTGATATCTCCGTTTTCGAGCGCTTGGCGTATGCGCGTCGAGCTTATACATTCGCCCTTAAAATCGACCTCGTCGGAGACCGAAAGCGTTATTTTGTGTTCGCCGCAAAGCCTTGAGAGCGTCCCGACCTCTCCCGAACCGTCTTTGCCGAATTTAAAATTAAATCCGCAGGAAACAAATCCCGCGTTCAGCTCGTTTATAAGAATATCTTTAAAAAATTCCCCGGGGGACATATCCCGTATTCTTTCAAAAGATATTTCATAAGGAATACAGCCTGTTTTCTCTGTTTCGCGGCGTTTTATTCTGCCTGTAAAAAGCTCTTTCGGGGAATTGCCCGTAATCACTTTCATCGGGTGCTCCGAAAACAGCAGTATAACGGGCAAAAGGCCGTTATTCCTCTGAACGGCGGCCTTGTTTATTACGGACATATGTCCTTTGTGCAGACCGTCGAACGTTCCGAGCGCGACGGCGGTTTTTTGATTTTTAAAATCAATCATTAATAAAGACCCTTTTTACTTTCAAAGACGGAGAACCGTCGGTATATTCTCCCAGACCCAAAAAAGATTTTTCGGAAGAATACACTCTGTAAAGCGATTCATCAAGGGAATAACGCAGTCTTTCAATATCAAGCTCTCCGCCGTTTTTAAACCGTTTGGCCTGCGCCTCGGATACGGTTATTTCGGGATAGTCTCGGAGCGCGTTATCGACGGGGAGCAGAAGCCCGGAAATATCGGAGGCTTTTTTTAGCTCGTTCTCGCCGTGGGCCTGAGATATATCGAATCCGTTGGACAGCGTTCTTCTCAATGAAGTCATAACGGCCCCGCAGCCTAACTCATCTCCGATATCGGAAATAAGTGAACGTATATATGTACCCTTGGAGCATTTTACGTCTATTGTGTATTCGTTACCGTTACGGGATACAAAATCGAGACTGTAAACAGTTACTGTCCGTTTCTCCCGCTCGACCTCGATTCCCTGACGGGCAAGCTCGTACAGCCGTTTGCCGTTTTTACGAATCGCGGAATACATGGGCGGGAGCTGACTGATAACGCCTTTAAAACCGTTTAATGCTTTTAATACAGCCTCTTCATTCGGTATTTCGCCGCTCACCGTGAGCGTTTTTCCAGTGATATCAAGAGTGTCCGTAGTTTCTCCGAGACGGAAAGACGCCGTATACCTCTTATCATGGCTTGGAAGCAAATCAATAAATCTTGTCGCCTGACCTACCGCCACAGGCAAAACTCCCGTAGCCATCGGGTCGAGAGTTCCCGTGTGTCCGACTTTTTTTTCGTCGCACAGCTTCCGTACTTTTCCCGACGCGATAAACGACGTTATGCCCTTGGGTTTATCAAGAATTATAAATCCCGTCATAAAAGCCCCGCTTTTTCAAAAACTGTACGCACAGCCTCAAGAACAGCCTTCTCCGCGTCCTGTCTTGTTCCCTCAAACGTACAGCCCGCCGCCATTCTATGACCTCCGCCGCCTAAATATCCGGCTATTTCCGAAGCGTTGACAGGTTCGTTTGTCCGTACCGAAATATTGAAAAGACCTTTTTTCTTTTCCTTTATCGTAATGCCCGCGTAAACGCCCTCGATTTGCCTCGGTATTGACGAGAGCGGCTTTGTTTCGCAGTCGGCGGCCCCGCTATCTTCAAACATTTCGTGTGTTACGGTTATCATCGCGCATTTTCCGTCGAAATGCGTTTGCATTGAAGCTATAGCCATTTTTTCAATCGCGGCGTATTCTTTTGTTTTCGTTTCAAACTGTATTTTATTTATTTTGCCTATATCTACTCCCATATCGGCGAGCTCCGCTGCGGTTCTGAATGTTTTTGACGTTGTGTTGCTGTATCTGAAACAGCCTGTATCCGTAGCGATTCCGACGTAAAGACATTCCGCGATATCCTTTGTAAAAGGAATATTCATTGTTTTCATAATGTCGTAAACTGCTTCGGCCGCCGCCGAAGCGCTTTCGTCAAGATATGTGTTCCGAGCGAAAAACACGTTAGACATATGATGGTCTATACATAGCTCGACATTGCAGCTCTTATCGAGTCCCGAGCCTTCAACGCCGAGAATTTTTATATCGGCCGTATCAACGGCTACAATATGTTCCGGGATAAATTCCGCCGGACGAACCAATTTTTCCGTCATGAACGCGTCTGTTTTCGATATGGGCTCTAAGCTTATATACGCCCTTTTGCCTATAGAGCGCAGACCCTTGCAAAGCGCACAGGCGCTTCCCACCGCGTCTCCGTCGGGATTTTCATGCGCCAAAATAAGAATATTATCCATTTCAAGCAGCATATCGGCGGCTTCGTTTTTATTTATTCTCATCTGAATTGTCCTTTCGGAGACGGTTCTCATAGTCGCTCCAGAGCTCTATGCCTTTCTTTACCGAATCATCGGCTATAAAACGCAGCTCGGGAGTTTTTCTTAAATGCAGTCTGCCGCCGACCTCGCGCCTTATAAGTCCCTGCGCGTGCTGTAAGCCTTCGACGGCTTTTTTCGCCGTATCAATCCCTTCCAGCGCACTGATGTAGACCTTTCCGTATGAAAGGTCTGACGCAAGCTCCGTTCTTACCACAGTCAGAAGCTTTCCCTGCACTCTCGGGTCCTTTAATTCCCTTATAACGGCGGCGATTTCTCTTTTGATATCCTCCGCCGTGCGGTCTGTTTTATACGTTGACATAACAATACCCCTGATTAAATGTAATTAAAAAGAACGTAACAGTTAATTAACGATTGCAAATCGCTGTTTTTTGACGCTGTCAGCTTTCTCTGTATTCTTCTGTTATATAAGCTTCAAAAATATCGCCCTCTTTGATATCGTTAAACTTAACAAGTCCTATACCGCATTCGTAGCCCGAGGCGACCTCTTTAACGTCGTCCTTGAAGCGTCTGAGGGATTCGATTTCATCTTCGGCAATAACTATGCCGTCGCGTACTACTCGTATTTTCGCATTTCTCTGAATTTTACCCGAAATGACATAACAGCCCGCTATTGTGCCTACGCCGGAAATTTTAAATGTATTTCTGACTTCAAGCCTTCCGAGGTCAACGTCTCTGAATTTCGGCGCGAGCATACCTTTGATAGCCGCTTCAACGTCCTCAATGCAGTCGTAAATAACCATATACATACGCATTTCGACGTGGTCCCTTTCGGCGTTCGCGGCCGCGACGGGGTCGGGTCTTACATGGAAACCTATAATTATCGCGTTCGACGCATGAGCGAGCATAACATCGGATTCGTTTACTGCGCCTACGCCGCCGTGGATAACGCGTACTCTTACTTCGTCGTTCGAGAGCTTTTCAAGGCTTTGCTTTATGGCCTCTACAGAGCCCTGAACGTCCGCTTTTACCACGATGTTCAGTTCTTTCATCTCGCCCGCTTCTATTGTCGAGAAGAGATTGTCGAGCGTTACCTTCTGAACTGAGTTGAACTGCGCTTCCTTTTCCTTTTGCTTGCGCTGTTCAACGAGCTCTCTCGCAAGTCTTTCGTCTGAAACGGCGTCGAACGCATCGCCCGCGTTTGGCGCTTCGGTAAGACCCGCTATCTCAACGGGTACAGACGGACCTGCCTCGTCAACCTTATTGCCTCTGTAATCGGTCATAACTCTTACGCGTCCAACCGCTGTGCCTGCTACTATTATGTTGCCCGATTTCAGAGTGCCGTTCTGTACCAAAAGCGTCGCTATAGGACCTCTGCCCTTATCGAGTCTTGCTTCGATAACGATACCTTTAGCGGCTCTGTTGGGATTGGCTTTCAATTCCTTCATTTCCGCTACAAGCAGTATTGACTCGAGAAGCTTATCTATATTCATGTGAGTTTTTGCCGAAACGGGTACGCATATTGTATCTCCGCCCCATTCCTCGGGGACTATTTCGTATTCCGTAAGCTGCTGCATAACTCTGTCGGGATTTACTCCGGGCTTATCCATCTTGTTTATCGCCACGATAATGGAAACACCGGCCGCCTTGGCATGGTTGATGGCTTCGATAGTCTGCGGCATTATTCCGTCGTCGGCGGCTACTACAAGCACCGCGATATCGGTAGCCATAGCGCCTCTCGCGCGCATTGACGTAAATGCCGCGTGGCCGGGAGTATCGAGGAATGTTATCTCGCTGCCGCCGATGCTTACTCTGTAAGCGCCTATATGCTGGGTGATGCCGCCCGATTCGGTAGACGTTACGGAAGTGTTTCTTATTGCGTCGAGAAGAGAGGTTTTACCGTGGTCAACGTGTCCCATAACGCATACTACGGGACTTCTCGGAATAAGATTTTCTTCAACGTCCTCAGAATCGTCGATAATCTTATCCTCTATTGTTACAACTATCTCTCTTTCTACCTTTGCATTAAGCTCCGAAGCGACTATTTCCGCCGTGTCGAAGTCTATAGTTTCGTTTATTGAAGCCATAACGCCGTACGCAAACAGCTTTTTAATGACCTCCGACGCCGTAACCTTGAGCTTTAACGCGAGATCACCGACTGTGATTTCATCGCCGACCTTAATAACCAGATGTTTTTTCGCTCTTTCGGCGGCGATTCTGTCAAGTCTTTCCTTTTCCGTCTCTTTTTTGCCCGAACGCATACCCTGCTTGCGGTATTTTTTGGACTTCTGATTGATTTTCTGTTTTTTGGCAGTATCCCTGTCTTTCATTCTGTCCTTTTCGGGCGCTATCTCCTCGTACTTTTCATTATATTTGTCGAGGTCGATATTTGTGCTTCTTGTGTCTATTGTTCGCGCGTCGCCCTTTGTTCTTGCCTGAAGAGGAGCGTCCTGTTTTTTCTTGTCGGCGCGTTTTTCAAAAGGCTTTGAATTTGAGACGGCAGTCTTTGCCTTTTCCCGTAAATTTTTATCGCCCGTTTTTCTTTTTTGCTCGTTTTGAGCCTTGTCGCTTTTTTCAGCTTTTGCGGTTCTTTCGGCCTTAGCCGGTTTTTGTGCTTTTTCGGTTTTAACGCTCTTTTCGGAAATTTTCGCGTCTTTCGCGTTATCCGCGCCGGAAGCTTCTTCCGCTTTATTTTGTGTCTTTTCCGCTTTTTCGGGTTCTTCCTTTTTCTGAGCGGTCAAGACAAAATACTCGTCAAAGTTTGCGACCTGTTTTTCCTGTGTAAAGGTTTCAAAAATAATATCAAGCTCCGCGTCGGTAAGCGCGGTCTGATGCTTTTTCGGTTCCTCAAAATATTTGCCGAGCAGCTCAATAATGCCGTTGCTTTTTACACCGAAGTCCTTAGCTACCTCATGAACTCTGTATTTGTTAATTTGTGCCATGTATTGAGTCCTCCTTTATTGTTGATAGAACGAGATTTTTCAGTCCGTCGTCCGTGACGGCGAAAATTCCCGAATGTTTTCCCATATGTCCTTCCATATCGTTCATGGAAGCGTCTGTTCTTATAATTTCAACGCCTTTTGAAAGTCCCCGCATTTCGTTTTCGAGACGCGCCGACGCGTCCGAGGTAAGTATTATAAGCTTTGCCCTGCCGTTTCTTAAAAACTCCTTGACTTCGTCGTGACCTGCGCATAGCTTTCCGGCTCTTCGGCAAAGTCCCATAGCGTTGTAAAATTTATCCGTCAAATTTCTTTCAGCACCCTTTCGGCTTCTTCGTATACGCTTTCGGGTACGGGTACTTCAAAAATTCTTTCAAGCCTTCTTGCTTTGCGCGCTTTGTTAAGGCACTCGGGAGAAGGGCATATATATGCGCCTCTGCCCGATTTTTTACCCGTCAAATCGACGCTTATCCCGCCCTCGGGAGATTTTACTATTCTCACGAATTCTTTTTTAGGCTTTGATTCGTTACAGCCCACGCATTTGCGCATCGGGATTTTTTTCTGCCGCACCGAAAGACCTCCTTACTAAACGTTGACTTTGTATCGTATTAAAGCTGTATCGTCGGACGGTAAAATCCGCTTTCGGGTTTTATGTCTATTTTCCAGCCTGTGAGCTTCGCCGCGAGACGCGCGTTCTGTCCCTTATTGCCTATAGCGAGCGAAAGCTGAGTATCGGGAACCGTTACCTGACATGACTTTAACGATTCGCTTATGATTTCCACCTTGAGTATTTCTGCGGGAGCGAGAGCCGCCGCTATAAATTCCTCGGGATTTTCGCTGTATTTTATGATGTCGATTTTTTCTCCTCCGAGCACGCTTACGATTTTGCCGACTCTGACGCCTTTCTGTCCTATGCAGGAGCCTACCGGGTCTATATCGGAATCCTTGCTGTAAACCGCGAGCTTTGTTCTCGAGCCGGCTTCTCTCGATACGCCTTTGACCTCGATAGCGCCGTCAAAGATTTCGGGTACTTCCTGCTCGAAAAGCCTTTTTACAAGACCGGGATGTGTTCTTGAAATCATCGCTTTCGGACCTTTATCCGTTGATTTTACGTCTACTATATATACCTTTATAAGCTGTCCGATTTCAAACTGTTCGCCCGGAATCTGTTCATTTTTTGGCAACACGGCTTCGGCTTTTCCTATTTCGAGCGAAAGGTTGCCGGTTTTTGTGTCGATGCCAATGACTTTCGCTGTGACTATTTCCTGATTGCGGCTCTGAAATTCCTGCAGCACCTGGTCATGCTCTATTTCTCTTATGCCCTGACGCAGAACGTGCTTTACCGTCTGAGCCGCGATTCTGCCGAAATTGTTTATTTTTAAGGGGATTTCAATAACGTCGTCCGTAACCGCGCCCGATTTATACTGCTGAGCTTCGTCGGCGGATATTTCTATCGCCGGGTCCATAACGTCGTCCTCCGTGGGAACAACGGTTTTTCTCATGTAAAGCTTAACTGTTTGTTCATTCGGATTTATATCGCAGAAAATGCCGTCCTTTGTGCCGTAATTGTGTCCTGCGGCGATTACAAGAGCGTTTGCGATTTTATCATATATAGCGTCCGATGAAATATTTCTCTCTTTCTGAAGCGCGTTTACCGCCTCAAAAAATTCTTTATCCATTTTTTTCCTGTCAATCCTTTCAATTTAAGTTTTATTAAGATTAATCAAATCCCGGAAAATCGTCAAGACGGATCCACGAGGTTTCTTTTTTGTTTACTTCAAGCGTTTTTCCGTCTTCATAGCTCATGACAAGATTTCCGTTTTCGTATTTTTCAAGTATGCCGTGAAATTCCTTTCTGCCGTCAACGGCTCGCGGAAGCTTGAGCATTATTTTTTCACCGATGTATTTTGCAAAATGCTCGTCCCTTATCAGGTCGCGTTCAATCCCGGGCGATGATACCTGTAAATTATAGCTTTGCTCAATCGGGTCCGTTTCGTCGAGCTTTTCCTCAATCGCGTGGCTCATGTCCACGCAGTCGTCAATGCTCACTCCGCCTTCCTTGTCAATAAAAATTCTCAGATACCGATTGGCGCCCTCTTTCTGAAAACGCACGTCCCAAAGAATAAGCCCGAGCGAATCAGCTATGGGTTTTGCCATGTCCCATACGACCGATACGGTATTTTTCCTTTCTGACAATTAAATACCTCCTTAACCGTACGGCAAAACAAAAGAGCGAGGGAAAACCCCGCTCAAGTAAAACCATACTATCACTGATTCATATTATAGCACCGAAATTTTTAAATTGCAATAGTTTTTTTTATTTTTTATAAAAATTTTCCCCGCCGAAAATTCCTCATTATTAAGGAACCACTGAATAAATCACGCCTGACGGCTGAATGCACATCTTGCCCCAATATTTTCCGTCATTTTTGCCAAAAGCTCCTTGAAATACGTCAGTATTCCTGCGTCACTTTTGACAATCTGACGAAAAATATCATGGCGCAATCTGCACGTTCGATTTAATCAGTGTTTCCTTAATAAGCCTGTCTTTTTCGACGGATTGGGCTATTTAAAAAGATTTATAAGAAGCTGTTTAATAGTTTTGAAAAATTCTATAAGCTTTTCAATTATTATGCATAATTTACAGCTCTTATTATTGTCGGTATCGCCGCTGTCGTCGGGCTTATCGTTAAGTCCTATAACCGTAAGCTCGGCGGAAACGTATTGTCTGTAAAGTTTTCCGAAATCTTCGTTATCGGGGTATTTTTCGGCGTATCTTTCAAATTTTTCACTTGAAAGACAGCTTGAAACAGTCACCTTTTTATCGTTTTCACTTCTCGTTACTATAAGATTTTCATAGGAAATTACGGAGCTGTCTGTTGTGAAAAATCTGTCCCAATATTCCGACGGGCGGCTTTCGTCTATGCTGACGGGTATAATGCCCGAACCGTTCGCCTGAGCGTTTGTGTATATCCATTCTATGCTTTCTCCGTCGCTCCCGTATCTTGCCTCACAGAACGCGGAAAGGTTATTTACAATATGCGCGGCGTCCTCATTTGCTCCGTTGTTTATTCCGTCGAAATAAGCGGCTTTCACTTTCTCCATAAGGGCGATTTCTCTGTCGATTTCCTCCTGTATAAGCGGCATAACGGTGATTTTTATATCCTTTGAAACGGAAATATCGTATTCCTTACTGCGCATAGTAACCGTAAGTGTTACTTCTTTCGGTTTTTCTTCGGGCAGAGGTCTAAAAACCAACGCGCGGTAGTAATTAATCTCAACCGTGTCTTTATCGCCGCTTGTAACGCTAAAGGTGTAATCGCTGTAATTCTCGATTCCCGTGGCGCGCGGAATAGGAAGCTGTATATCGTATGCTACGTTTCCTGCGTCTATGCTGTTTTCGGTTCCGAAAACAAGCAGCTTATCGACGGTATAATTTTCATTGAGAAGCTTTTGCATTTCCTCCTTTACTCCGAAAGAAACCGCTTTTACGGTAACTGTAAACGTTTTTTTAAGAATAATCGGAGCTTCGTTATATGTCGTTCTTCTGAAATCGAATGAGGCAGTAAGGATTACCGTTTTGTCCTCCGAGGCGCGTTTTACGACTCCGATATACGGCTCAAAAAGAGTGTCGGCGGTATTTTGGTTTTTATCGCTTATTGAAATTACGCTCGTGTCGGACGATTCCCATGAAACGAGAGTCCATTTTTTATCGTTCACAACTTTGCATAGCGTCAAATCGCTTGTTACCTCGTCGGCAGACGTATTTTGACCGAGTATGGATTCCATTGTTACATCTGACAGAATATTTTCTTCAAGATATGCTTTTACCCTGTCTGCGTCCCAATGAATTGTCGCGTTTATTTCATAGTCATAATCATATCCGTTTTTGGAAAACGTGAAAACGAGCGGAACCGATTTGAACCACATTCCGAGCGATAAATCCGGATTTTCAAAAAAGTATGTTATATCGCCGTTTTCCGCGATGTACGACGTATCGTCCGTGGATTTAAGGCTTATTGTTATGCCCTCGCTTTCGGAAAGAGAATGAAGCTTTTCGTTCATTATATCGAGTACGTTTGTATCCTTGCCGAATATGGGATTGAGCTTGAACCATTTAAAGCCTTCGATTACGTTTTCGACAGACTGTTTGTCTTCGGGAGTTGGTTCGGGAGCAGACGGCGTTTCTTTTTCCGTTATAGTTGTGTCGCAGTTTGAACTCTGTTTAGCTATTATATCGCTAACATTGCCGCCCGATATTTCACCGTTGTTTTCACAGCCTGTTATAGTAAGCTCCGGCCTTGACGTATACTGATTATAGCTTGACGCGACGTTTTCCTGCGCTATTATGCCTGCGGCGTAACCGTAATCACCCGTACCTCCCGTAACCGTTCCGCAGTTTTTACAGCTTTCTATTGTCATTTTATTGTCTGAAGAATTTGCCGTAACAGCCGCCGCGATTCCTCCGGCATATCCCGCGGTATTTGACGCGGTTACAGCGCCGTTATTGACGCAGCTTTTTATACTTCCGCCTCTGTTCTCGCCGGCGATTCCGGCAGCGTATGACGTTACGGTAACATTTCCGTTGTTGACGCAGCTTTCGATAAGTCCCGTGTTAATTCCGGCAATACCTCCGACATATGTAACTCTTATGCTCGGCGGTGAGGAAAGTATATCAACGTCTGACGTACAGCCTGATATTGTTCCTTTGTTCATGCCCGCTATCGCGCCGTGATAATTTCTTGCCTTTGATATTGTCAAAGTTCCCGATACGGTAAGATTTTTTACAGTACCTTCTTCCGAAACGGTATTAAACAGACCTCTGTAAATAGCCGAGCCGTCGTTTATACTGTAAGCAACGGTTTTATGATTTCCGTCAAATGTTCCCGAAAAGGCGCTGCCGGAACCTATCTGGAGCCATGACGTTTCTCCGAGGTCGATATTATCGGTTAAAACTGCGGAAATATCATTGTTGCCCGAGTTTACCTCCGAGGCGAACCACGCTAATTCGTTTTCGTCGGAAATCAGATATACGCCGTCTTTATCGGAAGGCTTTGTAAGGGTTTCCCCGTCCCAAGCGGCGAATAACCGCAAGGGCAAAATTGACATGAGCATTATCGCGACAATTATCGGCGATAATACCCTTTTGAACTTTTTCATGTGAAGTTCTCTCCTTTTTTAGGAAACACTGATTAAATCGAACGTGCAGATTGCTCCATGAGATTTTTCGTCAGATTGACAAAAGCGAGGAAGGAATACTGGCGTATTTCAAGGAGCTTTTGGCGAAAATGACGGAAAATATCGGGGCAAGATGCGCGTTCAGCCGTCAGGCGTGATTTATTCGGTGTTTCCTTATTATTGCAATAAAAAAGTACCCTCAAACAAAGGGTACATGAAGATAACCTCAATACGGCAAACGCCGACCGTGTTTGCCGATTATATATCAATTACGGACCGCTTTCCGTTGCCCAAAAACGGTTTATACCCCTTAACGTACGGCAAGTATTCCGACTTATGAATAAAGTGGTCAAGGCAATAATTTTGGCGTTGCCTTAACGCAAGTGCGCTTGATTCAATTACGGTAATGGCTGTTGCGACGGATTTTCACCGAGATTCCCTTATTAAGCTGAAAACAAAGCCCTCAGCACCGCACGGCGTTGACAGTATTCAATTTAATTGCGATATATATTATATAACGCAAATTTTTAAGTGTCAATAAGAAAATGTAAAATTTGGAAATACGGCGGATTTTCGCCGAAAATCGGAGGTGTTTTAAGATGCGCCTAAGGGGCAACCACCAATTAGCGGAAAAGGCGTCAGCCGATTACAATGCGGCGACGCCCAAAGTTTTTAGGTTTATCCTGATTATTACATTATGTTAAGAAAGCTCCGAATAGAAAATTTGCCTGTATTAAACTATACCCTGTTCAAGCATAGCGTTAGCGACCTTTATAAAGCCCGCGATATTCGCGCCCGCCACAAGGTTGCCTTTAAGACCGTATTCTTCGGCTGCCGACGATGCGTTTGCGTAGATGTTTTCCATTATCTCTTTAAGTCTTGCGTCAACTTCTTCAAATGTCCAGGAGCCTCTTATTGAGTTCTGGCTCATTTCAAGCGCGGACGTCGCAACGCCGCCGGCGTTTGCCGCCTTCGCGGGTCCGAAAAGTATTCCGTTGGCGAGGAATGTTTCAATCGCCTCGGGAGTAGAGGGCATATTCGCGCCTTCCGCTACCGCTTTGCAGCCGTTCGCCACAAGGATATCGGCGGATTCCTTGTCTATCTCATTCTGAGTGGCGCAGGGGAGTGCTATGTCGCATTTTATAGTCCAGATACCCTTGCAGCCCTCATGATATTCCGCCTCGGGATGAACGTTCAGATATTCCTTTATTCTCTTTCTCTCAACTTCTTTAAGCTGTTTTACAAGAGCGAGGTCTACGCCGTTTTTATCATAGATATAGCCGTTTGAATCGGAGAGCGCGACTACCTTGCCGCCGAGCTCGGTAGCCTTCTGCGTCGCGTAGATAGCGACGTTGCCCGAACCTGAAACGACAATGGTTTTGCCCACAAATGAATCGTTGTGAGCCCTCAGCATAGCGTCGGTAAAATAGCAAAGACCGAATCCTGTCGCTTCCGTTCTCGCGAGAGAACCGCCGTATTCAAGACCTTTGCCTGTAAGAACGCCCGAGAATTTGTTTATAATTCTCTTGTACTGTCCGAACAGGTAGCCGATTTCTCTGCCGCCTACGCCGATATCGCCGGCAGGAATATCGGTATATGAGCCGATATGCTTAGCAAGCTCGGTCATAAAGCTCTGGCAGAAGCGCATTACCTCCATATCGGATTTGCCCTTGGGGTCAAAGTCCGAGCCGCCCTTGCCGCCGCCGATGGGAAGACCCGTGAGTGAGTTTTTGAAAATCTGCTCAAAGCCCAAAAACTTGATAATACCCTCATAAACCGACGGATGGAAACGCAGACCGCCCTTATAAGGGCCTATAGCGCTGTTGAACTGAACGCGAAAACCCCTGTTTACTCTTACCGTGCCGCTGTCATCGACCCAAGGTACTCTGAATTTAATGATTCTTTCGGGCTCCACAATACTCTCGAGTACGCCCTTTTCAACGTATTCGGGATGTTTTTCAACTACTGGTTCAAGTGATTCGAGAACTTCTCTTACTGCCTGGTGAAATTCCTTTTCACCGGGATTTCTGGCTATGACTCTCTCCATAAGCTCAGAAAGGTACTTGTTTGTAAAATTCATTGGATATTCCTCCGGATATAGTATTTACAAATTCTCCCGAAATGTAAATTCTGCGGTTAATATCTGCGTGGGTGAAACGCAATAACGATATGAGCCGCTTTCCGCACTTTATCACAATAAAGCAAGACTATAATAACAGAAAAAAATAGATATATCAAGAGTTATGTCGATTAAAATTTAATTTGTCGGAGCGCGTTGATTTCAGCATATTGCACAATTAGTACTCCATAAAAATTAACTATTGACCTCTGTTATAATTTATTATATAATCCAATCAACGGTGATTATCAATGAGAATGAGAAGAAAGAAAAATCTTGAACAAAAGCTTATTTCGGTTTCCGATAACCTTACAATGCTTCGGTCCGACGACCCTAATTATAAAACGGCGGTCGAAAAGAAGGAATATATTGATTTTAAGAAAATTTTCGGCAATAATAACCCGATACGTCTTGAAGTCGGCTGCGGCAAGGGGCAGTTTATCTGCGAAATCGCGAAACTTAATCCCGACGTGAATTTTATCGCGGTTGAAGTAAATCCGAACGTCATATATATGGCTTGTAAAAAAGCGAAGGACGCGGGACTTGAAAACATTCATTTTTTACAGTGCAGAGCCGAATTTTTGCCGAAATACATACCCGACGGCATAATAGATATGATTTATCTGAACTTTTCATGCCCGTTCCCGAAAAAGAAATATGCCTGTCACCGTTTGACGGACGCGAGATTTCTTAAAATGTATAAAAAAATGATGAGGCCGGGAGCGGAAATTCATCAAAAGACAGACAATATGAAGCTTTTTGAATATTCGATCGAGCAGTTTTCGCAGTGCGGTTTTGCGCTTAAAAACGTATCGCTCGATTTGCATAGCAGCGGTTTTGAGGGAAATATCATGACCGAATACGAAAAACGCTTTACCGAACTCGGTCAGCCGATTTATCGGCTTGAGGCGTACGTTATTAATTGACAATGTACAATTGACAATTGAATTAACGACGAGCTTTTTTTTTGTGAGATTTTGAATTTAACTGTTATCGACGAAAGCTTTAAATCAAGCCCGTAGGGCTTCCGACATTGTCAATTGTACATTGTCAATTGTCAATTGCTAATAAAATTTATTTTGAGGTGCTTCTATGAAGTATGAAAACAACTGGGAATCATTAAACAGCCGTCCGGTTCCGTCATGGTTTGAGGACGCGAAATTCGGAATTTTTATTCACTGGGGACCTTACAGCGTTCCTGCGTACGCTCCAAAGGGGCAATACGCCGAGTGGTACGGCTATCACTGTGATAATCCCGACAGTCCGTATCATAAGCATATGGTAAAAACATACGGCGCGGATTTTAAATATAACGATTTCGTTCCGATGTTTACCGCCGAAAATTTTGACGCGCGCGAGTGGATAAGTCTTTTTGAGGACGCGGGCGCAAGGTATATGAATCTTGTATCGAAGCACCACGACGGTTTTTGTATGTACAAATCCGAATACGCGTGGAACTGGAACAGCGTGGACGTTGGACCGCACAGGGATTTTTGCGCGGAGCTTAAAGAAGCTTGCGAGGGAACAAACGTAAAATTCGGCGTTTATCATTCTCTTTATGAATGGTTCCACCCGCTTTATCTGAAAAATCCCGAGGAATACGCCGTAAAGCACCTTATACCGATGCTTAAAGAGCTTATAGAAAAATATCGGCCGAATACGCTGTTTACCGACGGCGAATGGGAACAGCCGCCCGAGGTATGGCACAGCACGGAGTTTTTACAGTGGCTTTATAACGAATCGAGCGTCCGTGATTTCATAGTGCCGAACGACCGCTGGGGCAAAGGCACAAGAGGCAAGCTCGGAGGAAATCTTACGACCGAATACGGACGCATAGGTACGGACGACAAGGTCGAAGCGGACAGAGTTTCGGAGGAATGCAGAGGTATCGGCGCGTCGTTCGGCTGGAACAAATATGAAACGCTTGAGGACTATCTTTCCGCGAAAGAGCTTATTGATTTGCTTGTAGACCTCGTTTCGCAGGGTAATAATTTCCTTCTCAACGTCGGCCCCACGCCTGACGGCAGGATTCCCGTCATAATGGAGGAAAGACTCCGTCAAATGGGCAAATGGCTTAAGGTGAACGGCGAAGGAATATACGGAAGCCGTAAATATTGCGACAGCTTGGACGAAAGCATAAAATACACAAAACGCGGCGAAAACGTTTACGCTTTTATAAAGAAATACCCGTTTGGCAAAATCACGCTTTCCGAAGTACCGTACAGGGACGGCGCAAGAGCTTCGCTTTTGGGATACGGCGGTGAGCTTAAAACGGGAAATAACAACGGCAGGCTTGAAATAGACTTCGGCTTTATTTCGCCCGAAAATATTGATTCCGAATATGTCTATACCGTAAAAATAAACGCATAATATGCAAAGTTATAAGCCGCCGATTGCCTAAAAACTTGTTGCAAAGATTATAAAAGTTTCGGTCAAGCCTTTACAAAGGCTTGCAGGGGTCACGGGGACAGCGTCACCGTGTCGCGCTCCGCAGAGCGCGAAATCTCCTTTTGCCTTAAGGCAATACCGCACAATTAGCGGCTACCGCCTTTGCCGCGCATCTGTACCGATATTTTCCGTCATTTTTGCCAAAAGCTCATTGAAATACGTCAGTATTCCTTCCTCGCTTTTGTCAATCTGACGAAAAATCTCACGGCACATCTGCACGACAATAATTATGCGGTATTGCCTTAAAAAACTACTTTTTCGACAAACAAAGATTCGCGCTCGGACGAACGCGAATCTTTTATATGTTTTATATTATTATTTTTTCTTTTCCCAGCCCTCGAATATTTCATCGAAAACGTAAACGTTGTGTTCGTCGGGCGAGTGGTCGTTGTACCATACCTGAGCGAAGAACGGATTTGTCTTGGCAACCTCGTCATAATTCCACTTTTCCGTGGGAACGATGCATTTCGGACACCAATGACCGCCCTTGAGTATAAGATTGGGGCTTGCTTCAAACTCATTGCCGCAGGTGCCGCATTTCCATTTGAGTTTAGTAGCCATATCGCCCTTTGTCATCTTTCTGCTAAGGCACTTGCCGCCTCTGAACTCGGCAGCCTGCTTCATATCGCTTAAATCGAGCTCGGAAACGGGCTTGCTCTCGTCGTAACCGTGGTCAAGCTTGTATTGCTCGGCGGCGGAATTTCTCTTGTCGTATGTTTCAAGGTCGAACATCGACCAATAGCCGCCTATCTTCTGCCAATCCTCATATGTGCCGTAATAAGAGGAAATTCTGTCAGGATCCTTTGTTTTTATCCAGTCGAGAGTACCCCATCTTGGAGTTTCGGCAATTTTTTTCATAAAGGGCTTCGCGCATTTTGCGAGGAGCTTTTTAGTCGGAATGAGTTTGGGTATTCTGAAATAAAACTCTACCTGCTCGGCAAGTCTGTCAAAATACATCTCAACAGGGAGATTCTCGCGGAAATGGAGGTATTTTTCAAGTCTGTCGCTGTCAGCGTAGAACTGACCGTGGAAATTCTTGAGAGTGAACCAGTTGGGGTCGAAAAGATCCTTGGGATCGCCGAGACCTATGCAGCCGAGAAGGAGCTTTTCAAACTCATAGTTAGTAAGTCTGTATTCCTTACCGGAACCGATGTTGTAAAAGCTGTTCCAAAATTCATCGGGAAGATTTTCTTCCGTAACAAAGTTAGCCATAAGACGGCCGGAATCCTCGACTGTGGCCCATTCGAGAACGCCGTTAAGGGGAACGTGATACATAATGGGTTCAAGATTGTGAAGCAGCGCGGGATAGAGGATACCTGTCTGACGCATTACGACCCAATGCTTGATACCGCTTTCAACAAAGGTTCTCTCAGCGATTGTCTTTGAAACGGCGTAATGGTCATAAATTGAAATCTTGATAGGATCGCCGCAGCGTCCCCAATGAATGGGATAATTCCTGCAGCCTGTTTCCGCTACCGTACCGATATAGCATACCTTTATATCATCGGCGTTTGGCTGAGCGAGAACGGCTTTGCAGATATATTCGGCGGCTGTTGTGTTTGTTTTTAGAGTTGAATAAGGCTTGTAGTCGGCGGCGGGGGATACCATACCGCCTATATGCAGAACGTAGTCCGCTCCCGTTACGCCTTCGAGAATTGTTTCGTAATCGAGAAGGTCGCCCCAAACTACGGTAACGTTCGGATATGAAATATAATCCTTGAGAAGCTCAAAATTCTTTTTGCTCTTTCTCGCAAGGAGCTTGATATGTACTTCGTTAGGTTTTTTAAGCAGCTCCTGAAAAGCCGACCAACCCATTGTGCCTGTGCCGCCGGTCATAAATACTGTTTTCTTTTGTGACATTTAAAATTCCTCCACATAATTCTTATAGTATCAGCGGATAATCCTCTGCTTCCACGATAATACCTTATTAATTGTATAACAAATTTATATGCAATTGGTTATCATTTTTTGAACAAATAAGCTAAATTGTTAATTTTTTATAAACAATTAATTCAGCCGCCGTAAAACGGATAACGCGTCCTGTCGGCATCGGTAATTTCTCTCATAACTCTGCACGGAACTCCCACAGCGACAACGTTTTCGGGAATGGAGCCTTTAACTACGCTTCCGGCTCCTATAACGGTATTGTCGCCTATTTCCGCACCGGCGAGGACGGTAGAGCCGGCTCCTATCCAGACGTTATTGCCCACTTTTATAGGTTTCGCGATTTCAATACCCGCTTTGCGTAGCTCGGGGTCGATTGCGTGCTCGGCGGTTGTAAAACAGCAGTTCGGAGCAATAAATACATTATCTCCGAAAGATACCTTTGTACCGTCCGTAATAATAAGATTGTGGTTGGAATAAAAATAATCCCCGACCGTGATATTATAGCCGTAATCGCACCAGAACGGGGGCGTGATTACAACGTTCCGTCCCATTTTTCCCAATACGACGGAAAGAATTTTCTGCTGTTCGTCTCTGTCGTTCGGGCTGAGCTTGTTGTATTCAAAGCATTTTTCCTTGCATTTTTCTATTTCCGCTTCAAAAGCGGGATTATAGCAGCCCTGAAAGAATTGGTTTATCGGCACTTCGGGTTTGTTATTCATATTTGATTCATTGCCTTTCTAAATTTTGTTTTTATAATACACCTACGGATAATATAAGGCAATAGCTTAGATAAATTTTAAATTTCCCATCTTAACGGGCGGATTTAAAGTTTTTCTAATTAGGAATTAGGAATGAGGAATTAGGAATTTTCGGTAGACGCTTCGCGTCTTTGATTATGATAATTATTTATTTTACCCTAAATAATATATTTATATTGAAATTTATATATCATATATATAATTAAGCCCTTTGGGCTTCCGATAATTCCTCACTCCTAATTCCTCATTCCTAATTATTAGCCGCCCGCTGAGCGGGCGGCTAAAATGCGCTTTAGACCGTATCAATTTTTGCTGAAACACGGAGAATCTTTCTCGCGTCGGCGGCGGTCAGTTCATTATTGCCGTCGGCGTTTGCCGCCGCAAAGAAAACGTTTTCAAGCTTATCTAATTTCGCGGAGGCTCTTAAAGAGGTTCTCGCGTCCGAGGCCAATATTTTACCGTCTCCGTCTACGTCCATAGGTACAAGTACGGTGTATTCGTTAACGGCTTTTCCGTCTTTGTCAAGGATTTGCACTTTACAGCCCGTGCCTACAAATCCGCTTTCGGCTATATCCTTGCCGTCCTTGTCAACGATTTTAGCGTTTTCGTTTTTAAGTCCCGAAATAATGTCCTTAACGCTCTGCTCGGATTTAATCTCGACGGCTTTGGTTCCGACGATATCAACCGTCTTTATGTCCGCGCCGTCTTTTATATCAATATCGCCGTTAACGGTCGGAGCTTCCGTAGTGGGTTCCGCCGTGGTAGGTTCTTGAGTAGTGGGAGCTTCCGTAGTGGGTTCCGCTGTCGTAGGTTCTTGAGTGGTAGGAGCTTCCGTGGTGGGTTCCTGAGTGGTGGGTTCGGCAGGTACGACGGTATTAATATCAATAAATTCAAATCCGTTATTATTTGCGTATTCTTCTGCCGTAGTTCCCGGCACACCGTAAATCGTAAAACCGTCAATCGGTTTGTAATCATACTTATCATCATCCCAGCTATATCCGAAAGCACGAATGTCGATATTAGTAACGCTGTCGGGGATTGTTACGCTTGTAAGTTCGGTACAACCATTAAAAGCGGCTGTTTCAATACATGTAACGCTATCGGGGATCGTTATGCTTGTAAGTCCGGTACAGCTGTCAAATGCGCCGACATCGATTATTGTAACGCTGTCGGGTATTATTATACTTGTAAGTTCGGTACAGCCGGAAAATGCATACTGACCAATATATGTAACGCTTTTAGGAATCGATATACTTGTAAGCCCTGTACAATCACCAAATACAGAATCATAAATACTTGTAACACTGGCGGGAATTGCTACGCTTACAAGTTCGGAACAGCCATAAAATGCAGCTTCACCGATACTTGTAACACTATCCGGAATCGTTATGTTTGTAAGTCCGGCACAGTTGGAAAATGCACTATCTGCAATCACTCTTGTATTTTCTTTTATTGTATAATTGCCGGATAATTTATAATCAGCATCTATTAAACAATTATCAATATAAAGCAATTCATTAGACCAATTATCGGAATTGTTGTACAGTGATGTGTTATAAAATGCATTACGGCCAATATATTCAACGCTATCCGGAATCGTTATACTTGTAAGTCCGGTGCAGTCTTCAAATGCACTATAACCGATACTTGTAACGCCGTTTCCGATTGTTACGCTTGTAAGTCTGGTACAGCCGTAAAATGCTCTAAAGTCGATACTTTTAACACTGTCGGGAATTGTTACGCTTGTAAGTCCGGTACAGCCGGAAAATGCACTACTGCCGATACTTGTAATACCGTCGGGGATTGCTATGCTTGTCAGTCCCGTACAATTATAAAACGAGTCCCCAGCAATCACTCTTGTATTATCTTTTATTGTATAATCGCCGGATAATGAATCGTCGGCTTCTATTAAGCAATTATCTATATAAAGCACACCGTCTGACCAATTATCTTTGTTATTATACAATGCCGTATTATAAAAAACACCGGAATCGATCAGGGTAACGCTGTCGGGAATCGATATACTTGTAAGCCCTGTACAATCACAAAATACAGAATTATAAATACTTGTAACGCCGGCGGGAATTGTTACGCTTGTAAGTCCGGTACAGCCGGAAAATGCACTGCTACCGATACTTGTAACACTGTCGGGAATCGATACACTTGTAAGCCCTGTACAATTGCAAAATACAGAATTATAAATACTTGTAACGCCGGCGGGAATTGTTACGCTTGCAAGTCCGGTACAGCTGTCAAATGCACCGGCACGGATTATTATAACACTATCGGGTATAGTTATGCTTGCAAGTCCGGTACAGCTGTCAAATGCGCCGACATCGATTATTGTAACGCTGTCGGGTATTATATATGACGGTCTATCATTTCCTAAAGGATATTTTATAAGCTCTGTTTTATTTTTATTAAATAACACTCCGTATTCATCGCTTGAATAATACCTATTATTTTCATTTACTGTTATGCTTGTAAGTCCGGTACAGTTGTCAAATGCGCGATAGCCGATACTTGTAATGGTATAACCGTCGATTTCCGATGAAATATCAAGTTCCGTTGCGCCGCCCGTATATTTGATTATTTCGGCTGTGCCGTCGTTAAGGATTGAATACTCAAAACCGTCCTCCGTAGTTTCGGCGATAACCGTTATCGGCATTGACGTAATAATCAAAATTAATGCGAAAATTACCGATAAAATTCTCAATTTCTGTTTTTTCATTTGCTGTTTGCCTCCCTGATGGATTCTTATTTTTCGGCGCAAATAAAAAATGCGCCTCGGATGAGACGCACGAAAAATGCATCTCATTAGCCGCAACGCAAACTTAACTAATACTTCAAATATGAGAACAAGTTAAAAAGAGAATACACTTTTGCCAAATATAGTGTTCTCAAAATTTAAGTATTAAGTTTACGTTGCAATAGTATCTTACCACATTTTTCATGTAAAATCAACATTAAAACAAAATAATTTTCCGTACGCAAAAATCGGTTCCGTTTTTAGGTGATTTGACAGCAAAAAATGCGCCTCGGGTGAGACGCACGAAAAATGCATCTCATTAGCCGCAACGCAAAATATCAGATCTATACCTTTAAGATAGGAACACATCATAGAGAATGCACTTTTGCCATAAAAAACATAACCTATCTTAAAATTATAGGATAAACACATATGATATTTTACGTTGCAATAGTATCTTACCACATTTTTCATGTAAAATCAACATTAGAACGAAATTATTTTCCGCAAGCAAAAAATCGGTTCCGTTTTTTCGGTGATTTGACAACAAAAAATGCGCCTCGGGTGAGACGCATGAAAAATGCATCTCACTTGCCGCAACGCAAATCGTAACCAACATTAAGGTATAGTTATAAAACGATGCACTTTTGCCAAAAAAATTGCACCTTAATGTTGTTTATTCAGATTTACGTTGCAGGATTATTTTACCACAGCCTTTACGGAAAATCAATATGAAATATAAATTTTATTTACCGTGGTTTTCCGTAAAATCGGGCGGAGCAGGGGATATTTGCGCCGCTCGGCTTATTATGCGGCGCAGTACTTTTCAGTACTACAAATGCATAATAACACATCTTTGTGATAATGTCAATAGTACATAACGGTACTATTTGGAGTGATTTTTATGTATTTGCGCAGGCTTCGCGATTTGCGGGAGGATAACGATTTGACACAGCGGGAAATTGCCGATATCCTCGGAACGAAACAGACTGTTTATTCGCGGTATGAGCGCGGTTATCAGAATATTCCGCTTGAATATCTGCTTTCACTTGCCGATTATTACAGCGTTTCGGTTGATTATATCTTCGGACGCACAGACAATCCCGAAATAAACAGATAATTGGTAATACCGCACAATTAACGGCTATCGCCTTTGCCGCGCATCTGTACCGATATTTTCCGTCATTTTTGCCAAAAGTTCCTTGAAATACGTCAGTATTCCTGCGTCATTTTTGTCAATCTGACGAAAAATCTCTTGGCACATCTGCACGACAATAATTATGCGGTATTGCCAATTTTTTATCGGGTACATTTTTTCAGCCGCGCCGCAAATAATAGAAGCGGTGATGAATATGTCCTCAATATGGCATTATGACGCTGTAAAACCGAGCTTTAAAGAGCTTGAAGGAAAAATTAAAACTCATGTTCTTATAATAGGCGGCGGTATTGCCGGAATCATGTGCGCTTATGCTCTTAATGAACGCGGAATTGATTACGTCCTTGCGGAGGCGGAGGAAATCTGCTGCGGCATTACAAAAAACACGACCGCGAAGGTTACTTCGCAGCACGGTCTTATTTACGATAAGCTTATAAAGGGCGCGGGACTTCAAAAGGCGAAAATGTATCTTGAAGCCAATCGGAACGCTCTCGATAAAATAAGGTCGCTAAGCGAAAAAATCGACTGTGATTTTGAGGAAAAGGACTCTTTCGTCTATTCCGTGAACGATGAAAACAAAATTCGCAGTGAGGTATCGGCTGTCAAAAAGCTCGGATTTGAAGCCGAATTTGCGTCCGCGCTTCCGCTTCCGTTTAAAACGGCGGGCGCGGTGAAATTCAAAAATCAGGGGCAGTTCAACCCTCTTAAATTCCTATACGGATTGGCGGAAAATCTTAATATTTACGAGCATACAAGGGTACGCGAGCTTCGTCCCGATACGGTTATCGCGTGTAAAGGCGAAATTGCCGCCGATAAAATAATATGCGCGACGCATTTTCCGTTTATCAATAAACACGGCTTGTATTCGCTTAAAATGTTCCAAAGCAGGTCATATGTAACCGCGCTCGAAAACGCGCCCGACGTAGGCGGAATGTATGTCGATGAGGCCACAAAAGGAATGTCGTTCAGAAATTACAAAAATTATCTTCTTATCGGCGGGGGAGACCACAGAACGGGCAAAAACGGCGGCAATTGGAATGAACTGAGGGATTTTGCGAAAAAATACTATCCCGACGCAAAGGAAAAATACGCGTGGGCAACTCAGGACTGCATGACGCTTGACGGCGTTCCGTATATCGGACTTTATTCAAAAGGCACGCCCGATTTTTACGTTACAACCGGCTTTAATAAGTGGGGCATGACAACTTCTCTCGCGGCGGCTGAAATTCTTGCCGATATGGTTACGGGCAAAAATAACAAATACACTCCCGTATTTGAGCCTTCAAGGAGCATATTAAAACCGCAGCTTGCGGTAAACGCCTTTGAAGCTGCGGCCGATTTATTGACATTTTCAAAAAAACGCTGTCCGCATTTGGGCTGCGCCCTTAAATGGAACGCGGACGAGCGCACTTGGGACTGTCCCTGCCACGGTTCGCGTTTTAAAGAGAACGGAGAGCTTATAGACAATCCCGCTACGGGTAATCTGCCTTAGGGCAAAATGTGAGTTCAAACCATTAGTAATATTCAAGCACTTTATTGATGCCTATGACGTGTTCAGCTATTCTGCGGAACGGCAGATTATCATACCAACGGTCCCTGTTAAACGACGTGTAGATTATAAGAATACACGGCATTTCGGTAAAGATAATGGCGCAGTCGTGATATCCGACGGTAGCCGAACCGCCCGAACCTATTTTATTGAGAACTCTTGTACCTTTCGGAACTCCCGCGGCGATACGGTTCCTCGACGTATTGTTTTCCATATCTTCAAAAAGGATATCGCGGTATTTGCCGTTGTAATTGTAAATGTCCAAAAACAGCTTTGCCATATCCTCCGCCGACGTCTCTCCGAAGATATATGAGCCGAGACGCAGCGACGAACCTACTTTTTTGCAGTTAGCGTTAAATATTTCGTTGCCGAAGTAATCAAACAGCATCTGATATGCCGTGTTATCGCTGTATCTTATCGCGTAATATATTACCTGTCGGATTGTGAACGCCGTACCCGAAGCAAAATTGCTCATATAGTGTCCGCTCCACTTTTGACTGCTTTTGAGATACAGCAGAGTGTTCAGAGAAATGTTTTTATCCTCCATATACTGAAGAATACTCTTTACATATGGCGCTTTTATCGTGCATTGTGTTCTGTAAACGCGGGAGCTGTTATATTTTATGTAATACTGCCTGTTTACGTCCGTATAATAGAAGGTCGCTGTTTGACCGAGAGCCGCACAGTATTTTTCAAGCTTGCTTATTTTGTCAAACACGGCGGGTTCCATTATATTTGTGGAAAAACCGCTTAGCGTAGCTTTGTAGGGCGTAGGATTGCTGTACTGCGTAACAATCTCCGTTTCCGAATCGTTACCCTTGTATTCGCTTGTTTTTTCAAGCTTCGCGCCTATTCGCAGGACTGTCCTTGCGTCGGCGGCGTTTACCGTTTTATTCTTGTTGCAGTCCGCAATTACGCATTGACGTATTGAAAACGTCGTTAATTTCGCGCTGAACTGCAAAACAAGTCTTGCGTCGGCGGCGGTAACGGTTCCGTCCTGATTTACGTCGCCAAAGCATATGACTTTCGGAGCCGGCTCCGTTGTGGGAGCTTCCGAAACGACCTCCGTCGATGTTTCCTCCGATACAGGTTCCGAGGACGTTTCCTCCGATGAAAAATCGGAAGAATCTCCCGAAATCGGTTCCGTCGGAATCTCCGACACGGGAACGGCGTTATTGTAAGCGGCGGCATTATCGGCGGAGCTTGATATCGAGTTAAAAATATCATTTGTTATTTCATTTATATAAGACTTTATTGCGCCGTCGGCTCCGTCGGCAAAAGCCGCTACGGGAAAAGATACGGCAATTACAAACGACAAAGCAAATGATAATAGCTTTTTCATAATAACAACTCCGATTATATTCTTTATAATATGAATATTTTATGATATAAGAGTTTTTTTGTCAATAGAAAGACAAAAAAATGTTCGCATAGCGGTTTGTGCGGACACACCGCAGTCACTACTTGTCGGGATTAATCATATTCATATATTTTTCCTTTATCAGTTTTTCGGCGCTTTTTATAACTGTTTTAAGATATTCCGGCTCTGACTCAAAAATGTCGCCTTCGGCATTATCCTTTTTTCGTTTGCCGTCAAACATTCTGTCAAGTATTTGCGATGACAAAACATCTCCGTCCGAGATATCAATTTCAAACCATGATAAATCCGAAATGCCGTATTTTGCGCTGAGAAGCGCGAATCTGTAAACAGTGAGAAGAACTTCTTCGATAAGCTTATTTTCCGAAGTATCGCCCGACGCGCTGAGCTTTTCACAAAGGCTTACAAGCGCGCGGAAAAGAGTTTTTATCCTAAGCTCGGAATCGCTCGGAAGCTCATTTTTTGTATATATATCGTTAAAACCGTGACGGTTGCCGGTAAGCCCCAAAAGATAGTCGGAGGTAACGTCGTAATAATCGCAGGCTTTTTTTATAAAGCTCAATCCGCATTCGCGTATACCCTTTTCATAATGCGATAAAAGGGCCTGCGATACGCCGAGACAGGAGGCCGCTTCCTTTTGGCTAAGATTTTTTTCCTTTCGTAAATCGGCAAGCCGTATAGCAAAATTTGCGCTCATACCTTGACACCCCGCAATACTTATTGTATTATTATTTTACAATAAAAAATAACTTTTGTAAAGGCAACATAGCATAATTATTGTTGTGCAGATGCGCGGCAAAGACGGCAGCCGTTAATTGTGCGGTGTTGCATAAAGAATAATCTCAATTTGAGAAAGGAACGGCGGAAAAACGCCGAAACAGTTTAATAATGCGGAATTATAAAATATATTTAATAAGAAACGGACTTACCAAGGGCTCGCTTGAGGGCAGATATATAGGTCATACCGACGAGGATCTCTGCGCTCAGGGACGCGAGCAGATAGTCGAACTCGCAACAACGGGATATTTTCCCGAGGTCGAAGCGGTTTTGTCAAGTCCTTTAAAAAGATGCGTAAATACGGCAAAGCTGATATATCCCGATAAAGAGCCTATTCTCATAGACGGACTGAAAGAATGTAATTTCGGAGAATTTGAGGGAATGACAGCCGACGAACTATCGGACGATGAAAGCTTTAAAAGGTGGTTAAGGGGTGAAAAAAACGCCGCGCCGCCTTTCGGAGAATCGAACGAAAAATTTTCGGCAAGAGTATGCGCCTGCTTTATAAAGATTATCGAGGGAATTTTGAAATCCGGCGTAAGAGAAACCGCAATCGTTACTCACGGAGGAATTATTATGTTGTTGCTTGCGGCATTCGGACTGCCGGAAGCGCCTATGACGGACTGGAGAACGCCGTCGGGCTGCGGTTATATGCTCAGTCTTAACGCTTCGATATGGGCAAGAATAAGAAAAATCGAGGTTACCGATGAAATCCCGTTCACAGTCCGCGATGAGGCCGAGGACGATTGGAGCTTTTTTAACGAGGAGTTATAAAGTAAGTACCGCTTTTTGTTATGAATTTTGTTTGCTTAATACAATATAGCACAATAATTGTGCGCAAAGGCATAAGACAGTCTTTGTGAGGTTTTGCCTTAATGTTTGTTCTTTGACCGCTCGGAAAAAATTAAAAAAAATTATAAAAAACACTTGAAAAACATAAAATAATATGTTATTATATCAAGCGTTCAAAGCAACCGGGTGTGGCGCAGTTGGGAGCGCGCTTGACTGGGGGTCAAGAGGCCGTGAGTTCAAGTCTCGCCACTCGGACCATTTAAAAAAGCTTACAAATGGCTATGTTTCGCCGTTTGTGAGCTTTTTCATTTTCTTAGTTTAAATTACAACCCGTAGCAACCCCGAAGCAACGGTAATGCTTTATAAAGTTTTGTAACGGCTTGAATTTTATATTTTTGATAAAAAAAGCTCTCGGAATTTGACCGATTCCGGGAGCTTAATTTATGAGAGTTTAATTTATTTTATAAGCTGTATTGCGTTTACAAGCGTGGACGCTTCCTGTTTTATATATGAATCCGTATCTATCTTATAATCCGAGTGTCCCATCATTCTTATAAGGTCCTCAGGGCGAACTCCCGCCGCTGCGGCTCTTGTTGCAAACGTTCTTCTTGTGGCGTGCGGCGTGAGCTTTCTTACGCCGATTTTTTCAAGCGTGGGATAATAAATACTGTCTCTGAAGCTTTTTACATTGTACGGCGTTCCGTCGGCTTTACAAAATATTGTTTTACCGCCGTCGTTTAAATGCTTTTCAATATACGGCTTGATTTTCGGGTGGACGGGAACAATTTTATTTCTTCCCGCTTCCGTTTTGTTTCCACCGCCCGCGAATACGTTTTCATCGGCATTGTAATTGAATTTCGTTAATCCCAAAAACTCACTTATACGGTAGCCGGTGTAGCACATAATAAGAACAAGGTCGGCGTTCGGCATGCCGTTTTGCGCCGCTTCTTCGATTTTTCTTACTTCCACATCGGAAAACGCCTGCTTCTCCGCGGCTTTCCGGGCAGATATTACTAAAAATTTTGAATAGTCTTTATTTACCACGTCATTCTGCATTGCGTATGTGTATACAAGTCCCAACAGGACTGTCATATGATGCAGAGACGAATATGAAAGAGGCGGTTTTATTTTAGGACTGCCGTCTTTATCGTAAATCGGTTTTCCCTTTTCGTCAAGCTCGTAATGCTCGTCCTCGTAATAATCTATAACCTTTTGCATATCCGCCGTTCTTATATCTTTAAAAATCTTTTTATGAAGCGGAAAAAGCTTTTTATATGCCGCCGTATAACAGTCCCGCATAGATTTGGAAAGATTTCTGAAGCTTATGCTCTCCCATTCCGAATATAAGTCCGAAAACGTACTGCGAATCTTTTTTGTAGGCGCTTTGTTATAGCTTTCAAGAGCTTCCAGAGCTTCTTTCCGCGTTTCGTAATGACCTATTATTTCTCTTGACGTTTTTCCCGTTTCCGTATCTATAACCGCCGGAGCGGCAGCATACCACGGACGATGTACTATATCCGAGCGTTTATATACGCTCCCTACCCCGTTTTCACGTTTTCGATATTTTGTTTGTCTCGGCATCTTTTCACACTCCCAATCGACTGTCAACCATATTGTTGAAATCAACAATATGGTGCAAAACTGCTTTTTCACTTGGTTCTCCGTATGGGTTGTTCAACTGTTTCCGTTTATGTATTGCTCTTTTGTAATATTTTCTTCCTTTTCAATTTCAGTTATATTCATGTCAGAAGATAATTGATGTTTTTCCAGTTGTGGCAATTCGGGCATATTGTAGTTAAGTTGTAACCCTATTCCCTCGAGTAGTTTTATAGTATCTTGAATATCATAATACCACTTGTATTTTTCACGAAAATTTTTTGCGCAAACACGACATGGATAATACACTTCTGCTATATCAAACAGGTAATGTCTTGTGTAACTGTTACAGTGTCCCTTTATCAAATGAAAACAATGTCCTTTAAGAGATGTATATCCGAACACAGGGTATTCCAAATCGTTTGTATATATTTTTTTATCTGTGTAAAAACTCGCACTTGCCGGAACGCCCGGAATATTATTTAAGATTTTAAAAGCAGAAAAATTGTTATACTTTTTTATCAAAAGTAAACGTTCTTCTTTCATTTTTTTTATGTTTTGCTTTATTTCAAATATTTCTGTTTTATGTTCCTCTACAAATTTACGACCTGCCGCAATGCTTTGCTCTAATTCTTGTTTCCATTGCCTATCAAGTTCTTTTCTTTTTCTTTCTTTGTCAATATATTCTTGAATGGTGATAACAATACTGTGAATAAGTAACAAAATACCTATGGCACTAAGAGTACCAAATAATATTAAAAATATTACGAATAATATTAAAAATATTAAGGGAGGCTTGTTATCATCTTTATTTATAGTGCTTAAATGTTCTCTTGTTGTTGCAGCAACTCTTTGTGTTATCTGTTCTTTTTCTTTAGGAGTTATTGATGTTGTTGAATCTCTCCCAGAGTTGCCGTCCGAATCGCTGTTACTGTAATATTTTCTTGTTGTTGTTTCTTTTTCATTGTTTTCATATGGGCAAATGCCGTTCGGATGTTGATGTGCCGGATACCCATGATGATAATGATATTTACCCGTGTCTCTGTCATAATGTCCGCCTTGTGAATCTGTTCGTCCGGGGTGTGCAGAAACAGATATTCCAGATATTAACATAAATATTATGAACACAAACAATACTTTTGCTACTCTGTGTTTCATGTATTTTTCACCACTTATGTGAGCTTGTTTTTATGCGGACGATACCATTGAATCCGTACAATTCTTTTTATATTTAACGTCGGAAATAATATACTTAAGATATTTTAATATTTCTTCCTGTCCTTCATAATTAAGATTTCGATATAAATCTAATAGTTTTTGTTCCTCTGTCGATTTTCTTTCTATATATTCAACGTCATCACCGTATATTAAATTGTCAAGTGAAATATTAAACAAAAATGTCATTTTTTCAAAAGTTTCAAGGTCAGGAGTTCTGTTGCCATTTTCATACATACTTATTGTACTTTTTGCAACACCGAGCAATTTTGCAAGTTTTTCCTGTGTCCATTTTTTTTCTTTACGTAATCTTTTTAATTCATCTTTAAACATTTTATTTAATCCTTTATTTTAATTTATCAAATACGCCATAAATTATATTGCCGATTTGACGTTGCTTGCTGAAAATATATATTCTGTCAGTTTGGTAAGCTCATTTACTCTCTTTATTGCTTCTTTTTTGCCGATAGGATTTAATTTTCTAAATATATTTATTAACTGTTCTTCCTCTGCTGCAAGCGGAGGTTTGTTTTCTTTTGGAATATCACGAAATTCATTTAAAATATCATCTACATTATAAACATCACAAAGCTTTATCAACATCTCTGCATCAGGCTGACCGTGATTATTTTCCCAAGCATTAACAGTTTTTCCACTTTTACCAATTATTGCTCCCACTTCATTAGCTGTTAATCCTGTTTTTTCTCTTAACTGTTTTAAAACTGTTGCAATATGTTCTCTTGACACGCATATCAATTCCTTTAAAAAATTTGTAATTATATATTACATCTGCATATTGCTAAAGTCAATAATAAAATCTTAAAAATGTAGAAAAAAATTGAAAAAAGCTCTTGACATTCTATAATATGTAGATTATAATGCTTTTGTAAACTACATTTTGCAGATTAAAGGGTGTTGTAATCATGTATATAAACAATGCAATTAAAACTTATATTATCAATAATGGTATTAAACAATCTTATCTTAGCAAAAAAACAAATATACCTGTTGATACTTTATCAAAGATTTTAAATTGTAAGCGAAAAATTACTGCTGAAGAGATGCTACAAATTTGTGATGCACTTTGCATTGATCCAAGAGCTTTGTGTAAAGGCAACAGCATTTCCGCATAGGGGGGGAGAAGATGTGCGAAAATTTAAAATCAGAAACTATTGCAAGACCGGAATATGCGAAGTTTATCAGTAGGGATTTTTTTGAAAAGATATATGCTATATCCCCGATTTTTATTGAACTTTATGAACAGGCGTCTATTGCTGAATCGACTTGCTTATACCGGGTTGCAGGCGTCGAATATCGGTGTTCACTTGAATATCTAGTAAGAGATTTTTTAAGATTTGTAAAACATGAAAACGCAGAGGCTATCGAAAATATCTCATTATGTCAATGCATTAACAAATACATTGATAATTCGAGAATAAAAAAAATAGCGACTAACTTATGCGGATTAGACTTAGTTAATAACAAGGAGAATTATCTAAAAATATACAATTATGAAAATGTGAATAGTTTAAAACTATTTATAACAGCAATATTGTGTTACATCTATATAGAAGCGATTACTATGGATTAGGCGTATAAATTACGGTATAAGACGGATAAGCCGACGTCTAAGAAGGCATAATTTCGTCTGATTCTTTTTCGATTATATATATCACAATAAAAGCTATTGTTGCTTCGATTAGTTTTTTTAAATCCTGAACGTCCTTGTCAATGTAAACTTTAAAATAATGAGCTTCATCATTGCCGAGCCAAGCGGATTTAATTGCTGTTTTTCTTATTCGCGGATCATCTATGTACTCATTTATACATTTGCTTAACGGCATTTTTTTAATGGCTTCCGCATTATCGGAATTTTCGGATATTATAAAGTCCTTTATAAGAAATTCAAGGGCTTTCCGATAACCGATACCGGCAATCTGGTCTAAGCCGATTGCTTCGGCATTAAGAGCCTGGTTATATATTTTTACAAAACTCGGAGATATGTCATTTATTTTTTCATCAAAAAATTTTTCTACAAATCTGTTGGGTTCCGAACTAATAAGAGCATTTGCCGAATTAAACCTTTCATCGTATAGATATTTGTTTAAGTAGATTTCTTTACAGCCGGGACATCGGCAAAGAGCAGCGCAGAAGTTGTTATATTCTTTCTCATATAAAACTGCGTGCAAACAGTGAATACTTATAGCCCTTTTACAAATAGGACATTCGCCATCGAAAGGCAATAATATCTTTTCACCTGAATTATCAATTAAATTGTAAGCTATTGTTTCGCTAAACAAAAAACCAAGTCCTTTCTTTTTTAATTAATCATATATTAGGGGGTGAAAAAATGAACAGGGACAAGCTCCTCGGAATAATAGAGGATATGAATATATCTCAAAGGCAGCTTGCTGAGGCTATTCATGTATCTAAAAATACAATGTGCAGCAAGCTTAACGGCAAAGGAACATTTACCGTTGATGAGGCGAAAGATATTTGCAGGTTTTTGAATATAAAAAAAACAAAACTGATGGTCGATATCTTTTTGAGGTAGCGTTCCGCGAAAAACAACATAGCGGGAGCCGTCCGCCATGTTGTCCCCAAAATTTGTTTACCCGAAGCGCGTTGCATTTTACAAATATACCCAGAGCGAGGTTATTATACCAAAAAATTTGTATTAAATCAAGGCTATTTGTTATTATTTATCGCTAAAAAACTAAAAAACAGGAGGAAAAAACATTATGAGTAAAAAGAAAAGTCAGGTTACGGAAGATGAAATATGGGAATATGACAATGTTCCCGTAGGCGTAGCCGCGGATTATCTCGGAAAAACGCCGGGTTTTATACAGGCGGCAATAAAAGCACAAAGAACGCCGTTCGGAGTCGGTACGATGATGCCCGGCGGAAAATGGTCTTTCCAAATATCACCGGGTATGCTTATCGCATATAAAAAGGGCGGAATGATAGTACATATCAGAAACTCGCATGAGCTTATATAGGAGGCGTATTGAAATGACCTTGTATGAAATTTTCGTACAAATAGTAACAAGCTATCTGACAGTGGGATTTGTAAGCGTGTTCGCTATTTTAGGTATATTCGGCGTGTGTATGCTTGTTAGCTCAGTTAAATTACTAATCAAATTAAGACAGGAGGACAAGCATGGAAAGACTCACAAATGATCACAATATGGGCGACTCGCTTGAACGCTGCCATGCTTTGGAAAATTTTCTCAGGCTTAAAGATTATGAAGATACGGAGCTAAGCCCGGAAGAAATACACGAGCTTAAAAGAATTGCAAAGTCATACGCGAATACGGGACTTACGCCCGAGGGCATAAAACGGCTTATCAAGATGTTTGAAATTCGCGGAGAGCTTCTTAACGCTTGTTCAATTGAAGGAGTGATATTTAATGATGTCCGATGTTATAAAAAAATATGACGAACTGCGGGCAAAGAAAGGCTCAAGACCCACTATTGATGAGATACGGGTAATACTTGAAGATTACAGGACAGAAACGGGCGAACACATTTCTTACGGCAAGTTTTCGGCGGCTTTATGGCTCAGAAACGGAAAAGTTACGGAGGAACATATCAATACGGCAGACGAACGGATTCTTAGCGATTACGTCTGTAAAGGCCTACGCAAGCCGACAAGACGGTTAACAGCCGGGGAACATGAAGAAATCAGAAAGCTGTACCGTGACGGTGTGAATATATATGATATAGCTTCTATGCTTAACTTCGATATCGGCACGGTGCGCAGACACTTAAAGGATATTTATTCGGGTACCGCTATCAATAAAAATCATAATGTACTTTCATGGACCGAGGAAAACCGGCAAAAGCTTAAAGATATGTATTTGGCGGGCAAAACATACAAGGAAATAAGTGAGGTTTTAGGCTGTACGGCAAGCGCGGCGCAAAGAAAAGTCAGCGATTTGGGGCTTTATAAAATAAAAGCCGATGCAGACAACGGAAGATTTAAATGGGACGAATACAAATTCCAAACGCTCAGGAGAATGTATTTTGACGGCAAGTCTTACGAAGATATCAGCAAAGCTTTGGGCTGCACAGTCAAAACGGCAAGGCAAAAAGCATACGATACGGGACTTACCAAACTGAGAAAAGAATAACCGCCGACGGAGCGGGAACTCCGAACGGCGGAAACATCAAATAAAAAAATTACAATTTTATTTTATCAGAAAAAATATTAAAAGTCAAGTAATCGAAAGGTTTGATTTTATGATAAACAGTGTAACGCTTGTGGGCAGGCTTACGGTCTACCCTGAAATAAAGACAACAAAAAACGGCAAGGAGTGCTGCCAATTCACTATTGCAATAAATTACGGCAAAAAAGACGAGGAAAAAAGCGTTGAATATTATGTATGCACGGCGTGGGAAGCTCTCGGAACAACAATAAGCAGGTATTTCAAAAAAGGTGACTATATTGCGGTTTCGGGCAGGCTCAGCGTTAAGCCGTACAAGACAAAACACGGCGACAACGCGACGGCTTCAAACATCGTTGTAAATGATTTCAGCTTTTGCGCAAATAAAAGCAATCAACAAGCGTCCGATAATGACAAAGTATCTTTACCGCTTGACGACGATGATGAGCTGCCGTTTTAAGAGGTGGCATAAATGGGTCGAGCTCCTATATCGGGAGGCGGGATTCCATACTTTTCGCTTGACGTCCATCTTGATACAAATATGAGGCTGATAGAAGCGGAATTTGGTTTAAAAGGATTTGCAATAGTCGTTAAGCTCTGGCAATTTATTTATGGGCAAGGTTACTATTGTGAATGGACAAATGATGTGGAATTATTGTTTTCGAGCAGCGAACTGAAGCTTGCTCCGGGTGATAATTCTGTATCTGAAATAGTGAAAGCTTGTATAAAACGAGGTATTTTTGACAAACGCCTGTATGAAACATACGGAATACTCACGTCCCGCGGCATTCAAAAAAGGTACTTTAAGGTTACCGGTCGGCGGCAAGAAGTGGAAGTCAACAGCGAGTACCTCTTGGTTAATCCTGCCGATAATGCAGTTGATGTAAGCAATAAAGCAATTAATGTAAACAATAAAGCGATTAATGTAAACAATAATCCCCCTAAAGTAAAGGAAAGTAAAGTAAAGGAAAGTAAAGTAAATGTGTGTGTAAATAAAAATAAAGGCTTGCAAGAAAAAAGCACGCACGCATTTGGAAAATACAACAACGTGATTTTATCCGAAACGGAGTATCGTATTTTCATGAATCATTATTGTCAGTACGGTGCGGCAGTAATTGACGAGCTGTCAACAAAAATTATGCTTGAAAAGGAAAAATATAACGGCTCGCACGCTATCTGGCTTGAAATATTCGCGAAGCACTATACTCCGCCGAAAAAAACGAAGCAAGATAGTTGTTCACCGCCGAGCTTTGATATTGAGCTTGCAATGCAGCGAAGCAGAGAGCTTGACCCTGAAGAAACAAAGAAGGTGAAAAAATAATGAGTAAATACAGAGCAAAAAAGACAATATGCAACGGCGAAACGTTTGACAGCCGAAAAGAAGCCGCAAGATACAGAGAGCTTTTACTTTTGGAAAAAGCCGGGAAAATCTCTAATCTAAGACGGCAGGTAAAATTTGAACTCCTTCCAAAGCAGACCGACGAAAACGGCAAATGCATTGAAAAAGCGTGTACATACAAAGCCGATTTCGTATACCGAGACAACGAGCTTAACCGCGAAATCGTTGAGGACGTTAAGGGCATGAGAACCGACGTTTATAAAATCAAACGGAAGCTTATGCTGTATATGCGCGGTATAAGAATAAGCGAGGTTTAATTATGAAATGTTTGAAATCAAGCAATGATACGGTCGGAATGAAGATACGGCGGGAATGTGTAAAAGAAACAACAAGATTTATGCTTATAGTGCTTGCTTCGGTTCTGACTGATAAATACGGCTTTGGAAAAGTAAAGGTGCAGCAGGTCATGAAGTCGATAATTGACAGAGCAGACAGCATAAACCAGGGATATATAGATTTATCCGACCTTGAACAGATTCTTAAAGACGAATACGGAATTGAGGTAAGGTAATGCAGAACATGGGAGATATAACTAAAATCAGCAGTTACAAAATATCATTTTGGAGATGAATAAAATGTGGCATGACATAATTAGAGTTTTTCCGAGGCGGACATCGTACACGCCCGATGATGATATGGCGTTTGTCGGTTATCCG
>CANRNI010000026.1 GCA_947631945.1 uncultured Clostridia bacterium
CGGTGGTCTGGTCGGCTGGCAAGGAAGGACTTTCTGTCAAACTCACTTCGCCGACGCACGGATTTTTCTTTTCATCTTCATTCATTGGTCGTTTCCTCCGTGGCGGCTTGTTTGTTTTGCTCTCTGCGTTCTTTCTGCTTTTGCCACATTACTCTCATACGCTCTGCTGCCTGTTGACGCTGTTCCTCTGTCATAACTTTGGGCGGTCTGGGAGTATGGACTTTAATCCACTTTTTGGGAATGGAATACTCCACATAATCATCCGCTTGCTTTAAGAGTTTACATTGGGGGTCGTCAATTTTGGCAAGGGCTTTTTGGAGCCGGGCATTATAGGTACTGACGATAGCCGTCTGTTCCTGTTCATTAAAAAGGAAGATGGTTTCCTTTTCCAGTTTGGACAGTTTGTATTTTGCGGGGTTAGTGTTCATTTAAATCCGTTCCTTTCGCTGTCTTGATGTACAATCCACAATGGCAAATGCCGCTTTCCATTTTCCGAAACTCTTTACAGGGGCATTTTGTGTCCGGGGTCTTTATCAGGATGCACGGGCAATAGCCGTTATTTTGTTTGAGTTTCTGACGTATCTCGTGTACAAATTCCTTATCGGGGTTCTCTTTCCACTTAATTCCTTTCATCGTTTCTCTCCGTGATCATTTCTTGTATATAGTTTTTCAAATAGGTATGGAGCATAAAATTCTCGCGTACTGATTATCGCTTGCAAGTTTGACGCCGAGTGTTTCATCATAGTGTGGCTCTTGACCGGGGATGTACCGTCCAAATTTAACGATAATATTCTTATAGATATGCAATAAGTCAAACGCGCAACAGTGATGTCTCCGTATCTCCTGTTCCGTATAGCCTGTATAGATTACAATATCGTCCTCGCAGAAATAAATTCGCCGCACATAAAAAATCAAATCCAGCAAATCAGATACAGAATCGAACGGCTCCAATCCGCCGCAGACAATCGCTTTTGAAATGGGATTTTGCAAATACCGTTGACACAATTCATCGACCGAAATTTTGATGTCGGGCTGGCTGGCGAGTGCGCTGTTCTGACACACCCGCCCTCCGTTTTCCCGGTCACATTTAAAACTGCACATCGGAAACGCGATGAACATTGACGGCTTTTTATAATTGACAAAATCCTCGTCAATGATTCCTTTTATTTTCATGATGGATTGATACACTCCCATTCACGCATTGCCACCTCTTCTTTTCGTTCTTTGGAATAGGTTTTGACCGGAGTATAGAAACCGACAATACGGGTATACTCTGTTTCTACTGGCTCTCCGCAGATGGGGCAGATTTTACCAAAGAATGCGTGGTTATGTTTACAAGCCTGAATTTTTGTATTGAATGCAAAATAGGTCACTCCCGCGTCGGCAACGTAATTCAACATATCCCATGCCTGTTCGGGGTTATTGAACGGAGCTTCGATGTTGATATGGAGAATGCTGCCGCCGTTGCAGAATTTATCGAACATGGACGCGATTCGGATTCTTTCCTGCATGGTGGTTTTAATGCCAAGCGGAATAAACTGATTGCCATACAAGGGAAGGTCGGTCACGGCTGTTTCCGGGAAGAAAAACAGGTCCTTCTGCATGAGCTTGACCGCCGCCGTCTCGCCGGGAATTTGTTCGCAGTTGATATGATAATCTTTATCTTTCGCGAATGCGTCTTTTGTGGAGTGGATCACTTCAAAAATTTTGCGTCCAAATTCCTCCGCTTCTTTTGTATAATAGGTGTTGCCAAATTCATCCATAGTGGTATAGCCGAATGTTTTCATTGTCTCATAATTTCCAATTACACCGATCGTATTGTAAAGATGAGGAAAATCAATCAAGCCAAGAGAGAAATTTTTCAACAGTCCCTTATCCACATTCCTCTGAATAATATAACGAACGCAGTCCAACACCTGACAATCCAAAAGTACCATTTTCTGCAATGCTTTCAAGTAATCTTCCTCTGTGTGATTCTCCAAGGCAAGGCGGGCAAGATTGATCGTGCTGACTTTGACAGAACCGACTTTCAAGGCAGAACCGCCGATACTGTTAAAGAAACCAAGGTCGGAGATATTATTTTTTAATCGACAGCAATTGGAAAGGCTGGTAACAGAATCATCCACAAACAGGTTACTGTCATTCCAGCGGCGGTTATGTTCACAAGCGTATCTTGCAAATTCCTCATCCACGAATTTGCCGTTTTGCCGCAGAAGAGAGATCGAATTGACCGGAAAGGTCATCATATTCTTTGACCGGATTTCCGCCATAGTCTCCAAAAAAACTTTCTGGAAATCCATGATACCCTCAATCTCATCAATCATGAAACTGCCGTCCGGGAACTCCGCGCCGCCGAACAAGGCTTCGAGGTAGGGATGGTCGAAAATAGATGTATTGGTAAAAGCGGACTGAATCCCGTCACGTGTATAGGGTTGATTCAGGGCATAGATCAATCGCTGGATATTCTGTTTTGCGTATTTGATTGGTGTTTCGGTGTAGTAGTTATTTTTTACATCACGGTCCCAAAAATAGTACATATAGGGAATGAGGTTTGGAAGTCCCACGGCTCCACTGGTACGGTTACTGTTATAAGAGACAAACTCTTTCACAAAATCCACGAATGTGACCAAATGTTTGGGAGGTTCCGCGTTAAAATTTTCGATGAAGAACAGGCCGCGTTCCGCAAGGTCTTTTAAATCATAGGCGAAACAATTATGTGTCAGAATATTACAATCTGTAGTAAACGATTCTGTGCCGGGAACGACTGCGCAAAAAGTATCTTCTACGCGATCTGTAGTTTCAACCGATAAAACAGTCCAATCACGGTGATGTCTGTCCTTGTTTTCTTTAAATCTATCTTTGTGCGTCTTTCTGATAAAGAAATTACTGCGCAAATACTCATCAGAAATGGTAATTGTATAAATTCTTCCCATTTCATTTGTTAAGTTGCTAACGCGGTCTTGATAGCGAATTTCATTTACAGGCATTCCCAAAACGCACATAACATTTCTAACAAATTCCAGATTTTCTTTCTTCGCGGAAGATAAGGTACATCTGCCCCGTTCATCGACACATCCATCTGCTGCGAAATACCCAGCCAGCCAACCATATAAATAACTGGAAGTTTCATGGATAGATGGAAAATCTTTGAAGTATTCCGGGATTCCACCAACACTTAATTCGTGTTCGTCTCCCGCAACATTAGCAGGAGTGAAATATGGAATTAAATCCTTTTTATCTCCGCAGAAGTTTGCTTTTGCGTTTTTTGATTTACTTCCATCTCCCATAAAAAATCCATGTGCTATACCAAACGGAGACGGCTCAACCATATCCCATGCTTTAGAAGTGTTGAAAGGTATTTTCATGCCGGGCTTTAACTGATCGGTTTCAAGAATCGTTCTCTTTCCACTATCATTATTACATACAAACCAACGATGATTTCCGGTTACAAAGATTTCTTTTTTAGTTGAATATCGTTCCAAAGTGAGTTTTCTTAACTCTGCCTTGCCAAAATTTTTAACGGTTGCTTCTTCCCATCCATGATTTTTATTAAGCACCATAATCTGTCTTCCTACAAGACTTTTCAAAGGAAGAATGCCGTCTTTGGTCATAATTTTTGTATCACCGCTAAAGCAGTATGAGACAAATGTAGAGGAATGTGCGTCGTGCATATACAGATGTCCATCCCATTCATTTTTCATCCATTCGTTTGCCACCAGAAAGCCGTATTTCTTTTCCAGTTCGTAAAAAATCTTATTGAATGCAAGCAGTTTTTGATGGGGCTTTGACATCTCGTGCATGAGTGTTACAATGTCCTTTTGCCCTACATTGGCGTTGCCGTCTACAGATGCGTCCGCGACTGTTTCTTTGTCGATAAAGTTATTGATAAAATCGGTCAAACTCAATTGTCCATAGGAGAATCCGTTTAGACTTGCTATCTTTTCTCCATACTCATTCTGCAAACGGTTATACGCGTTTACAAAATCCGTTGATAAGTTAATGTCAATTTCCAATTCTGCCATTGTTTCCCTCCTGATGATAATGATTCAGCCATGTATTGGCTGCAATATAGTCCATCCGTTCCCCATCCACTTCAAGGACAGGGACGGAGACGATATTCAAATTTAGCATAGTAGGGACATCGTTTACCTCGGTATAGGGAATGTCCTTTTGTTTCAGTTTCTTTTCAAGGACGCTGCACCGGGGACACCCGGTGGAATACAGGATAATATTCACGGACCCTCCTTTCCGGTCGATTGTTTATCGATCCAATTTCTGGCTTCCAGATAAGACAGGTTTTTGCCATCAACGCACATGACAGGGATTTTGACATAACAAGTCATCTCGGCAATTCCATTGGGATAGACATAGGTATCAAGTTCCTGATAAGAAATATTTTTACTGTCTAAGGCGTTACGTAATGTCCGGTACTGGAAACCGATGCCGTGATACAGGATAACGTTTGGTGTTCGATTCATTTTTCGCTCCTATCTTTCTGTGCTTGTTTTGCGGTATAAAGGGCGCGGACGCATTCGTTGATCTGGTCCCAATCTTTTGCCCGATAAGTAATATTGGAGACGTTCCGATTATAGGGCGCGTCCATGAGAATCCCGGTATAACGACCGCCAAGCAGATTTCCCGGATTATCGTCGATCAGCACGTCACCAAGGATTTGTTGTTTCCGGTCACAGACGATCACATTTTCCCACGGGATAAAAGGAAACCATTTTTGCAGGATATTGGCTTTTGCGGACATAGACTGCGGAAAAGACGCGGTGCAAAGAAACACCTGATAATCGTCTTGCAAAAATGCTTGTAAATACTCGCTTGCTTTCGGAATGGGCTTGACCATTTCCCAAAATTGAGGAAGTGTCAACGGTTCAAAAATTTGCTCTTTTGTTAAATCGGGATAAAATTTGGAAATGTCCCATTTGGTAATATCTTTTGGGAAAACGAATTTATGATACACCGTGTTCAGATAAAAAATCCATGAGGAAAGGGTATCGATCAACACATTATCCACGTCCACCAAAACGGTAAAGGGTTTGGATTTGATTGTCTGCGGCGAAGATGTTTTGGAGACAGACGCGAAAGTGGCATAAATCCTTTTTTGTTCTTTCGACAAATCATTGAGATACTTTTTGGCGGAAAGAATCGTCAGATAATTCCGGTGAATGGATTTCTGTAGATCGTTCAATGTGCCATTATTGGAAATCAGCACATCGGGAGTGACCCCTTGCATGGCGTTTTCGGAAATATGTGCCGCCGTTTTGGATTGATGGGTTTTGGATAAAAGTTCCGGGCGAACAACATGAACATGGGTTACATCATAACCAGCCTGTTTCATTTTTTCGATCTCATTGGGAAACCGACAATCAGGGAGAATCACGATGTCCCATTTATCAGGGAACAGGTGCAGCAATGACACCACAAAATCGACCCAGTAATCAGGATTCTGTTCTCTGACTACATCTGTCCCCACATATTGGAGCAAGGCCCGTCCGGGTTCGTCCTTTTCCCCGTTCCAGTGGAAACATTTTTTACAGATAAATTTCAGCAAGTCGGCATAATGGAAGATCAGGACGGAGGGGGCTTTCAGAGAATCGGGGGCGGTTTTGGCGTTTTGTTCGATTTCCTCTTTCAGCATTTCCGCGACTGTATCTTTGCCGTGCCGGGCTTTGCCGGAAATACAGATAACTTTCATTCTTCCTCCTATCATTCTATCATTTAATTAAACCAATAAATAGATGGCGGGCCGTTGTAATCTTTCTCAAAAACGTACCATCCATAGGCGACGGCATTTGCGGTGGCATTGGTGAAGTCTCCGTTTTTCGCACAATGAAGACGGCTACTTGACACGTAGAGGGCTTTCAACGGGCAAGTTTGAAACAGTTTCTTTCGGGCTTTTGTTTCCAGAAAGGTGAGTTTCAAAAACATCACGACCTGATGTCCGGGCTGTATCAGAGACATGCCGTGTGCAACGAACTCCGCCGCGTATTTATAGGGTGGGTTTGTGAGGATGTCGCCGGGCCACGGGGTATTGCAGGAAAGGAAGTCGTACCCCCCCGCAGGACTTCCCTCGACGTGCGTCATATCCTGATAGCCGTAATCGTACAGATCGGTACTAAGTACGTGATAGCCATGTTGTTTTAGCACCTCTGACAGATGTCCCTTGCCACAGGCGCATTCCCATACCGGATTTGACAGCGTGAAGTCGGATTCTCTCAAAAGCAAGTCAAGAGCGCGTGGGTCTGTAGCATAGAAGTCATGCTCGGCGCGGTCTTCCAGTGCATAATTTGACGCGCCGATAGTCGTAAACGAGCTGCGGGCATTGCCGATCCAGTCTTTCTCCATGCGGCCTCCTTCCTATTCCTGCCTATCATTCTGGTCCGGCACAGGCATGATCTGATTCCAGCAATCGCAACAGGAAAGCTGGTCTTCACAATGGATATGGCTGGGGTCATACAATTCTTTCGTACAGGGGAATGGAAGCCCCAATTTTGTCCGCTGCGCTTTCGGGTGCTTTTCAAAGAAATCCTCCGCATAAGTTTTTTGAGAATCGGTTTCGTTCTGCGGATTGGTCTTTTCAGGTGTTTCCAGTATGTTCACTTCATTTACCTCCTTTGAAGTTAATCTCATTATATCGAAACAAAGTTTATATTTGTTATCAAACGAAAGATAAAATGGACAGTCTTCGCAATTTTTTCTTTCGCATATTGGATTGATGTTACTCATGACGCATTTTCCTCCGGCATGGGACATCGCCAACAGCTATCGCAGTCATAACCGCCACCATCAGTGTCATACATTATGCAATCTATCTTTTTATTTCCATATATATCACTCACACATACACGTGGAGTTCCATGCTCGTTTTTACGCGCATATGGAAACTTTTCAAAATAATCATCTAAATAAGTTTTTGGTGGATTTTCTTTGCCCCATTGTTGAACAATCGCAATTGCTCTGGATATGTCCGTATCTGTAAATCTGAATCTTTGAGCAAATAAATCAGCAAGTACACCACATAAAGTTCTGTTATTATCGCCAGTTCTTGCCATGCGTAGTTCGCATTGATCGCATTCCACGATTCCATCTGAATAACGTTTATCGCACATTCGTTTCCATGTTCGACAAAACTCTACAAATTCGTTTGCAAATTCTTCGTCAGTCATTTTTCTTCCTCCTCCGGCATGGAAGTGTTCCAGCACGAAAAGCAATCAGGCGACCCGGTATCCATCAAACATTTAACGCTATTATTCCCATATATTGATTGCACACAAAAAATCGGTATTTCTTGCCCACGAGATTTCTTCGCTTGCGGGAATTTTTCGAGAAAATCCTGCAAATACGTTTTTCGAGGATTTTCCTCGTTCCATTTTTGTATGATTTCAATCACTTTCTCTATGTCTTCATCTGTCACAATTGGAGAAACTGGAAAAACGGAAAACACGTTACAAAGAAATTTCCCATCTGACTTCTTCATTTTGTTCAATATACACTCGGAACAACTATATCTGTGTTCTTTGAAATTCTGATGACATAAACGTTCAAACATTCGATGAATTTCAATGAACGCTTTTGTCTTTTCTTCGTTTGTCATAATATTTCTCCTTATTTAATACCCAATCAATATCATTTTCTTTTCACAGAACCATGCAATATAGATAGGATTTTCTACATATATCTTTTGAGAATCGCTTCTTTGAGAATCATATAAATCTGCTATGGCCTGTTCAATTATTTCTAATGTAATTGAATTTTTCAAATCATCAGCATACAAAAACACATAATGCTCAATGACTGATGGAATAGGTTTTTCTTCTAATTTCTCACAACAAACATTTATAGTAACAATATCATTATCATTGCTTTTTTCATATTCGCTTTTGATAACGTCATAGACGGTTTGCGCAATTTTTTTATAGTCCATTATCTTTCCCTCCCAATCATCACTCTAATGCGCGGAGAATTTCCTTGAATCCTACCAATGCTCCATACCCTTCCCCGTCACCGGAGGTAATGATCGTCTTGACGGAGGAATTGACCGCTTTTACCGCCGCCTCCTGAATGCTTAATTCTCTGTCACGGAAGTATTCTTCTGTGTAGGCTTTCTGCTTTTCCAATTCCGCTTCTTTTTCCAACTTGGCGATTTCAAGATTCTGCTCTGCGATAGAAACATTGGCTTCGGAGACTGCAAGCTGGGCTTCGGCTGCTTTCTTTTGTTCATATGCCGCCGCGTCTGCTTCTGTCTGCCGCTGCATGAGTTCCTTTTCGCTCTGGGCTTTCTGTTCGTCTACCAACTGTTGATTCAATTCATCCTGCTTTTCCCGCGCAAGTTTCGCAAGCTCCACTTCGTTCTGGGCTTCGGTTTTCTGGTCGATCTTTTGCTGAATGTCTTCGGGAAGATTCAACGTACCGATTTCAAACCGGATCAGTTCCACGCCGTATATATCTTCCAATGTTTCGGAAAGGATGGAAAAGACTTCGCTCTGGATTTCCGCACGGGAAGACTGAATATCATAAACGGAATACGCCTGTGAGACGGTGGACAGTTTACCCTTTGTCAGTCCGTATATATCGTTATTCAGAATGCTGTCAAAGGATTTTGTTCCGAAAGACTTTATAATTTTTTCAATGTCCACGGGGCGGACGGAGATATAAATATCCGCGTCCACGTTCTTCCCCTCCTGTGAGGCTACCTGCATGGACATATCTTCTTTGTTATCTCCCTCCGCAAGGGATGTCCAGTTTTGCGAAATAATGGTAGTCGGATAAGTCAACACTTCCTGTGCAATAGGGTCAATGCGAATCCGGCCTGTGCGTTCGGCTGCGAGAACGGAGGTTCCTTCGATCACATCATCAGTCGGTTTAGCATTACGGTCATAAACATAACCGACATATCCGGCGGGGATGGTTTCATGTGTAGCTGCATAGCCGATCAATCCGGCGATGGTAACGACCAATACAAAAGCGAGAACGATACAAAATTTTTTCATTTTTCTTTCCTTTCTTTCTGTTCAACGGATTCATTTTCAGATTTTTTATCTGGTGTTTGCGGTTCGTCTTGTTCGGGATGAAGATAATCTTTCAGCCACAAATAAATCGGAACGCGGTAGCCAAACGCAAGGACGATGGCGACCAAAACGATGAGAATGATTCCTTTCACTGGCATAATGGATGATCCTTTCGATTTACGCGGTGGGGAGTGTGAAAATCAATTCTTCCGCGTAGGGCAATGTCCGCGCCCACGCGATAAAGTTCGGCAATGCCGGATTATCACAGCCCGACCACTCATTGAGTTTATGATTCTGCCGCTGGTGGCAGATGGTATACAGGTTTTCATAATTCATGGTAATGGTCCGTTTTTGGAGCCATGATTCCGGGAGCCAACGGATGAGTTCTTTCCAATACCGCTTATCCCGTGTTTTTAGGTAGATGATCCGCAGTTTTTCAAGCTGTTCAATGACCTTTTCTGCCGGAAAAGTGTGGAGATCAGAATCCCTGTCGTCTGTTTCAAAACAATTCATCTTGATTTCCGTGGATGCCAATTTGTGCATGGTGGAGCAGGAATTGGAAACGGTTCCGACCTTATAAGTATCAAACTCTTTGAACAGATACAAAGGAGCGGTCATATCCGTGGAGACGAAAATCTGACGGAGGAATTTCCGGTGTTCACTTCCGGCTCGAATCAATTTCTGCGCGAGTTCAAGATCGTTCTTGCCAAGCTGCGGCGTTCCATTGGGAGGGAAAACGGAATCGGACCGCTCCCAACTTTCCATCGGATTTCTCATGCCGCGAATGGCGTGAGCGAATCCCCAAACCTCAGTATTCTCAAATTTCATTCTTCTTTCTGATTTCCTCCTTATATATACAATCGAATAGGCAGCACGGGAATGTGATACCGACTTGCGTCATATACGGTTCTGCCGCAGTCGGTTCCGACAATTACAAGGTCCGCGTTTTTCAGATTCCGGGTAAAAGTCGCACCATTCTGACAAAGCAAGGTCCGCAACTGTTCATGGGAATAGGGATTCAGATTCCCGGAAAAAGCAACGGTTTTGTGAAAAGTCGTTTGTAACAGGCGATTCAGCCCCAACGGAAGACGGTCTTTGGAAATCCATTTGACTTGCTCGGTGGGAGAATCCACACAGGAAAATCCGGTTTCATCCTCCATTTGTTTCAGTTCATTGAGCAGAATGTCATATTCCTGTTGAGAAAGGATAGCGGTGTTTTGCGGCTCGGTCTTGGTTCGGTTCAGACAATCGGTCAAAATACGGATTGCTTCTTTTTGGTCTTCCATCTTTCCTCCTTTTGTCACTGGGTCAGCAACGTTTTCAGATAATACAGAAAGGTTCCATACAGATAACATCCGGCAGATTCTTTCTGGGGGAGAAAAATAAACTGCACATCAAACTTATGATTGAAGGAATGCAGGGACGCGATAAAAGCGTTCGCCGCCATTTTGGTTTGATAATTCCCGGACAGTACGTCGGAATAATTGGCTCCCTCGATCATGAGGTATTTCTTGCCATGATAAGTGAGCATTTCTTTTTCAAAACGGTCCCGGTTTTCGGTGAAGTTTCCGCTCAATTCCTCCAACGAGCCTTTGCGCTCCACCATGATAGACCGATCAAAATAGCAATCGGCGGGCAGATGGAGAGAGGGATTTGCGGGGAGGAAAAAAGAATAATCTCCGTTGTGCAAAGTCTTTTTCTGATAGGGAATGTGCTTTTCTTCAAACCACTGTAGAATATGTGCGTTTTTCTGCTCTCTGGTATCAACCAGTATCGTCATAGATTGGAGCAGTTCCGTCATTTCGGCGGAGGTATAGGGATAACGGCACAAGGTCAACGTGTATTCGTCCAGTCCTTTCTTTGAAAAATGGGGAAATCGGTCTTTTTCTTTTCATTGTACAAAACTCCATTTTTGTAAAATGATTTCTTTTTTCTCATCATCCTGTACCCATTCGCCGTTCGCGTCCTTCTTCCACTTGCCCTCTTTGGAACGCTGAATGGATTTGATTACGTTCCCTTCATAGATAGGCATTTTGTCATAGGCGGCTCTTTTGACTTTGACGGTTTCCTCCGCGCGGTCACAGAGACGGCAAAGGGTCAGCACGGGATTTTTATATTTACATTCACAGGATTCCACAAAATAATAATCCGGCAAAAAATCGGGGAAAGAAGTACGGAGATAGCCAAAATGCTCTTTTTCGATTTGTAACTGCTCCGGTACGGACATGGCTTCGTCTTCCAATGTGTCCCAAAATTCCCGTAACGCGGGGGCAGAATCAAACTCCGTCCACTGTTTCTCTGTCTCTCGCGCGTGGCGAGTGATGAAGGGAAGATATTTCGGGGGGATGGAAGTTTTGGAAAAAGAAGATCGGTCGGATAAGTAATCGGAGGCGGCGACAAAGTGACGGATTTTTTTGACGGTTCCAAAGTCATGAAAATAGTCAATATCAATGAGTGTATTTAATTTGGCACTGTCCAGAGATTTGGTCTGTTTGAGGATGGTCCACAAGTCACAAAAGTCAATATGCGGATGTTCTTTTGCAATGCGGTACAGGTCGTTAGCTGCGGTTTGGCTCATGCCCTTGATGGAAAGCAAGGAAGGATAGATCGTCTGATGAGCAGCGTCGGCAACGAATCGGCGGTTATCCAGTCCGAAACGGTATGCCCCTTCCTGAATCTGAAAGCCCTGTGTCATTTCCGCTTTAAAAGCGGCGACTTTATTCTTATTCCCTTTATCGGAGTACATTTGAAGGAAAACTTCGTAAAACTCATAGGGATAATGGGCTTTCAAATAGGCACAATACAGGCTGTCCAGTGCCATACAGTAGGCATGGGAGGCGTTAAAAGAATAGTTACAACTATCACTGATGATTTGCCAAACCTTTTGGCTGATGGACAGAGCGGCGGATTCTGTCATTTTTTCCTCCTGCATGATACGGGACTGGAATCCTTGTAGAAAACGCTCTTCCAGTGGCTTTACCAATTCCGGGTGCTTTTTGGCAATCGCCTTGATAATGCCGTAGCATTCATCCATGGGGAATCCGGCGTAATGCAGCGTATTCATGGCCTGTTCTTGATACAGGATATAACTTTGTGGAAATTCCTCAGTCTGGATCAGGTTATCCAACGCGGGGATGCCATAGGAGAACGGTTCCCGTCGCTCGAATTGCGCATACATGGATTTGAAGCCGGGGCGAATCGCGGCAATAAACGCGGACAATTCGGAAATGTTTTTTGGCTGATAGGTCATGAGTTTTTGTGTGGTGGACTTTTTCTCGCACTGGTTGATTCCCATGGTAAGGCCGTTGGCATACAGGTCCCAAACTTTGGGGTCGTTTTTGACTAATTCCCGTAATTCCTCAACGGTATGAGGGGGGATGCCAATGCGCTGATATACGGCATTGATTAAAAGGACTACATCTACTTTCAAAAGATCATTCTTTAAAAATTTGTAATTCTCTGCTACCTGTCCATCTATGACCGTGGTGATACATTCCTTCTTTGTAGTATCAGACTTGCAGCGTATCAGACCGATCTCCCGGCGAATGTCTCCGGCATACAAAAGGTAGGAACACGGGGCTTGTTTTTTATCGGTGATGATGCCCCAATATTTTTTACTTGCGTCCAAATAAGAATGATACTGTTTATCTACGTAATCGTAAATGTCGATTTCATTCTTTTCGTCTTCATCCTCCGCGTATTTCAAGGCTTCGTCATACTGTTTGATTTGTTCGGAAATGGCATTGGCAACGGCAAAATCCAATTTCTGTGTACGGGCGTACATTTTAAACGCTGCTGGTTTACGGGCCGTGCCAAACGCGATCATGGGATAGGCGTGATTTTGTCCCATCACTTCTTCCTGTGCTTTTGCGAAAATTTCCGGGTTTCCGCAGTTCAAATCCAAATCGGGCAAAGACTTTGTTTCCAATATCCGGCTTTCGGAAATAAACCGTTCCGGGTACAGTTTGATAGGGCTGGTGAAACGGTCCACTTTGGAAAAGCCGCATAAAGTATTGGTGAGAAAGCCAACCGCGCTCCCCCGTCCGGTAGAGGTGATATAACCGCCGTTATGGAGAGCCTTTTTGACGATTTCATAGTCGATCATGGGGTAATCGACCATATTGGTATTTTTATAAACGTTGACTTCCTCTTTTACTCCCTGATAATATTCCTCTCTGCGTTCCTCCGGCACGTGTTCGATATACTCTTTGAATTTTTTGGTAATCAAACGGGAATAACATTTTTTTCGTTCGTCAATGGACAGTTTCGGGAGTGGGATTCCGTCAATGGAATGTTCCCCGTCAAAAAGGGTAGGGAGTTTCACGTCTTTGGAAAAGACCGGATTCTGGACGGTATAATCCTCAAAATCCAACACGACATTGGTGTTCTCCATGGCACGGCAAATCTGTTCTTTGGAGAAAACGCCCTGTGTCAAAAACCGTTTCAGCGTGGTATCTTCATCGGGATAGTCCATATAAAAATGGTCTTCGTCGGCATAGTGGACTTTATTCAAAAGCAGCAGATTATCCCGTTCCTCTGCCTGTTCGGGGGTGATATAATGGCTGTCCAGTCCCACGATCATTTCCGCGCCGTATCGGGAAGACCAATTCTTTATCTTTTGATTGAGCGTGACCTGACCGGGGAAGTCATGATACTGGATTTCCAGATAAAAATTGGAATGGAAATGGTCGGCAAGCTGTTGAAGGATGGGTTCTGTTTCTTCGTCGCCGTAGTTCCAAAATCCAATACAGGCGGAAGTCACGACCACATCATTCGGCGGAAGGGACAAAAGCAAGGGGAGATCGACGCGGGGGCGGAAATAATAGCCAGTCTCGTTGGCTTCGGACAGCACGTCGTTGATGGCACGTCGGCCAGCCTCTGTTCTTGCCAACAGGATAATGTGGTTATTCCTGCGGTCCTTTTCCATACGGTCCTTGACCCAATAGGCTTCCGTGCCAAAAATGAATTTCAGTCCATACTTCTTTGCCGTTTCCCAACAGGTGTGATATTTCCCCTGCCACCCATGTTCCACGGAGGAAAGCGTTTTCTGCCCCAATTCCACCGCCCGTTTGGCATAGTCTTCATAGTTGACGGCTGAATCATAAAAGCCCCAGATATTGCTTGCGAAAGTATGTTTATGATAATTTTCCATAAGGATTCCTTTCCGTTCATGCGAAAAAGATTTGCATTAAAACAAGTCCATGTCTTCGTCATTGGAAGTGAAAAGTTTTATGCGGTCATGTGTCTGAATATGCGGACAGGTATTTCGATGAGAACAAAGGACGTGGCAATAAAAAGTATCGTCTATCCGTTTCCCGTTTCGCCGGGTCACAAAGAAGGGACGGGGAGGATAAGCGGTGATGTCATGGGGATGAAGGGATTCAAACAGATCGGCATTCCGGTTGATATAGTCCAGACATTCCGCTTTTCGTTCTGCGGTACAATCATAAGAAAGAAGATATGGCTCGACGTGGATTTGTCTCTGTATTTCCTCCGGCAAGACGGAAAGGGAATTTTCTTTTTTGGCGTGTTCCAACAAAAGATGAATTTGCAGTTCGTCCATGCCAAGCTGTTCCAGCATTTGATGAAGCGTACCTTCCAAAAACCGTGTCAAGTCACCACGATTCAAAACAGTTTTTTCAAAGGTATCATCACCCGGAACGGAAACGGTGCAATATTTCATCATATTCCACGCCACGTCCCGGACCTTATACCCTTCCGCTTCTTTTGCGAGAGCGTAAAGGATCAACTGCCGTCCATGGTGCTGTAAATCCGCCTTTTTGAAATTGGAGGAAGTCTTCCAGTCAAAGATGGAGATCGTACCGTCTTCGTTGTGGCGAATCAGGTCGATATACCCGTGGATATACCGATTTTCGGACAATGGATAAAGGAAAAGCTGCTCGGTTTCAAAATCCCCAACGGGAGGGACAAAGGTTTTGCAAAAGTGGGTCATATCCGCCACCCATCTGTCCCGGATAGAAACACCTTCACGGGGAGAATTGGGAAACGTAATGCCAAACAAATCCAATTCGGCAAGCTCTTTTTCCATGGCGGGGAGCAGTTCGGCGGGGTCGGCTTGATGATTCATGATTTGTTCCAGTTTTTCATGAATCGCCGTTCCCAACAAACCGTAAATTCCTTCTTCGCCGGGTTCCCGGAGAATATAGGTCCGATATGCCTCATGAAGACAATGGGCAATGGTATTGATTTTGGAAATACTGTACACCTGTTTCCCTGCCTGATAAAGCGCGGTCAGGCGGGGGTCTTGCGTTCGTTTTGCCATAAAAGAAATGTTCCTTTCCGTTTCTTGATTTTTTGAGAGGATTTTTCACAGCCACACCACACAATCTTTACATAAATTGGAAAACACTTCCTTTCCGCAATCACTGGGAGCTTTTTTACTGTCCTTCGGGAGGTACTGATGGTCCCGGTCAAAGATATATCCCACCTGATTTTTTGTCAAGGTATTTTCGGTTTGCAGCTTTTCCGCTTCGGCGCGGATTTGTTCCTCCGGCAATCCTTCGTCCAATGCCAACACCATGCGGGGGACCATTAAGCCTTTCAGATATTTGGCCTGTGTTGGGCTGATGTTGCACCCACAGAGAGCCAAGCCGATATGACATCCCATGCTGTGTAGCTGCTGGACAAATTTTTCGGATTCCCCGATAATGGCGAGGTTTTTATGCTGAATAGTAGCATAGTTATAATGGTAGCCATACAGGGTCAGACTGCGGGAACAGGGGAGAAGGGGGAGCCATCGTTCCCCTTTGTCACATTTTGTGTCATTTAACCGTCCCATGATGCCGCACAGTTGCCCGTCAAAAGTATATTCCGGGATGGTAATGCGGTTAGATTCCATATCCAGTCCCACATGGAAATGCCGTTGGGTAGAAAAGTTGATGCCGTCATGGAAGAAGAGCAGATTATACTTTTCTCCATATGGGGACAGGATGGTTTCCTCATAGGTCGGCATTGCCGTTTCCGGGTCTTCGCTTTCCCGCACCCACTCCCGATAAAAGCCGGAGAAGGGATAACGGGTCTGTTTGGAAACGCTTTCCGGTTCGATTCCGGCGGCTTTGGCAACATATTGGAGCGCGTCGGGGAAATGCAAATGCTTTTGTCGCATGGCAAGCGTATAAATATCGCCGTATTCGTTGGTGGAAAAGCAGACAAATTTCAATGTGTCCACGGACAGACGCATGGAGGTAGGATTGGTGCCGGGTTCACGGGAAAAGCGAAAATACTTTTTATCGAACGTGATATTTTCATAACCCAATTCGGTCAGAATCCGATAACAGACATCTTCGTTTCCCCGCAGTTGCTCCGTCAATCTAAGGTGGTTGATACCCAAATATGCGATCTTTTCCTTTCACAGATTTCCCTCCCTGCGTTTGTTTATTTGTTCGTCACGGATTCACGTGTTCGTTTACAACGCTGCAATAGCCGATTTCCTGCCAGACATTGTATCGCCCGTTAAAGGAATAGAGGATTTGCCGTTTGTCTTCGTCGTTCCGGGTTTTATCCAGAAACAAGACCAGATATTTTTTATCTTCTTCCAATGTGACGGGGACGCGGCGGGTATATTTTCCGTTTTCGTCTTTGGTGAAATGGTAGGGCTTCACGTCGTACTTTTCGTTGTTCCACTCGTCTTTCCACAATTCTCTTGCGTAGACCATTTCAGAAAAAACTTCCTTGATTTGTTTGGCATTGGATAAACAGGACGCGTCCAGATAACGGCGGTTCAATGTATGTAGGGCCAATTGATAGGTACAGAGGATGGCGACATTTTCCTTGCTTGCCACCTGAAAGAGTTTGCGGCTCTGAATCAAAAGCTGCTGCCACATCACATCATTCACCTCATCGTCGGATTTCATGGTATCATACATAAAGACCTGATAGCCGATTTTGGACAATTTCTTAATAATCTGCTTCACGCGGTTGACGTTATTATCGAACATTTTAATAAACCGGATGGCGGCATATTTGGTCTTCGCGATCTCTTTGGCTTTTTCGAGCATTTCCCACTGTGCGGGAGAAAAATTGCCCTGTTTGAGTTTTTTCCGGGTCAGTTCCCAATAGCCCAAGTCCTGTGTCAGGATATGGACCAAAAGCAGATACTTGAAATCCTTCGACCGCTGCTCGTTGCTGATAACGACACATTTCCTCCCTTCCTCTGTCATAGGGAGAATATAATTCCCGAACACAAAACTGGACTTTCCTGTTCCGCTGTGACCGCCGAACATATACAGTTCCCCAAGGGGGACCCCCAATGTCAGGTGATTCAGGATGGGGCAGCGTTTTCCGTAGCTGATGCCCATTGCCTCGCCGTCGTTGCATTCCTGCAAAAACCGATCATCAATTTCCAGATTTTCGATGTTTACGTCGCGATTGCCGTTGATGCCCGCGCTGTTCAGCGTGTAGTCGTACCAATCGTAGACCTGTTGGCTGGACATAGACGCAAATCGAGAAAGCTGCGACACAACGTTGAACCCTTTTTCGTGGAGATAACACAGGAATTTGCGTTTGATCAGCGTATCATAGCAAGCCTCCACGTTTTCCGGGTGTACCAGGGAACGCAATTCCTCGACCGTATGATAGCCGCCCAATTCTTCAAAGTGGGCTTTTACCTCCGGTTTGTTTTCCAAGAAAGAATAAATCGTTACGTGGTCGAACGAGCGGTAGCCCTGTTGGTACATCTGCTGTCCCAACATATAGTAGTAAATCCCATCTTCGGTTTTCAGCGTTTCGTCTTTATTCTCATTCAGATTAAGATACTCTCCGTAAAGGTCGGGCTGTTTCCAAAGACAGAATACAAAACTTGCCTCCGCGCTTTCCTGTCCGCTTTTGATTTCTTCCGGGTAATCGTTCCATTGCATGGCAGTTTCCTCGATTCTTTGTTATTCTTTTGTGGTGAGCGAGAGTAACATCACTCCAATTCTTCCTCCGACAAAAAAGAGGATAAGTCTTCTTTGTCCAGAGAGGGGGCGTTGGTGGTGGGAGTAAATTCTTCGGTGGGGCGGTTTGCCGCGACGCGCTGTCTGGTCTCCCGTTGAATTGTTTGACGGTAGGTATCGGCGATATGGTGGTCCGCGATGGCGAACAGATAAGAGATTTTTGCAAAGTCGCTGGAAAAGGTTTTATTCTCCAATGCCCATTGCATGGCGGGCGCACATTGCTGAAAGTTTTCCAGAATCACACGGTCGGGATAAAAGGACCACTGTTGCAATTTCTTTGTCAGAAAGGTGGGAAAAGGCTGACCGGGCTGGTAGTTTAGTAAATTTGAACAAATATAGTCGATGAGGTCTTTCCGGTCTTGTTTCTTTTGTTCTGCCTGTAAGTAGACCTCCTTATCCTTGTAGTAATGGGAGCCGATTTTGATGAAAATGTCGCTGTCCCCGATCTCTCCGGTCACGGCACACTTGACTTTTCTGGACATGGCCCCGCCCCCTTATGCGTCAATCAGAGCAACAAGCTCTTCCATGAGACTGGTGGGGATTTTGTCCGGGTTCTTAAAGTTTTCCAGTCCGTTGGCATGGAGCAAACCAAGCATATGATTCCACTGTTCCGCACTCACGCTCTCGCTTTTGTTCTTGATCCGTTCCAGTAATTCCTGATTCCGTTCAGGGTCGATGTCACGGGCTTCTCTCTTTTGTTTGCTATATGCTGCAAACTGTTCCTGTTCGGCTGCCGCCTCCGCCTCCTGTTCCTTTTTTGTCTGTTCGAGAGATTTTTTGCCCTTTGCCTGTTCTGCCAAAATAGCGTCCTTCAAGGCTTGAATGAACAGGTCAGAGCTAAAGGGAATTTTATCCACAATGTCGGCAAACCGGGATTTACTGTCGATGGTATAGTTATCATCCCGGAAAGAGATCATACGGCGTTCTTCTGTGACCTTTTGATAAGTGATGTCATCTTTTGTAACAATGTTTTTGCGCCCCGTAGACTGCTTAATGATTTCCCGGTCGATATAACACATGGCGATAAAGTGCATTTTTGCCTTAAACGCATTGAAATATCTCTGCTGCACGTCCGCCGTCAGCTTAGAATAGGCTTCCTGTGAAAGTGCGTCCACGGTTTCCGCCCGCTTGATATGGAAAATGAGGATGGAAGAAACACCAACGCTTTTCAATTCCGCGATTTTGTCCATCATCATGTCAATGGCCTTATCCTGTCCTTTGCCGAAACCGCCCCACGCGCCGTTGATGGTATCGGCTTTTTGGTCGGTATGTTTCTGGTTATACTGCCGGAGCGTTTCCTTTTCCGCAAGGTCCACCCATTCGTCACACGTGTCCCAAATCACGACTTTTAAATCGGGATAATCGGTGGTTTTGTTTTCCACAATATCGTCCACCACGTCCGTGATTTTCTGCCATGTCTCCATCCGCTCGGAAACAATGCCCTGAATCGCGTCCGCGCCGTATTCTCTACCTATATCAAAATGGATATAGCCATCGGGTCCGGCTAACTTTTCGCACACTTCTTTGGCAAGCGTGGTGTTATGGGTGACGATATAATCCTTTGTCAGATACATATGGTTCGGATTATCCACCATAATGCACTGACATTGTTCGGTCCCTACCGGCTGGATATTGGTGATAAACTTGACATAGGGGCGGTTATTGCATTTAGAGGAAATGGAATCCGAAAGGGAAAGAGAATCAAGGTCACTGCCCATAATGGAAATGCCGTAAACGGGAATTTCTTCATCGGGCGCGTCCTCGTTTTCCAGTCTGCGGGTATACTGGTATTTCTGCGCGATAAAGCCCAAGCCTCTCGCGAGTTCGGTCACGCTGTCCCGCAGAGACGCAAACAGGGTCGTAAAGTGCAGAGAGCCACGATGAGCGTACCCTCCGGCGTTGAGAATCCCACGCAAGAGACTGCGGCGGGAAAAAACGCCAATATGATACAAGTCATCATCGGAAATGATTTTTTCGCCCTGTTCGTTGAAATCCACCAAGCTCACTTTATCGAACCAAGGTGTCACCTCATCCAGAGAGGTATCGGCGGACATAGGTGCGTTGGTATAATGACAGGAAAAACGCATTCCGGTTTTATCGATCTGGTAGGAGACCTGATTTTCTCTACAGTAGGAAATCCACTGTTCAATCGCCTCCTGATTGGTGGTAGAGAAAGCGAACGGGCTTTCCGACATGGCCCCGCCGCCGATTTGCAAGCCTTTGATGTAGAGATTCCGGTCGTCCAGTTCGGTAAATTCCACCGCCTGATTGATGGGGATGCTATACCGATAAATGGGACGGGTCTTTTCGCTCCCTTCCTCTACCGGGATTTCTTTGCGGTAGTCCTTCATGATTTCTTCCAGCGGCAGGACGGCGGTATAGAGACCTTCGGGGTTACTGCGTGTTTTCCTTCCTTTAAATGTCACGTTCCACAGATGATTCAGGCCGCAGCGGGTTTTTGTGCCGTCCCAAAAAGAGACTTCATACACATCCTTTTCACCCTGTGGGAAAACGCCCGTCACGGTATAGCTTTTTCCGTTTTCGCCAAAAACGCGGTCTCCCACCTGAATGTCCCCCATGGAGACCCATCCTTTTTCTGTCAGGACGGGTTCCGACACGGGCTGTTCTTTTCCGATTCCGCTTTCACCCAAAATGGCGATATTATACTTTAAGGGGTCCAGTTTGACATCAACAGACTTTCCGTATTTTCTCATATTTGAAATTTCCTTTTCTTTTGAATTGATCATTGACTAAATGGAATAAAAAACGGACAGGAAATCAATAAAACAGATCATCGTCGCCGAACAGGGATTCTTTGCTGATTTCCTTCTTTTCTTCCTCTGCGGTGACTGCGGCTTTCTGGGTTTGGGAATTTGCCTTTGCCTCCGCGAACGATTCATTTTTCGGCGGCTGATAAATCTTCATTTCAAACTCTTCCTCCGTTTCGTCGGCGGGAAGGAAACCGCTCTGGAAATCTCCGATCAGGCAGGGGGATTTCAGACGATATTCGCTGACCTTATCGCCGTAGATCGTGCCACGGGGCCGGAAATCCTCCACCTCATGAAGACCAAGCTCGACCTGTCGCCTCTGTTCGGGGGTCAGCATGGATTCATTGAAAGGCACTTCCTCCGCGCCGTTCAAGAGTACCACGTCCCACAGCAAATGGCGCATTTTCTTTTTGTCCACATTGACATAGGAGAGTTTGTACTCGTACAGTTCCTTATGATGGGGGTTATTTTCCAGATCGTACATAGCGGAAGAAAAGACGAACGTCATAGGAACGTATTTGATTCCCTCTTCCTTGTTGATGTACTGCTCGATATAGCCATTGATGTACGCCTTTTTCCCCTTTTCCAGATCGGCAAGGTCCACGCAGTCCTTATTATAGTAAATATCCATCTGCAAGGACAGGCGGTCTTTGTATTTCTGACTTTCGTCTACCGCGAACACATTGCGTATCTGAAAACGGTCGGTGTATCTCTGTTTCTCGGCGTACCACTGACGGTTCAACTGCCCCGTGATCATCAGTCTGCCCGCATATCGGGGGAGGTTTTCCCGCAAATAGGAGATCAGGTCATAACGAGTGAGAAATTCATGTCGTCCGCCGAACGCCGGACCCAAATCAACGATATACAAGGTCCATCCGGCTACCTTGATGGCGTTGTTTGTCCGTTCCTCCCACGGAATGGTGATTTTTTCGTTATTCTCGTTGTAGGTCGTTACCTTTTCCTGTTCGCCGTCAAAGGCTTCCAGATAGACCATGTTATCCCCGGATTTCAGCCCAAAGGAAAGGCTCAACATTTTTCTGTCCTTGCCGGTTCTGGGGTCCCGTTTCACGATTTCCCGGACGAAAGGGGTTTTGGATGTGGCTTTCGGCAAGCTGGAAGCACCGATGAATACGAATTTCGGATTTGTCATGATAAGGTTTCTCCTTTTATATTGGAATTTGAATTGGTTTTCTGATTGGTCTGATGATCGATGGAGGTTTCTACGGACGGAGATTTGGAAAGAGGGGGGTGATTTTCCCGTTCCAGCGGGGCAAGAAGCGCAGTACACAAATGCTCCACCGCAAGCAAAGTCTTCGCGGGATTCTCACGGGCTTTCCGACCCTTTTTGCACTGTTCCAAAATCATGCCGAGATAAGATTTCGCGCCTGTGGAAACGCCCCGCAGATAGGCCGTGGAAAGCTGCTTTTTGAGCTCTTCCTCCCACTCCTTCCACTGTGTTGCTTGCGGTTCCGATATGGGCGGATTCTGCTCATCCGGGGCGGGGGTGGGGTCATTGGTATTTGAATTCATGTGGTTTCCGATTCCTTTCCGCTTGTTGGATTTGGAACGAGCGGTTCCGGGGAAAACTCGATCACGCCGCGCTGCAACAGCATTTTTTCGATACTGTCCGCCAAACCGTACAGGTCGTTGAGGACCTTGATCCATCGTTTGTCGATGGAATCCCGGTACTTTGCGTTACAGCGTCGTTCCGCAATGGATTCCCCGATCTCCGGGACGTAGGTGTCCTCTGACAGGTTACACCGGGCGACACCGCGATAAGAGCGAGGCATGATAAGGTCATCGAGATACCGGCCCGCCCAATCAATCTCAAAGTATTTACTGTGATGGCGGACAAAATCCTTGATTTCCTGAATTGCGCCGTTCTGTGTTCTTTCCTTTTGCGCAACAACGACGCCCTGCTGCGGATTTTCATAAAATTTCAATTTGGAACCTTCTTTCTTTTGAAAAATAATATGACAAGGCAAGTTTCAAAAAAACTTTCCCGTGGGTACGTGTCCGTAAAAATTGAATGGTATGGGGTTTGAAAAGGAAGAAACCGCATTCCTTCCTTTTCGTTGTGTATGGTCTGTTATTCCTCCGTTTCTTTGTTGGAATAAAAGACGATTTTCCAATTATCGTACTCTCTGTACTCCCGGTAACGCCACTCCCTGATTTCCAGATAAGAAATGGAGCGAAGGGGATAACCTTCCGGGACGTTCAATCTGGAACGTTCATCCGGGTTGAAGATACCCATTCTTTTTTCTTCCAGAGAATGGCGGTAGAAAACGCCGCTCATATAGACCAGACGGGCGATATAGATTTTTGGGTTTTGCAATGGTTTTACATTTTCGCCCAAAAACTGTCTCGTTTTAAGGTCCATATTTTTGCTCTTGATGGTACGGTCTATATAGGAGATCGTTTGCCGCAAATGGAGATTGGTGCATTGTTCCGTCCGGTTTGTCCGAAAAACGTATGGACTTTCCATGTAGAAACATCTGACCCGCTGTTTTGGGGTTTCCATTAAAAACGAATCACTGAAAGCGTAATAGGAAATCCACTGAAAGCATTCCGCGTCAATGGGAATTTCAAGCCGCAAGCCCGCGTGATAGATGGATTGTGTCTGGGGATGCAAGTCAGATTTTTTCAATTCAACTATTTCTTCCAACATAAAGCCGTGCCAAAGAAGATAAAGAACGCAACGGGCAGTCAGCAGCGTGTCCTTGCATGGGTCCGGGTTGATCAGTCGAATGGTGTCCTCGATGGAGGTCTTAAACTCTGACAGGTCTTTGAAATAATAATTGATGTATTTCGTTCCATTGGTAATTTCAAAGTAAGTGATCGTGTGTATCTGCTTCATGGATTTTGCGGTCATGGCTCCATTGTCAACCAAATATTCCATGAGGCGGTACAAGATTCTCCGGTAGGTCTCAAACATTGCTGTGGTTCTCAGATTCATGGTCTGATAAGCGTCTACCATGCAATCTCTGGTCCATTCTGATGGAGGACAATCCGGGAGATGACGATACAAAATATCGATCATGCTCTTAATGGATTCTTTTCCTTTTTCTGTTTCTTTCTGGTCGATGGTCTGTTGCTTGAACTCATTCAGTAGGTCTTCTCTGTTTTCCATGGGCTATCTCCGTTTGGTACGATTCTGTTATGGTTGGTTTGTCCCATGCCATTCAACCCGCACGGGTCAATCTGTATGGGTCACTTTTCACGGCTCCATTTTTTTGTAATTTCCATGATGGTACTATTATACCACAAAACCGGACCATTGTCAACGACCGCCGACCAGAAATATTTCATAAAAAATTCTCCATAAAAACTAAATGATTGTGCAAAAATTTCTCGGAAAGATAAAAACGAGCCAAGTCCACGAGGTCAGAGAAAGGTCGTTCCAGATCGGCAAGGTCAGAGAGGTAGGACGCATACAGGAACACCCGGTTACAGGGAGCGTCTGCCGCCCGGTCGTGGAGGTGCCCATATATCGTGTAGTCTTCCCCGTCAAAGGAAACAGAAAAGGCGGGGAGCAAGCTGGTAAAAGGAAACATGGCTCCGTCCAACTGATATAACACCAAATCGCGCAGAGATTCCTGACAGGCAGCGGGGAGAGCCATCAGACGGTCATAGGAACAGGGCAGATACACGGCGGAGGATTCCTTATCCCATCGGACAGCGGGACGGTCAATCCATTCCGAATCCATCCAATCATCCATTGTCCGGCCAATCAGAGGGAGAAAAGAATCTTCCTGATATTGCTGCACTTCTTCCGGGGCCAAGGGGCATTTGGCGCGAAGGGGCGTGACGGACAATATTGTATTGGAACAGGTCAGACGGACGGACTGGGGCGAGGGGGTTTCCCATGATAATAAGGAAGGGAACGCGAAGGAGCCGGAGAAAGCGGAGGAACATTCCACGTCCGGGGCAAGGAAGGCGGGGTCGTTCTGCCGGATGCCGGGTTTTGATTTTGGTAGAAAACGAATCTTGTCACAGTAGAACATTTGTTCGTTTTCTGTGATTTGAAACAAGTCGTATTGGTTAAGATACTCTTGCAATTCTGACAAAAAGCCGCTTTTTGCTAACATATCATCTCTCCGTTAAACGTTTAAATTTTTGCGCAGAATGTCGAAAAATGAGTGGACTTCAACGACTGTCCTGTGTATTCAATAGTATACAGGATTTCGTTCCCATTGTCAAGAGCGGGAAGAATGGAATATTCAACAAATTTCCGGCTTTGTTTTTGTGCAAATTGTACAACGCTGAAAACGGGGAGAAAAGTGGCTGGGGAAAGAACGCTTGTTCGGATTTGAGATGGGATGAAGAAGAACGGACGTTCTATTTTGGAGAATGTCCGTTCGATGGTAGTATGGTGAATTTTTGTAGAATGGTTCTGATTTGTTTTGCGGGTATGGCTTATTCGGACTGTTCGGATTCTATGGCTTCCGGTGCGGGGGTCTCTTCCTGTGCTTGTTCCGCGCAGATTTTTCGCAAATCAATGTCAGCGAGTTTTGCCCGGTACTTCAAGCAGCCGAGATATTCTTTCATATGAGTGCGCTGTTGGGTCAGAACGTTGATGGGGCTAAGGATATGACTGTCCGATTCTCCGGCATGATATTTGGTGATCAGGATATTGAGTTTCTGATAACGGATTTTCGTCTGCCAATACTCCGCGATCAGACGGTCCTTCCAGTCTGTGGAGTTCATATATTCGATGGTATCACGCATAGTGACGCGCATCAGAGGTTTTCCTTTCATTTATGCACTTCCCTTCCTGTTTTAATGTGCCTGAACAAATTTACCGTGTTCCAACTTGTAGAACGTATCTTCCTTTAATTTCTTTCCGTCGATTTTCGCGGACTTGATGGAAACGATTCTACCGCGCTTCCATTCCGCCAAGGTGATCCAGTCGCCGATTTTCCCACGGATTTTTGAATCTTCCCCAATGCTCACTCCGGTAGAATTTTCGCCTTTTAATGTAGTAGCAGACTTATCTCCGCACGAAAGAATAATGCTTCTATCCCCTAAAGAAGCAATCCGATCACAATGCCCTGTAGAAGCAATGTGACAGCCTTCGCCTCCGATCAATAAATTACAGTCCCCTGCCGACATAATTCTGCTATTGCTTCCGTAGGCAGCAAGATTATCGTTTTGTCCATTAGAATACAAATAAGCATCGGCATTTTCACACACGACAATATTCATAAATCCAGAAGATGTAATACAGGAGCCCATCGGTATCGCGACAATCTGATTGCTGTCACCAAGAACGGTCATGTACTGTTTTGATTCTTTTATGACAATATGATTGTGATCTCCATAAACTCCGGCAAATCTATCTTTAATATTCTTATACTGCGCACAATCATCATCGTAAATACAATAATAATCAAAAAAATCTAACATAGAACTATCTGTTTCTGGGTCATTTTGAAATTCTTCCAATTTCAATTCAACATAATGGACAAATTCTTCTGTCATGTCAGGAATGGAACATTTGTCTTCAATTTTTAAATGCGTACAAGCTGATTTACAACCATCAGAAACAATGGACCCATCCGCTTCCACTTTTGCAAACTCATTTAATTCCCCGTGACTATCTATAAATGGATAAAAACCAAATACATCAAACGGATTTTCACAAAAGTGCATTCCGCTACGACATAATTCCGCCTTAGGTTCCTCATATTCTGTATGTAATGCGTATTGTTTTTTATGTTTACCTTCTCCATTACATATCATGCCTTTATGGAAACCTTTATAACCCTTGACTTTCATTTTTCTTCACTCCTGTTTCAGAATAACGACGATTCCATGCTGCAATTGCGCTTTCTTTACTGTTAAAATATGGCCCACGTGCCATACAATCATTACATCGTACTTGATACGAATCTCCGACACAAAACGAATTTCCACAAATACTTATTGGGTGTGTTGCACTTGCTCTCCCACCACAGAAAGGACAGGGTAATGGCTTTTCGCTCATTTGATTTCCTCTAACAGTTCCGGGTTATCCCATTTATTTCCAATCACTTTTACGCAGGAAAGAATGGATTCAACGTGCGGGTATTTTCGCCATATTTCCCACAATGAAACAAAGTAATCCACACGATGAAAATGATCATTTTCCATAGGCGGAAGTTGAATCATAAGTAGTTCATCGTCGATAAATTCTTTTGTTTGCATACCATAAGAGCCACGAAAGAAAACTACCTCACCTCGTACATCAAAAAATGCTATAATATCGCCTGTATGAATAGGAGTGAATTTTTTATCTTTGATTCCAACATAACGGCGGTTCCAATCTTTTGTTGCCAATTCTTCATTTATATCCGGTGTCGATTGTGCGTGGCATTTCATACATTCGACCCAATACATATCCCACCTATGAAATAAACTTGCTTCCCCGCCACAATACGGGCAGCGTAAAAGTTCTTTACTCATCCGATTCACCGTCCTTCATAAAACATAGCCAATGCGTTTTCGCTTTCTGGATATTTCGATTTCCAAAAAGCGGCTGCTGTGGAAAAAGAGATAACACTTGCTTTAATGGAATATCTACCTCGCTCCACTTGAATACCATTACGCCGTTTGGTTTTAAAACGCGCATACATTCCGCAAATCCTCTTGACAATGTTTCTTTCCAATCATCTCCTAATTTCCCATATTTCAACTGCACAATGGACGTTGAATTTGCTTGTTTGACGATATGCGGCGGGTCAAAAACAACAAGATAAAAGGATTCATCTGGAAATGGAAGGTCAGTAAAATCACATACAGTGTCTGGGGAAACCTCAAAATATTGGCCCTTGTAATATTCAAAACGCTCCACCGTTCTTTTGTCGCAAAACTCAACATCTGGATTATTTTTATCAAACCAAAACATCTTTCCGCCGCAGCATACGTCTATAATCCGTTTATCCATCTTCGACCTCCAATGACCGATCTATTTTCTCCCGGCAAAACGTTTTTCCTAAGACGCATTGCATTTCGCCCTTTCCTTTTATCTTCATCTCACATTCCGGGCAAACATATTCCTGACAATATCTTTTGCAAAGGTAAAGAAAATACTCTTGATTCATCTCATCGTTATTCTCACAAGTGTGATATAACCGCATGAGTTTGTCTGCAATCTTACCGCATTTTGGATGTTCCTTCCAGCTAAAAATTTCACCTTCCTCAATAAATCTACCATAAGCATACACTTCGCCGGGAGAAATCTTTTTACCACAATAGTTGCAAATATGTTCTTTTCTTGCGATCCTGCTTTTGCATTCCAATATGTCTACCATGTTCATTCCTCTCTTTGTTCCGGCATAGCCATATTCCAACATTCGACGCACTTTGAACTACAAAACACATCTTCGCCATAGATGAGCTGTCTACAAGTGTTATGGATCACATGATTCTTTTGCGCGTTTGGAAACTTTTCGCAGAAATCCTGTATGTACGTTTTCTGTGGATGGTCATTAGCATAATCACAAATCACCTTTACGGCGGTTTCTATATTTTCCAATGTGAAATCAAAGTTGATATACGGAATGAGATTGCAGACATACATATCCTTATTTCCGTCGAGCAGTACAGAAAGGGGGCATTGGGAACAATCAGGATCGTCGCGGGAATTGTATTCACACAATCGCCTTTTCTTTTGCAACACTTCATAAATGACTTTCGCCATGTCTTGATAGGTCATGTTTGTTTTCTCATTCATAGTAGATTGCTCCATTTTCGTCTAACCGTATATAGCCCATCCGTTTGCCACGATGTACACGCCGACGTCCGTGAAGATATACCACCGCCGCACAAAGCAGAATCGCAGTCACGCCGACGATGTATGTAATACAGACGGGACGCAGCCACAAAGGGAATGGAGCCTCTGTAATACAACATCCGACGATGGTATAGATCAGCATATACAGGACAAAACACGCCACAAATCCGCAAAACTCAAAGATATTTCTCATTTCATTCCCTTCCTTTCTTTTCTTCCAGATTCTTTACGGCTTTTCCCACTGGTCATGGTTCATCCCGCTGGTCTGGGTTTGCGGCGGCCCATCTGCGGAGAATCGCCCCCTCTTTTGCTCTCCGCTTCTTCACGCGATAATCGGTTTCGTAGGTACTAAGGCAGATACGTTCCCCCTGTACATTGCGCACATAACGCCCGGCCAGCCATCTTTGGGCGGTCAGCATGGACCGAAATTCCTCTGTCCACGCCTGTCCGTCCGGGTTATAGACAGCGATATAATTTCCGGTTTCCTTATCGTACACCACGAACAGTCCGCGGGGGGAATAATTATCGCTGTCGATCAGATGATGGTATTCATCCATTGTCAGTTCATCAATCAAAAAACATCTTTCCTTTCCTTATTCTTTCACCCCGCCGCTGTCAACAGAGATTGCGGTGCGGGAACGGGGGACGCAAGATAATAGCCAACATCCCGCAAAATAGCTTCATAGGATTCCGCGCCCTGAAATTCGTCCACCACTTTCTTTTCCGCTTCCTCCATGTCCGCATAGGTCTTTTTGCCGTAGCTCGGCGGCAGCCATCCCTTTTTCTGACTGCCGAAAATATTCAATTTGTCAAGGACTTTCTGATTTGTAAATTCGATATGGCAAGTCCCCTTTTTATAGAACGTTACTTTGAAATACCGAAGTGGGATATTCCGGCTCACACCATTTCTTGAATAATTGGATAAAACACGCCCCATCTGATAATCGGAGTAATCCGGGTCATTGAGATTGCCGTCCAGATAGGCCAACACCTTTTCCAGATCACACAGGCAGTCAGCGGCCTTATAGGAACTAAAGGATTCATCGCGTCCGGTGTACATACTGAACACATCATAGGCGGGGATGATCACTTTCTTATTGATTTTCCACGCCTTATTCGTAGCCCATCCGTTATAATAATGGATATTATTGGAAGAATCCGTGTTCCACGAATGCTCTACACTTAATTTGTCAAAGATTTTGAGAATTTGCTGTTCCACGCTGGTGTTGAGTTTTGCCAAAAGCTGTTGCTGCAAGGTGATGATATTGTGGACTGTCACATCAAAGGAAAGCAAATTGGTGATGTTGTTCTGCATTTCATCTTGTAGGTCGCTGGTGAGGTTGGCATTAAAGTTCCTGTTGTTGAACAAACCTGTCCAGTATTTCCGGCGGACCAGACGGACATATTTATCCACGGAGAGTGGTTTGTGTTTGTCATAACGGGATGTATTGATTTCCAAAGTCAAAATAGGAAAATTTCCATCCTTTTCCAAACTGTCTTTGATATAGGGAGAAAGAGAGCGATATTCTTTGATCAGCCGTAATCCGGCATTGATTTCCATGCGGTAGGACTGCTCGATCTGCCGCCGCCAATCTCCGGGAACGATTGCAGTAGGGCCGTAGGTCTCTTCCTGATACTGCTCCGTTTGCATTTCGTTCTTGACTTCCTCCCAGATAAAAGACGGGCTTTCGTCATGGTTCTCGATATAGGTACGGATCACGGCGATTTCCACGTCGGTTTTACGGTCCGCGTCAGAGAAAGCGTTGGAATGATAAGTAATGGTCGCGCCGTACTCATCCAATTTTTTCAGGAGGGTTTTCCGGGAGACGGTATAGGGATTTCGGATGGTTTCCGCATTCAAAATGCAGATTACTGCCGTTCCCCTTCCCTCTATGTCCGGTTTTGCCGCGAGTTCCAGTGCCTTTAGCAAATGCGCATCCCCGTTGGAAAAGGGAGGATTCATGAGAATCAGGTCATAATGCGTATAAGTCCGAAAAGTGAGAAAATCATTATGAATCAAATGGACTTCCCGGGGTTTCGAGCAATAGGATGATTCATCCGCTTCGCCCCAATCCTTTCCAATCAGCAGAGACCGGAGGGATTCATTGATTTCGCAGCAGTCCACGGACGGTGGATCATAGGACAAATGACGCCCATTAAAAACAGTTCCTTTTTTCGCCCGGCGGAAGACTGCTTCAATCAGGTCGCCCCGTCCGGCTGACGGTTCCAGTACGCTTTTGATTTTACTCATGTCAATGTCTGCGAGGATTTCATCGGCAAAGTCGGCGGGAGTGGGGTAAAATTCCGGTCCATACGAAACGGGAGAAGGGGTAGCATGGAACATTGTAGTTTCCTCCTAAGATATAAATTATTTTGTAGTGGGATTGGTATTTTCTGCTTCGATTTTCTTTTTGCGTTGCTTCATTTTTTGCTCTAACTGGAATGTTTTCCACAAAAATTCATCATTGATTTCGGAATCCCGAATGTCAAGGTCAAATTTTATCCATTCCAAAAGTACGAACAAATCACTGACTTTTTCGATGAATTGACGTTTGTTTGAAATGTAATTCTCTTCCAGATACATTGCAGCGATAAATTTTGGCAAGTTGCAAAGCGCGTCAATGGATTCCAAAATTTCAGAATTGTTCATTCCATAACCAACATACTGTTCGTAGATATGATTTCGGTCTTCTTTCGGCATACATTTCATTCGGTCAATGGCAAACTGCCTATAGAACCCGAGTTCTTTTTTGCCACGGTCAGTCAATGCACAGGTCATGATTTCGGATATTGATTCTATATCTTCGGAATAGGGTGGTTTTGTAACGATTTTTACTATTCCGCCTCCAACATCCTCATCCGCAAGATCGAACACACTATGGTATACGTCTTCCACAGGAATGTCCAAAGCGTAAGAAATTTGCTTTATGGAAATTGGTTTTTCGATGTCAAAGTAGGCGGAACATTCACATAAATATTGCAAAATGGCATTGTTATGATCTTTCATTCATTCCTCTTTCTCTCTGATGATGTACAGGCCGTTTTCTTCCTCTGACAGCACTTCATATTTTTGCGTGAAATCCAAATAGCGCAAATCTTTGTCCAGTTGCACAGTATACTCGATATGAGTAGATGGGTTGAGTGTGATCTGAATGGCATAGCTGCTCACAATCGCCAAAGCAACAGTCATGATAGTGATTAGAACCCACCACCAATCCATCCGCAGACAAAAAGGAATGGATTTTTTGATCATCAAATAATCGACATAGGCTATCGTAATCAATCCGAACATAGAAAACAACAATCCAAAAACACCAATGAACGCCAGAAACCAATTTGCGTTCGCGACTTCACTTGCGGAAATAATGGTTAATCCTTCCATTCTTTCCTCATCTCAATGAACAATTACGGTCTTCAATGATACTGCACCCCGGCACTTCCACGCCGTTGTTTAACAGTTTCTTCACCTCTGTTTTGGAAATCTCCGGTTCGGGGGTCCGGTAACAATTGGCATGGTCATTTTCCTTTAACCACGCGACTGCCTGTCTGGGGTCGGCGACTTCCACGCGAGAGGTTTTTCGATAAGACAATGTAGCCACGCCCAAATCGGTCTTTACTCCGTCACACTCCCGGTCAAGGACGAAAATCAAACGGTCTTCTTTTCTTGCGAGAGCGTCACGGCGGGATTTCAGCCGGGTTTCTTCCTCTTTCAACATGGCGGATTCCGCGCGGGTATTGATGACCAGTTTGGCGATATATTCCAGAACGGACTTTTTCTCCATCTGCAAAGAATCCAGTTCCGCAAGAATTTCATCCATATCGGCGGGGACTTCCCCGGTTTCTTCGTCCACCTCCATGCGGTTCATGAGATGGAGGATTTCTTCGTTTATCTCGTATAGTTTCATGTGCAATTCCTTTCTATGTTATTGATGGTATTGGATTCCTGACGAATCCGTTGAAACATGGCCTGAACGGTATTTTCGCATGGATAGCGGTGCATGGAAGTGGAAGACATGGCGTACTCCAATTCCACCGCGTCAATGTACATGGTAAACTTGCCGTCATCCCCCATATAAAGGGATTCCCATTCTTCTGAGGTCACAAGACGCTGCACGTCCAATTGTTCCAATGCAAGATTATCAAAACAGATCGTCCGAAAATGTCCGTCTTTTGCAAGCCGGGGAAGATTTTCTTTCAATGTCTGTTGCCGCATGGAAACCACATCCATATAGCGGCTCTGATACTCCTGTCCACGGCGAATGTCTTTATAGCCCAAAATCAGGAGATTCAGATTTTTGTCCGCAAACTTTTCCAGATCATCCAGAGATACCACGCCATTGATCACGTGGATCACGGCGGTAGAAAACCGATACATTTCCGTGAGGTACCGAAGCAGCCTTTCGGTATATTTCGGGGAAGTATGAGAAATCCCGATGCCGTGAATCAATCCACGGGAGACCCACGTCCACAACAAGGCGGCATTGTCGAAAAATTCTGCTTCATGGACTGTGATGTTTGCAATGATATGTCTGGATTGGCATTTTTCAAGAAATCGTTCCAAATCGGGGTGCGATAAGGGATTGCCGCCGCCGATTGCAAGCTCGGTATAGGGCGGGATAGAACGGAAAAAGGGAAGGTTAAGTAGGTCGCTGTGTTTGCCGTCCGGCGTGGAGTTTTCGTGACAGAACGCGCACCCCCTTTCGCACTGATTTGTGATTTTCAGGTCAATGGATTCCGGGAAAGTCGGCTCGAACGAATCCGCGCCTGTTGCCCTGATTTTTGTGCCGTCTTTATAGATGGCGACGGTGTAGTTCCCGTTTTTGTATTTGCCAAGAAGTTCCATTTTGTATCTTCCTTTTATGTGATTGGTATGATTTCTGTGGGGCAATTGGAGTTATGCTGTTAGAGTTAATCGTGTCCGTACATTCCGAAAGCGACTAATTCCTCGCCGTTTCTGGTAGTGTAGTTTTCTTCATAGTAGTCAAAATCTTCCCAAAGCTGCATCAATTCCTCATACGTGACGTATCGATCTTCATATTCGATCCTGTCAATTTGTTCGACGTTCTTTGTGGGAATCAATTGGTCTTTATACCTATCGTAGAGAAATTCTTCTCCATGGGTAAACTCTCGAAAATCACCCGCCGTACAGATACAAAGAGTATGAACGGAAGATGAATTGGTTTCAAATACGCCAAGGCGCAAGGTATACTTCATGTTGTCTCCTTTCTTTTCAATTTCCCTTTTGATATTCCAAATGGGGATAGTCTTCGCGAATGTCCACATCACTATCATCGTTGTCATTTCCGGTGACGATATAACTATTGTCCGAAAACAAGAAATTACACAAATCCGTAGGGGACTTCGTGATGTGGTTGACAAAATCCCGCAATCCCTCATCATATGAGTGGTCAATGCCGTGTCCAAAATATTGACCATCTTCAAAATCTTTTTTACTCGTTGCCTCCCACGTGATTTCACAGCCGCGAGTATGGAGCCAATCCGTCAGTTTCGTCAGCGTTTTATTCAGCAATTTTTCGTGGGTCAGGATGAGAATGGCGGTATAGAGGTAGTCACCTTTTTCCTTTGGTGTGCTTAAAACTGCGTGTTCCCATCCGTAATCATTCGGCTCCACGTAAAGGGTTTCTGGAATTGTGAGAGGAATTTTCTTTCCGGTCGCGATACAAATACTATGTACTGATGAGGAATTTGTCTCGAACACGCCATGACGTAATGAAAATTTCATGTTCTTCCTTTCCGGTTCTCATGCAAAACCTGATTTAAATTGCATAGGGCATAACGATGGCGGAATACTCTTCGTTAGGTGCAGTCACCAACAGATATGAATGACCGCGAAGATTTCCTTGCAGAGTAAAATCCATCTCGGAGATGTCTCCGGGGCAAACAAGTTGGCACAATGAAACTTGAAAGAAATCCGATTCCTTATCGTCTTCCCGTAAAAACTGCGTGAGGGCAATCACGGTTCGGCTCTGTTTCAGATCAAACGATATGCACCATGAATTTCTTGTGATGTCTCTGAAAAAGTATTGGAAACTCGGTCTTGCTCCGGCATACGGTGTGTTGTTTTTGTTTGCGAAGCTGTCCCACACCTTTTCAAGACTGTCCATCGGAGTGAGGTCGCTCCACGGTGCTTTTGATTCCAAATCAGCGGGGACGTACTCGCTTTCGATCTGCACCATGACTTTCCCGTCCAACATCACGTAGAAATACGAATCTGTACGGTAAAAGTTGAACTTTCCGGTTATTTGGTGTTTGGTGATATATGCCGCAAGAGACTTCAACAGTTCGGAGACATAACGGGTGTTATCAATTTTACTCATTATAAATTCCTTTCGTATGTAAATGATTTAGTTGCCTTTGGTAAAGATGCTACAAGGATAATCCACGGGGAGAGGGTCGTCTTCGCCAATCCATTCTCCGTCGTTATCGTTGCCGGTCAGGATGAAACTGTCAGGCGAAAAGAGGAAATTCTTAAAATCGTGCGGTGAGGAAAGCATGTGGTATATCCAATATAGCAGATCAGTGTCAAAAATGTGGTCGATGCCGTAATCATGGGAAAGGGGTGCTCTTTCATTGGGTTCCCGTAAACGTTCGTTATACACGGGCTCCTGAAATTCACAGGAAATGTTATCCAGTTGCAGCACACCACGCACACGATTCTTGATGGTTTCCCGTACCTCATCACTGAACAGATACACGACCGCCGTCCAGAAATAAGACGCTTTTTCCTCCGGGGTCGTGAGGGTGTTCAATTCCCATCCAAAGTAGTCCAATTTGAAAGAAAGCTGGGAATCGGAAGGGATTTTAGTATGTTCCGTCGTATAGGCGAGACATATACTGTGGACGCTGCTGCTGTTTGTTTCAAACACGCCGTCTCGATGTTTTGTCATGCTGTTCGCATACCTCCTAAATTTAAATTTTTCAAAAATTGTTTCCGTGAATATGTGCCCATGAAAATTGAATGATCAGAGTGAAGGAAAACATTCTTGCGAATGCTCCCTTCTTTGTATTCGGTTTGTTATCTGGAATACCATTTTTCGTCATACAGGGTCGTGGGGTTTCCTTCCCTGTCATACAGGGTCACGCGGTCATAAAGCCATTTCCATCCCCCCACATAGGGACTGCGGCAGCCGTACTTTCGTTCCAGTTCATCCTGAACCTTTTGGAAATGTTGGTCGGCAAATTCCCTCATGGACAAACCGCTCTGCCAAAATTCCCGGTTGAGTTCAATGGTGCGGAGACTGATCTTAACAGAATGGCGCGGGGGCTTTGTCCACTCCGCAAATTCCTCCGTCCAGTCCGCCGTATGTCCGTAGAAAGCCATTCTTCGCTGGACCTGATAGGTCAGGCTATCCCATATATCCGGGATGTCATTTACTCTTTGTTCCTCTTCCCGGACGGCGCGGGCGGCTTTCCACTCGTTGACCTTTTCCCGTCCAAAGGTAGACGCAAGGACCAGCAATTCCAAAATCATGACCTTTCACCCTTTCCGTTTCAAAATTTTTGACCCGTGGAGTTTGACTGGTATCATTATACCACATTTGCCCGGCGATGTCAATAGGTTTCGGAAAAATTTTTCAAAAAAATTGAATGGTCATTGTGGTGGAAATGGCTCTGAAAATGCCCCTTTTGATAAGACGCATTCTGAGGTCCCGTTTCTAAGTCAATTACAAGGGTTCGGAGAGATGAAAGGTTGGGGGGTATAGATACCCTCCCCCCCTTCCTTCATGTCTCGCGGCAAAGGTAAATTACACATGTTTTGAGGTCAGAATGTGACTAAAAGCACAGGGGCAAATATCTTCCTCCTCCATATCGGACAAAAACCGCACCAGAACACGCACACAGGCGAACAGTAATTCCTCCGCCGCGTCCGGTCTTTCCTCCCCCATGTCGATGAGGGCGCAGAGGGTGTCATACACGGATTTGGTACGCAAGGCGGTTTGTGTACGCTCCAACGCTTCCGCCTGACAAACGTTTTCCTCCGCAAGGGTATCGGCGATAAAACCGTCCGCGTCAAAGAGAACGTCATAGGCGGTGGAAACCCATTCTCTGATTTGCGTGGTTGGCAGACGGAGGATTTGAAGCGCGTCGGCGGATTCCTCTGCGTAACGGAGACTTTGCAGTTCCTCCATCCGCTCGGTCAGTTCCAACAGGTCGATTTCCATTTGGGCTTCGCTGTCCCATGCTGTCATGTCCGGTCTGGATGATGCTGCGGGGGCGGAAAGTTTCAGGCGGCTGGTGGAATGGCGGTCGGGCTGTTTTACGGCGGGGAGTGCGGGGGAATCCATGCGGCGCTCCAAGGCATTCAAGCGTTTGAGAATGGAAGTCAGCACAGGCGAAAGAGGATCGGGAATGTCCAGAACGGAGACGGAATGATTTTTGTGATTGGAATGGCTGGTATATTTGGAGTTGGTGAGAACAGAATACTTTTTCATGGCTGGATTGGTCCTTTCGTTTGGAATTGGATTTTTGTGGTCTGGTTTGGAAACCGGATTGGAAGACCGGAAACAGAAACCGGAATGAAAATTGACGTTGACAGCCGTAGAACGCGCATCCAAATTTTTTTCTCGGCGATCACGAGTAAATGTGAAACATTTACGAGTGACTTTTGGAGTTACGAAGTAACGACAAAAGAAGAAGCAAGAAAAACTATATTACAGGATTTACTTTAAGACTGTGCATAGTCTTATAGTCTATCTAAACTTATAGTATTCCATAACAAGAAAGAATAAAAGACTATATAATAACTAATAATTATCAGATTAGATAGTATTACAAGTATAATAGTATTTTAAATATAGTGGTTCCTTAAATCTAATAGTATTACAAATCTAATAGTATTACAAATCTAATAGTATTACAGATATAATAGTATTTAAATCTAATAGTATTATATATTAAATAATTATATATACTATATACATCTGTAGTTATTATAAGTACACTTGTAGTAAAATGGAATTATTAAATCTGTCTTTTTCTTTTGTTACTTTTCTTTTTGTCGCGTTTTCTCACAATCGCGGGTCAATGGATTTGCGGGTCACAGAATGCTGGTCGGTCTGGAATTTTCTGGTCGGTCTGGTGGTCTTCGGGGTGGGGGTTTTGCTGTCCCTGACAGTGGACTGGATTATGTTTGGACGCCCTGTTTCAAGGCCCCGTTTTGTTTTCCTCCGGCAATGGATTCAAGCTGAACAAATCGTTCGGTCTGGTCTGTATTTGGGGTCACATTTCGTTACCCCTGTCTCTGTCAAAAGCTGCGGCTCTGTTGTGCGCGGTATCTCACTTGCAAATTTTCACGTGATTTTCATCTGATGATGAGTGATTTTTTCATCGTTGATTTTTACAAGTGAAATACCGTTCGCAAAATTAACACAGGTTAATATTTTACACAACAGAGGAAAGGTCAAAAATTGGGAATGATGTCCTCCAAAACCGGAATACAGTATTTGTCGGATAGTTCCTGTTTGTCTGCCAAGGTCTGTCCGGTATAGTGTCTTGTAGACCGCAAGTCCCGGTGGCCTAAGTAGTCGGAAATGCGGAGTTCGTCTTCTTCCGTCGCCATGTTCTGCGCGGCATGGTAGGGGAGGGCTTTCCGCAGAGAGTGAGTGCCGATGTGTTTGTTGATTCCCAATATCCGGCAAGTCCGTTGGAGAATTTGTCTCATGTCACTGACCGTGATGTGTTTGCTGGGATTCTTGTAATTTGGAAACAGCCAATCCGTGACCGAAAACGGCGGAATGGTATTCAAATATTCCAGAATCGCGATCTGACAGCTTGCATTCAGGGGGGTGACAGAACGAATCTCCGTTTTCTCTTCCTTTCGGATGATGAGGTTTTGCCGTACTGCGGCTTCGCCTGTTTGTGGGTCAACCTTGATCACGTCGCCGATTTGGAGATTCAACAGGTCCCCGCACCGCCGGGAAGTATTTGCCGCGAGTACCACATACAGGAAATTTCTGATGTTGGTATATCTATAGGGCGATGTTTCTTCCCGGTCGTAGAAGTAATTTTGAAGCTGCTGGACTTCCTCAAAGGTGAGGGGTTCCACGGGGAGGCGTACTTCATCGGGGGCGGGGTCGTAATCCTCCGGGACGGTGATTTTGTTGACGATTTTTGTCCAGTGACCGTCTGCGCGGCAATCGGACAGGTTGTTTTTTTGTAATTTGTTGTCTGTCATGGTAATAGTCCTTTTTGCAATCCGGCTTATCTTATTTTGCCGGGATATTTGTGAGTTCGACGGTCTGGGGTTTCGTCTGTTCTGTCGTCTCTGTGGGCTGCATCTGGGCGCGTTTTTTCTGCTCCATTAAGGGGAGAATACCATGTTCCCGCAGTACCTTATAGAGCCACAAGCGGCCTTCCTGCGTCCACAAGGTGTTTGTGAACGTCTTGACTGTGCCGTATTTGGTATAGCGTTCGACGGTGTTGCTGACGCGGTAGCCTTTGTCTGCCCATTCCTGATAGAGCGTCCATGTAGTGCCAACCTTATATTGTAGGCCGAGTTCATGGAGTGTCCGGTTGAAAGCGCAAGTGGACATTCCATAGTCTTTGGCGATCACAGTGGTGAGGGTCAGGCCATCGGATTTGAGTACCGCGTCACAGTAGTCGGCTTTTGGCTGCAAGGCGGTGATGGTCGCGGCCTGTGCGGTGTTTTCCTCTTTCAGCCGCTTCGCTTCTTCCCGTGATTCCTTTAACTCTGTCAGAGCGCGGATGAGGAAATCCGGGTCATTGAGAATTTGTTCGGCTGTTTCTTTTGTTGCGTATAAGCCATGACGGCGAATAGTCGGTAGTACTTCGGACGTGACCCAGTGTTTGAACTCTTTCGCGGACGGCAGTTTGCTTGACAGAATGAGACTGTATAGTCCGCTTTCGTTGATCACGGTCATTTTCTGCGGCCCGCCGGGAGTGTCTAAAACGGACACCCCTTTGTCCTCTTCGCAAACGTGTTCCCGAATGGCTTTTGCCGTTTCGATATACCCCAGCTTCTCCGCCACATCTTTGCCGACGAACCACGGTTCTCCATTGATAATTATTGTTCTAAGTTCGCCGAAATCCGTGTTGTTGAAAATTTGAACGTTTGTCATAAATATAAAAATACCTCCTTT
>CANRNI010000027.1 GCA_947631945.1 uncultured Clostridia bacterium
GTGTGGCGGCATAGCTTTAAACAGGAGCGCGTCTTCTTCGTAGATGAGGAAAACGTGCTGGAAGTCGAATAAGCCACCGTAATCAAAGTCAACAAATTAAGATTGGAGGAAAACAACATGACTATTAATTACAATGTGACCGGCGAAGATCGTAAGCGCCTGGTACAAGCCCTGGGAGAAGTTCTGCAGGAGAACAGCTATCCGCTGTTCTGTGCGGCAAAGGACTTGTATCTCGGCACAAAGCATCTGACGGTCAGAGATCTTGCCGACGCCGAACTGATTTCACCGAAGGTGTTCGCCCTGATCTGCAACGCCATGGCGATCCGGCGATTCGGTCTTGGGGCGATCCAATATGAAGAAAGGAATATTCAAAAATGATTAAAATCAAAATCGGAAACGGCGACCGCGAGACGGATATTCGCTTTCCCATCAGCGAAAGCGATCTGTACAACAAGCTGGTTGCAATTCACGCGATTGACAGCACAGGCGAGCAGCAATCGGTCACCGTAACGGGCTTCTACTGGCCGGAAGAATTTTCCGTTCTGGAAAACAGTACAAGGAAGCCTATCCGCCCGGAACAAGGGTTTTGATTCTGCACATGGGAGACGACCCCCCCCGACCGGTGGAGGACAATATGCGCGGGACGGTCAGGTTCGTCGATGATATCGGCGCGGTGCATTGTACCTTCGACAACGGTCGCTCCCTCGGTCTGTGCCCCGGCGAGGACAGCTTCCGCAAACTAACGCAGGAGGAATTGGCGGAAGAACAGGACGAAGATATGACCGAGGAAGAAAGCGGCCCGGTCATGGGAATGTGATGCGTCTATGAAAAAAGAAATTGAAATCCCGGCGCAGCTTGCGGAGCCGCTTCTGCTCTACTCCGCCGAAACCGGGCTACCGGTGGAGGAAATCGTAGAAACCGCACTCAAAAACTATTTGGAAAGGAGTCGGGATTATGCCTGACGGCGAGAAAAAAGGAATTACGGTACGCATTGACGCCGGCCTCCACGCCGAGGTCAGTCAGTACCTAAAGGATCACGGGATGACGATGGCGGAATTCGTCACCCTTGCCGGATTGGAGAGCGAGGTTACGGAGTACGACGAGGATCTGATACGTAGCCTTGTTGAGAAAATCACCGTAAAATCGGAAACGGAGATAGAAATCCGGTTATCGGGCGGACTGACACTGACGGAGCATCTGCCGAGCAGGAAGCGGAGGTGCAAACGAAAATGAAAAACAGATATATGCCATACGGCTACGGCATGGCACAGGGGAAAATCGTCGTCGTCCGCTCCGAAGCAGAGGTGATCCGGCGCATTTTCAAAAAAGAATAAGCAGATTTATCACTTTTTTACTACCGATTCAACATCAGCGATTCCCAAAGTTTGGGACGGCATAAAACAAAAAGATATGATCGGTATACCGTGGATGTTGGCGTTCGCACTGCGAAGCGACGGTTGGTATCTCAGATCGGACATCATTTGGGAAAAACCTAATTGTTTGCCTGAGCCTGTCAAAGACCGACCGACAAAATCCTATGAGCATTTATTTCTGTTTGCTAAATCATGCCGCTATTATTACGATCAAATGGCTATTATGGAGGAAGTGGCTGACAGCACAGTGAGATGATATAAACGCGGCGTATCGGATACAAATAAATATGCGTCTTTTCCCAAAACACAAAAGCCGTTTGTTATAGATAATGACAACGAGTTGGCAATACCCTTATACCAATTACGCATTGTTTTTGCGCACTTTTCGAATTGCGGAATACCGCAACATTCGGCATTTTAATCCATTCATTCAAAGCAATTTTAGCCGATTTGCTATCTTTATGATAGATGATTTTCAAAAATTCTTCTTTGTACCAATACGCTCGGCTTATATTTACCGAATAATACAGTATAACGTTCACCTGTTGTTTTTCTTCATCTGTAAGATTATCAAATCTTTTAATAAGCAAGGATTTAGACCGCTTAAAATACTTCCTCAATTCCGGTCCAAGCTTCTTTTGTTCTTCCTCGTATAATATAAAAGTAGTAGTTTTTAGAGTTCCTCTCCAAGAACTATGGTATACTGTATAAGATGCTGTGGATTGGTTTGCATCTCCTACCGCTTTACGGTTTTTGAAAGGCTCCAGCCACAGACTCTTTGCCGTTTGTTAATCAGTTAAATACCGCACGACGGTTTATTTGGAACGAGGTTACAAGAGCAATGAGCCCCTGTGGGTCTTACAGTATCAAATATTTTACAAAGGAGTTTTTAGTATGATTTTGGTCGGCATTGATGTGTCAAAAGATAAACACGATTGCTTTATCTGCAATTCAGAGGGTGAGGTTCTCTGTAAAACATTCACTTTTCAAAACAGTATGGAAAGCTTCAATGTCCTCTTTGAAAAGATTAAATCCGTTTCAGATGATTCGAGTAAATTAAAAGTAGGGCTTGAAGCCACGGGACATTACTCATACAATCTTCTATATTTTCTTCTCAATAAAGGTCTTCCCACCTTTGTTATCAACCCTTTACATACCAATCTGTACCGTAAAAGTCTATCTTTGCGTAAAACGAAAACAGATAAGGTTGACGCCCATACTATCGCTATGATGTTAATGTTGGAATTGTCAAGAAATGTGCAGTCAAAATTCACCCTAAATCTGAAATAATTTGATGCATGCAACCGGTTTTCGGAGTGGAGTGTAGCGGAACGGAGAAATCCGGTTGCGGCGCGCGATTATCAGGCGGCGGTGTCGGATTTTATGCGCTCGGTCCACTCTCTGTATACCGCCGGCGGCATGCCGTTTGGATTCGTCGTACAAATTGCTCTCTGAGTTTCCGTCAGCGCATCATATCGCTGACGCTCATCTGACAAGGCTCGGCAATCTGCTTTACACTGCTTCAAAAGGCAGATATAACAGAGATACCGCTATACGCTTCAGAGATGCCGCAAGAAACTCCATTGGTTCTGTTATGCCTGCGAAATCCCTTGAATTAAAGCATACCATCAAGCTGATTTTTGAACTCACCTCTGAAATTGATGAGATTGAAGGTGAGATTAAACGTATTGTTGATAATCTCAACTTTCCCGTCCTCTCGATCCCCGGCATCTGCTACGCTATTGGCGCTATGATCCTTGCTGAAATAGGTGATTTTAACAATTTTTCATCGCCTGATAAAATACTTGCTTATTCCGGTATGTCTCCGTAAACCTACCAGTCAGGGCAGCAAACTGTTATTCGCACATGGAAAAGCGAGGTTCTCGTTATCTTCGCTTTGCTTTATACAACGCTGCAAAGTATGTCTGCTATTGGGAGCCTACATTTATGGAGTGCTTTTTCAAGTACTTGAAAAAGGAAGAGGTGAACCGCAGAACCTATGTTTCTTTGGATGATTTAAAACTCTGCTTATTCAAATATATCAACGGCTTCTATAACTCTGTTAGACCTCATTCTCATAACAACGGTTTATCTCCAAATCAAGCTGAACTTTATTTTCAATAATTCCTCTTTTTTCTGTCTATTTTATTGACTATGATCCAATTTGTTATTTTTACCCCTTGTAATCCGAGCAGTTCTTCTGTAAAATTGTTGCAGAGCATATTTATATTCCTTTCTGTAATGGTTTCTTGACTTTTCCATTTTAACGGATTTTCGCAAAATATGCTCTACTTTTTTCTTTATTTTTTCGTAAGCTCTATTTGGTTTATCCCAACATTTATTATAGAACCTGTTTTTTTATGAATATATCGGACATGGTGTGAATATAGTTGAATGAGAGAAATTAAAAAGGAGTCGGTGAAATGGAAACAAAGCTCAAGACCGAAAAAGTTATGTTAAAAAAAGAAAAGCTGTCAGTCAATATTGAGCAGATAGTCGAAAACGATATGAGCCTGCCCGATTATTACGGCGATATTGTAAAAATATTGGGCTGCGCGTCCCGCACCAATATTTATTCCGCGTCCGTTACGGGCGACAAAACCGTTATAGACGGCTGTATAATGATACGGACGCTCTATGTCAATTCCGACGCGAAAACAGAGGTATTTGAATGTTCATATCCGTTTAACAGAAGCGTTGACATTAAGGATTCCGCCGAAGGCGACATTGTTTCCGTAACAGCCGTTTCGGAACAAATAACCTGCCGCGCCGTAAACCAGCGCAGAGCCGATATACGCGGCTCCGTATCGCTCAAGGTTTCGGTAAAAGGCGTAAGCGAATGTAATATCATTACAGACGCGTCGGAGGAAAACTGTCACACGCTCAAAAGCGTCGCGGAGGGCAGCTTCCTTATAGGCAGTATTTCAAAAAGTTACACGGTTTCTTCATCTGCCGACGCCGCGTCAAACGTAAAGAACGCGAAGCTTTACCGCATTGCCGCGCTGCCCGCGGTAAACGAGGTTAAAACCATTAAAAACAAAATGATGATAAAAGGAGGAATTAACGTTGACGCTGTCTTTATTGACGACGCGGGCAATTTTATAACTCAAAGCATAAATCTGCCGCTTAACCAAATAAGCGATATGGAGGGTATAGACGAGGACAGCAAATGCTGCGTATCGCTTACCGTTCAAAGTATCGACGCACGGATTTCGGCGGACACTCCTCAGTCCGGCTCGGGAATAGAAGTTACCGCTATAGTCTCGGCGGATATCGACGCATATAAGAAAAATACCGTGGAAATTATTACCGAGGCTTATTCGCCCTCTTGCGAGCTTATCTGCACGCAGAATACGGTTCCCTGCGTTTCCTCCATACAGGCGGTCAACGAAAATTATACGGTAACTTCAAGCATGGATTTCAGCTCCGGAAAGGTTAAAAGCATTGCCGACACTTCGGTAAAAAGGATAAGATATACCGTCCACAGCGAAGGCAGAGATATCGTCTGCAAGGGCAATATACATTTCGGACTGATAGCCGAAAGCGAAAATAACGAAAGACTCTATTTTGAGCGCATCGCCGATTTTGAATATAAAAAACAGCTTGGAAACGATATCGCCGCTTTTGATTTTTGTCCGCAGATAAACGTAAGTGCGGTAAGCAGCTCGGTAAACGGAAATTCGGAAGCATCGGTAACGACGGAGCTTCATATAGACGGCTTTATAAAAATCCTTGAAAATTACGAAGCCGTAACGTTCATTGAAAAGGGACGCGAGAAAGAGAAAAATTTCTCCGACGCGGTTATTACCGTTTATTTCGCTTCCGGAGGCGAACGTCTTTGGGATATAGCGAAGCGGCGCGGCACTTCCGTTGAGCTTATTAAAGAAATGAACGATATAAGCGAAGATGTACTCTCCGATGACCGTATGCTTATTTTCCCGTTGGAATAACAGATGGAGGTTATAAAATGGAAAATTCTATCTATGAAGATATAAAAAAACGCACTCAGGGAGATATTTACATAGGCGTTGTGGGACCCGTCAGAACAGGAAAATCGACGTTTATAAAAAAATTTATGGAAACTGTAGTTCTGCCCAATATAGACGGCGATTTCGTTAAGGAGCGCGCTATAGATGAGCTTCCGCAGTCCGCGGCAGGCAGGACCATTATGACTACAGAGCCGAAATTCATACCCGAACAGGCGGCTAAGGTCCAGCTTCGCGATAACGTCAGCTTTAAGGTAAGAATGGTTGACTGCGTAGGCTATATCGTTCCGAGTTCCTTGGGCTATATTGAGGGGGAAGCTCCGAGAATGGTAAAAACTCCGTGGTTCCCGGATGAAATACCGTTCAATATGGCAGCGGAGATAGGCACGCAGAAGGTTATAAGCGAACATTCCACAATAGGTCTTGTCGTTACCACGGACGGAAGCATAAGCGATATTCCGAGGTACGAATATGAGGAAGCCGAGGAACGCGTAATCACGGAGCTTAAAGAAATAAACAAACCGTTTATAGTGCTGCTCAACTGTATGTATCCCGATTCCGCATCATCGCTGGAAATGAGCGCGAAGCTTTCGGAAAAATATTCTGTGCCTGTGCTGCCGGTAAACTGCCTCGATATAACGGAAGAAGAAATCCACGAAATTTTGCGAAGCGTTCTTATGGAATTTCCCGTAAAAGAAATAAACATTCACGTTCCGTCATGGCTCAACTCGCTTAAAAGCGACCATGAAATAAAAAAACAGCTTATAAAGGCAATAAAGACGCAGAGCGAAAGCCTTAACTGCATACGGAACGTGGAGGATATGTGCAAAAATCTCGGCGACGAGGATTATATTATATCCTCGCGCGTCTCGGATATAAGTCTCGGGGACGGAAAAGCCGATATCGAAGCGAATATTACAAATTCGGTATTCTATGAGCTTTTAACCGAAATAAGCGGAGTGGAGGTAAAATCGGAGGTTCAATTGATTTCCACAATAACGGAGATGGCTCAGATATCGCGGAAATATAAGCGCATACGCTCGGCTCTCGACGAGGTCGAAGCCACGGGCTACGGTATAGTAATGCCTACAATCGATGAGCTTACGCTCGAGGAGCCCGAAATTATGAAGCAGGGCGGAAAATACGGAGTAAGGCTTAAAGCGTCGGCTCCGTCCATTCACATGATGAAAGCGACCATCAACACCGAGGTCGCTCCCATAGTCGGCTCCGAAAGCCAATCCGAAGAGCTGGTAATGTATCTTTTAAACGAATTTCAGGGAAATCCCGAAAAGATTTGGCAGTCGAATATCTTCGGCAAATCGCTTGACGACCTTGTAAACGAGGGACTTAAAAACAAGCTGTACCATATGCCTACCGAGGCTCGTATGAAACTCCAGCAAACTCTTGAACGAATTATTAACGAGGGCTGCAGCGGTCTGCTCTGTATTATAATTTGAAGCATTATAATAACGACAAACTTTGTTAATTATTAGTTCATATTTGTATTTTTTTATATCGCTTTATCGTTATTATTTTGTTAATTTATGTGATATAGTATATAAATTAGTGTGTGTGCGACGAGCCAAAAAAGCAATATTGCAAAAATGTTGCATAAAATGAAACATTTGCTTAATTATTTCTGTCAATACTTGCTATTATTTTAATATTATGTTAACATATTTATACCAGATTATATGTTGGTGTGTAGTCTGACAAATAATCGAAAAGAGGTGTAGTGTAATGTCAGCCCAAACATTTGCAAAAATGATTTCTTGGATTACCAATTTTATCGCGGATTTATTCGCTCTCCTTGGTGAGCTTAAAGAAATCCTTTCAGGCCTTAGCCTTGGCGGCAATGAATAATTTTTTGCGGCATTAAATGTCAAAAGTCAAAGCGTTTTAAATTTTATATTTTTGAAAAGAGGTGCAGATATAATGGAGAATTTTATCGCTACTGTAAAATCCCTTGCAGAGTGGATTTATAAGCTTATTGCCAAAGTTCTTGATTTCGCAGGCGGCTGGAGAAAGCACTGGGACTTTGAAACGGCTGAGTTTTAATTTATCTCATTCGTAAAATAAATAGTATTTAAATATTATTTCTTTTTGAGCGTCCTGTAAGGGCGCTCTTTTTCGCGTTTGTTACCGTCCGTGTTTTCAAGGCAATACCGCACAATTAACGGCTACCGCCTTTGCCGCGCATCTGCACGGCAATAATTATGCGGTATTGCCTCAAATTTATGTAATTACGCTCAATCGCTTGAAAAATTAAAAACGCTGTTATATAATAAAAATGTATTTTTATTACCATACTCGGAAAGGTGAGAAAAAACATGACGGGAAATTCCGGCAGCACGGATTTTATTAACGACGTCTACGGCGATATTTATTTGCTGGGAGACGGCTGCAAGCGCGCCGCAATCGCGGTTTTTAAGGCTGTCGGCTTCTTTTTTAAGAAAATTTTCGGTATATTTGTTCTCGTTTTTTCATTTTTTAAAAAATCCGTTTCCGGCATATTAAAAAAAATCACAAATGAAGCCGTTAAAATTATTACCGAAGTAAAAGCCGCCGTCCCGAAAATATCCGAATCCGGCAAAGAAAGCAAAAGCAAAGGTATAGCGTCGTTTTTTAAATATGTACGCCGTTATTTTTCAGTACATAAGCGTTTTAACAGAGCGGTTCTCAGCACCGCGGTACCCGCCGTTATGCTTGCCGTTTTATTGGTATTTGTAAGCACTTTTCAGGGAATCACCTTTGGTGTAAGCGTTTATGTAAACGGCCGGAAAGTAGGCACTGTAAAAAACGAAAGCATATATAAAGAAGCGAGCAAAGAAGCCCTCGCGAGAATAAAATCCGCCGACGGCGTATCTTCGGTCATTACGCCCGATTATAAAATTGATATCGCGGCGGCAAACAGTTTGAGCGACAGCGGGACGCTCTGCGATAATATAATAGCGGCCGTAAGTGAAAAAACCGTCAGCGCGTGCGGAGTATATATAAACGGAAAATTTTTATGCGCCGTTGACAGCGAGGACACCTTTAACAGAGTAAAGGACAGCGTTCTTGACGAATATATTGCAACGTACGGTTACTCGCGAGCCGATAATAAGGTTGATTTTGTTGATGATATAACGACCTCCACAGGACTTTATCCCGATAATGACAACATATGGAGCGCGAAACAGCTTTCGGATTATATGAACGGATACAAGGTAAAGCCTATAGAGCATACGGTCAAAGACGGTGAAAAGGCGGAGGATATTTTAGAGCAATACAATATCACCATTGAAGAGCTTAAAAGTCTTAATAAGGAGCTTGACGAAAGGTATATACCGGCAGGCTCCACTCTGCTTATAAAAAATGGCAAAAGAAATCTTGATTTAAAGGCGACGGTCACATATGAACAAATAAAAACGACAAATTACGGCACAGTTTCACAATATGACAACAACCTTTTTATAGGCACTTCAATGGTAGTTGTGGAGGGCGTCCACGGACACGACGCGGTATCATATGCCGATACTTATATTGACGGCAAAAAAACCGGAAATTCATATGAAATATCGAGATACAATATTAATTCGCCCGTAAACGAGCTGATTAAAATCGGCACAAAGGGTATTCCCGTAGATCCGTCAAATAATAATATACCTGTCTCTCCGAGACTTTTAAGGGATCAGGGCGGTACTTTCATCTGGCCCGCGCCGGATAATTGTTTCTGGCTCTCACAGGGCTATAATCCGGGAAATTCGCATTACGGCATAGATATAGTATCATCGGACAACGGCTCATGCAGAGGCAGAAGAATAGTCGCCGTCGCCGACGGGATAGTGGTAATGGCGACGTATCATTACAGTTGGGGTTATTATATCAGGGTAGACCACGGCGACGGAGTGGTTACGGGCTACGCTCACGCGCTCAAGGATTCGTTCAGAGTAAACGTAGGCGATTATGTCAAAGCCGGACAGCAGTTGTCATCAATCGGCACAACAGGCAATTCCTCAGGCTATCATCTTCATTTTGAAGTATGGCTCGACGGCACAAGAGTAAATCCTCTTCCGTATGTTTACAGTCAGTATACGGGAGTTGCGGTAAAATAAGGCTATATGGAGCTTGCGAGGACGAGGACGCAGGAATACTTACGTATTTAAGACAATACCGCACAATTAACGGCTACCGCCTTTGCCGCGCATCTGCACCGAGATTTTCCGTCATTTTTTGCCAAAAACTCCTTGAAATACGTCAGTATTCCTGCGTCATTTTTGTCAATCTGACGAAAAATCTCTTGGCACATATGCACGACAATAATTATGCGGTATTGTCTTAAAGGAGTTTTTGCCAAAAAATGACGGAAAATATTGAGGCAAGATGTGCGTTTAGCCCGTAGGACGTGATTTATTCGGCGGTTTCCTTATATTTTTCTGCCTGCAAATTAAACATATAAGCATATTTGCCGTTTTTCGCCATAAGTTCATCATGCGTACCGCTTTCAACCACTCTGCCGTTTTCCATCATGAAAATTTTGTCGGCGTGTCTTGTGGTTGAAAGTCTGTGCGAAATAAAAATCACCGTTTTTTCCTTCGCGGCTTCCGACATCGAGCGGTTAAGCTCGTATTCCGATACGGGGTCGAGGTTCGCCGACGGCTCGTCGAAAATAACGTAAGGGCAATTTTTATAAAACGCTCTCGCTATCGTTATCTTTTGGCTTTCGCCGCCCGAAAGCATCATGCCGCCGTCGTCAAATTCTCTTTGAAGCATTGTTTCCGTTCCGTTCGGCAGTTCTTTTGAAAATCCCGCCGCGTCGAGAGCCTTTAAAACGCGCTCCCTGTCGTAATCCCTTTGCAATGCGACATTCTCGCCGACCGTTCCCGCAAAAATTTTGAAATCCTGAAAAACAGCCGCGAACCTGTCCCTGTGCGAAGATATGGTTTCGTCCTTTATATTTCTGCCGCCGATAAGGATTTCTCCCTCGGAAACGTCGTAAAGGCGCAAAAGAAGATTTGTAAGAGTTGTTTTTCCCGCGCCGTTGTAGCCGACAAAGGCCACCTTTTCGCGCGGTTTAATTTTTATATTGATATTTTCAAGCGACGGCTTTTCATTGCCCTCATAAGTAAAGCTCACGTTTTTTAATTCAATCGTTTCCGGCTCGCCACATTCGGCGACGTGTCCGCCGTCCTCGATATGTTTTTCGCTTGAGAGGAAAACCCTGTATTTTTCAATCATTTTGGAACGTTCGGTAAAATTTCTCGCCGCAAAGACGGTAAGAAACATAACGATTTGACCAATCTGAACCGCGCCGTTGAACGCCGCGACGAAATCTCCGGCTCCCATCGTGTGTTTGACAAGCGTTTGATAGCCGATGTATGCGGTGAGAACAAACATAAATCCGACTATTTCGACGATTCCCGACTGTATGAAGAACCAAGCGTCTATTTTTCTGACGTAGCGTCGCTGCGTTTTCTTTATCTCCTCCGCGCTGTCGTCGAAACGGCGCATCAGCAACGGCGTAAGCGAATTCATTCTGATTTCGCCCGCGTAATCGGGAAGATAGAACAATCTTGCAAAATAATCGCCCTTTCTGTGTTTTTCGGTGATTTTCTCGCGCCTTTTCATTTGAAGATTGCCCGTATGCTTACCCACGGGAATGAACACCAATACAAATATTATAACGATAAGCAGACAAACGGGGTCGATAGTGAATATTATCGACGCTATCGTGATGAACGAAATCAAATCGCTTACGTATGATTTTACGGTATTAAGTATATACTGTATATTGTCAGACGACGTTTCGATTGCAAGAATGAAATCGCTGTAAAATGCCGCGTTGTCATAGCTCGCGAGGTCAAGCTCCATCGCCTTCTCGTACAGTTTTTTATGTATTCCGAGATATAAATTTTCGCGTTCTTTCAGCGTATAAAGCTCAAAGAATAGTCTGTTGAGAAATGAATCGAGAACAAGCACCGCGACTATTATTACAAGTCCGACGATGATTTTGTTTGTGTTGCCCTTTGCGGCTTCGTCTATCACAAATTTTATCCCGACGACCGAGATAAGCCTTGTCGGGAGCTGCGAGAGAACTTGAAGCGATATTTCGCCGATAATAAGCCCCGGTGAAATAGAAAACATCAGCCGCAGCATATAAATCACGTTTGAAACGATACCGTAATGACGTTTTTCTTCTTTTTTCAATTTTACACCTTCTTTATTTCAGAGATATTTAAGGCAATACCGCATAATTATTTATAGCTTGAAGCCTGCATATTGAACATTTCCGCATAAACGCCGTTTTTGCTCATAAGCTCGTCGTGTGTGCCGCTTTCGGCTATCTCTCCGCCGTCGAAAACATATATTTTATCGGAGAGAACCGCGCTTGAAAGTCTGTGCGATATGTAAATTACCGTTTTATGTTCCGTCGCGGCTATCAGGCTTTCGTACATCTTGTATTCCGCGATTGGGTCGAGCGCGGACGACGGCTCATCGAGCACAGCTATATCAAACGAATGGGCGAACATTCTCGCCGCCGCGACCTTTTGCTGTTCTCCACCGGAAAGAGACGCGCCCTCGGTATCGAATTCCTTTGTAAGAACCGTTTCCGCGCCTTTCGGCAGCGTCTTTATCTTATCATACGCTCCGCTGTTTTTAAGGGCCTGTTCGGACGCTGTTTTGTCCTCGTCCGTTTCGCACTCTCTGCACAGGACGTTTTCGTTTACCGTCAGCGCGAACACCTTGTAATCCTGGAAAACCGTGCCTATCCTTTGCCTTAGGCTTACAATGTCGTATTCTTTGACGTTTACGCCATTATAGAGTATCTCGCCCTCGTCCGGGTCGTAAAATCTTAAAAGCAGCTTCACAAATGTGGATTTTCCCGCGCCGTTTTTGCCGACTATCGCGACTGTTTCTTCGTCCGTTATTTTTAACGATATGTTTTTAAGAGACGGTTTTTTCGCGCCGGGATACGTAAAAGTAACGTTCTTGAATTCGACGGATTCGATTTTCTCCGCTTTTTTGCCGCCGCTCACCACTTTCGGCTCATAGTTCATAAATTTTCTGAAATTTGAGAAATATAGGGAAATCAGCGACAGTTCCGAAAAATCGCTGCCGAATCTGAATATCATATTTTTAAGGCTTGTCATCGCCGTCATAAGAACAGAGAAATCGGCTATTTTCAACGTTTTTGTTATTAATCCGTAAGACGCGTATACGAACGTTCCCGCTACCGGCAGACCGTCGCCCAGAAGCTGTGAGACAACGCGTCTGAAGGCAATTTTCTTGCCGTACTTCGTTATGATTTCGCGGTTGCTCTCCGTCGCGTCGTAAAGATTCTTTTCCATAACGCCGTAAATGCCCGAAGTTCTCAAATCTTTCGCGTAATCTCTTAAAAATACAACGCGCTGAACATACGCCTTTTTTCTTCTGTTGAGCGTCATGGCGTTTTCGCGTTCAAACGTGAGCTTGCGGCACGACATTTCGATAAGGAAAGATGCCGTACAGGCTATGAGGACCACGAATATTTTTGTATCGACTGTCGAAACATAAACGATAAGGAATACCGCCGTTACGACGTTTGTGACAAGCTCCGCAAAGAGATAAACAAACTGCGAGTAATACGAGTTTGTCACGACTTCCGTCGCCCGCTTGTAAACGTCGTAAAATTCGGGATTTTCAAAGCATTCGATATCTGCCGACGACGCCTTTTTAAATATCTTTTCGTTCAGCTTTTTGTAAACGGATTTTTCGCCCGTCATGGTAACGTAATCGCCGAAACTGTCAAAGAATTTCGCTGCAAGACCGCCCGCGCAGAAAAGCAAAAGAACCGACATATAATCGCGGTACGTTCCGCCGTCGGTCAATGCTTCAAGCATCTTTTTAAGAAACAGTACCTGTTGTACGTATGACGTGAAAAACCAAAACGCGAAATTCGACACGAACGCAAGCGGCAAAAACGTCGGCACGGTCGTCATAAGCAATTTTAACGCGTAAAGCGTATTTTTGACCATGGACATTCCACGGTCTTTTTCTGTTTGCGTTACTCTCAACGCGTATCACCCCTTTCGGATATTTACGGACGGCAAAGCCGGCGGAGTTATCCCCGCCCGCTTTATCGTCTTAATAATTTATCACAATTTCTTTATCGGCAGCCAAAATTCAACGTAGCTGTCATCGTGTTTTTTGTGGTCGCTGTGTACAAAAACAATTTCGGGAGCGTCGGTCAATTCATAACCCGACGACGGCAGCCATTCCGATACGATTCTGCGCCTTAAATCCATATGGTCGCGCAGATAATATACGCTCCGCTCCGATTTTACCGTAACATATGTGTTCGCCGGCACGTTAAGAACTTTCAATTTTTCGGAATTTTTTTGACCTATGTGCGCCGTAGTGTCGCGCATAAACCAATCCGGCGCGGTTACGGCGAGCGTAAAATCAAAGCCGCCGTCGGAAATATTTGTGATAATGTGGTACTTATCGTCGAGGTTTTCGGATATTCCGCTCAAAGCGTAAGCGATAAACCGCGTGTTTCCGTCAACGCAAAAATCATGCGTCTGTGAGTACCTGTTTTCCGGCGCGCCCTCAAAATGCTTGCCGACTCCCAAAAAAGAAGCCGCGTTCTTTTCTTCAACCTTGTAATTCATCAAATTACCGCCTTTCAACGTAACGTTTATTGACAGACGGGAAAAGTTTTTCAGCTCGAACGAACCGGATTTGGCCTGCGACGGAGTTATGCCGTGAAATATCCGAAAGGCTTTTGAAAAGCTGTCGGGACTTTCATAACCGTATTTAACGGCGGCGTCTATGACCTTTATTCTACCCCGGCTCAGCTCCGCACCAGCGAGCGAAAGCCTGCGGTTCCTGATATATTCGCCGAGGGTATATCCGCACAGAATGCTGAAAACCCTTTGAAAATGATACGGCGACGAGAAGCTCCGGGCGGCTATATCTTCAAGCTCAAGCTGCTCGGTAATGTTATCTTCAATGTAGTCTATCGCATTTTGCAAACCGTCAATCCAGTTCATAAAACCATTCCTTTTCTCTCTGTCAGACCGTATTATAGCGGATTCTTCAACCGATTACCCGATTTTAAATGCGATTAACTGTCAGATTAACCGTTTTAATTCGCAATATATAACTCGTGAATACCTTCTTATTTTTCAACTATTGACTTAATTTTCTTTACAAGACCGCCGAGGCTGAAATCATATCCTCCCGAAACGCTTTTCGCTTTTACGATTGAATAGAAATCGCTCCTGCCAAGCTCTTTGGCGGAAATATTTTCGATTTTTTCAATAAGCTTCGCAAAGGTTTCGGTTTGCTCCGTCATCAGGTCGATATCGAATTTTTCTGTCTCTTGGCTGTCGCTTACAACGCAGAGATAATACGGCGCGGGAACAAGGCTTATTTCGGGAATACCCATTGTAAAGAAATTCTGTCCCTCACCGAAATGCAATGCGTTATGACCGCGAAGCGTCATTGTGCGGACGTTTTTCCGTTCTTTAACGGTATTTATGTAAAGATTATCGACAAATTTGTTGCCGGTATAGACAAGCTCGACCTCCGGCCTGCCCGTGCATTTGTATTCGCCGTCGATATCGCGCCACTCCTTGCAGCCGAGGTGCTCTATCGTCAGATTGGCGACGCATTTGAAATGGCCGCTCTTGCCGTCCCAAAGCTCCCTGTGCATCGCGAGCCATCGGGAAGCAGATTGAAACGAGCCTGTTCTTATATCTTTAAAATGCGGCAGACGGAAATGCCCCGTAGTGAATACGAAAATATGCGTTCTTTCAAGCTCTTGATTTTTTAAATTTTTCATAAGCTGCAACAGCGCAATAGGTCCGTTTTCCTCAACGCAGTTTGTGCCGTCCGTATGAGTGTTTACAATAACGCATTCCTTTTGATTTTTGCCTTTGATAATACAATAAAAGGACTCTGTAAAGGCTCGTTCTTCGATTTCCGCTTCAAGGACAAATTTTGCTCTTTTGTGCGCCTTTGCCGCTTCGATTATCCTTTTCCCGTTGGATTCATTGACCCACAGCATGGGAATTTTCTGATGAGCCATTATAAACGAAAGATACTGTCCCTGAACGCAGTCGTCGTGCAGACCTTTCCATATCAGAATAACCGCCTTTGCCCCTGTTAATTTTGAGACGATTCCGTAAAAGCACTGTACAAAGCTCGTGCAGACGGGTCCTTCATATTTCTTTTCAAGAACAACGTCCTCCGGATAGCTTGTCCGTTTATCAAAGGCGATCTCACTCGGAAGAAAATTTATGTTTGCTACGTTATAAACCGCGATTTTCCCTTTTGTTTTCGGAATTTCCCTCACGCCGTCAACATATACAAGCTCCTCGGTTATTCCCTCGGCGGACGTTTCGCCGGAATACGGATAAGCGGAAGAAACGGGAATATTGATTTTTTCATTTCCGTCGATTATTTCAATCGACGAGCGTTTTTCCTCCCACCGCCTGAAATAAAACGGGTCGCTGAAAATCGGAATATCCATTTTCGTTATTTCGTCTTTGAGCCATTTTATGAAATCGTTATGACTCTTACTGCCCGTAAGTCTCGCGCCGAAAGAATTCATTTTATTCATGCCTTCAAGCATTTCTTCTTTTGATATATTAAAATTCATTTTTTATTTCTCCTTCAATGCAATACCGCGCAAAGATTGTGCATAAGATGCGCAAGCATATGCGCGGCAAAATTATTAGCTAACTTTTCTTGCGGGTAAATTATCCTTTTTGCTCTATTTTAATCTTTTTAAGGCGCTTCATAACGTCGTTTTCACCTCTGCCGAAGTAGTCATGGAGCGTCCGATATTCCGCAAACAACTTGTCGTAAACGTCCGAATTTTCCTTTATAGGATTATATACTACGTTTTTGACGCTTCCCATAGCTCTCGCGGCGTCGAAAACGCTGTCCCAGCCGCCTTTTTCCTCTCCTGCCGCGACCGCTCCGAATATTGCGCTGCCGAGAGCGGGACCCTGCGCGGAACCCGCGATTTTTACGGGCATTTTAAGAACGTCCGCGTAAATCTGCATAGTCATGGGGTCTTTCTGGCTTATTCCGCCCGACGCGTAAAACTCCTCGACGGGAACTCCGTTTTCGCGGTAATTTTCCACTATCTCTCTTGTGCCGTAGGCCGTCGCCTCAATAAGTGCTCTGTAAATCTCTTCGGGCTTCGTCGCAAGCGTCATTCCGAGCATCATTCCCGTTAAATCAACGTCTACAAGAACGCTTCTGTTTCCGTTCCACCAGTCGAGCGCGAGCAGACCGCTTTCGCCTGGCTTCTGCTTTTCGGCTTTCATTCTGAGGTATTTGTGAATGTTTACCCCTGTCTTTTCGGCCTCGTCGTAATAATCCTTGGGCAGACAGTTGTCTATGAACCACGCGAAATGGTCTCCGACGCAGCTCTGTCCCGCTTCATAGCCGTAAAATCCGGGCATGATTCCGTCGGCGACAACGCCGCACATACCGGGAACCTGCGTTTCCTCCTCGCCCATAAGCATATGACAGGTCGACGTTCCCATAATCGCGAGGAGCTTTCCCGGACCGTCTATACCTACGGCGGGAACGCATACGTGCGCGTCTACGTTACCGACCGCGACAGCCGTTCCGACTTTAAGTCCTGTGAGCTTCGCGGCTTTCTCCGTGATTTCTCCCGCCTTAGAGCCGAGAGGCATAATTTCCGTTCCGAGCTTATCCTCAACGACGTTTTCAAGACGCGGGTCGAGCGCCTTAAAGAAATCCTTTGACGGATACCCCGCCTTTTTGTTCCATAATTCTTTGTAGCCGGCAGTACATGAGTTTCTTGTTTCTCTGCCGCAGAGCTGCCATATTATCCAGTCGGCGGCTTCTATAAACCTGTCGGCGGCTTTGTAAATTTCGGGTTTTTCGTCAAGAATCTGCCATATTTTAGGTATCGCCCATTCCGACGAAATTTTTCCGCCGTAGTTGTTGAGCCATTTTTCGCCTCTCGCTTCGGCGATTTCATTGAGCTTATTGGCTTTGTCCTGCGCCGCGTGATGCTTCCAAAGCTTTACATAAGCGTGCGGCTCATGCTCGTATTCGGGTAAAAAGCAAAGAGGAGTGCCGTCGGCTTTGACGGGAATAAGCGTGCAGGCGGTAAAATCGGTTCCTATGCCGATAACGTCGTCTGCCGATACTCCGCTTTTCTTGAGAATTTCGGGAATAGTTTTGGCAAGCACGTCAAGGTAATCCTGCGGGTGCTGCAGCGCCCAGTCCGTTCCGAGCTTTGTGCCGTCGGGTAGAACCTCGTCCATTACGGCGTGCGGATAATCGTACACCGCGCTCGCAAGCTCTTCGCCCGTTTTCGCATTTACAAGTACGGCGCGTCCCGAAAGTGTGCCGTAGTCTACGCCTATTACATATTTTTCCATGTTAAAACACCTCAATATAATTTTCGATTATCGAAAAGGCATAGGCCTTTTAATTACATATTAAAATTATTCCGTTGCAGGCTCCGACGCGCCTGCATGATATTCCGTGATGTTTTTCGTGTCGAAAGGCTTGTACTCGCCCTCAAGTATATTTTCGTTATAGAACTTACTGCCGTTGCCAAATTCCTTGTTTACCGTATCGCAGCCTTCCCTGCCGCCGTTCGCCTCAAACAGTGTATCTTTATCCGAGAAAAGATTTGTGCCGAGACCGAGTTTGTCACCGTCGATTTTAACGCCGAGACTCGCCATAATCGTCGGGAACATATCTATATTTGCCCACCAGCGGTTGTGAGTGCGCTCGTCGGGAGTATTTTTAAGCTCGGGAGCGGGATTCAGGATAAGATTGAAAGTGGTGCGCAGATAATCGGAACTGAAATCAGCGAAGAATTTTTTATCCATGCTCAAATGGTCGCCTATAAGTACGATTGTCGTATTGTCGTAGAACGGCTGAGCTTGTATCCAGCGGACGAATTTCGTTACTTCGGACGCGCTGTACGCTATTACGTTCGCGTACTGGCTCTCTCTCGGGGTGGGGGTGTTAACGCCGACATAGCCGTCGGGGAAATGCGTGTCGGCCGTTTCCATTACGAAGTTAAACGGCTTGCCAGTTTCATAAAGGCGCGTAATCTCGTTTTTGGCAAATTCAAAAAGCTTGTCGTCCTCAAAGCCCCACCATACGTTGTAATTTTCGGGAATCCAGCCCTTTTCCTTCGCCGCGTCGTAATCGAGAATATTATAGCCGCCGTGCATACCGTAAAAATATCTTAAACCTCCGAAAGTCGCGGTTGCGCCGAACATAAGCGACTGTTCATAGCCCTCTGCGGCAAGTATATCGCCCATTGTTACCGCTCCGGGTAGAAAACCGTCCTCTGTGCCGTAAGAGTTGCCGCCTGTCGGAACTTTCATAGGAAGCCCTGTGTTCATATTGACCATCGACGCGACCGACCAGTTGCCGCCCGTCATTGTGACGGGCCCGCCGAAGCCTTTGTCTAAATGAGAAAAGTTGTAGCCCTCTTTTGAAAGCTCGGTAAGCGGAGCCAAAAGGTCCTCGTCCATATATCCGCCCTGTTCTTTTGAGGTGTACGAATTTTCCATCGATTCAAGGTAGATAAACACAAGGTTGCGTTTTTTGTCGGGAAACTGCATTTTTACCTCTCTCGGGTCCGCGAAATTATCCTCGATAAAGCTTGACTGAACTAAATACATTTTAAACAGATTTACAAGACGAAATTCCTTTACTCCGTAGGCAAGTCCGCCTGTAAATATTAATATCGACATTATAAGACTTACAATTCTGCGCACTTTAAGCGGAAACAGTTTTATTTCCTTATTCTTTGCGTGATATACAAGCGTTCTGCCCGAAAATACGAATAATGAGAAAAAGAGCAGAACGAGAGCAGTCTGATACACGGGCCCGTAGAATATGGTGCTTGTTACCTCGGAGCTCGCGCCCTCGCTGGGTGAAATTACGTTAATAATCATCTGATCGGGAGTGATGTTTCCGAAAGTATCAATACCCCACACGGTCGCGGTAAACAAAGCCGCGCCGAGAGTGGCGAGAACGACGCTTACAACCCGTATGGCGATATGCCTTTTCTTATCGCCCGTTTCGCGTATAAACGTGAATTTTCTATCCAGTACGCCTGTAAGAAATATCCAGACCGCGCCGCACATAATCAGCAATACGGCGTAAAGATACGGAAACGCTCCGACGTGTTCATCAATCGGGAAAAGCGGCTTGCCGTCGTCGATAAAACGCAGCAGAGCGTCGCTGAGCATAAGCGTCGCCGCATTGCAGCCCAGACCGTCCCTGATAATAAGAAGCGGCAGTCTTTTCTTCTCCGCACCCAAAATAAACATATCCGCGACGGCGATTACAATGCCTATCGCTGCGGCAAAAACGTAAAACATTAATATACATCCTCTCTGTTTTTTAGAAAATTATAGCAAAAATATTCCTGTTCTTCAATAGAGTTTACGGATTTTAATAAATTTTTGAATAATTAAAACAGATAGATAAAAAATAAAAATAAAAAACGGTGATTATATATGGAAAGAATCGGAAGATATACTTTACAGCTTTCGGGAAATACCGGAGTAATAGGCTCGGCTGCGGTCGGAGCCAAAATGGAGGGCGAAGGACCGCTCGCGGCGGATTACGATTATCTTTATCCGGATGACGGTCTTGGTCAGGAGACATGGGAAAAGGCGGAAAGCGAGCTTCATAAAAAAGCGGTGACGCTCGCTCTGAAAAACGCGGGAAAAAACAAAGAGGATATAGATATGATTTTTGCCGGAGACTTGCTTGACCAATGCATAGGCTCGACATTCGGCATAAGGGAAATGGATATCCCCTTTATGGGATTATACGGAGCCTGCTCAACAATGGCGCTCTCTCTCGCCGCCGCGTCCGTTTTTGTTGATACGGGAGCCGCCGGTACGGCGATAGCGTCAACATCGTCGCATTTTTGTTCGGCCGAGAGACAGTTCAGATTTCCTCTCGAATACGGCGGACAAAGAACTCCGACAGCCCAGCGCACCGCCACGGCTTCGGGAGCCGTGGTTCTCGAACATGACCAGCCGTGCGGCATATTGATAGATAAGGTGATGTTCGGAAAAATAACGGATCTCGGAATTACAGACGCCAATAATATGGGAGCGGCGATGGCTCCCGCGGCGGCGAGAACCATTAAGGATTTTCTTACCGACACAAACACAACAAAAGACGATTATGATATGATACTGACGGGAGATCTTGGTTTTGTCGGCTCGGAACTTCTCCACGAGCTTCTTATAACGCGGGAAAACACAGATATATCGGGCGTTCACAACGACTGCGGAATGATGATTTACGACAGAGAGGCACAGGACGTACACGCAGGTGGTTCGGGCTGCGGATGCTCGGCTTCGGTTCTGTGTTCTCATATATTTAAAAGAATGAGGAACAGAGAGCTTACCAGCGTACTGTTTGTCGCTACGGGCGCGCTTTTGTCGCCCACATCGTCGCTTCAAAAGGAGTCGATTCCCGGAATCGCCCACGCGGTGCATCTGATATTCAGATAACGGCAATACCGCCTAATTGACAGCTAACTCCTTTATAAAGGCTTGCACGGGTCACTAAGACAGCTTCACCGTGTCGCGCTCCGCATAACGCGAAATCTGCTTTTGGCTTAGGGAGTATTTCCTTAAAAAACTGCTTTTTCGACTATCTGTACTATTTTTATGTAAAAATACTTTACGGCAGATTATTGATTAAGCGGTTTATTTATGATATAATATTTATATAATAAATATCGGAGTTGAAAATTATGCCTTTTATCGATTCAAAAATAACCGCTCCGGTTTCGGCGGAAAAGAAAGAAACAATCAAAGCCTCGCTCGGAAAGGCTGTATCTCTGCTGCATAAGTCCGAAACGTATCTTATGGTGGGAATAGAGGATAATTACGACCTTTGGTTCGCGGGTAAAAAGCTTGAAAAAGGAGCGTATGTATCGGTAAGCCTTTTCGGACACGCGTCCTCTGCGGATTATGAAAAGCTTACGGGAAAAATATGTGAGATTTATGAAAAAGAATTGGAAATTCCCGCTTCCTGCGTTTACGTCACATATCACCCGGTTTCTGACTGGGGCTGGAACGGCGCCAATTTTTGACATAATTTTGACATAATAAATAATAATAAACCGAAAAACGAAAACGGAGCAATTGCGCTGAATTGCTCCGTTGTGCTTTTTATCCGAAAAAATTATTAAAAATTATATATCAAAATGATATTCATATTTTGTCCATTCGTGAGATACAAAATTACGGACTCTCACTACAAGCTCGTTTTCGTATACCTCTACCTGGAATCCCATACCCGTATTTTGAGTTTCGCCGCCGTTTGTGTTTTCAGAGCCGAAAGACGGCACGTTAAGGTAAGTTATATTTCCCTCTTTCTTTATACCGTAGCCGCTGTCAAAGATACCCATATGAAGGTGTCCCGTAAAGAAGAAAATGCGGTTATCATACTTTTTAAGCAGTTCACGAAGCTCCTCGCTCTGCTCACCGACGTGTCCATCGTACCAAACACCTGAGAAAACGTGGTTAAGCGGCCAATGACTGAAAACAAATGCGGGTTTTCCGCTTTCCGCCGCGCTTTTAAGCTCCGCGTCGAGCCACTCAAGCTGCTCGGGAGAAAGATACTGCTGTATACCGTCATCACGGTCCGAACCGAGAATTATAAAGTGGTAACCGTCTATTACCTGACTGTGCCAAAGATTTTCTATTTTATGGTCAAGGAACGTGTTATTGAACGTTATAAAACGGTTTTTAAGTCTTGCATATTCGGTTTTGTTATAATCGTTGCCGGAAATTTCATGATTGCCTACGGCCATAAGGACGTTATCTATTTTGTTATACTTATCCATAAGTCCGTAAAGCATAGCTGTTTCCGAAATCTGACCGTTCATTGTATTGTCCCCGACCATTACGAGAGCGCGGCTTATAACCTCCGCGCTTGCCATATCGCGGAAGCCTTCCCCGTAGTTTTTATGTTTCTGGGAATCGTTACCTTCCATATGGCCGTCGGATATAACGGTAAAATTGAATTTAAGGTTATCCTTGTCAAGCGGCGCGTAGGACGCTATCTGCCCCGACGGAAAATAAATGAATAAGGACAGAAAAATGGCGAATATTTTGTAAAATAAAGACATGAAAAAAACACTCCGTTTCCGAAATCGGAAGAAAAAACTCCCGTTTCATTTTTTGTTTATTTTAACATATTTGATTTTTACTGTCAATATAAATTTGTCAATCTGACGAAAAATTTAACGGCACAATCCGCACGTTCTGTTTAATCGGCGCTTCCTTAGAATTTATTGCCTTTAATTTCACATAATTAACATTTACTGAATGTCAATATATGTGCAAAAATAACATATAATTCAGAAAATGACAGTTAGTGAATGTCAAAAAATAAGGATTGAATTTATATGTTCATCAATAAGGCAAGCGACGGTAAAAACAATATCTGCGGCAAAAATATAGCGTTTTTCAGAAAAGAAATAAAAATTTCTCAGCGCGAACTGGCGGAAAGATTGCAGGTCGCCGGTCTTGACGTTGATAAAAACGCTGTTCAGAGAATGGAATCAGGACAAAGATTTATAACGGATATAGAGCTTGTGTATATATCAAAAGCCCTGAAAAAATCTTATGACGAGCTTTTTAACCCGAACATATCCGACAGATTTTGATAAAGCCTGTTTGGGCAAATGATTTTTTCGGAGATGAACTGTTTGAATACGGAAAGAATAAAAGCTTTAGCCGACTCGCTGCGCGCCGCGATATACCCGGACAGATGTCCGCTGTGCGACGCCGCCATTGTTCATAATTCGGAAATATGTCCCGATTGCAGAAAAAACGCCGCGTTCATATACGGCGAGAGATGTTTTTTGTGCGGACATCCTGCCGATAAGTGCGTATGCAAAAAGCATAAAAACTTTTATGAGGCGATAACGGGACCGTTTATGTATACGGGCGTTGTGAAAAACGGACTTGCCGTTTGGAAATTCAGAGGCGGGCTTATTAATACCGAATTTTTCGCAAAGCTTGTCGCCGCGTGTGTCCGCAGGGATTTTGCCGGCGCGGAGCTTGATTGTATTTGTTTTGTACCTCAGACGAAGATGGAATCGGACGAACGCGAGTATAATCAATCGGAAGAGCTTGCCAAGGCGGTGGGAGATATGCTCGGCATACCCGTGGTTCCGGCGCTTAAAAAGATATTTGAAACCGAGCGTCAGCATAAGCTGCCGAAATTTCTCAGAAGCGGTAACGTTTTCGGCGTATTCGACTGCCGCGAGCCCGAATTGACGGAGAATAAAAATATTTTGCTTATAGACGATATAAAAACCTCGGGTACAACTCTTAACGAGTGCGCAAAAATGCTCAGGCTTAACGGTGCGATTAAGGTTTACTGCGCGGTTATCGCGATTGCATAAGGGATACGGAATTTGTACAGCAAATTTATTAAGTTGTAGGAATCCTATCTCGGGGCTTGAAAAAAGCCTGAAATTAGTTATTATTATAATTAGTAATTAGGGCGTGTCAACACAAGTCCGCTAAACGTTTTTTTGGCTGAATTTCCGCTGTGCAGCGTTAAGGAACCGCTGAATAAACCATGCCCTACGGCGGATTAAACGCCGTTTGATTTTTTTGATAAGAGTGATTTGCCGTGACAGTTCATCCTATAGAGCCGCTTTATGATGAAAATTCCGAAATACTCATACTCGGTTCTTTTCCTTCCGTAAAATCAAGAGAAACAGGCTTTTTCTACGGACACGCCCAGAATCGGTTCTGGCGTGTTATGGCAAGAATATGCTCGAGCGAAACGCCCGTTGGCATCGAAGATAAAAAACGCCTTATGCTTGAAAACAAAATCGCTTTATGGGACGTAATACATTCCTGCGAAATAATCGGCTCGTCCGACAGCAGTATAAAAAACGTCGTTCCCAATGATTTGAGCGTTATTCTGAACACTGCCAATATTAAGCGTATTTTTGTAAACGGCAAAAAGGCGGAATCTCTTTATAAAAAATATATCGAAAAAGAAACGGGAATAAAAGCTGTTGCTTTGCCCTCTACAAGCCCTGCCAACGCTTCATGGAGCGAAGAAAGACTTTATGAGGAATGGAGCGCGCGGCTCGGAAATCGGAAACAATAAAAAACGTTATTTGCAAGTTTTAAGCCGATAATTGTCAATTGTACATTGTCGATTGTCAATTATTTGTAAACGTCCGCCGATTTCCTCAATTTCCGTCAAAACCGGGCGCTCGAACGGATTCTCATTCGGACGGTGAAGCACAAGATACGTTTTTCCGTCAAAGCCCGTGAAAATCATTCCGTGTCCTCCGTCCTTCTCCGCAAGCAGAGGCAGGTCGTGACGCCAGTTACCGTCTATATCTCCGTTGTCCGAACAGCTTACGGCCTGAACATAACCGCTGTCCGTAAAGCTCGACCAAATCATGTAAAGCTTTCCTTCTTTTCCTCTGTACAAAAACGGTCCGTCTGTGACCCAGTTTTCGTGTTCCTCTCTCGCCCACCAAGGGTCTGAGCCTTTAAACAGCGTCCTCGGTTCGCCCGCAGGCGCGGTAAGGTCGTCCGTCAGCATCATTTCGCAAATCTCACCGTCGGTTATCTGTGTCCATTCGTGGCAGAAAACAATATGCGTTTTACCGCTTTTATCCGTATACAAAGTTCCGTCAAGGCACATCCAGTTTTCGGGCGTAATCGGAAATTCCGATAAGGGTTTGAATTTTCCGTCGGGTGCGTCGGAAATCAGTATCTGTGTGCCTCTTGTTCTTTTTCCGTCATAAAACGACGAGAGCATATAATATTTGCCGCGGTATTTGTGAACCTCGGGGGCCCAAAAGTTTCTGTCCGCCCAAAAGTCGTCTGTTTTTTCAAATACAGGCTTCGGCCCGCTCCAGTTTTCAAGATCGCCGCTTATATATACGTCAAAGCCCATATTTTCCGCAGGCTTGAGCTTTTCCCAGCAGTTTGCTCCCCTTGTGCCGTACATATAATATTTGCCGCCGTCGGGCAAAATAAAAGGGTCTCTTATGTGAATTTCTCCGAGTTTCATAAAACATGCCTCTCATACATACAAATTTGTTTCATACTATCACAATATATAATACATTTCAAGTTTTAATATACAAACGGCCGAAAAAAATCATAAAAGTCTATTGACAAACTCCGTAAAACAGTTTATTATAATGATAATAATTATCATTAGGAGCAAAATAATGCAGGAAAAAATCAGGAGGTTCAGCCGCAAACGCGAGGCGATAAGGAACGCGTTGGCTATGACAAAAACCCACCCGGACGCGGAATGGCTTTATTGCGCGGTAAAACCTCAGTTTCCCGATTTAAGTCTTGCCACCGTTTACCGAAATCTTTGCGAAATGAAGAAAAACGGTGAAATTCAAAGCGTGGCGGTTTTCGGCGGCAGAGAGAGATTTGACGCCGTGACGGAAAACCATTCGCATTTCATATGCGATAAATGCGGCAAAATAGATGATTTTGACGCAGTAAACCATGACGGTTCCATAGATAAGCTTGCGCAGGAGGATTTTGACGGCAAAATCGTTTATCATACGCTGGTTTTTCACGGAGTATGTCCCGATTGCCTGTCAAAGACTGCCGATTAAAGTAAAAACTGCAAATAACGCAAAAGCGTTAGAATAAATTATTAAAATATATTCAGGAGGTATGTTAAAATGAAAAAATGGGTTTGCCCTGTATGCGGCTACATTCACGAAGGAGACGAGGCTCCCGAAAAGTGTCCTCAGTGCGGAGTTCCCGGCTCGAAATTCAATGAGATGAAAGCAGAAACGTCATACGCTACCGTACATATGGTAGGCGAGGGCGCTAAGGATAAGGTTGAGCCCGACGTTTACGAGGGACTTGTCGCGAACTTCAACGGCGAATGTACCGAAGTTGGTATGTATCTTGCCATGAGCAGAGTTGCCGAGAGAGAGGGATATCCCGAAGTCGCGGAAGCTTACAAAAGATACGCTTTTGAGGAGGCTGAGCACGCCGCAAAATTTGCAGAGCTTCTCGGCGAAGTGGTTACCGATTCAACCAAGAAAAATCTTGAATTGAGAGCCGCCGCCGAAGCGGGCGCGTGCGAGGGTAAATTTGAGCTCGCTAAGAGAGCTAAGGCGCTCGGCTACGACGCTATCCATGACACAGTCCATGAGATGGCGAAGGACGAAGCAAGACACGGCGCAGGCTTTGAGGGACTTCTCAAAAGACTTTTTTGATAAGTAGCGATACACAATAACTTTTTTCGGGACGGGATTTGAAGCCGTCCCGATTTTTCGTATTATAATAACTGCCGAACAAATGCCGACACGCTGTCGGCATTTATGAAAAAGCTATAAGATAAATTTTTTCTTTGTTTGTATTTTTTTCTTTACAATAATATGTGTTTTGTGTTATTATATAATCAATTATCTGAAAGGAAAATTTTTATGAACAATTCAAAGCTTTCGGGGCGCATTTGGTTCAATATTATTTTATTCGGCTTTATAGGTCAAGTCGCGTGGAACGTTGAAAATATGTATTTCAACACTTTTCTTTACAACAAGGTAGGCGGAACTACCGACGATATAAACGTAATGGTCGCCGCGAGCGCGATAGCCGCCGTTCTTACCACGTTTATAATGGGCGCTTTAAGCGACAAGGTCGGCAAAAGAAAAATTTTTATTTCCGCAGGCTACGTATTATGGGGAGTAACCGTTATGGCGTTCGCGTTTATATCGCGTGAAAATACCGCCGAATGGTTTAACATTACCGACACTCAGAAAGTTGTGGCGGTAACGGTCAGCATGGTCATCATTATGGACTGCGTTATGACGTTCATGGGTTCCACGGGAAACGACGCTTGCTTCAACGCATGGATAACCGATATAACGAACGATTCAAACAGAGGTACGGTCGAGGGCGTTAACGCGATATTGCCGATACTCGCGATGCTCCTTGTCACGGTGGGTTTCGGCGTGGGTGTTACAGCCGCAGGATATTCCGCCTGTTTTATCTTCCTCGGCGCGCTCGTCATACTCTGCGGTATCATAGGATTTTTCACTATAAACGATACGGGAAGCGGCAAAAAAAAGGATTCAAATTATTTTTCCGATTTAATTTACGGCTTCAGACCGTCCGTCGTAAAGGCAAACTCAAAACTTTATATCGCTCTTTCGGCGGTATGTCTTTATTCGTGCGCGTTTCAGGTCGTAATGCCGTATCTTTTCATATATCTCCAGCACTATCTCGGCTTTGATTTCAATAACCTGCAAATAACGCCTGTCGTTATAGTCGCGGCAATCGCCGTTTTGGCCGTCCTTATCGCGGGCTGTATACTGCTGGGTAAAATGATTGATAAAAGAGGCAAGGACGCGTTTGTAATTCCCGCCGCTATCCTGTTTACGCTCGGTCTTGTCGTAGTTTACTTTATGAAAACGCTCGGAACGTTCGCGATAGGAGCGGTGATTTTTGCCGTCGGTTACGGTCTTATGGGTATTATCATAAACGCGACCGTAAGAGACTACACTCCCGAGGATAAAACAGGGCTTTTCCAGGGCGTAAGAATGATTTTCGCGGTGCTTATACCAATGATTGTCGGTCCGAACGTGGGCGCTTGGACTATAAATAAATTCGCGTCCTCTCACGAGCTCGGCACATACATAAACGATTACGGTGAGGCGGTCAACGTTCCCGTTCCCGAAATTTTCCTTGCCGCCGCGATTTTCGCAGTATTTATTCTTATCCCCGTCGCCGTACTTAAGAAAAAGGGCTTTAAAAAGGAAGCCGATAACGAAACGAATAACAACTTTGACAGAAAAGAGGAAAAAGTAAATGGAAATTAAAATTTTAAGCAGTCTTTCAAAGGTTTTTCCCGATGAAATTTGCTGTAAATATGAGATAAATTCAATAAGCTGCCTTAAAAACGAGAGCGTGTCTTTTCAGCTCGCGGTAAAATCGGACGATAATATAACGGCGGATATTTCATCGGACTGCGAATATCTGAAAATTTATAATGAAAAATATGTCCCCGCGAGCCGCTTGGACCCCGAAAAAAGGGATAATTACTTTATCAGAAACGCCGAATCGGGCGATTATCCCGACGTTCTTATTCCCGTCTGTTCCGAAATCGAGATTAATAGCGGAATATGGGTTCCCGTCTGGTGCGAATTTCAGCCCGACGGCAAGCTCAAAGCCGGAGAATACGATATAAACATAAAAATCGGAAATGAAAAAATAACAGTAAAAGCCGAAATCGAGGACTGCTCTTTTGATTGTCAGCAGCTTATTTGTACCCATTGGTTCCATTCGGATTGTCTCGCTTCGTATTACGGCGTTGATGTTTTTTCGGACGAATACTGGCAAATCGTCGAAAACTTTATGAAAACGGCGGTGGAACACGGTATAAATATGATTCTCACTCCGCTTTTTACTCCTCCGCTCGATACCGAGGTGGGCGGCGAAAGACCGACCGTTCAGCTTGTGGACGTAAAGAGGCGCGGATATAAATATACGTTCGGATTTGAAAAGCTTAAAAAATGGATAGAAACTGCAGACAGATGCGGCATGAAATATTTTGAAATGTCGCACCTCTACACACAGTGGGGAGCGAGACACGCGCCTAAGATAATGGCCGAGACGCTTGACGGTTACAAGCGGATTTTCGGCTGGGAAACGGACGCTCACGGTCAGGGGTATTCAAATTTCCTCAGACAATTCGCGCCCGAATTGATAAAATTCATAGATGAGAACGGAATAAGGGACAGATGCGTTTTCCACACTTCGGACGAACCGCAGCCGGCCGATTATTTCAGCTATAAAAAATCCGCCGCGCTTATGAAAGAGCTTTTCGGAGATTTTAAACGTATGGACGCCATGTCGCATTATACGTTTTTTGAAAAGGGCGTATCGGAATATCCCATTACAAACATAATGAGCATAGAAAAATTTGCCGGAAAGGTACCCGAGCTTTGGACTTATTACTGCTGCAATCCTCTCACGGATAATCTTCCGAACCGCTTTATTACCATGCCTCTTATGAGAACGCGGATTTTGGGCTTTATAATGTATGCGTACGATGTAAAAGGATTTCTGCATTGGGGATATAATTTCTATTTTTCGCAATATTCAAAGCGCAAGGTAGACCCGTTTACGGAAACGGACGCGGGCGGAAACTTCCCGTCGGGCGATTCGTTCGTCGTATATCCCGCTCCCGACGGAACGGCGTATACATCTCTGCGGCTTAAAGTATTTTACGACGCGATACACGATTATGAAGCTCTCAGAATGCTCGAAAAGAAAATAGGCAGAGAAAAAACTCTTGAAATTTTAAATAAAGACCTCGATACTCCGATAAACGCAAAGGAATATCCCCATTCGGAAAAATGGCTTACCGACAAACGCAGGGAGATAAATAAACAATTGACAATTGATAATTGACAATTGACAATGAACTGATGATTGAGTATAATTCTTTAACTAATGTTTGCGAACTTCCAAACGATAACTCATTAACCATTGCCAAATTTGCTGTTGTCCTCGCCGTAGGCTATAAATCAAGCCCGCAGGGCTTCCGAAATTGTAAATGTACAATTGACAATTGACAATGAACTGATGATTGAGTATAATTCTTTAACAAACGTCTGCGAACTTCCAAACGATAACTCATTAACCATTGCCAAATTTACTGTTGTCCTCGCCGTAGGCTATAAATCAAGCCCGCAGGGCTTCCGAAATTGTCAATGTACAATTGACAATGAACTGATGAATGAGTATAATTCTTTAACAAACGTTTGCGAACTTCCAAACGATAACTCATTAACCATTGCCAAATTTACTGTTGTCCTCGCCGTAGGCTATAAATCAAGCCCGCAGGGCTTCCGAAATTGTCAATTGTACATTGTACATTGTCAATTAATACACAGGTAATGTTTAATTTGTAAGAACCAGCCGGTCAATTTAAAAATACAGAAAGATTGTGATTAAAATGAAGTTTACAAAGATGCACGGAGCGGGCAACGATTATATTTACGTCAACTGCTTCGAGGAAAAAATAGAGAACAGGAGCGAAACGGCGATAAAGGTAAGCGACCGTCATTTCGGTATAGGCTCGGACGGTCTTATATGCATAGACCCCTCCGATATCGCGGACTGCAAAATGGATATGTACAATGCCGACGGTTCGCAGGGTAAAATGTGCGGCAACGGCGTAAGGTGCGTCGCAAAATACGCTTACGACAACGGTATAGCGAAAAAGGACGAAATCGCCGTAGAAACTTTAAGCGGAATAAAATACATAAAAGTCGCGGTAAAGGACGGCAAGGTGTACGAAGCCACTGTAAATATGGGAGAGCCTATTCTGAAGCCTGCCGACGTACCCGCGAAATTTGACGGCGAAACAGCCGTAAACGAACCTTTAGACATAGACGGAAAAGAATATAAGGTAACTCTCGTTTCAATGGGCAATCCGCATTGCGTAACGTATGTTGACGACGTTCACTCCGTTGAAATCGAAAAAACGGGGCCGCTCTTTGAAAATCACAAAAAATTCCCCGAAAGAATAAACACCGAATTTATAAAAGTCGTAAGTCCCGAAAAGCTTGAAATGAGAGTTTGGGAAAGAGGTTCGGGTGAAACACTCGCCTGCGGCACGGGCGCGTGCGCATCTGTAGTCGCTTCGGTTCTCTGCGGTTACTGCAAAAAGGATACGCTTGTAACCGTAAAGCTGCTCGGAGGCGAGCTTAAAATCAAGTGGTCGTCGGAGGATAACAAAGTTTATATGACAGGTCCCGCCGAAACGATTTGCACCGGAGAAATTTAGGCGGTAGAAAAAACAAAAAGCGCACATAAATGCGGATTCATAATTCTTAATTCCTAATTAGAAATTATTGAAAAAATCTTCGCATTTTTATTCATTTTTGATTTATAAAAAAACATATAAAACAAATACATAAATTCAATTAAAAGGACTGATTGAAATGAAAATCAACGAAAATTTTTTGAAAATTCAGAATAACTATCTTTTTTCCGATATAGCTAAAAAGGTAAAAGCTTATTCCGAAGCCAACCCCGATGCGGATATTATCAGGCTTGGTATAGGCGACGTTACAAGACCGCTGCCCAAGGCGGTTACCGACGCTATGAAAAATGCTGTTGAGGAAATGGAGGACGAAGCGACATTCAGAGGCTATCCGCCCGAATGGGGCTATGATTTTTTGAAATCCGCAATAAATAAAAACGACTTCGCCGCACGTGGTGTTGCTATCTGCGACGATGAAATATTTGTAAGCGACGGAGCAAAGAGCGACTGCGGCAATATCGGCGATATTTTTGACGTTGATAACGTTGTCGCCGTATGCGACCCGATTTATCCCGTTTACGTCGATACAAACGTAATGGCAGGCCGTTCGGGGACGCTCCTTGACGGCGGCAGATGGAGTAATTTCTATTATATGCCCTGCACAAAGGAAACAAATTTCCTGCCCGCTCTGCCCGAAAAGCACGTTGATATTATCTATCTCTGTTTCCCGAACAATCCGACGGGTATGGCGATAAATAAGACCGAGCTGAAGAAATGGGTAGATTACGCGAACGAAAACGGCAGCGTTATCCTTTACGACGCGGCGTATGAAGCGTTTATTGTCGAGGACGACGTACCCCACAGCATTTTTGAGATTGACGGAGCAAAAACGTGCGCGATAGAATTTAGGAGTTTTTCAAAGACGGCGGGATTTACGGGCACAAGATGCGCTTATACGGTTATTCCCCATGAGCTAAAAGTCGGCGGCTTTGAGCTTAACGCGCTCTGGGCGAGAAGACAAGCGACAAAATTCAACGGCGTTTCCTATATAACGCAAAGGGGCGCACAGGCCGTCTATTCCGACGAGGGCAAAAAACAGGTACGCGAGATTATCGGTTATTATCAAAACAACGCGAAGGTCATTTACAACGGACTGAAAAGTCTCGGTTATGAGGTTTTCGGCGCGGTAAACTCGCCATACATTTGGCTTAAAACTCCCGATAATATGAAGTCATGGGAATTTTTCGATTTGCTTCTTAACAAGGTGCAGGTAGTTGGCACGCCCGGTTCGGGCTTCGGTCCGGCGGGAGAGGGCTATTTCCGTCTGACGGCGTTCGGCTCTGCGGACAGAACAAAAGAAGCGATTGAAAGAATAGCGAAAATTAATTGATAATTGATAACTGATAATTGTCAATTGTACATTGTACATTATAAATAATAATTTAGAGGCAGTTTTATGAATAAAAAGCTTGTAAAAATCATATCCATTATTCTTGCGGTACTGATGCTTTTGAGCGTCATTTCCGTACTTATATATTCCCTTGCGGCGGCTTTATGATAAATTCGGCGCAAAACATATTTGAAAACTGTGAGCTTTTAAGTCCTGCGGGCAGCTTTGAGAGTCTTAAAACCGCTCTGCACTTTGGCGCGGACGCGGTTTATCTCGGCGGTCCGTTTATGCAGCTTCGCGCTCAGTCGACAGGGTTCTCGGAAAACGACCTGATAAAAGCGGTCGAATATGTTCATTCAAAAGGCAAAAAAATATATGTGACCGTAAACAGCTTTGCGCTTAATGAAGAAATAGACAAGCTTGGCGACTATGCGGGATTTTTATATGAAGCGGCGGCGGACGGAGTTATAGTTTCAGACCTCGGAGCGTTGGCCGAAATTAAAAGCGCCGCGCCCGATTTGCCCGTACACGTCAGCACGCAGGCTAATATTCAGAATTACAGAACAGCCGAAATTTATTATAATATGGGAGCGGAACGGGTAGTGCTTGCGCGCGAAATGACGCTCGATGAAATAAGAGAACTACGCGCGAGAACCCCGTCTAAGCTTGAAATTGAAACGTTCGTGCATGGCGCTATGTGTATGTCGTATTCGGGCAGATGTCTTATAAGCTCGTATCTTACGGGAAAAAGCGGAAACAGAGGCGACTGCACTCAGCCTTGCAGATGGATGTACAGTATAGTTGAGGAAAAGCGCCCCGGGCAGCGTTTTACCGTAATAGAGGAAAACGGTTCGTCCGCGATACTCAGTTCCCATGACTTATGCTGTATAGATTTTCTCGATGATATAGCAAAAGCCGGAGTAAGCTCATTTAAAATAGAAGGCAGAATGAAATCCCCTTACTATGTCGCGACGGTAACAAACGCCTACAGACGCAGAATGGACGATTCCGCTTCACTCGATACTCTTAAAAATGAATTGGAATGTGCGAGCCACAGACCGTATTCGAGCGGTTTTTATTTCGGAAAGCTGAAATACGACCACAGCAACGACGGACTATACCGCCAAAGCTGTAGATTTATCGGAATAGTCCTCGGAGACGATAATACGGAAAACCGTTACCTTGTTGAAATGAGAAACAGGTTTTCCGTAGGGGATACCCTTGAAATTCTTTCGCCTTTTTCCTCCGGCAAGAGCTTTAAGGTTGAAAGCATAAGGGATAAAGACGGCAGCGACAGAGAAACCGCTCATCTGCCGCAGGAAATACTTAGCGTATATTGCAGGGAGAAGCTTTACGCGGGCGATATACTCAGAATGAGAATTGTCAATCCGGCAGCGCAATCTGCACATTCAATTTAATTAACGGTAATATATCCGATTTAATTCGGATATTTTTTTGTAAAGTATGCAAATCCTCGGACATATACATTAACAAAAGATATAAAAGACATAATTGTCCGAGGGAGTTGTAAAATTTGTTTGTAGTATTAAATGTAACAGAATCCGGAAAAAGAAAAATCAGAAGAGGAAAAACGGTCGAAAGAGTTCATGAATATCCGATAGGAAGCGCTGACCGATTTTATGTTGTCGATGTTCTTGACTCGGGTACGGGAGTAAACTGGGACGAGGTATCGTATTTTATCGGCCGGCACTCTAAAAATGTACTGATTGACAGAAATTTTTCGTTTCCCGATTATTCTCTGCTGAAAAGATTTGAGCCTGTCGAATTTAAAAATCTTCTGTTGTTCAACACATTAAGCATGGTATTTAAGCAGATGTATCTTTACGGACACAGAATAACCTGCTATATTTATGACCCCGACGGAAAATATTCTTTTCTTTTGCCAAAAACCGTAAGGTACGCGTCTGAAACAATCGCTATAACAAAAAGCGCTTTCAAATATTTTTCGGTTTCATCGGCTCTTTATGCGGAATTTGGAGCGAGCGTTACCGTTACGGACAAGGCTGATATCATCGACAATTCGGCGGTAATAATAGATACTTCGGGCGATTTTGAATATAAAAATAAGGGCGTTCTGTTTTCCGTATGTGAAAACGGTATTACGCCCAATAGCGTAGACAGCTTTGAAAGCATAAAGAAGCTTTGCCCCGATTACATAAATACTCTTGATTTTCTCGGCGCGGTATACAGCCGGAGCCGCGAAAAAAGTCTTAACGACGCGGTATGCCGAAGCTTTGGTTTTAAAAACAAAAGTCTGTTTGTAAGCGATGTAATTAAAATGCTCACAGAGCTTAAAAGCAAAGCGGAGGAAAACTCAAAGAGCATAATTTTTTATGTATAACTTGACATAAAGCCCGTTATTGGTTATAATATCTAATATTGTTATTTAAGGAAGCACTGATTAAATCGAACGTGCAGATTGCGTCATGAGATTTTTTGTCAGATTGACAAAAGTGACGCAGGAATACTGACGTATTTCAAGGAGCTTTTGGCAAAAATGACAGGAAATCGCGGCGCAAGATGTGCGTTCAGCCGTTAGGCGTGATTTATTCAGTGGTTCCTTAATTATGTATAAATTTGCTTATCTGAAAGGAAGTAATGAAATGGCGGATGAATTTCTCCTGACCCAAGCGGCGGTGGACGAGCTTAAAGCTGAACTTAAATATCTGCGCACAACAAGAAGAAACGAGGTCGCGGAAAAAATAAAAGAGGCTAAGTCCTTCGGCGACCTTTCCGAAAACAGCGAATATGACGAGGCAAAATCGGAGCAGGGCAAGCTTGAGGCTCAGATAACCGAAATAGAGTATACCCTTCAACACGTAACGATAATCGACGAATCCGCTCTCGGTACCGATACCGTTCACATCGGTTCCTATGTAAAGGTTCTCGACAAGGAATTTAACGAGGAAATTAAATACCAGATAGTGGGATTTCCGCAGGCCGATCCTCTCGAAAATAAAATTTCGGACGAATCGCCGGTCGGAAAGGCTTTGCTCGGTCACAAGGTCGGAGAAGTCGTAGAGGCCGAAACTCCCGGCGGAGTGATTAAACTCGAAATCAAGGAAATTTCAAAATAATATAATATTATTATTAAGGAACCGCCGAATAAATCACGCCTATCGGCCGAACGCACATCTTGCCCCGATATTTTCCGTCATTTCTGCCAAAAGCTTTTTGACAATTTGACGAAAAATCTTACGGCGCAATCCGCACGTTTGATTTAATCGGTGCTTCCTTAAAAAATTCGTTAATTTTCTGTTGAATTAAGGAGAAATAAAAAGAATGGCTGATAAAAACACAATCGCTCCGAGTGAAAACGGCGAACAGGAGCAGAATATAAACGAACTCAGACAAATACGTGTTGACAAGCTTACCGCTTTACAGGAAGCGGGCAAGGATCCGTTCAAAATTACGCTCGCCAATCAGGAATATCATACGACCGAAGTAATTGAAAAATACAACGAGCTTGAAGGCAAAGACGTCTCTGTTTGCGGCAGAATAATCACAAAACGTCCTATGGGCAAGGCGAGTTTTATGAACGTCCACGACCGCGACGGTAAAATTCAGGTGTATGTAAGGCGCGATGACGTCGGCGAAGAACCCTACGCCGATTTCAAGAAATATGACATCGGCGATATCGTTGAAGTGAAAGGCTATGTTTTCAAAACGAAAACGGGCGAAATTTCGATACACGCAAAATCGGTCAAACTGCTTACCAAATCTCTTTTACCGCTTCCCGAAAAATATCACGGACTTACAAATACCGAAACAAGGTACCGCCAGCGCTATCTTGACTTGATTGTAAACCCCGAGGTACGGGATACGTTTATCAAGCGTTCGCTTATTATCCGAGAAATCAGACATTACCTTGATTCTCAGGGATTTATAGAGGTTGAAACGCCTATGCTTGTTTCAAACGCGGGCGGCGCGGCAGCAAGACCGTTTGAAACACATTTCAACGCTTTAAATGAAGATTTGAAACTAAGAATTTCTCTTGAACTCTATCTTAAAAGGCTTATCGTAGGCGGAATGGAGAGAGTTTATGAAATAGGCAGAGTTTTCCGTAACGAAGGACTTGATACAAGACATAACCCCGAATTTACGCTTATGGAGCTTTATCAGGCTTATACGGATTATCACGGAATGATGGATCTTACGGAAAATCTTTACCGTCATGTGGCTCAGGCAGTTCTCGGAACTACAAAAATTACTTATAACGGCGTTGAAATGGATCTCGGCAAACCGTTCGAAAGAATTACTATGCTCGACGCGGTTAAGAAATATGCGGGCGTTGATTTTAACGGGATAAAAACCGACGAAGAAGCGAAAGCTCTCGCGAAAGAAAAAGGACTGGAATTTGAGGAAAGACATAAAAAGGGCGATATACTGAACCTTTTCTTCGAGGAATACGTTGAAAAGCACCTTATTCAGCCTACATTTCTTATGGATCATCCTGTGGAGATTTCTCCGCTTACCAAGAGAAAACCCGACAATCCCGATTATGTTGAGCGTTTTGAGTTTTTTATGAACGGCTGGGAAATGGCAAACGCTTACTCCGAGCTTAATGACCCAATCGACCAAAGAGAGCGCTTTAAGGCACAGGAGGAACTGCTCGCGGCGGGAGACGAGGAAGCGAACCATACCGACGAGGATTTCCTGACAGCTCTCGAATACGGCATGGCGCCTACAGGCGGCATAGGCTTCGGAATAGACAGAATGACAATGCTTCTGACAGACTCCGCCGCCATCCGCGACGTTTTACTGTTCCCGACAATGAAGTCCTTACCGAACGACAAGTAAGAAAAACCCAGTGTTTATGCGGGTTTCGGGACTTTCAAA
>CANRNI010000028.1 GCA_947631945.1 uncultured Clostridia bacterium
AAAGTTTAAGAAATGACACCGATATTCACTTTATTGAAAATATCGGTGTCATTTTAGACTTGTTTTTTTACAGCGCCTCCGATGGATTACTACCTGAAACAACATGCTTTGAAATTGAATTGAACCGCCGTATGCCGAACGGCATGTACGGTGGTGTGAGAGGGCGGAGAAAATCCGCCCTACTCGATTTTGCGGCTGTTTTTTTACAGCCCCTTAGTTAAATTACTGCCTATTCAATTAAACTTCTTCATCTTCGGGAAGCAATTCCATAAGATCGCTGAGAACCTCATCAAGCAAACCAAATTTATCAAGAGAAATCATAATCTTGATTATTTTAACAAGAATTTTTATAATGAATACCATTTATTTCGCCTCCTATCCATTTATCATTTATAATATATAATATCTGTAAACAAATGTCAATAACAATCGGTTAATTTAACATTTCGTTTTTATTTTCATCAAACACGCGTACAATTTTTTATTTCATAAAACGAAAAATTGTGATTTAAGGCAATACCGCGCACAGATTGTGAGAGAAAGCGTAAGCCGGTCTTTGTGCTGTTAAATTAAAATCTCAATATTGAATTATAATCGGACATTCCGTAATTGCCAACGCTGTTTTTAAGAATATCATAAAAGTCGAGCGTTTCTCCCTGTGAGCCGTGCAGCTTTTTATTGAGAATTTTAAAAATCGGATTAAGCCTTTTAAAGAATTTTAATATTGTATCGCCCTCGGGAGTACCCTCCACATACGGCTGATCGCCCTCAAATGCATATCTTACAATACTGACGGCAAGCTCAAGAAAAGGCATATCTTTAATTCTCCTATCGGCTTTAACGCCCAGAAGCCTTGTAACCTTTCCCACGCTCCATGTACTCATAGCCTTACCTATTTTTCTCGTGGGACCGAACAGCGTTTTTTTGTCTCCCGCACCGAAACGTCTTAGCAATCTCTGCGGGTCGTCTTTCATGCCCGTTATCATGGAACGTATCATACGTTCAAATTGGTCTTTCATGTATTCCTTTCCCGTTTTGCCTTTTTTGTCCCACTCAAATTCGGGAATGGCGATACTTTCAATTTTAACCGTATGTTCGTCCTCTATAGTAACAAGGCGCATGAATGCCGGACATCCGATTATTGAGCCCGAGCATACGTCATAGAGTATATTTCCGTTATCACTGTTTGTAACGTTAATGCTGTGATTATGCATATGTCCCGTAAAAATCAGATGGACTCCGCTGTCGGCAAGCATATTTATAACGTCTCGGCTCTTTTTCTGTCTTGCGTCGGGAATAAGCGTAAGCAGCGGCTGACCCGGTAAAAGAGGATAATGCTCCATAGCAATCATTATCTGATTTTCTTCTTTTGCCTTTTCCGCCTGCTCCTTTGCCCATGCCATCATCTCATCGGAATATGCGAGATTTTTACCCTCGTCTCCGTCATTGCAAAGAACCAAAAGCCTTACGCCGTCACCGATTTGAGCTACATATGACAATGTTTTTTCATAAAACGATATCGCTTTATCATAGCCGAAATCACGGTAATAATCATATAAATCGCGGAACTTAACGCCCTCTACATGATGTCTGCCCTGTTCCTCGTTAAATTCAAACGGATTGGGCTCTATATCATGTCCTGCCGTAACTACATATAAGTCCTTGCCGCTGTCCTGTAAGTCCTTAAGCTTTTGGGAAAATTCTATATGGCTCGCTTTTTCGCCGTTAAATGATAAATCGCCCGCGAACAGAATAACATCCGCGTCGGCAGAGTTTTTAAGGTAATCGAAAACAGCGTCGTTTATCGCTGCGGTTTCGGCATAGCATTTCTGCTCGAAATCCATAAACTCCTCGTAAGCCGTTCCGTAAGCGTCAAGACTTTTTGCAAAATAATGGGGATCCGCCACAACAAAGAACTTTAATGGCTTCACACTGATTCCTCCTTAAAAAGCCGCGGCGGCAAAAAATCACCGCCGCCGCACTTCTTTAAGGAACCACTGAATAAATCACGCCTGACGGCTGAACGCACATCTTGCGCCGCGATTTTCCGTCATTTTTGCCAAAAGCTCCTTGAAATACGTCAGTATTCCTGCGTCCGCGTCGTCGCAAACTTTACATCGTTCGTTTTCGCCTAACGGCGAAAAGTTCACTCGCTCCGTTGCTCCTCCTATCCCCGAAAAGCCTAAAGGCTTTTCGGGGTTTCCTATAGCTTTCTGACGAAAAATCTCATGACGCAATCTGTACGTTCGATTTAATCAGTGCTTCCTTAATAATATCTGCTTTTGCAGTTATCATACAGAATATCATTAAATGTTTATTCATTAGCCGCTTTCTCGGCGGCGACCTTTTCTCTGTAAGAAATAAGCGCCGAGTGCATATCCTCTTTCTTTTTGCCCGTGAGATCCCAGAAGAAATACGGAACTCCGGCAAGGAACATCATAACGCCGTGAACTATGGTATAGAAGAACAAGAGCATGATTTTTGTGCTGAGTTCCTGTTCCGGATATACGCCCGCGACTGCCTGAACATAATGAATTATTGAAATAGAACTGTCGTTAAGCAGCAGCTTCGGAGCGAGAGCGTTCGCTATCGTGCCGCTTATAAGAGTGCCGATTGAAATTACGAAGCCGAGAGAAGCGTCGAGTCTTTTTCCCGTGGCAAGTTCGATTTCTTCGAGCGCGTCGGCCTGGAACATTGTCGGAAGCAGATTGGACGCGCCGAATTGCAAGCCGATAAGGAAAAGGAACACAACAAAGAGTATCTGCAAAACGGAACTCGGATTCTTGAAATAAATATATCCGACCGTAAATGCCAGTATATTCGCGATAATGGAATAAACTCCGCTTGCGATGTAAAGAATCTTTGAATTGAATTTTTTAAGAAGAAAGTTTATTACAAGCATACCTACGGCTGTACCTATTCCCGTAGGCAGACCGAAGAGCAAAAACTTAGAGGGACTGCCGAGAAGCGCCGCGCAGAGGAATATACCCACATATGTGGCAAGATTTCTGAAGGTTTTGAGAAAATCGGAGATAACTATAATCCAAGCGTGTCTGTTGACTATAACGTCCTTGAATCCGATAAGCGGATTTTTCTTTTCGCTTGTGTAAACGGTGCGCTCGGTAATGGCCTTCATGCCCAGAAGCATCGTTATAACACCTAAAACACCGCAGAGAGCAGCGCAGACTATGTATTGATACCTGATTTCGTCTATAAAAAGATTGAGTACAAAAACTACCGCAAGAGGAGCGGAATTGCCTACGGCGGAAGAAATACTTCTGAATGACATTACCTTATCGCGCTCTTTAAGGTTAGGAGTCATAACGACGGCAACCATATTGATACAGTTGCCGAAAGTATTGCAGACAGCCCAGCCGATAGCCAACGCGGTGATATATACCATCAGAATAGTGTGCCTCGATTCAACGGTAAGAGCCGACGGTACAAGGAAAGTGATTATAAGCAGTATCGCCATCGGAATGGAAACAGCCATTACAAGCGGTCTGAATTTGCCCATTTTGCCCGCTTTTCTGCCGTCGATATACATTACAAGGAAAAAGTTGATTACAAACGGAATTACACTTGTAAGGACGTTAAATAATGATATTTGATCGCTGCTGAGATTCAGGCTGTTAACGAAATATTCATTTCTGTAGCTCGCCATCATACCCGTCATCATTGTGTAAAAGAACACCGATACGACGTACATTACGAACTCATACGTTTTTACGTTTGAGCCCTTTTCATTCGCCCTTACCGCGGACGCTGTTTTTGCAGACATTTTACAAAGCACCCCTTCTTTGATGTGCCTTAAGGCAATATCGCATAATTATTGTCGTGCAGATGTGCCGAAAGATTTTTCGTCAGATTGACAAAAGCGACGAAGTAATACTGTCGTATTTCAAGGAACTTTTGGCAAAAATGACGGGAAATCTCGGTACAGATGCGCGGCAAAGGCGGTAGCCGCTAATTGTGCGGTGTTGCCTTAAATAACAAAAGTACATCAAATCATACAAAATATATCTATAATTATCATATATTATAGCACTTAATACAATAAAAATAAATTGCATTAAGTAACGCATATATGGTATAATGTAACTATATGATTACAAAATTACAAGGATAATTTTTTTATGCAAAATAATGACGTAATAAAAGAAACGCGTTTTTTTATTCTTAGGACAAATTCATATAATAACGGTATAAATAATTACGTTTCAATGACTACAAACACTCCCGAAAACAGGTATTTGCACGTAAAAACGCTTGGATATGATGAATTCTACGGTGAATCAAAAATCAAAATCCATACGTTTGAGGAAAATACGCTTCATTTTGTAATATCGGGAAAAGGATTTTTTGACGGCGCTCCGATAGAAAGCGGCGGAGGCTTTATGGTCAGAAAGAATCATATTGCCGAATACGAACCCGACGCGGAAAATCCGTGGACTTACTGTTATATTGATTTTGACGGAGAAATAGCGCAGAAGCTGTTGGATATGGTCGGGCTCGTCAGCGATAAATGCACGTTTACGTCACAAAGCAATTCTAAAATAATGAGTATAATAAAATCCGCTTTGCAATATGACTACAGCAAAGCAGACGTGGATATGCATCTCAGCGCGGTTTTGCTTGAGATTTTCGCTCATATGCTCGCCGATAAACCCGAACCGTTTTCAAACGTTTCATTATCCGTAACGGAAAACAGGGTTAAATCAGGTATAGAGTATATAAACGAACACTATATGGAGAAAAACTGTATAGAAAAGCTTGCCGACGCACAGAAAATAAACAGAAGATATTTAAGCAGACTGTTTAAACGGTATTCGGACCGTTCGCCGCAGGAGCATCTTATAAAAGTAAGGATAGACGAAGCAAAAAAGCTGCTTCGCACAACTCGGATATCCGTAAGCGCGGTAGGCTCCAAGGTAGGATATGACGACGTTATGCAGTTTTCAAAGATTTTCAAAAAGTACACGGGAGTGTCTCCGACTGAGTACAGAATGGGAACCGTTGCCCGTTTGTAATACAATATTGTGTTTTTGAGCAATATAACGAAAAATATCGGGGCAAGATGTGTGTTCAGCCCGTGAGCGTAATTAATTTTTTACCTTAATTATTTTCAATTACTGTATATCCTCTCGATTGTATGGCAAAAATATTATTGCCGGCAATAATAACGGAGAGTGATAAATATGAATGTTAAAAGGGGAGATATCTACTACGCCGATTTAAGTCCTGTGGTAGGCTCCGAGCAGGGCGGCGTCCGTCCCGTTCTAATCGTTCAGAACGACGTCGGGAACAAATACAGTCCTACTGTTATAGCCGCCGCGATAACAAGCCAGAAGTTTAAAACTCAGCTGCCTACTCATATAAGCGTTCAAGCAGATGAATGCGGTCTTGCTAAGGATTCCATAGTTTTGTTAGAGCAGGTGCGCACGCTCGACAAAAAAAGACTGAGAGAGCGCATGGGCAGTCTTGACGATATGGAGATGTCAAAAGTAAATCAGGCTCTTTCGGTAAGCTTCGGTCTCGGCTTTACCTGATGCGACACCGCGTAATCGGCGGTCAACGCCTTTGACGCGCGTTTGCACAGCAATAATTGTGCGGTATATATTTCATTATTCGGTATTGCTTGACTATTTGGTTTTACCGTGATATCATATACGCGGAGATGGTATCATGATTACCGAAACAATATATCTTGATTTCGACAAGAAAGTATCGCTTACATCATATCTCCTTGATACCTCCGAGGAGATGAAAACTTTTAAACAGCGGCCGGCCGTACTTATTTTTCCCGGAGGCGCTTATAAGTTCTGCTCGGACCGCGAAGCTGAACCTATAGCGGCGGCGTTTCTCGCGGAAGGGTACAACGCCTTTATATTGAGATACTCGCTTAACGAGGACAGCGTCTTTCCCCAACCTTTGAACGATGCGGAAAAGGCACTGTCCTTATTGCGTGAAAACGCGAAAAAATACAATATTATGTGCGACAAAATTGCCGTAGTGGGATTTTCGGCAGGAGGACATCTTGCGGCCGCTCTCGGAACAATGGGCAGCGTGCGTCCGAACGCTCTTGTTTTGGGCTACCCGTGTATTCTTTCCTCAACAAGCAAAATTTTAGCGTCGCCTGTCCCGTCGCTTGAAAAAGAGGTCGATAAAAAAACGCCGCCGTGCTTTATCTTTTCAACCTGCGAGGACAAAACCGTGCCTGTTGAAAATTCATTGGAGTTTGCCCGCGCGCTGAACAAAAATAATATACCGTTTGAAATGCATATCTTTACATACGGTCAACACGGCTTGTCGCTCGCGAAAGCCCATACCGCGAACGGCAACAGAGATTACGTAAACAGCGACTTTTCGGAATGGTTCAATATGTGCGTATCGTGGCTTGAAAAAATTTTTATCTGATACCGCTTTTGGGCGAATAGAGTTTTAGGGCAATACCGCATAATTATTGTCGTGCAGATGCGCGCAAAGGCGGCAACCGCTAATTGTGCGGTATTGCCTTAAGGAATCACTGAATATATAAATTTTGCTGTCTTTATAAAACGGCGTCCCGTGATTTGCGGGGATGCCGTTTGTTTTTTATTGATTATCTGTTTGAATGTGATACCGCCCTATTGTCCTTTTTTTGATTTTTAAGGTCAATCGAAATTAATTCCCGTAAGAATATCTTTTAATGCTTTTGCGTCATGCGTCGTGAGCGTTATGCCCTTACCCATTTTCTCGTGGTCGGGAGCCCAATCTCTAATATCATATTTCGGTTCTTTGCCGTTCCAACTGATGAGATTGAGTTCCTTTGCCCAGCCTCCTGCACCTTCGGATATAACTCCGAAGTTTTTTACTATTTCATAAGAAAAATCCGGCATAATTATTCCTCCCGATATATTTTTTCAAGTTAAGGAACTACTGAATAAATCACGCCTAACGGCTGAACGCACATCTTGCGCCGCGATTTTCCGTCATTTTTGCCAAAAGCTCCTTGAAATACGTCAGTATTCCTGCGTCACTTTTGTCAACCTGACGAAAAATCTCGTGACGCAATTTGCACGTTCGATTTAATCAGTACTTCCTTAAAAACTTTAACTATATTATATTTAATTTATTTTAAAAATCAATACTTTTTTGTCAATTTTTTTCATTTTTTTCGGATAATTTTGATGTGAAAAACAAAATTTTTAATATGGAAAAATAAGTATGAATAAATTGTAAACAAAATACGGTTATGTCGGTATTTGCTCGTTTTTTCTGTCGGAATTGGCTTATTTTGTACCAAGGGCGGAGAACCGAAAATAAAGGAGCGTTTAGGGAACTTCCGATTTATTCGGTATTGCTTTAAATCTGAGCTTCCTTAGAACTCCAAAAACAAGAAAGGGTGATATATTGGCAGTCAAAAAGAAAGGAAAGGAAAAACATGAAGGATTTAACGTCGCGTGAAGCGCTTTTTTGCCGTCTTTACGCTTCATGCAGAAACGCGAGAGAGGCCGCGTTCAAAGCGGGTTATTCCGTTTGTCCCGAAATTACGGCAAGAAAGCTGCTTTCGCAAAGCAAAATCGTCAAAGAGGTAAAGCGTATCGAAAACGAAGCTTACGCCTCGTCTGAGGAGGTCAGGGCAGGCTTGAGGCGGATTGCGTTTTCATCGTCGGCGGACGCCGTAAAGCTTCTGCTTGCGGACAATTATGATGACATTGACGTTGAAGCTCTCGACCTGTTCAACATTGCCGAGATAAAAAGACCCAAGAGCGGCGGAATTGAGATTAAATTCTTCGACCGCATAAAGGCTCTTGAAAAGCTCGGCGATATTTCGGATAACGCCGAAAACAGTTCGGCAAAGCCTTTCTATGCGGCTCTTGAAAAGAGCGCCGCCTCGCTGGAGGGGGACGGATAATGAATTTCAGCGTATTTTCCGAAAAGCAGTTGAGGGTCCTTACATGGTGGTGCAAAAACAGCAGTTTGAAGAATTTTGACGCCATAATATGCGACGGAGCCGTCAGAAGCGGAAAAACCGTGTGTATGTCGATATCTTTTGTAACATGGGCCATGGGAAATTTTAACGATACGTCTTTCGCGATGTGCGGAAAGACAGTCACTTCTCTTAGACGAAACGTGATTACCCCACTTCTTCCCGTCCTTACCGAATTGGGGTTCTCATGCAGAGAAAAGGTTTCCAAGGGACTTGTTGAGATTGAATTCGGCGGCGCGAAAAACCGCTTTTATCTTTTCGGCGGCAGAGACGAATCATCGGCTTCTCTTATTCAGGGGCTTACTCTGGGCGGCGTACTTCTTGACGAGGTCGCGCTTATGCCGCGTTCGTTTGTCGAACAGGCTATCGCGAGGTGTTCTATTGATTCTTCGCGGTTGTGGTTCAACTGTAATCCGGAAAATCCCATGCATTGGTTCTACCGCGAATGGATAGAAAAGGCGAAGGAAAAAAACTGTCTATATATCCATTTTACAATGAATGACAATCCGTCGCTTTCGCAGTCGATTATCGACCGTTACCGCTCTCTTTACAGCGGAGCCTTTTATGAAAGATTTGTAGAGGGCAAATGGGTTGCGGCCGAGGGACTTGTTTATCCGTTCTTTTCGGAAAAAATCAACGTGTCGCCCGACGTTCCGTTTTGTGAGGAATATTATATTTCCTGCGACTACGGAACTGTCAATCCGTTTTCTCTCGGTCTTTGGGGGCTTTGCGGCGGAGTATGGTACAGATTGGATGAGTACTACTGGTCGTCAAAACGCGAGGGAAGTCAGAAAACCGACGAGGAATATTACGCCGAGCTTAAAAAGCTCGCGGACGGGCGCAGAATAGAAGCGGTCATAGCGGACCCGTCCGCGGTAAGCTTCATTGAATGTATACGCCGTCACGGAGAATTTAGGGCAGTTCCCGCTAAAAATGACGTCGCGGACGGTATCAGGCGCGTTTCCGAAGCTCTTAAATGCGGCAAAATAAAGATTTGCTCTCATTGCCGCGACATTATACGCGAATTCGGACTTTACCGCTGGGATTCCAATTCAACGCGCGACGCTCCGCGAAAAGAGCATGACCACGCTATGGACGATATGCGCTACTTTGTATCTACGGTTCTCTACGGCTCGGCAGACGACGGACTGCTTGTATTCGCGGCGGAAAGATAACGAGCAATCTAAAGCGCGGCGGCGCGTAATCATGCAAGATGAATTTAAGAAAAATTTAATGAAAGGAGCGGTACCGGACGCAAAAGGCTTGAATTTTCATTGCGCTTTGTGCGGCATCTGTATCGCATGGCGATTAAAATGCAGAGAAAAAGTAAAAACAGAAAAGGCGAAAACAGCGAGGTCGCGGTCGCGGGAGTTCCGCAGCTTTATTCAGGCGGTTTCGGAAGCTTTTTCGGCTCGAAGGGCTTCGGCTCTGAAAAACGGCTCTACGGAAATCTCAGAAACTCCGTTCCGATTATAGACGGCGCGATATCAAAAATAGTAAGGCTTACCGGCGGCTTCAACGTAAGCTGCGCAGATTCCCATACGGAAAAACTGCTTGCCGATTTTCTTGAAAACGTATCCGTCGGAGGAAATATGGTGGGAATCGGCGCTTTCGCGGATATTTTCCTAGGCGATTTGCTCACTTACGGTACGGCTGTGGGAGAGATGGTTATGGAAAAAAATCTGCGCTCCTTTTCACTCTGGAACGCGGAGCTTGAAAACGTAACTCTTGAAAGAAGCAAGGAAAATCCGATGCTTATGAATATCAAGGCTTCCGGCTCGGATTACGGCTGTTCGGTAACTAAAGACGGACGATTCCTGTTTTCGGCGCTAAATCCCGACGCGGGCTGTCTTTACGGCAATTCGCTTCTTAAAGGGTTGCCGTTCGTCAGCGCGGTGCTTATGCAGATTTTTGAATCCGTCGGCACCAATTGGGAACGCTTCGGCAATCTGAGATACGCCGTCACGTACCGTCCGCAGAACGACGCTCTCGATAAGGCCTACGCAAAGGAACGCGCTATGCAGATAGCAAAGGGCTGGAGCGATGCTATGAAATCAGGCGGCGAAATAAAGGATTTTATAGCGGTCGGCGATGTGGATATAAAGGTTATCGGCGCGGACAGCCAAATACTTGACAGCGAGGTGCCTGTGCGCCAGCTTTTGGAGCAAATCGTGGCAAAAATCGGTATTCCTCCGTTTCTTCTGGGGCTTAACTGGTCCACAACGGAGCGTATGGCTCAGCAGCAGACAGATATGCTTACGAGCGAGCTGTGCCATTACAGACGCATACTTACTCCCGTTATACTGAAAATATGCAGGACGTATCTGAGAATGAACGCTTTGCCCGAACAATGTGAAATCGAATGGGACGATATATCGCTGCTTGACGAAACGGAACAGGCAAAGGCGCGTTATTACAACGCGCAGGCGGAAAAATATCATACCGAAGCTCTCGCGGCGCACAGAGAATAAAGGTCACCGCACAAAGAGCGGCTTACTCCTTTGCACGCAAGCTTTGCGCGATATCGTCAAAAGAATCGGTCCCCCCCCCTTGGCGCATAAAAATTGCGCGGTGAGCAAAAAATTACGGAAAAAAAGAGAATAGAAAATAATTTGAAAGGAGCGCCGCTCGGCTGTAAATCGCAGCTCCGTTCTTGCGGCGTACGGTGAATAAATGGATAACGTTACAATTAAAAAAAGCCCGTCCGGCATTTCGGGTATTCCCGACGCGGACGCTCTCTCGATGATTTCACGATTTACAAGGAACACGCCCGAGGCGGAGAATATTTACACCTTTACCGTTATATTGTGCGACAATGAAATAGACCGCGATTACGAAAGATTTTCAGTAGACGCTCTCAATACTCTTAAAGAGATGTTCGTCGGCGTTACGGGAATATTCGACCACAGCATGAAAAGCTCCGACCAAACGGCGAGAATCTACAAAACAGAAGTATTGGAGGATAAGACAAGGCGTACCGCCGCCGGAGAATATTATACATATCTCAAGGCGTGGTGCTATATGCTCAGAACCGATAAAAACAATGAGCTGATTGAGGAAATCGAAGCGGGCATAAAAAAAGAGGTAAGCGTAAGCTGCTCCGTTAATTCAAAAATATGCTCCGTCTGCGGTAAAGATATGAGAAGCCGCGAATGCCGTCATTCACCAGGCGAGACGGTTGACGGAAAGGTATGCCACGCCGTTTTATCATCACCTTCGGACGCTTACGAATGGTCGTTTGTCGCTGTTCCGGCTCAGCGCGGCGCGGGCGTTTCAAAATCGGTAAAGAAAAAAAGCGGAAACGATAAAAATCACTCTCATAGTCATGAAAAAGACGTATTTGAAGTCTCGGGCGATAATCCCGAGGAAATTATAAAGTCGGCGCTGTCAGCCGGAGACGCCGCATTTTTAACGAGGACACAAATAAAAATGATGTCCGATTATATAGATTCTATGAGGTCGGACGCCGAAAACGGCAAAAACAGCCGCTCGGAAGCGGAAAAAGATATCGTCGCTCTTTCGGCGTTCACTCTGCCCGACGCGGATACGCGCGTTCTGGCGGATATCCTCAAAAAGCTCTCGTCCGACGAGGTATTCATGCTTAAAAAAGCTCTCGGCGGCAGAGCCGAAAGGCTCTCGGTGTACAAGCCCGCATTTTCGGGCGGCGCAAAAAAGAGCGGAAACGAAAACTCGCAGTTTAAAATTTAAAATTATACTTTTTTAAGAAAAATGTGAAAGGACGATATAAAATGACAATTTCATTAAAAGGCTACAACGAAAACACAGCCACGTTCAAAATTTCGGGGCTTGTCAGCGAAGGTCAGGCTGTCGCCATGGCAGGCAATCTTACGGTAAAACCCTGCGCTTCGGGCGATAAAATCATAGGCGTTTGCGTCAACGTAAGAGGAGAGTACGCCTGCGTTCAGCTTAGCGGCTACGCTACCCTTCCGTATACCGGCACCGCTCCGTCCGTAGGCATATCGGCAGTTGCCGCAGACGGAAAAGGCGGTATAACGTCATCTGAAAGCGGCGCCAACGTGCTTGTTACCGACGTGGACGAAACAAAAAAGACAGTCGGTTTTATTCTCTGATATCAATTTATTAAGGACTTTTTTGAAAGAGTAATGAAAGGATAATGTAAAATGGCAAATTTTGATAACATAAGACTTGAAAAAGGTATGTACGCGTCGTCCAAGGGCTTCGGCGCTGTCCTTGAGGAGCTTGACCCTTCCGAAAATTACAGAGGCACAGAGCTTGAAAATCTTGACGCGTTCCAGCGTCAGCTCAAAAGATTCGATATAAAGGTCGGCGGAAAAACGTCCGATATCGTCGATAAATTTTTTCAGACGTCCGATTCGGCCGCGCTTTTCCCCGAATATATATCGAGAGCCGTAAGACAGGGTATGGAGGAAGCCGACGTTTTATCGGGTATAGTTGCTTCTTCAACAAAAATTGACGGTCTTGACTACCGCTCGATAACGTCTGTTCTCACCGAGGACGACAAGGAGCTTAAAATCGTGGCCGAGGGCGCGTCTATTCCTCAGACTACGGTAAAAACCCAGGATAATCTTGTAACGCTTCACAAAAGAGGCAGAATGCTTGTTTCTTCTTACGAGGCAATAAAGTATCAGCGTCTTGACCTGTTCACCGTTATGCTCAGGCAGATTGGTCTTTATATCGCAAGAAGCCAGCTCAAAGACGCTATAGACGTTCTCGTGAACGGCGACGGCAACAATAACGCGGCCGAGGTTATAAACGTCAGTTCAAGCGGAAGCGTTACATACGCGGACCTTATTTCCTTTTGGAATAAATTTTCCCCGTATGAGCTTACTACAATGATAGCGTCCGCGAAGCTCACCGAAAAGCTTCTTAATCTTACCGAGTTCAAAGACGCGGCGGCGGGACTTAATTTCCACGCTACGGGAAAGATGATAACTCCTCTCGGCGCGGGGCTTATAAAATCGGCCGACGTTTCCGAGGACTTGCTTATAGGTCTTGATAAATCCTGCGCGCTTGAATTTGTTGAGGCGGGCGGAGTAACCACAGAGTACGATAAGCTCATTGACAGACAGCTTGAACGCGCCGCTATAACCTGTACGGCGGGCTTTTCAAAAATTTTCCCCGAAGCCGCGAAGGTGCTTTCGCTCTCATGATAAGAGCCGAAGACGTACTCATGAGGGCTAAAGCCATTTCGGAGATACAGGAGGACGAAGAAAAGGCTCTGAAGCCTTTCTGCGAGACTGCGGCGGCTTTTATAGACGGAAAAATGCGGACGGACGCGAGTTCATCGGACGTTCGTCTGCTGACCGCTGCTGCGGCAATGGCGCTGTGCGATTATTTTACTGTAAAATATTCGGAGGACGACGCTGTAAGTTCGTTCAAGGCGGGAGACGTTACCGTTTCCTACAATGCCGATTCCCGTATGCAAAGCTATGAAAAGCTGAAAAAATCGGCCTTGGAACAGGCAAGCGGTTTGCTTCGCGACAGCGCCTTTATTTTTGAATGTATGTGAGCAAAAAAACTTAAAAGGGGAGAAGTACCGTGCGAACGGTTTATTTTTTGAAACGCATGGCAATTAAATATGGAAAAGTATAAAAATTTCATACGCTGTATTGAGAAATGGGGAAAAAAAGCCTCGCTTGCCGATTGCCGCGGCGTGATTATCCAGAATGAAAAGTGCTTTATCCAGCCTCTTAGGTATAAAAATAAAATGTATATAGAGGGTACGCCTACGGAAATCGGTATAAACGATTCAGGCTACTATCTTCTTATAGGTCCTCCCAATCTTAAAATGGACAGAATCGGAAAAAAAGGCTGTATAAGAGACGGCGAAAAAAAATATCATGTTGACAGATGGGAAAAAATTTATGCCGGAGAGGACGTATTTTACATATGGGCCGTACTTAAAGAATATACCGACGGCTGTTATCCCGTTTACGAGCATTTTCGATGAAAGGAGAATATAAAAAATGTCATTGTTGGTAAAGCTTCCCAACGCGCTCTGCGAATGGTTTTCCGATATGAATAATTTTTCACAGTGCGTTTTTTGCACTCAGTTCCCTGCGGAGTCGAAGAAAACGCCGCTTGAAAAGCCCGTTATTGTTTTCGGGGCGAAAAGTCTGAACGTTCTTGACAATACGGTGGACGAAGCCGGAAACGTTATAACAGACAGCCGTGTAGCCGAGCTGGTGTTCAGCGTCGGAATCCACGTTCCGCGTATAGACGGTGGAAGCGTCTGCACAGAGCTGCTTGACAGTATGACGGAACTGCTCCTGTTTAATACGGGACTTAGTATAAGCGAAGTGAAATCGGACGATATCAAATATATAAGGAATACCGATTCGCTGTATCTCGCATTTACGTTTACGGTAGACGATACGCTGAAAAGGCTTCCGCTGTTTGTGCCTCCGTTCTCTGTCGAATAGCGCGGACGTGCAAATCGGTATCCGGTGCGCGTGCGGATTCATTTTGGTTGAGCCGAAGGACACTTTAGTTGTAATATGATTTTTTGATTGATATTTTTCCGGCGGACTTCGGCGGTACGGGCGCTTTTTTTTGCGTCGGCCGCCGCTGTTCGCCGGAAAAAACCGCGTTCTTTCGTCAATTCCAAGATATGTCAAGATGTATAACTATGACATACATATGTTAAAACAGTAAAAAATTCACATTTTTTTATTGTATTCACAACAGATATATGTTATAATTATCATATTATGAAAAAACTCTCTTTCAGGAGGAAAAAGATGAAATACGCTGATATTATTTCTAAAATGACGTTACAGGAAAAAGCCGATTTCTGTTCGGGAGCCGATTATTGGCATCTGCAAAGCAGCGAAAGACTCGGAATCCCGAGAATAATGGTGACGGACGGTCCTCACGGACTCAGAAAGCAAAAGGAAAAAAAGGAAAAGGGCGAGCTTATGGGTTCGTCTCCGGCGGTATGCTTCCCCACAGCCGTTACCACAGCCTGTTCATGGGACCCCGAGCTTATTGAAAAAATGGGCGAGGCTCTCGGTGAGGAGTGCCTTGAAGAAAAGGTTTCGGTTATCCTCGGTCCCGGAGTAAACATAAAGCGTTCCCCTCTCTGCGGCAGAAATTTTGAGTATTTCTCGGAGGATCCGTATTTGGCCGGAGAAATCGGAGCCGCCTTTGTAAAGGGCGTTCAGTCAAGAGGGGTAGGCACCTCCCTAAAACATTTCGCCGCCAACAATCAGGAAGCGAGACGAATGACGGTAAGCTCTGTAGTCGATGAAAGAACTCTGCGTGAAATATATCTCGCTCCGTTTGAGAAAATCGTTAAGGACGCGCAGCCATGGACCGTAATGAACGCGTATAACCGTCTTAACGGTACATACTGCTCGGAAAACAAATGGCTCCTGACGGACGTTCTCCGCAAGGAATGGGGCTTTGAGGGCATAGTCGTAACCGATTGGGGCGCGAACGATGATAAGGTCGAAGGACTTAAAGCCGGTCAGGACCTTGAAATGCCCACGTCAAACGGTATGGCGGCGGCAAAGGTTGTGGAAGCGGTTAAATCGGGAGAGCTTGACGAAGCTGTTCTTGATGAATCCGTAGACAGGATTCTCGATTTAATATTCAAGTCAAACGAGCATATACGCGATTACCGCTATGACAAACAGGAACACCACGCGCTTGCGAGAAAAATCGCGTCGGAATCAATGGTGCTTCTTAAAAACGAAAACAACATACTTCCGCTTAAAAAGGATAAGAGAATAGCGGTTATAGGCGAGATGGCGAAATCGCCGAGATATCAGGGCGCGGGCAGCTCGCTTATAAATCCCACCCGTATAGACAACGCTTTTGACGAGCTTCTCAATCAGGGCGTGGGAGTAACGTATTCGGCAGGATACGATAAAAAATCCGACAAGCCCAACGAGGTTCTTATCGGTGAAGCCGCGGCGGCGGCAAGCAAGGCCGATATCGCCGTTGTTTTCATAGGTCTTACCGAGGCGTACGAAACGGAGGGCTTTGACAGAAGCCATATGAGACTTCCCGAAAGCCATAATAAGCTTATTGACGCGGTAACAGACGTATGCGATAACGTAGTTGTAGTTCTTTCGGGCGGTTCTCCCGTCGAGCTTCCGTGGATAAATAAGGTTCAGGCCGTTCTTAACGGTTATCTCGGCGGTCAAGCGGGCGGCGGCGCGGTAGTCGATTTGCTGCTCGGCAAAGTAAATCCGTCGGGCAAGCTTGCCGAGACCTATCCTTATGCGCTCGAAGATAATCCGTCTTACAATAATTTCCCCGGCTCTCCCGTTTCGGTTGAGTACCGCGAGGGCATATATGTAGGCTACAGATATTACGATACGGCAAATAAAGAGGTTCAGTTCCCGTTTGGCTACGGATTGTCATATACAAAATTTGAATATTCCGATATCAAGCTTTCGGGCAAGGAAATAAACGAAGGCGATAAGCTTACTGTATCGTTTAAAATCAAAAATGTCGGAGATGTCGCCGGGGCTGAAACGGCTCAGGTATATGTAAAAGATGTTGAAAGCACGGTTTTCCGCCCGGAAAAAGAGCTTAAAGGCTTTAAAAAGGTGTTCCTTGAGCCGGGAGAGGAAAAAGAGGTTTCGATAGAGCTTTCAAAGCGGGCGTTCGCGTTCTATGACGTTGATTTGCATGACTGGCACGTTGAAACAGGCGCGTTTGAAATCCTCGTAGGAGCATCGAGCCGCGATTTGAAGCTCGGTACTACAGTTACGGTTACGTCGGCCTCCGACGCTCCCGTACCCGATTACAGGGAAACCGCTCCCGTTTATTACGGCGCGAATATAATGAACGTTCCCGATGAGCAGTTCTCCGCGGTTCTCGGAGGACCTATCCCCGCGAACAAGAGAGATGAATCCGTTCCGCTCGGCATTAACAATACTCTTGAGGACGCCCAATCCGGCAAGGCGGGCGCGTTTATAAGCAAGCTCCTGAGCAAGATACTTAAAATGATGCCCGACGATGCGAACAAAGGCATGATACAGGCTATGGCGCTCCAGATTCCGATAAGATGCATGATGTCTATGAGTATGGGCGTTATGACGCCGAGAATGGCAGACGGTCTGCTTGATATTCTCAACGGGAACGGTACGCTTAAAGGTATCGGAAAAATCATATCGGGTCTCGGCGGCGCACTGAAAAACATAAAGAATCTGTTTAATTCGATTTAAGGAGTCTCTTATTTAAAGCGCAAGGTTTTTATCTTTTCTGTAATTTCGTTATTCCGTAGTGCGTAGGCTTTACCCTCGGGGACAAGGAAGTCGATCCACTATACATGACATACCTTAAAAAGCTTATTATCCCGATTGTTACGGATACTATTGACTTTAAGTTTTGTAAAAAAAACGTCTGCTTAATATCGGCAGACGTTTTTGTGCATATTACTTATTTGCAAATTGTAAAATTATTTTTTAAAGAACTGCGGCAGGAAATCCATATGCGCCTGTTTCATTTCGTAATAGCATTTGTGCGCTCTTTCGTAGTCTCCCACAAGCGGATGTATCATAAGAGCGTTCATAGCCGCGCTGTCGTCGCCGTTCATCGCGGCTTCCACGGTGTATTTTTCATATTCCTTTACGACCTTCATAAGACCTTCGATATGTCTGTTCCACGTCTTTCTCACAGGAACGGGTTTTGCTCCGTCCGCGCCTATTCTCGCGGCGATTTCAACAACATCGTCGTCGTTCATAAAAGGAAGCGTTCCGTTATTCAGTATGTTAACAACGTGAACGTCGTTTTTGTCGTTCGCTATCGAATCAATAAGGGAACACGCCGCGAGAGAATATTTGTGCCCGCCTCTTTTGTCGAGAAGCGCCGGTTTTGTTACAAGATTCTCGTCCTGATACATTTTGAGAAGGTCCTCCTCAATTTCCATGCAGACCTGTGCGCGGCATTTTTCGTCCTCTTTGAGGTGTTTGATTTTAGCGTCGCGGCAGTAATAATACTGGAGATACGATGAAGGAATACCTCCGACGGCTTTAAGACAGTCTATATTGAAGCCGTCGTCCTGTATATTTGCCATAACCTTGGGAGCATATCCCTCGTCAAACAAATCATAAAGCTTTTCCTCGCCGTCTTTCATTACGGAGGTTATCCAACTTAAATGATTAAGTCCGAGATACGTTATATCCGCGTCCTCTCCGACAGCTTCCTTTACGTCGTCTATCATATCAATCGGGACGTTGCACAGACCTATGCATTTAACTTTGGTATTGTTAAGCACATAATCGGTAACAATTCCCGACGGATTTGTAAAGTTGATAAGCCATGCTTCGGGGCAGATTTCCTCTATCTTTTTACAGATATTCCCAATTACGGGGATAGTCCTGAGAGCCTTGAAAAAGCCGCCTATGCCGGTCGTTTCCTGACCGATAAGGCCGTACTTTACGGGAATCTGCTCGTCGAGATAACGGCAATGAAGCTTTCCTACGCGGATTTGCGTAACGACAAAATCGGCTCCGACGAGAGCAGAATCAAGGTCGTCCGTCATAACGACTTCGCAGTCGATTCCGGCGTTTTTAATCATTCTTACGCAGAGATTGCCTACTATGGTGCGCTTTCTTTCGTCGATATCCATAAGCACAAGTCTTTTTAGCTTTAACGAATCCTGTCTTTTAAGGAAACCGTCCACAAGCTCGGGACAATAAGTCGAACCCGAACCGATTACCGTTACGTTGATTTCTTTCATATTTCAAATTCCTTCCCATTGCAATTGACAATTGACAATGTACAATTGTCAATTATTTTAAATTAAATCATAAAAAACATTCATTTTTCAAGCAGCCAGTTTATGCAGCCTGTTACGGGGGCGGCGGTGAGCTTGATAAAATTCAGTTTTCTGCCCGATTTCGCGGTGCATTTCTCTTTTAACATATTAAGATATATTTCATTTGGCATTTTTACGTTCATCGAACCCGATAGAATCACGTTTACCGTTCCTTCTTTGAAGTACTGCATTTTAAGGTGCGCGCAGATGAGATCCGAGCCTGCCTCCGCCATTTCCTCCGTTATGCAAAGAGCGGTTTTGTCGCCATTGTTCGCGGCTTCAAAAAATGTATCGGTGAGATAAATGCAGTATTGCTCCCTGTCCTTTTCCTCAAATTTTGTGACGCAGGGGAGAAATTCCTCGGCTACGGGCTTTATATTTGCCTTTTCGCAGAAAATATTTGTCATGAGTGTTTTTTTCGCTTTAAGGCAGATATCCCTGTATATTGCCGCGAATGTTTTCTCCGCAATCCAATAGCCGTTGCCGGTGTCGCCCGAGAGAACGCCGAAGCCGCCGACCTGAAGCATTTTGCCGTCCGAGTCTATTGAGTTGCAGCAGGTACCCGTTCCGCAGTTGTAGCCTATTCCCGTTCCGTCGGGAGAGCCTGCCTTTGTTACTATAAAGCCGTCGTTATAAATACGGAAATTTTTAAGACCCTTTTCGGTTAAAAGCTTAGCGGTCGCGTCGTGCTGGAATTGATGGTCTATTCCGGCAAGTCCCATAAGTATGCCGTCTATATCGTCAATAGTAAGCCGGCTTTCTTCAAGAAGCTTATTTATGCCGTCCATAATGATATCGGTCGCTTCGTCAAACGAGCCTTTAAGATTTTCGTGGTTGCTGCCGGCTGTTTTTACAGTCGCAAGCATATTTTTTTTGCCGTCGAACAGGGCATATGCCGTCTTTGTCCCTCCGCCGTCAACGCCTATGTAGTAACTCATTAAAATCTCCTTTTCAGATAATTATTGTTTAGGGCAACACCGCACAATGACTGTGCGCAAGCTGCGCAGTCAAGATTTTGCTCAAAATCCGCATATTATATTAGTGTGAACCAATCTAATTATCAAAAAATTCCCCGCAGATTTCTTCAAGACAGAATTTGCCGCGTCTTGGTGGCTTTCTGTCAATCCATCTGCCGTCCGTAAAATCGGGGAACGACACTACCGCTCCGCCCATAGCGACGGACTGCTCCGAAAGAGCGGTTATCGCCATCCACGTTGCTGTATCGTATACATCTATGGGAGGCTCGGCGCCGAGCTGTACGCTTTCCGCGAACGCCGCGAGTATAAGATAATCCATTCCGCCGTGACCGGCTGTGCAGTTTACCGTGTCGCTCTCTTTCCAAAGAGGATGGTCGTATTTATCTCTGTAAACCTCATTGAAATCCTCCCATTTATGCGGTTCTTTTGAGATTCCTTCGAGATACACCACCGCGTTCGAGTCATCGGGCGCTTCCTTAAAAATTCCCTTTGTACCCTGAACTGTATATTCTCTTGAATACGGACGCGGACAGCAGCAATCGTGATTGAGTGTAACCGTTTCTCCGTTCGCACATTTTATTATTGTGGTAGTAACGTCGCCGCAGCTCCAGTTATAGCCGTAAAGGTCGTAATCCTCGCCCTTGTTGTTTTTTATCCATTCGTTAAGTCCTCTCGATTTGCTCGACATTGATACGAGAGAAACAAAGCGGTTGCCTCTGTTTATGCCGATAAGCTTCGCTATAGGACCTATTTCATGCGTCGGATAAAGCTCACCGTTCCTGTGCATAAAATTTTTAAGTCTGCCGTGGATATTTTCTCTTCCGAGGATTATTTCATCTCTTAAATCGTGCCTGTAGCCGCCCTCCAAATGGACTATCTCCCCGAAAAGACCTTGCTTTGCCATATTAAATGCCGCGAGTTCCTTTCTGTCATAACAGCAGTTTTCAAGAAGCATACAAAATCTGTCGGTTTCCTCGCTTGTCCTTATAAGCTTGTAACATTCCTCGACGGAAGCCGCGCCTCCTACCTCCAAGCCTACGTGACAGCCTGCGCGCATAGCGTCTATCGCGATGGGAATGTGGGTTATCCATGTTGTGGCGACAAACACCGCGTCAAGCTCCTCATTATAAAGCATTTCTCTGTAGTCGGAATAACCCTTTACCTCGTATTCGCCGTTATTCCTTTTTTTTACTATATCAAGTCCCTTTTCCACACGTTCGGGGACTAAATCGCATACCGCAGGCACGATTACGCCCGGTACGGTCAGCAGCAAATCCATCATGCTCGAGCCTCTGCCGCTTAATCCTATACAACCTATCCTGCAAGTTTTCTGTTCCATTTGTTGTTCCTCCTGTCAGGCACTTTTCTTTGTTTTTTTCTTTTTTTCGGGCTTTTTTATTTCTCCCGCGCTTGTCAGAGCCGCTTTTGTTACAAGCGGTCCGGTAAGCTCATAGACGAGCGTCGCGCTGAGTATTACCGCGCGTATCTGTTCTCCGTATTCCGGCAGAACAGAAATTACAAGCTGGCTCATGGCTATCGCCACGCCCGCCTGCGGAATCAACGTAAAACCAAGATATTTTATAATATTTTTATCGGCTTTTATTATAGCCGAGCCCGCCGTAGCTCCAAAATATTTTCCGAGAGTTCTCGCTATGAGATATATAACCCCTATAAGACCTATTTGCGGCAGTACGGACAGATTAAGCTCCGCGCCCGATATTACAAAAAACAGCAGGAACAGCGGCGGCGTCCATCTGTCGCATACGTCGAGCATTTTGTCGCTTTCCTTTGAAAGATTTACCATGACCGCGCTGTTCATCATGCATACGAGAAGCGATGAAAGGTCGAATTTATCGGCAAGAGAAACGCACAGGAATATCGAACATACTATTACCGCTATTCTGTTGGCTCTCGATTTAAACGCTTTTGCGCAGAAAGAAACTACCGCGCCGACTGCGGCTCCGAGAATCAGCGAAAGTCCGATTTCGCGTACAGGGTCGAGAATCATCTGCGAAACGGAAAGCTCCGAGCCGTTCGCTATAACGGACGCTATTGAAGTCATTACCGAAAACAGAATAATACATATCGCGTCGTCCATTGCGACAACGGGCAGCAACATTCTTGTAACGGGACCGTCGGCGTTATACTGCCGCGCTACGAGAAGAGTCGTCGCCGGAGCGGTCGCCGCGGCTATAGCTCCGAGCGCGAGGGCGACAGGCGAGGGAAATCCGAATATGAGAAGCGATACCGTAACGAAAAGCGAAGCCGTACACGCCTCAAAAAACGTTATAACAAGAACCTTTCCGCCTATAGCCTTTATGTTTGATATCTGAAACGAACCGCCTATGGAGAACGCTATAAAACCAAGTGCCACGTTCGTTATTATGCTCATCTGCTCTACCGCTTCGTTCGGTATAAGGTTGAGAACGTACGGACCCGCGATAAGCCCCGCCAGAAGATAGCCTGTGACGTTGGGCAGATTGAATTTTTTGACTATGCGGTTAAATATAAGTCCTGCCGTCATAGCTATTCCGAGATATAATACTATTTCCATTTTTAAGCTTTAGACCTTCGTTTTTAAATAAATATGATGTTTTGTATTTTCAGCTTCTTAATCCCTCTGCGCTTGAAATCGGCAGGGTGAAAATTATACCTGTATTGGGATTCTTGATTCCGCCGACTTCCTTGTCTATGAGTTTTTTCGCTTTTTCAATACGGTCGTCGGCAAGAACCGCGAACATCATTTTGGATTCCTTCCTCGATTGCCCGAGAATATACCTGAGGCTTCCGAATATCGGAGGCGGTTCAACATTTGATTTATCTATGACGTTGAGAGCGCCCTCGCAGTTTATTACGGTAGGGTCGCCGAGTCCGGCACCGACCATCGCCGAAACTATAGCCGGCATACATTCCGTTTTTGTAAGTATAAGAACAAGAAGCTGCATGGAGTTCCCCTCACTTTTTTTGTTTTTCGATACATTATTATACAATACAATTCACAACTCTTCAATATGTTTTTTTAGGAATTTTTTATAAATGTATAGATATATTTATCGGACGGTTAAAATGTTCCAAAACAGAATAATAATGCGGATAAATGCTTACAAAGTGTTTTAAGAATATAAGTTTTTGTGCATATTTTACAAGAAACTGCAAAAATAATTAGCAGGTCTTTTTGCAATATAGTCAAATTTTCACTTGAAAAATTGTGAAATATTTGTTAAAATAACGATAAATATAATTGTATTTAGCGGAGGTACCGCCGTTATGGAGTATAAATTAAAAGAAGAATACCGTGTGCCGCTGTATCTTTTCCATGAGGGAAACAACGCGAGAGCATATGAGTTTATGGGCGCTCATTCGCTGTCTGCGGGCAAAACGGTTTTCCGTGTCTGGGCTCCGAACGCCGCCGAGGTATCCGTTTCCGGCGATTTTAACAATTGGTCCGAGGATGCGAACCGAATGTACCGCATTAACGCGGAGGGCGTTTGGGAAACGGAAATTGAGGGTATAAAGCTTTACGATACTTATAAATACTGTATAACCGCAAAAGACGGCAGGAGGTTTATGAAAGCGGATCCTTACGGCTTTCATACCGAAACAAGACCCGATACGGCTTCTAAATTCTACGACGTTGATTCATTCGTATGGGACGACGGCGATTGGCAGAAGAAAAAGAGCGAAAAATCTGTTTACGCGTCTCCCGTAAATATTTATGAGGTTCACGCCGGTTCATGGCGTATGCATGACGACGGGAATTTTTACTCATACCGAGATCTTGCGTCGTCGCTTATTCCGTACGTAAAGGAAATGGGCTATACTCATATAGAATTTTTGCCGCTTACAGAGTATCCGTTCGACGGTTCATGGGGCTATCAGGTTACTGGATATTTCGCGCCGACTTCACGATACGGCTCGCCCGAGGATTTTGCATATCTTATAAACGAGTGTCATAAAAACTCAATAGGCGTTATCCTCGATTGGGTTCCGGCTCATTTTCCGAAGGACGCTTCGGGACTTTATGAATTTGACGGCGCCGCCTGTTATGAGTATAAAGACCCGCGCAAGGGCGAGCATTATCAGTGGGGAACAAGAGTTTTCGATTACGGCAAAAAAGAAGTCAGGAGCTTCCTGCTTTCGAGCGCGGAATTTTGGCTCAACAAATACCATATAGACGGTCTGCGCGTGGACGCCGTCGCTTCAATGCTTTATCTGGACTACGGCAGGGACGACGGACAGTGGATTGCCAATGAAAAGGGCGGCAGAGAAAATCTTGAAGCTGTGGCGTTTTTAAGAAAACTCAACGAGGTCATATTCCGTGAGCATCCGTATTCTCTTATGATTGCCGAGGAAAGCACCGCGTGGCCTCTTGTTACAAAGCCGACGGCAGTAGGCGGCTTAGGCTTTAACTTTAAATGGAACATGGGCTGGATGAACGATATTTTAAAATATTTTTCGCTCGACGGCTATTTCAGAAAATACAATCACGACCTTATAACTTTTTCGCTGTTCTATGCTTTTTCGGAAAATTTCATATTGCCTATCTCGCACGATGAAGTGGTTCACGGCAAAAAATCCCTGCTCGATAAAATGCCCGGAACATATGAGGAAAAATTCCACTCTATGAGAGCTTTCTTGGGCTATATGTACGCTCATCCGGGCAAGAAGCTGTTGTTTATGGGGCAGGAATTCGGTCAGTTTATAGAATGGGACGAAAAAAAGCAGCTCGATTGGTTCCTGCTTGATTACGACGCGCACAGAAATCTTAAAAACTATGTAAAGGCGCTGAATTATTTTTACAGGGAAAATTCTCCGCTCTGGGAAATAGATTATTCCTGGGAGGGCTTTAACTGGATAGTCAGCGACGACTGCGACAACTCCGTTATCGCGTTCATGCGAACCAACGAGAAAGGAGACTCGATCATCGCCGTATGCAATTTTACGAACGTAAAGAGGGATTCCTATAAAATAGGCGTTCCCGACAAGGGCAGCTATGACGTGGTATTTTCCTCGGACGCGAAGGGCTTCGGAGGAACAGCCTGTACGAGAAAACGTGTTTATAAAACAAAAAACGAGCCGATGCACGGTCGGGAGCAGTGTATAGATTTGATTCTCCCGCCACTCTCTACCATATATCTAAAATACAGAAATAAGCTTTCAATGAAATAAGCTTTCAGTAAGATAATCTTTCAATGAGATAAGCTTTCAATTGATAATTAAAAATTGTACATTGTCAATTGTCAATTGATTTATGAAAGGATGGATATAAATATGGCAAGAAAAACGGAATGTCTTGCGATGCTGCTTGCGGGAGGACAGGGCAGCAGACTGGGCATACTTACAAAAAAAGTCGCAAAACCTGCGGTTCCATACGGCGGCAAATACAGAATTATTGATTTTCCGCTTTCCAACTGCATAAACTCCGGTATTTATACCGTCGGAGTCCTCACGCAGTACCAGCCTCTTGAATTAAACGACTATATAGGGAACGGTCAGGCATGGGACCTTGACAGAGCCAACGGCGGCGTACATATTTTGTCGCCGTATCAGAAAATTCAGGGTACGGACTGGTACACGGGCACAGCCAACGCGATTTATCAGAACATCAATTTTATAGAAAGATACAATCCCGAATACGTCGCGGTGCTTTCGGGCGACCATATTTATAAGATGGATTATTCCAAAATGCTCGCTTTCCATAAGGAAAAAAACGCCGCCTGCACTATAGCGATGCTTGAAGTGCCGTGGGAGGAAGCGTCGAGATTCGGCCTTATGTTTACGGACGATGACGGCAGGATCACGGCATTTGAGGAAAAGCCGAAGAACCCCAAGAGCAATAAGGCTTCGATGGGCGTTTATATGTTTACGTGGAGCAAATTAAGGGAATACCTTATCGCGGACGAAAACAACAAGGATTCGTCAAACGATTTCGGAAAAGACGTTATTCCTGCAATGCACGGCGCGGGAGAGAGAATGTTCGCTTTTCCGTTCGATGGTTACTGGAAGGACGTAGGCACTATAGACAGTCTTTGGGAAGCGAATCTCGATATGCTCAATCCCGTCGCGAATATAGATTTGTCGGACACAACGTGGAAGATTTATTCCAACAATCCGGTAACTCCGCCGCAGTATATTTCGGCTAAAGCGAAGGTTCAAAATTCGCTTATAACCGGCGGCAGCCATGTTGAGGGCGAAATAGATTACTCGGTGCTGTTCTCCAACGTTACCGTCGAAGAGGGCGCGGAGGTAAAATACTCGATAGTTATGCCCGGCGCTAAAATAGAAAAAGGCGCGAAAGTGCAGTATGCCATGGTTGCGGAAAACGCCGTTATAAAGAGCGGAGCTAAGGTGGGCGAGGATCCTCAGGAATGTGCCAATCTCGGCGAATGGGGGGTCGCGGTAGTAGGTCCCGGACTTACGGTAGGCGAAAAGGCAAAGGTAAAAGCAAAAGTAATGGTGACAGAGAACGTTGAAGGAGGCGCGGAAATATGAGGGCAAACAATGTTTTGGGCATACTTTTTACAGACGCGTACAGCGAGTGTATAAGCGACCTTACCGCGCTTAGGACTATGGGCTCGGTGCCGTTCGGCGGCAGATACCGTTTTATTGATTTTCCGCTTTCAAATATGGTAAACTGCGGTATTTCAAAGGTCGGGATAATAACAAAGAGCAACTACCGTTCGCTTATGGACCACCTCGGAACAGGCAAGCCGTGGGATCTTTCGAGGAAAAACGAGGGACTTTTCATGCTTCCTCCGTTCAATCAGGGCAACGGCTCCTACTCGGGCAGAATAGAAGCTCTTAAAAATATTATGGATTTTATCCATATGTCAAAGGAAGAATACGTTATACTCTGCGATACTAATATAGTATGCAATATGGACTTCGGCGCTTTGCTCGAGTACCATTCGCAGAAAAACGCGGACATTACAATATGCTATAAAAACGGAAATTATCCGATGCTCGCCAACGTAATGCGTTTTGAGATAAACGAGAACAGCAGGATTACGGGCGTATCGGTGCCTCCCACTCCCGGCGAGGGCGAGGGGGATTTCGCCGTAAACTTTATAGTAATGAACAAATCTCTGCTCGAAAGAATAATCAATCAGGCTATCGCGGGTATTTATACTACGTTTGAAAAGGACGTTATAATGAAAAACGTCGATAAACTGAATATTTACGGCTATAAAATAGATACCTACTGCTCGGTAATAGATTCCGTTCAGAGCTATTTCAATACGAATATGGACTTGCTCGACCCCGTGAACAGAGAAGCGGTTTTCGACCGCTCGAATCCCGTTTATACTAAGGTCAACGACGATATGCCGTCCATTTACGGCATAGGCTCGAGCGCGCTCAATTCGTTTATCGCCGACGGCTGTAAAATCGAGGGCGAAGTCGAAAATTCGATACTTTTCAGAGGCGTTCAGGTTGCGAGAGGAGCTATCGTTAAGAACTCTATCATAATGCAGTCCTGCTATATCGGAGAGGACGCTTGCCTTAACTGCGTTATTATGGATAAATACGGAGTTATAAGACCAAGAAAATCCATTTCGGGCGATACTTCTTATCCCATTTATATAGGAAAGAATATTACAATTTAAATAATTGACAATTGATAATTGACAATTGACAATTTCAGCTTGTCGAAAAACTTGTTGCAAAGATTATAAAAGTTTCGGTCAAGCCTTTACAAAGGCTTGCAGGGGTCACGGGGACAGCGTCACCGTGTCGCGCTCCGCAGAGCGCGAAATCTCCTTTTGCATTGAAAAACGCAGGAGGGGAGAAAAAACAGTCCTGTGTGACTGTTTTTTCGTGGGGAACCCACGTATTGGGGTTCCCCATAGTTTTCTTTGACAAAAAAATACTTTTTCGACAGACTGCAATTGACAATTGACAATTTTATGTGTAAACTAACACTATAGATTGTTGATTGTCAATTGTACATTGTCAATTATTATTTGGTTTGGAGGAAATAAAATGCCACCTAAGAAAGGCGGACTGGGAAAAGGCTACGACGCGCTGTTTGTCGATAACTCGTTTGAAGAAATCGACGACAACAAGAACGTCGTAACGTTAAGGCTCAGCGATATAGAGCCAAATAAGAATCAGCCAAGACAGTATTTTGACGATGAAGCGCTGTCCGAGCTTGCAGACAGTATAAAGGAACACGGCGTTTTGCAGCCGCTTATAGTAAGACCTCTTGCGGACGGCGGTTATCAGCTTGTCGCGGGAGAAAGGCGATGGCGGGCGTCGCGTCTTGCGGGACTTTCCGAGATTCCCGTAATAGTCCGCTCTTTGACGGATTCCGAAGTCGCGGTCATAGCCCTTATAGAAAATTTGCAGCGCGAGGATTTGAACCCAATAGAGGAAGCGGAGGGCATAAGCAATCTTATAGGCGAATACGGATTCACACAGGAGCAGGCGGCTGAAAAGCTCGGAAAATCACGCTCCGCCGTTACAAATACCCTGCGTCTTATGGGACTTCCCGAAAGGGTAAGAGGACTTGTAAGCGATGATTTTCTCTCGGCAGGTCATGCGAGAACGCTGTTGGGGCTTAACGATAAATCGAAAATAGAAGAAACCGCCGATGAGGTCATAACAAAAAAGCTCTCTGTAAGAGAAACGGAAAAGCTTGTAAAACAGAAAAATTCCGGCGCTCAAAAATCTCCGAAGCGCAAAAAACAACGCGACACAATATATGATGAAGTCGAACTGTCGCTTTCGGACGCTCTCGGCAGGAAGGTAACGGTTAAGGAATCGGGCAAGGGCGGAAAGCTTGAATTTGAGTTTTTCGATACGGAAGATTTGCAAAAGCTGGCGAATATAATAGCCGCCGAGAATTAATATACGGTATAAAAAATTTTCAGTACGGAAAATTAATAAATATGGCAGCCGCGGAAAATTGACGCGCGGCGTAAGATAAGAGGAGAAATAACAGTATGATTGACATTAAATTTTTAAGAGAAAATCCGGACGCGGTAAAGGAAAATATCAGAAAAAAATTTCAGGATAAAAAACTGCCGCTCGTCGATGAGGTTATAGAGCTTGATAAAGAGTACAGGGCAAATAAGACCGATGCCGACAATTTGAGAGCTTTGAGGAATAAAGTGTCAAAGCAGATAGGCGCTCTTATGGCGCAGGGTAAAAGAGACGAAGCGGAGGAAGCAAAGAGAACCGTCGCCGAACAGGCTCGGACGTTGGCGGAGTGTGAGGCGAAAGAGGAAGAACTCTCCGCGAAAATCAAGCAGATAATGATGACGATTCCCAATATAATAGACCCGAGTGTACCCATCGGCAAGGACGATTCCGAAAACGTCGAGGTTCAAAAATACGGGGAGCCGACTGTACCCGATTTTGAAATACCGTACCATACGGATATAATGGAAAGCTTCCGGGGCATCGACCTTGATTCCGCAAGACGCGTCGCGGGCAACGGTTTCTATTATCTTATGGGCGATATAGCGAGACTTCATTCTTCCGTAATTTCCTACGCGAGAGATTTTATGATAAACAGGGGCTTTACTTACGTTGTCCCGCCTTTTATGATTCGTTCCGACGTAGCGTCCGGCGTTATGAGCTTTGCCGAGATGGACGCGATGATGTATAAAATCGAGGGCGAGGACCTTTATCTTATAGGTACGAGCGAACACTCAATGATAGGCAAATTTATAGATCAAATGGTTCCCGAGGAGCAGCTTCCAATTACTCTTACGAGCTATTCTCCCTGCTTCCGCAAGGAAAAGGGCGCTCACGGAATAGAAGAACGCGGTGTTTACAGAATACATCAGTTTGAAAAACAGGAAATGATAGTAGTATGCAAGCCCGAGGACAGTAAGTCTTGGTTCGATAAGCTCTGGCAGAATACAGTTGATCTTTTCCGCTCTCTCGATATACCCGTAAGAACCCTCGAATGTTGTTCGGGAGATTTAGCCGACCTTAAAGTAAAATCGGTTGACGTAGAGGCGTGGTCGCCCAGACAGAAAAAATATTTTGAGGTAGGTTCATGCTCGAACCTTGGCGACGCTCAGGCGAGAAGGCTCGGCATAAGAGTAAAGGGCAAGGATGGCAAATACCTCGCTCATACTCTTAACAATACCGTTGTCGCGCCTCCGAGAATGTTAATAGCGTTTCTTGAAAACAATCTTAACGCCGATGGAAGCGTAAACATTCCCGAAGCATTAAGACCATATATGGGCGGAACCGAAAGGCTTGTTCCCTAAAGCCGCGCCGCCACACAGCGCATTAAGGAAACACTGATTAAATCGAACGTGCAGATTGTGCCATGAGGTTTTTCGTCAGATTGACAAAAGCTCCTCTTACCTTAAAAGGATAGAGGAGCTTTTTTGATTTTAAATTGTAATTATTCGTCCATAAGGTCAGCGAAAATCGCTCCCATTGTGGACTCCTTATAGCCTTTTAACGTAAGCTGGTCGGCCGGAATCGACGTGGAAAAATAGTCAATGGAAAGCTGTGTATCAACTGTGCCGTCCTCGTCGCATATATCAAGCTGCTTTAATTCTCCGTCAACAGAGTAGAATCTGAAAATACGCGAATTGTTTTTATATTCGTAGCAGACGCCGTCTTTATCGTCCAGCTTTACATCATATGTCGAGTTAAGCAATTTTTTCATATCGTCATAGTTTGCAGTGTTAAAATTGAATGAAAAATCATCGGCTGAAATGCCAAGCAGATTCATAACGGGTTCCGTAAATTCCATATACTGCTTTGTCGCCGGACGCTTTAAATATGTTTTTCCGTCAATTCTCATAATAGACACTTCCGTGCCATCAAGATTTGTAAGAAATTCGATATTGTCGCCGTCAAAAGCCATTGAAACAGAATCGCCGGAATTATTCGAATATATCGCGCCCCGCAAATAACAGGTTCTGTTAAAGAAAGCCTCTATCTGCGCTTCGGCAAGCTGAAGCTGCTGAGTGTTTTCCGCCTGAGTTCCCTGCTGTACGTTGTTGTCCTTATCGGCAGCGGGCGTTTCAATTGCATGAGGGCTTGTAACGCCTACGTTTTCACTGAGCGTTGTTGTGGCTTCCTGTACCTGCTGCTGGATTTTTGAGACGTATTCCTTTCTGTCGAGAACGGAGCCGCTCTCATCGGTGATTTCCTCCGTAAGAGATTCATTCAGGTAATCGCTTAAATTTTTAGCATACTCGGAGTAATCTTCGGTAGGGTACGGCATAATATCGCCGTCATCTTTGCCGTCTGATTTTACAAAATAGATTATGCAGCCTATAATTATCGCTATAGCCAGAACGCAAGCGATTATAATTATGGGAAGCTTGCTCTTTTTGCTCTCCTGTACGTTTGCGACAAGCGGAATATTTTTGTTTGCGTCAAAGCTTACGTTATCGCTTGTCTTAGGTTCATTCTCCGACGGGAGATTGTCGAATAATTCGGGCGCTCCGCCGTTTTCGGGTATTCCGCCGCCCTGTCCGAAAGTATCGCCGTTTTCCATAGGAGCGTTGTTTTCCATCGGTGTATTGCCGTCCGGTTTATTGTTTTCGTCCATTTTTATTCCTCCGTTTACATTAGTGATGATACAAATGATAATATATTAGTCTTAGAATAACCTTTAAAATTGAACATTTCATCCGGAATTTCCGCAGTAAATTCATCAGCATCAAGAATCGTATCGGCGCTTCCGCTCGAGCCGTACATAATCATTTGCTTTACATCTCCGTTTACGGCTATAAATTCGAGCCTTGTAGAGCTGTCCCTGTATTCATAACATATTGCGCTTTTGCCCTTATATGTAGCGCTTGTTACCGACGTCGGGGAATCAGCGTTGAATTTTACCTTGGTAAATTCAAATGTGGACATATCGTCGGTTATTCCCATCATTTTTTTGATTGCCGCGTTTAACTCCGCATATTTTTTGTTGCTCGGATTCATAAGGTATAATTTTCCGCCTTTGTTCATTATGCATACGTCTGAACCGCTAATTTCTGTAAAGACCTGATAGTCCGAGCCTTTCATGGCAATTTCAAACGGCATTTTTCCGTCCGGCGATATCATTTCTCCGTCGAAATAGTATTGACCGTCAAAAAAGGCCGCTATAACCTTTGTGGCTTTGTCGGAAGGAGCCGAGGGAGTTCCTGTTTTCACTGTGGTTGCCTCCAGATGCTGTCCCGGAGTTATCTGATTTTTTTTAGGCGCTGTGCTCTGAGCGACCGTTCCGACTGACGCGCGCGACGTCGATGCAGGCGTTCCGCCGCCTTTTGCGGCCGTGGTAGATGCGGACTGCGCCGCGTAATCGTCGAGAGCGGTTTCATAATCAAGCGATATTCCCTCAAAGGACAGCGAAACATCTTCATTGAACGTTACAGGCGTTGTGTCGTATTCCTCCTGCGGCAGAGCTTCATCGCCCGCTTCCTCGGTATGCGTTCCCGAATCATTCCCGCTTTTATCCTTTTTACCTGAAATTCTGACCGCCGCCGCGACAACAGTCGCGATTATCAAAATAACAATAACAGCAATAATAATGATTTTTACCATTTTTACATTCTTCCTTTTGCCGTCCGATTCGGTTTCTTCGGTTCCTTCGATTTTTTCCGATTTTTCGGTTTTTTCGGTTTTCTTCCTCTTTTTACTTGATTTATCTTTCAGCACGGGCAGATTTATATTGTTTATCAGGGTTTCGGACTTGTTATTTTTGCAGAACGGACATTCTTCCCCCGAAAAATCTCTGCCGCAATTACTGCATTTCATTTTCTCACCTTTTATTATGTATATTTATACCCACAGTATTTTAACACATATTGATACCGATTGCAACATTAAAAACATTGTTATAAAATTTTCCTTTGACATTTAATGTATTATATGTTATTATACTATCGGAATTATATAAAACAGGAAGGATGATATTAATGAAAAAGAAGCTGTTTACCGCTGCCGTTTCATTGATTCTTTGTCTCTGCCTTTCGTTCGGTGGCGTATTTTCTGCGGCCGCCGCCATCAGTATTCCCGATTTTCTTTCGGGGCTTTTGGGCGGCAATACAAACGTAAATTTATCACAGCTTTTTTCCGAATGGTTAAATAGTAAGATAGATGACGGCGATAAGGAATCCGTAATAGATAAATTTGTTACCAATCTCAAAAATAAATTCAACGGCACAGAGCCCGCAGACCCCGACGCAGACCCGAATGAAAATCCCGACGATTATGTCACGCTCAATAAGGGCGAAGCGGAAAATATTGCGGATTTGTTTAATCTGACGGTCAACGAGCTTAAAAACGGCAATCCCGCTTTTATCAAGAATCAGACGGCGTCAATGGACGGGAAGATTGCCTCGTCCTTACAGGGCGGTTTGGGGCCTGTTACAGGTCTTGTCGAGTCGCTTATAGGGACAAAGGATATTTTCGCAGGCGTTATTGACGGCACTCAGAGCGCGGGTTCATCTGTTAGGACTAAGTATCCGGCAGGAAACGACGTGATAAACAATCTTCCCGTATCGGGAAAGAATTATGTAGCGTGTCTTACGGAAGATGATATAAAGGATTACACCGTAACCATTTATAAAAGCGGCGCGTACAGGATGCATATTGATTTAAAAGACGTTGAGGGAAGCGCGGCTTCTTCGGGTCTTGCTCATGTGTTTGATACGGTTGATAAGGCTTACGCTACAATTAATTTTGGGTTAACGTCGCTTAATGTTAACGTAATGCTGAAATATGTGGATAATTACGTCGAGTGCGAGGTCAACAGAGCAGGAATGATAACGAGCTATACAATGGGTATGGGAATAACATTCCTTTTCCGTCAGGACGACGGCTCGTGGTCGCCCGAGATACCTCTTATGGGCGTAAATTTTGAAGATGAAGGCATTATCTACAAAATTACCACGGAGTACAGCGGAATTGACTTTGCCCTGAGAAAAATGGGAGACGCGAACAACGACGGTAACGTTAATTCAAGCGACGCGAGACTTGTTCTGCGTATGTCGTCGAATCTTGAAAAATGCGCCGATGAGGACTTTAAGTATTGCGACGTCAATTTTGACAATGTGATAACCGCAGGCGACGCGCGTCTTATTTTAAGAGTATCGGCTAAAGCTGAAAGTCTCCCGAGTACGTCCGAAGCGCTCGGTCTTAAAGAATACAGTAAATCCGAAGCTACTCAAAAGCATATCGACGATTTGCTTATACTTATAATGGCTTATCAGGCGGCGAAAGACGCTGAGGAGCAAAAGCAACTCCAGGACGCTTATGACGATAAATATAATAACAGTCAGTCCGAAGCGCCGGAGGAGACTACTACAAAGCTTAACACAACGGGCGATAAGATAGAGGATTTTGTAGGTGGACTGGGCGACATAATAGGCGGTTTCTTAGGCAAATAACGGCAAATAAAAAACCTTCGGTTTAGAGGGTTCAACGTAGGGATTTAAGAAAACAAGTAAATTTAAGCTGACAACCTTTAAACGGGGCAAAACAGAAAGACCACACAACAGATTATGATGTCTGCTGTGTGGCTTTTTGTTATATAACTTCTCTGCACTATTCGCTACTTTTGCAAATCGGATTGCTTTTTAATGCGCGCTCGGCGTCATCTCGAGTAATAGTATAGTACCTAAGAACTGATAGAACATTTTGATTGTCTGTTTTGCTTTCCAAGTCATGAAAGTCATTGTGTTCAATGATCGGGTTGATAATATTTTTTTCATCTTCGGTTAATGCAGTATATGCATTCCACCATTCATCCGTCATGCCGATTCCCTCAAAATAGAAACGGTAAATAATCATCGCTTCTGGCATATACAGTAGCTTGTAGTATTCCTTCTCATCTGAGCCAAACGCTTTGCAGAAGAAGTCGTGACCCTTACCAACTTTACCTTTAGTCGAGTTCAAAATTGCTTGAATTGTGCGTATAAACTTTCTATTCCAATATTTTCCGATGTAATCCCGATTACTAAAATACTCAGGGTCTTCAATCGGATGATATTTCATCGGAAATGAATAAATGCTCGCACCGAGTTCGTCACAGAGATCGACATTCAGTTTCAGTCGCTTATAGAGTTCTATCGGCTTATCCTCAAAATTATAAAGAATATAATTTGACAAATTAAGATGCCCTTGGCGAACTGCAATTCTAACTGCTTCTTCGTATTTTTTTCGTAGACTCCAGTGATCAAACGCTATCCTCACAGGCCGAACAGGGATTTCGGCAAGTTTTGCCATGTTTTCGTCTGTAATTAACCGAGAATCAATTCCTTGATTAAAGTCCACATAGCGTTTGCGCGGATGGCTTGAATAAAAACCATCAAAAAAAGGTTTAATTTGGTCGTAGGTATCTAAGAGAGCCTTTTTTGTAGCGGTGTGCTCTTCCAACAAATAATTATCTTTGAGAATATCATACAATTCCTGTGATTTATCCACACCGCGTTTTTCGATTAGTTTCCTAAACTGCTTTACACAGGATTTAATATACCCTCGATCATTCTGACCTGTCCGCAAATTTTGGATTGCTATTTCGTATGCATTTGGTTCTAAGTATGTAGAATCATTTGAGAATCCTGCCCGCTTTATATCGTCGATGATATCATTAAATCTGCACGAAGCAAGGACATTATTGTCAAGGAGCAGTAAGTCTCTTTTGGCCCCATATTTCTGCTCTGCGATTTTTACCTGCTCTGAAACAGGGAGATATTCTTTATACACAGGCTCCAATTTTGGCACTGCGCAGAATTCACATTTGTTTACACAGCCTCTGGTCATGTATGCAAAATATGCGTTTGCTGCTGGATACTGATAATCAATTTCTTCAAGTATAGAATAGTCCAAGGGGAGGGTATCAATAATCATATCATTGCCCTCGTCCAATTCCCCTGGCGTTTCCAACGTTCCTACATGGGGCTTAATTCCTGTGGCGGCTTCAACTCTATCAGCAAGTATAGAAGCCATTATGCCACCGACCATAACACCGTTCGGATCCTTACATAGCTGTTTGACAAAATTGATAGTATCAATGGTAATATCCCAGTAGAACGTAAATAAAGTTGTTATGCCTACTCGGTCGTATTTTCTAAATTCTGGTTTAAAATAGTCCTTCCGATAATAAAACTGACGATAGTAACGGAACAAATCTGTTATGATAGGATTATCTTCATAGCCTGGAACGCCATCCAAAAACGAAACTTGTCCCTTTTGCAGATATCGACAGATTTGAGGTTTATATTGTTCCCAGAATACTTTTTGGTCATTTGCATACAGTTGCGTTTTTAGCATATCAAAGGTATCGTTCAGAACTAAATCCTGGAGGTTTCCCTTAAAAAAGGTAACCTGATCTCCGAGGGCTTTATAGTAAGTCGATATCTTCATCAAGCCCATGGGTGGATATTTATTCTTGTAATTAGGCTCCACCAAAAGTATCTGTCGATTCATTTGCTCAGTTCTTCCTGTATTTTATTAATGACCATTGTGGCCGTGTCGTGAGGTAAAATCGCGCTTAATATCCTATAAATATGGCTAATAAGCTTCTGCTCTTTTTTGCTGTACTGAGAAAGTGATTGCGTTATGTATTGTTTTCCTTTTTGAGTAGGTTTTGTTTGGGGTAAGTCCTCTTTATTTGCTGGAGGCATTTGGGCAACAGAATAATCAGACCTCAACGCTGTATAGACTTTTGAGAGTACATCATCCGCTTGCTCTTTACTATTTCGCATTTCGATTTGTCTGGCTGCCTTCTCAGCTATCTTTTTCTTTTCGTCAATTGTTTCTTCAGCCTTTTGTTTATCATCTGCATCTAAGAATCCACCCGTTTCAACCTTTGATTGATATTCGGCCTCCGCTGAAGCTAAATCCTGTTGTTTTTGCAGAGCTTTCTTATAGTCGTTGGCATAGTGATAGACTTTCTTAAATCGATCATAAAATAATGGGCGAAGTTGGCGTTCAAATTCTCTACACGTGTTATTTAAATTAAAATAATCCCGTCGGGCATTTGGAATCAGATCGGGACTGACTGCAAATACCTCACCAACAAAGTATAAACAACCACGAGGCTCATCATAAAAATCGTGGGTAGAGAAAGTGCTTTCGTTGCCGATTTGAATATTCCCTTTGCGTAACCGAATGCCTCGCATAGGATTTATAGATGGAATTTGCTTTTCAAACTTACTGATACCATACCACATCCAGGCTAGAATCTGCTCATCGTTATCAGTAAAGATTTCAAAAGATACATCAATCAAAGAATCATAGGTCTGCTTTGAATTATTCTTTGGTTCATAGAGATTTGTCGTATAAGGTTTAAATAATCTTTCTCCGTTGACGAATACTTGGTACTCATCAATGATGAAACCGTTCTTTTTCGC
>CANRNI010000029.1 GCA_947631945.1 uncultured Clostridia bacterium
TTATTCTCCTTACTTGTCTATTTTTTTTTGCTTTTTTTATTATATCACACTTGTCCACTTTTTTAGTATACATCCACTACCGATGAAGATAAGGGAGAGAATGTCGATGAATATGGCAATTACCAATGGACACCAGAGAAATCTACATACAAAGATACTATGTGGGATAGTTCTTTGACAAATGCTCGCTCGTATGATCCAGGAGATTATTGCTGGAATGGAACAGTCTCCCCATCTTGGATAGAAACGTATTATGGATGGCTTGATAATCAATGGGAAGAAGATCACACAATTAATTGCAAGAGGCATCTCCAAGGAGAAGACGGCACGAATCCCCACTATTATTTAGGTAACTATTATAACGTTGGAGCTTCTGTAGCTCAAGAAGATACGAGTACGATAATTAGTGAACACCGTTATAGCACTTCTATATGTCCAGCGGGTTGGCAACTACCTGACAATATTGGTGATCGGTCATTTCAAAATCTTGTAGATAAATCAAAAACGGAAGGTAACATAGAAATTACTGCTGGGGAAGATGGAACGATACATAAGTCGCCATATTGGTTTACTTATAATGGTTATATAAGTTCTCAAGGCATTCGTTGGTATGCGAATATTGCATACTATTGGTCTAGTACTGCACAAACGTCGAGCAGTTGGTATCATTTTTATGCCAATGGAGACGGGCGTCTGACCCCAGCCAATGGTGGCGGCACAAGGCATGGCGGCCTGGGGCTCCGCTGTGTGGCACGACAGTAGTTCCTTGCTTCCGCTCTAACTCTCGGAGTCATAAGCTACAGAGACTTATGCCCGTCTCTTAATGGCTTGTCCGGAAAATGGGGTACAGTGCATTGTCCGAGTCCGTAAAAACGGGGTACAGTTCATTCTCACGGATAATTCAAAAAATGGTGCACTGCACCAAAAAAGCATTATTTGAGAGTCAATCACGCTCACGCTTAAAAGAATTATCCGTGACAAAACCGGTGCATGGGCTCAAAATTCGGCTGTTTTACCATGTTTGAGACGACAAAGCCAATAAAGAATCCGGTGCGATTGAGTCGCATCAGCTTGCGAGCTCAGAGTGTAATTGGTGCAAAAACGAAGGAACACCCCCGAATAACAGGGGTGTTCCTTACTGAGTTGCACGGCAGGTTGTTCTCCAACCTGACCACGCAAGGTGTCTAATCCCATCAAAAATGATACAATAAATGATTAAAGGAAAAATTGGACGGTATACAAAAATTAGCGAGTTTACCACTTTAATTTTATTCTTCAAACCATCTATGAATGCTATTGATTAGTCCTATTCACAAATAAATGCGACTCCTCCACACCCTGCAAATATCCGATATGTGCTTTAACGGTATTCGGCGCAACAGTATTTTCACCGCTCAAATTTTGTCTTGAATTAAGCGAATTGGCGATATTGTTGGAATTGGTCAATGAACCGATAGATGAGCAAAGCAGATCGAGCGTTGCCGAAAGCAGATCTTCTCGCCTTATCTTTTTGCGCTCAGTAATATCTTTCAAATACATCTCCGATAAAATCGACTTGAGATAATCGATCTTAGCCGTATCATCCGATCTTGACAGAATTAACGGCATACCGCCGTAAAACGCGTAATCTTCAAAGGCATCTGTCTTATCCCCGCCCATCGCTGTATAGTATTCGGAAAAGCTCAACGGATGTACTCTTATTTCATCACTTCGCCCACTGAATTCTGTGAGTATATCACTTGAAAACATTCTGGAATTGCTACTGGTAACATAAATATCCAAATTGGGCAGGGACTTTAGATCATTCAGAGCATCATAAAATGTAATTGCTTTTCCGTCTGGGTTATACGGATTCGGCACTTCATCCGACATCTGAATCTCATCTATAAAAAGATAGAATTGTTCCGGCTGACTTACTACTCGTTACCGAACAACCTTGGCAAGCTCCAGTGGGTTACGGAAACGAATATCCCTTGTCAGATCCAACTCGTATGAGAGAATATGGTCTTGGGGAATTCCTTGTATTGAAAGATAGTTTCTGAATATCGTGTTCAACAAATAGGACTTCACGCATCTGCGCATTTTTTCGAACAGATGAGCAAAGAAGTACAGAATTTTATGAAAGAACCCGATGACAACTCCGAAGAAACCGGAATGGTTCTTATGGCAGTACGGGCAAGATTTTCCTTCAATATCATCTAATTTGGTCTCGCTTCCATCAGTATCAATAATGGTTAGCAAATCACTGTTTTCATTCGTGCCATATATTTCAATACTGGAAATTAATTCCGGAACATTTATAAGTCCTTTGAATAATTTACCTTTTTCTAAAGCAATATTCTTATATTCTTTTTTAAAAAGAATTTCACCCGATGTCAAATCTATATCTTGTGCGTCTATAGACATCTTGCCTTCGGCTGTGCCGGTCATTGAAATATAGAAATCTGTATTGTCGAATATGCTGAATGATTTTTTATCCCCACGAACAAATGAATATACGGCTTTTGATGTATCGCAGCAGACGATTTTATCATTTATAATTGCGGCAATAGGTTGATCGTCAGAATTGTAAATTGTAGCGTTTACAGGGCACTTGATTCTTATGTTTTTTATTGATTGCTTTGGGCACTCAGATTTATCTCTCATCGCCCCGAACGACAATCCTGGCAAAGATCTTAAATAATTTGGTTGCAAATGATAACTTACCTTTATTTCGGTATTTGACCAATCATGTGCAAACCATCTTGTTATGCCATATTTCCCCCATCTTTCGTTTAATCCAAACAATACATCATCAAGACCAACAAGAAAGGCATCGCCTGCAACACCGGGTAAATAAGCTACGGGATCATTGTAACAACAAATATTGAAGATACTGCTATACTTGCCACCTTTAGACCAATCAGCCGTGTCAACTGCTACATCAGGACAAGCAAAATTATAATCATAAAGGTTCGCCTGAGGAATCCCATTGTCAATCAACTTAACAGAAAGAAGATTCGCGACTGCAGCACCCCTACTGTGCCCTGTAATCAAATATTTTGTGTTAGATTTATCTATACCGCCGGTATAGTATTCCAGACATTGATAAATAAGATCGGCACACTTCTGAAAGTTCGGATGAGAACCAGATCCGGTGATAAATTCAAAGTTGCCAATCCAGTCTGCAACAGTAGTAGATCCGCGAACAGTGATCAAAACAACATTATCCCCTGTTGTGGATACCTTCTTTGAAATTGTAAATGCGGCTTCGGTGCAAAACAGACCAGCAAGATAATTTGTTGCTTCCTGTGTGGAAGAAAACGCCAACTTTAACCCATCTAAAGTGAAAGTTTTACCTGCTTTGGTTGCGTCATACAAAGAATCAGCATAAAAAGTCTCTCTAAATCCATGACTCTGTAAGCTCTTTTCAAGTCTGTTCGGGTCATATGAGCCATCGGCAAATCCCATCATCATATATGACAATTCCGAAGAGTATGCCATCGACGGAATATATGAAACGTATTCATCAATTGACTTAGTTGTCTCAATCGTCTTTTCTTGATCATCTTCCCAAATATAAATTTTATAAGGCTCGCTTTCATTTGTACCATCTAAGAATAAATTGTATAAAGCAAATGATGTTCCGCCAGCTGTTTTGGTATTGTCTTTGATCATAACTTTTAATTCCTCAACACCTTCAACATCTATCGAAAAATCAAACTCATATTCTTGATTTGTTATTCTAAACGAATATAAAAGATTATTACCCTCGTAAAAATATACAGTTGAATCAAAATTGGATGTGTTGTAGCTCTTAATCAATCCGCTTTCTCCTGTTAGCGTATGATAATTCCCTCCAAGTTTAAATGTTCTATAAGCCCAACTAATATTATCACCAAAATTCCAACGAGCAATCCACACTTCAAAACCATTATTGTAAACCGTACCATCAACACCGATGTTTCCGTTTCTCTTGGTTACTTGTGTTCCGCCATCATAATAACCCTTAGGTTCATATCCGTTGAATTCGCCGGCATCTAGCCTAAATACCCTAGAATCTCCTTGATTGCCTGTGTAATGCCCTTCGTCAACACATTCAACATCAGCCAAACATATTGAAGAATATTCTGTTTTCGCAGTAGACAGCGAAATTGCACTGGCTTGAGTTGTTGGAAAAACTACACAAACCATAATCGCAGTCGAAATAATTGCAATGATTCTCTTTAATTTTTGCATAAATATGACCATACCTTTCCGCTGCGCGGGAGGCACAAAAAGGCATCAAACCAGTACCTCTATCGCAGCTTGTTGTAATTTGGTAGAATATGCTTGAGGAAACAGACACACTACAGAGCATATGGAGTTGAGTAGGCTCAGCCTTGGGCTGAACTGAATAAATATGTGTGCCGGATGCTCTTTCAAGCACAAATAATTAGGGCATTGAACCCTGTAATTTTATCTTTGGAGAGACGGATTACTTCAATCTTTCAATGAGTGTCCAGTCCCTGCCTGTTCTCCTCAAATATTTTCTTTAAGGGGATGTGCTATGCTCAAAATTGTTTACCCTATCTGCTGTGGAATGGATGTCCACAAGTCGTTTCTTGTGAAGTTTGAGCGGCACGGGACATTGTTTCGATAATGCGAGAATGGAAAGCTTTTTCGCTACACTGAAAAAAGAGAAGATATACAGGATATCTGCGTACAAGCTCACGCGAGATCAGGTCAAAACTGTCATTTTCAGATATGTCTTTATCTACTACAACAGGATTAGAGTTTACACATCAAATCCGAACGGGCTGCCTCCGACAGCGTACAGGGAGTGGGCTGCCCGCGTGAAGCAGACCGACGCCGCATCCGTTTTCCTCCGTTCCGCTACGCTCCACTCCGGAAAACGGATGCATCTGCTCAACTTTTTCAGTTTTTGGGTGTTTTTTACTATACTTTTCTTGACAAGTCCAATTCGTGCGAAAAGCAATCCGGAAATCCATAGACGCTACCTCAACCTAAAAAAGCGCCGGAATCACAAAAAAGCTATCATTGCCATTGCAAGGATGGCTGTTGACCGCTATCTACAACATTCTCAAGAAGAATGAACCCTACAATCCCGAGCTTTATGCTCACATTAACACTCCGCCGGAACACAGAGCGGTTTCCGTGGAGGAGATCATCTTCATTTTACAACGGCAAGGCTATCTCGTGACGCCCAGCGCCACGTAGATTATACCACATCGTCCCACTCTTGAAAAGCCCCTTTTTCACAGGGCTTGGTTTTGTGTACCTTTTTTCGGGATAGTGCTTAAATTACAATGTTTCAACCTTAAACTCCTTCCGAATTCTGGATATTTTTTCAATTTTGTTTCACACCATGCTAATCCTATATGTATCTACTGTGTTTTTTCTTGGTAGCAAATGCCGATGTACCAAGTGCGATAATAGCTAAGATTGCACATAATGCAATAACGAATATGCCTATTTTATTTGTGCTATAATTAAAGTGGATATTGTCGCTCACAACATCAATAGAATCACTATCTTCAAAAGCTTCCCATTGAGATTTGTTACCAGCGAAAAACACCTCAATATCCATCTCTGTCCTAAGAGCTTCTTCTCCCATTTCACGGACTGATTCCGGAATATATAGTTTAACAGTTTTTGTACACTGATGCGTATCAAAGTCAAAATATGCAGTTCCAAAACCGTGTAATGCTCTTGATTCGATTCTTGTTACCGTTTTCGGAACTTTAAAGCTTTCACTCTTTTTTAACTTAGGATAAGATATTAATGTAGTCATATCTTTTGAGTAAAGTACGCCGTCTTCAGAACAATAATTATTATTATTTTCAGAAACCTTAATACTGCTAAAAGATCCGTCAAAAGCAGCCCATCCGATTTCTTCTACTTGTTCAGGTATATAGATTTCCAATCCATCCATATTTCCAGCTTCGTAAAATGCTCCCGATTCAATATATTTCAAACGGCTGTTTTCAGGTATAATTACTTTTTCTAATCCAAAACAGTATTCAAACATTGCAAATCTGTTTACCGTATCTTTTTCGCCCAATTCTGTCACGGACTCCGGAATTTCTATTTCTTTAAGTTTCTCACAACCGTAAAAACACCCGGTGCCGATTTTTTCTAAAGTTGACGGAAGAGAAATTTCTGTAAGATATTTCATATCATGAAATGCGTTTGCTCCTAAATAAGTTATACCTTCTTCAACTATAATTTTATAAATATGTTCAACATCATCTGAATCATTTTCCGTTTCCAAATCTATAGAAGCATGTTCTGTTGGCCATGGGATATCCCTGTAATAATATTCTCCATCACTGTCTTTCCCATGACCGGTTATTCCATATCCATCAACCTCATAATTTCCATCTCCGTATACTTCAAGATAGTCGTACATTCTGCCTGTTCCTGATATTGTTAATATGCCATTATCAATAGTTGCCGACATATTATCTCCACATGTGTATTGATTGTGCGCATATTCCTTTAAAGCGTATCCATAGGAATTAAGTGTACAAAAAAGCAATGATGACACAATTGTCAATTTAACAATTCTTCTCATAAACCAATCCACTTCCCTTTATATGGTTTTTAACTGCTGTTCTTTCTCAAAAAGCATCATCTGTTTTCTTTAGCAGTAAACTTGTATATTTATACAATCTCCATCAATCTGTTTTTCGAGAGGTCGTTTGATGAATATAAAGAAGCAAAAACGTATGTTCCATCCTTGTAAAATACTGCCCATGTCCCATCGCATATATACTCCACATAAATCTCTGATCCGGATTTCAACTTTCCGAGTATATTATTCGGGGTTTCATGGATATCAATAACCTGTGGCGATGAACGATAATTAATATACCAGTCGTCCTCCTGCAAAGTGATTCTATATGCCTTCCCTTCGTAAGTCAATCGACCTTCATATTGCTGTAATTCTGACGGAATATTGCTTTGCAGATTATCAGTAGTGGTTTCCGTAACAGCTGTCGTTGAAACAGTTGACGGTTGTGTTACCGGCTGAGTCGATGAAACCAGAACAGTTGTTGGCTCAGGTACCGTCACCGCTTTTTCGGATTCTACCGGAGTTTCTTCGCTTTCTGCTTCATATGGAAGATGAAGAAACTCAGCCAACGATCCTTTATAACCTTCAAACATATCATACTTAAATGTGTCAATCTTGTCGGTCATCAACAAGAAATTAAATACAGTAAAAGCTGCTAGCAATATTAATATTATCACTAAAGCAACAACAATACCGGATGTTTTAGATCTGCTTTTTGCTACTGACTGAGGGGGTTGTTTATCGCCGATATTGTCATTACTTATTCTGCCATTTGACGAAAACAAGTCATTATTACTTGGCACATTATAAGCACCGGAATATGGGGTTTTCTTTTCTTCATGTGTAAATATATACGGCTTTGAAGCAGTGACGTTATTACTGTCTAATACAATTTTCGCACCACAACTCCCACAAAAATTGTCATTAGGTAATAATTCTGCTCCGCATTTGTGACATCTCATATCTTAGATCCTCTCGAACTCACATATTTATTCGAAGTCAAGTAATTTCCATCCGCCGGATTCTTTAGCAAGATAAATCGTTTTTGACGTGGAAGTTGAATCAGATCCATGTTTTGCGGTAATAGTAACTTTAACATTCATGATCTTCTTAACAAAAGCAACATCATTTTCTGATGCTAATCCATTATATACCAACTGTTCCATCACGCTTTTTGACTGCCGTTCTGACAACTTTGACGCGTTTGTAATTTTGTATTTTATCGAGTACTTCGAATCAAAATGATAATCAAAACTGTCAAAGTCGCTTTCCAGTCTATTCTCATACTTGTATGCTACTATTTCTGCATAATCATCATCTTGCATAAATAAACAGGTCATATCAACTAAAGCATCAGCGTTTTCTGCTTTATAAGCATTCATGAACTTTCTGATCGCGCCACGATATCCAACAAAAGAAGATCCGATGCCTGCAACAATTGATAGAACAGTTATAACCACAACCGCTATAAGGACTTTTTTGATTATTTTTCTGATTTTTGCTTTCTTCTCCGGATCTTCATATTTGAAGTTGTTTCCGGACGAACCTTCGAATGCCGTTCCGCAATAGCCGCACACCATTGCGTCGTCATCCATTTGAGCCCCACAATTTCCACAAAATTTTGACATTTTAATTTCACCTTTCCTTGTTCTATTATTACTTGTTATTAAACTGCCTTTTTCTTTGTTGGGATGCAAACCATCAACACGCCATCAACAACCGATCCGCAATAATGGCATAGACTTACATTATCACTAACAGATGCTCCGCAGTTTCCACAGAATTTTGCCATAATCAAATGCCTCTCTTTCTCATTTTCATTTTCTTTCTAACAACTAGGAATACAATCAAAACAACTGCCAAACCAATGACAACGAGCGCTATGTAGAAGATGTAAGAATAATCTACAATTTCGCCACGCTCATTTGCACCGGCCTTGTATTTCAGATCATACTTCCCATCGCCGTCTTCATCAACATTAAGGATGGTATTCTTGGATTTTGCGGCGACCGTATCGATCACAGTAGACTTTTTTATCTTGATGTTTGTGAACTTACGGAAATCGGAATACTCGCCGTTTTCATCCATAAAGCCGATAGTGTAATTCATTCTGCCTCTACCGGTACCTTCGATTGAAATGTCATAATCATCATCCGCTTTCAATCGAAGCACTTTCACACGGTCGTCCACATCATCTTCGCTGTATTTAGATGTGTTTTCTTCAAATGTCAGCGAACCGAATGATGTGCGTGTACTGAGCTTTTCTTCGTTGGAATTCAATGTTTCTCCGTTGTGCGACACTTTAACCTCAACAGGGCAGGCGATGCGAATGTAAATATATTCCTGACCATTGATCGTATCTGCTATATCCCCGAAAAAGAACACCAAACTGTCCGCATCAGATACCTCATAGTGACATCCTTCGCTTGCGATTCTTTCCATCAAAGTCTGCGCCGCTGATTGACCACTGTAACCGCCAAAGAATCCAAGCGTATAAATGTAGACCCCTTCGTTTTTGATAGAATCTGCATAAGAAATCAATTCTTCTCCGACTTTACCCTCATTCGGTTCCCCGTCACTCATCAAAACGATGATTTGCTTTTTGGCGTTGCTGTAATTGAGAAGATTATAAGACTTTACCAAACCATCTTCAATATTAGTACTTCCACCATCTGAAATTTCCTCTATCTTTGAAATTAGATTCTCAGCATTCATTGAGAAATCGGAAAGTACTCTTGCAGAACCATCATAGGTGACAATAGCAATGCTGGCATCTTCTTGAAGCACAGTATTGATAAATTTAATTGACGCTTCTTTTGTCTGCTGTAGTTTGTCACCCGCCATACTGCCTGACATATCCAAACAAAGAACAATGTCGCGCTCACCTGAGGTTGTTCGCTGTGTCGGCGTTTCGAGAACTTTATCTTCGTTAATTTCATATGCGCCCCATTCACAAATGAAAGCACGGTCTTCACTGGTGTAATTACCAAAGTCGCCATCATTCCATATTTCACTATACCGTTCATAGAACATACCATACGGTTCGCTGTAGGAATTTGGTTCACCGTAAGCCCAGTTTGAATAACTAAATTCTTCGTTGTTGACCCATCGCCAATCATTATAGCCGGTATCATGCAAACCAAAGTAGGCACCTGTCACATTAAAGCTGTTTAACAAAGAGTAAGCAAATGAGTTTTCTTCTCGGGTCGTCAAAGTCGCGAGATACCCGTTTCTTGCACGGCAATATTCCTGCGCTTGTTCCCATGTAGTTACCTGCGGAATATTATATATGTAATAATAATGCCCATTGAATTCTTTGACACCTGTCGGAAGATCAGATTGATCAAACTCTCCGTAAGGTCTGCCAAATTTTGTTTTGATTTGCAAAACGCCTGTCGGCGCATCTGTGCGCACATGTACACTGAAAGATTTTGTTTTGCTCTTGTCGGCGTTGTCCGTAAGAAGAAAACTGTATTTTCCCATTTCGAGATCAAGAGCAGGAGCTTCCGGTTTGTCTACAGTAACGGTCTTGCTGTATGCCGTGCCATTTTCGCTTTTACCTTTAATCGTAGCGGTATAGTTATCATACAACGATTCGTTGACATCCCTGACCTGCAATTCAGGATTCACGTTGACGCTGTAATCAAAGCCAAATGCCGTAGCAAATTCTATATCTTTCAGTTTTTGATCGTCCCGAGCTTTGATCGACTTTGAGTATGTTTTATTCCCCGTAAAATTATCAATAATCGTTATTGTATAATCGCCTTTCGGCAAATTCAGCTCGTAGGGATCTGTAGAATCAACAGAGATTTCCTCGTGATAATCTTTCTTAATCCAGCCCCATTTGAACCAGCCATTGAACTCTTTACCATCAATAACAATTGTGTAGTCGTCGTAGGCAAGTCCATTTTTATCAAAAACCTTCACTTCAGAATTAGTGTCATATTTTTTCCCTGAATCATCGTCTTTCAAAATTCCAACCATTTCAAAAGCCTTTTGTATACATTCCTTTTCTGCGTCAGAAAAGTTCAATATTGCAGCTGTTGTTTCCATATTCCTTGCTAACATTAAAAAGGAGCAATTTACCGGTAAAAGATAAAGTGTCCGATACCATAGTTTTGCAAGCTTGTCATTGGAAATTGCGGTATATTTTCCGTTGAGTCCATTGCTCATGAGATACGCAGCATGCGATACAACAGTTGAATGACCATGAACATAATCTTCAGACCAAGTTTTTCCATCTTCAACCCATTTCCCATTTTTGTCCTGTGAAGCAACATCAGGATACCCATTCTTCGAAGGATTATTGATGGTTCTCCGCCCATGAACCCAATCACAATTATTGTTCAATTCTTTGTCGTTCCAATAATCCTCAACTAATTCGCCAAAAGTGTCTGAATATCCTTCCATAATGGCACCACTTTCTGTTTCATACGCCATTCCGCTTATAGAACCTTCCACAACATGAGTATATTCATGACCAATCAAATCCAATGAATACGAATCATTAAAAGATATCATAAAATTAGACGCATTAGCATATGGTCCCGTGCTATCGGAATTGTGATAAAAAACCTTTAAATTTCCACCTCGTTTTTCACTGGATTTTGTTGCAAATCCAGTAACGCCTAAAACATCTTTATAAAAATCATAGGCTAAAGCAGTGTTGTTGTGGGCAGTAATTGCAGAAGTGTCTCCCCAATTGTTATCGTCAGATGAAACTATGGAAGGTCTGTTTCCATTGGACAAATAGTAAGTCATATCATCGTCTATACACCGTTGTCCAATTTCAGTTTCAGCAAACTCATAAAAATCCGATGCAACGATATTTCCTTCATCATCGCGCACCACAATTGTTTCATTTGATGGATCATTAGGATTGGCAGTTTTGTCATCGGGATCAATAAAATAGTACCGACCCGTCTGTGGATCCACAATGCTAAAAAAGAGCTTTAGCACTGCATTTTGTGCATCATATGTCTCAATTTTTCTTTCTTCATCGATTAAAAAGTATGTGTTGTCTTTATGAGATACATTGAAGATAATGCTGTTCCCATTAGAATCAGTCCCTGTTGCCCTTTCAGAATCCGTATATAGATTTGATAAACATGAAAAGACCGTCCCAGTTTGCATGCTGGCAATAATGGTAAAATCTTTTGTCTGTTGTGCATCGAAGCAAATAACTAAGTATTCTCCACACAGTTCACAAACTCCGTCTTTTTCAAAGAGGAACCGAGTAACTTGCTTTTTGCTCCTTATTATAAGACAATTTGAGGCATCATAACCAGAATCTTTGAAATATGAATCAGATAAATACGATCGAATTGATTTTTTAACCTCACTTTCACTGATATTCTCATTTAAGTCAATGCCCCTTGAAATCTCAATAGCATTAGACGTAATACCCTGTGCATTTCCGTTGTTATCTGCCACAACAACAATTGTTTTTCCATACACAGGAATATCCTGATAATTCTGCTGTAAACGATAATAAGTGAGCTCGCCGACAGTATCTTCTTTAAGCAATGTCAGCTCATCCGTTGCCGTCTGAAGTCCCAACTGGCTGGCGGCGTTTTGCGCTGCCTTAATTGCTTCATCAGCATTTGTGATTTTTTCATCGGTGAATTTCCCGGGAATGCTTGCAAAATGCGTCTCTTCCGGTTCTTCTTTTTCATAGCCAAACAGCCCCATAACCTTTTCGATAAACGGAATATCAGCAATATCAAAATAAACCAAAGCGCAAGAAACCGAACCTGCAAGAATAGCAAGCGCAAGGATAAGAGCCAAAAATTTTAAGAAGAAGCGCTTCGTTTTCTGCCCGAAGGACATGGCAGCTCGTTTTTCTTTTTTTCGACGTTTTTTCTCTGCTTTTTTTAACACCTTTTTCTCTTCGTGCGTTAATTTTACAGGCTTTTCAGGTGCAGCAGCATCTTCGGAAACTACTCTGCCTATCTTTCTTGTGTTATTCTCATTGGTATTTCCGACGCGCTGCGCCGCATTACATTTCGGGCAAGAACCGTCCCAGTTTAGCGGACTTCCGCACTTTCCGCAAAATTTTGCCATATGCTGCTCCCCCCTTTTTGATTGATTCTCCATCTTCGATGAATCAAATTTCCCCTAATGATTACAAGTGTTTTTCCATTTCTCAGTTAAACTGATAGTACATGAATCCTTTTGCGGTGTATATGGTACCGCAAAAACTGTCCGTTCCCTGTGAGAACATGATTTTTCCGTCAGATGTCAGACACCAGCTGTTATTCTCTTGCAAGCTCGGATCCCATACATATTTCTCATTTAGCAAAAGCCCAGCACTGTGATTTGGCCAATAGTTAAATTCAAATCTTAATTTAAAGTCATCGTCAATATGATAATGGCCGAAATAATGCCCCTCGCTATTATCCGCAGTTACAGATCCCATAAAATAATCCCCGGATGTATGTGTTGCATTAGGTTTAAGTTTGTAGTAAGTAATATTTTTCTCAAACTTAATTCTGTTCCCGTTTTCGTCATACCATTCATTGCCGACCAATGTTGCCCAAATTATATCAGGCGACAAATTGACAGAAGATATATTATTTGAAGCAGTTGTCGTTTCCTGTTCGCTTCCCGAATAATTTGAATGCGAATTTTGATCTACTGGGTACAAATCTGTTCCTGTACATTCCTTAACAGCAGCGTTTGGTGATGCTGTCTTATATGTAAGTGAAAAATATTCACCGTTGTATGAAGCCGCGCCTGTAAATTCATTGCCGTCAAGATCTTTCCATGTTACATTTGATTTCTCTCCGTTTTTACTAATCTTGAAGACGGTTCCACGATCCACGTAAACCGGATAGCCTGTCTGCCCGACTTGTCTATATACCACAGTAATCTCATCAGATGTTTCGTTAGTCACATATAATTGTTGATAGCCGCTACTAATTCCACTATCTCCACGAACGCTGAATTCAGCTTCATACAATTTGCTTTCACATAATTTTGTCCATTTGAGCGTGACTTCTTCGCCAAATTGATCTACTTTAGCATTATATTCGCTTTCTGTAATTTCTTGTTGATTATCCTCGGAACCTGTATAATATTTCGTTCCATAATCGGTATATTCAATACTAAAATCCGCTTTAACTTCTGGAGAAGCACTGTTCTCTTCAAGCTGATAATATGTTTCACCTGAGTACATGGCACCACCCGAACCATAGTAGCTGATGTAACCGTTCGTGTGGATTGAATAGCTTGCTCGAGCGCCGAATGTCCATAGGCTGAATAGACGTTTAACTTGTCCATTTTCATAACCGAGTATATCAACAATATGTTGACCGGCTTCGTCACCGTAATCAATGCTGATGATTAACTCAGGAACATCGTCATTACTGATATCGAGAAAGCAATAGGACAGTGGATATTCTATACCACTAAATTCTCTGCTGATTTCGGGGTTGACTTTAGAAATATCATACTCGTTTTTATCGTCCCATTCGTCTTCATCATTTGAATAGTAGTTATTCGCAAAAGCATCTTTATATGTCTTCAAAACTGCGGAATATGCTGTTTCCGGAGAAAAATCGCCCTCAGTTATATTGCCATTCTCCTCATTTGATGCAGATTGTTGCTCTGAATTATTGTTTCTCAAAAAAGGAAAATCGATTAAGCCTTGATGGTTAGCAAACAAAGCGCCTGCAACTGCAACACCGAGAAATACAACCGCGAGCATAGCAGGCAGAAGTTTTTTGCTTTTTTTCTTCTTGAATTGCTCTGTAACAACATCGCAATTCGGGCATTTGTCATTCTCGTTTAACGGATTTCCGCATTTCACGCAAAATTTAGGCATAATGAACTCCTTCCTCTACGCTCAAGTAAATAAAGCCGCCGCATTCTTACAAATCCACAGCGGCTTTAAACATTAATCAGTATTTTTATTTGTCAGATCGTCAACAACCGGAACATTAACCGAACCTTGGCTTAAAGCCTTAAAGCCAAGAACAATAAACAATACTGTTTTAATCAATCCAATTGCCGAAATTAAAACGGTTACTATCTTTGAAACAATTGACAGATAAAAGCTTCCATTAAAGACACTCACAATACTGCCGATAAATTCGATGATATCGGGAATTAATCCGATAAGTGCCGACAACAAAGAAAAAGCAACTGTCAACAGTAAGGCTTTAACCGCAGTTTTTCTCAGCCATTGATTATTTTCTACCAAGAGGATATAACCAAACAGCAGAATTGCTGCTATATAGCCTCCGAAATAACAGGCAAAGTATGTAATAAAGCCCATCAATCCTACCGAAATACCTAATTTTGTTTTTTGCATAGTTCAATCCCTCCGTTTTTAATTAAGCGGTGTACCGCATTCTGTACAAAATGCCGAACCATTATCCATCAACGCACCACACGATGAACATTTCTTTTTGTCTGGATTAGAATCATTATCTCTCTGCGATGACGAATAGATGTCGATTGAAGAATCATCTAATGAAAAACCGCAAGCTGTACAGAATTTCAAATCTTTTCTAAGCGCAGCACCACAGGATGGGCAAACATTTGAGTTGCCTATATCCGTAGCCGATGCTGCCGGTAATACCGGTGCTCCTGATTGATCTACAGTTTGAACAGGTTTCACCAAAGGTTTTCCGCAAGAAGTACAAAAGCGAAGATTTTTATCAACAATTGCTCCGCAACCCTCACATTTCATATGATTTTCGTCAAGCACAACATTTATTTTAGGCATCGGCGAACCGCAGGCACTGCAAAAAGCAACGTTGTTTGCCACTTCGGCACCACATTTTTCACATCTTGTAACCCCCTTGATTTCTTGTATCTGTGTTTTAAGAGCATCTATCTTATTTTGGGAGGAAACAATAGAACCAATCAACGCGCTGAAATCAGCATCATAATCTTGAGGATGAAGAGTAACATAAAGTTTTCCAATTTTATAATACGAGTTATTAATTTTCTTTTCTTCTTCCGACACAGCAGAATTCAGTCGCGCAACATCTGCTAATGCCCGACCTTTACTTACAGCACTTTCTCCTGCTAAAGATATTTTTTTACCAATGCCATCAAAAAAAGCCATACCAAATCCTCCTAAAATTTATAAATTTAAGCACTTGTCTTATAGTACAACATAAGCCGCATTTCTCCCGTAGTCATTCTTGCAATTTTCCTAGAGTAACCTACTCTACGAAAAAGCCGCCGAACCCTTTGATTACTTTGGGGTTCAGCGGCTTTCTGACGGCTGAAAACGACGGCTTATCCTGTGGTCAAAAACGTCGAGAGCCGATTCATATTCTCTTGTTTCAGCTCCATAGACGGGTGGACATAGCGGTTTAAGGTTATATTTACGCTTGCGTGACCTAATATTTCGCTTAAACTTTTAATGTCAAATCCCAATTCTACGCATCTTGTTGCAAATGTATGCCGTAATGCGTGGAAATTCACTTCCGGGATGCCGCAGGCATTTGTTGCCGACTTGAACTGATTTTCAAGACACCTCGGCTCAATAAAGCTGTGCACCATTCCCGTCAAAAGAAAAGCATCATCCTGTTTGCGGGACGAAATCAGCAGTTGCAGCATCTCCTCAGGGATTGGTATTTTTCTGACGGAGCAATTGCTTTTCGGTGTCTGCACAACCACCTTTGTTTTCTTCTCACTTCTATCGTCTGCCTGGATCCGCTGCATAGATTTGTGCACATACAAGTACTGTTCATCAATATGGATATCACCCCAGGTGAGCGCACAAACTTCCCCGATTCGCATTCCGGTGTAGAGACACAGTAATATTCCCAGGTTGCACGGTGTTAGATTATTGCACAAATATCTGCTCAGAAGTGTCTGTTCACAACGGCTCAAAATCCTCATAGGCTTTTGAATTTGTCGGATGGAGACGTTCCCAATGGCAGAAACGGCAACATTCAACTCTGAATTTGCGTAATCAAGTACATTTTTCAGTACCGAAACGATACTGTTCACAGTTTTTGGAGCAAGTCCGTTCCGATCGATGCCGCCTTCTGTTAACAGTTGTCGACTGAATTGAAGCACCTCACTGCGCGTGATTGATTGAACGGAATTATCTCCGAACGAGGGTATCAAATACAGTCTTAATATGTTCGAGTATTTAGAATAACTCGATACTTTCAACTGAGGTTTCTGCGTATTCAGCCAGTCTGATGAAACACTTTCAAAAGTCAAAGATGTTGTTAGCGACGGACTGTTGGATTTAGCTTTTAGAATCTCAAGCTTCTGTTCTGTTTCTTCATATGTTTTTCCGAAAACAGAACCGTATTTGATTTTTCCGTCGACTCTTTCCTTCTGATACCGACCCTCCCAACGGCCGTCTTTTCGTAAATAGATATTCTTTCCTTTCTTTGGCACGGGTATCACCTCCTGCTTATTATTCTAATCGGGGAGAGGCTCGTTTCGAATAAAAAATCAAAATTTCAGCAAAGAACTTGTAGAACTTGTAAATTTTATAAAGACAACGTTTACATCTTGACAACAGCTGCGACATCACTTATAATAATAAACAGTCGAATAAAGTCGGTTTCGTAGAGTAGGTTACTCTACGAAAGAAAACGGTGTACAATCGCAGAATTGCGGCTGTTTTTTATTTTGCAATATTGATTATTTTTAAACCCTTTTTCTCTGCATAATTAGCGGTGTATGCCGTTCCACAGGCTTCTTCTATTAGATAGCAAATACAAATATCACTGTTATCTACAATACATCTAATTTTGTTTGTGCATACATCATCGTGTATATTTATGTGATGTGTAGACAATTTTATCTGCCTGTCCCTTTACATCCTCATACATTTGCTTACCACTATCACTCCAATTTTTTGACTGTGATAAACACGGCAGAGCAAGAATCAGCTTTGTTTGCAGATACTGTTGTTTAAGATTTAAAAATGTCTGCGCTGCGATAGTATCAAATCCCAACGCCCCACCAGTAAGATAGGTTTCGTAATCTTCATCAATTAGTTTTAATAGTTCATTTTCCAACCGTCGGACGATTTCAGAAGATTGCTCCGGCGGTATTTTTTCTATGTCCAGAAAAGCATACTGTAAACTTTTTAATAACAACCACCTCAAGCAGCTTCGTTTTTTATATTATATCGCTTGTTGTTGATATTTGTCAACAGTACACGCTTAAATATTTCGCTTGTTGTTGATATAATTAAACAGCATAAAATGAAGAGGTGGTGAGATGATGTTGAATAATGAATTATGCTTACAAGAGATAGGACAGCGTATTATTGAACGCCGTAAAAAGCTTGGGTTAACTCAGGAAGCTCTCGCGGAAAAAGGTGATGTGACAACGCAATTCGTTTCTTATGCTGAGTCAGGCAAAAGAGCTATGCGTCCTGAAAATCTTCTTAAAATTGCAGCAGCTCTGGAAGTAAGTGCAGATTATTTGTTAACGGGTGAAATCGTGGATAAGGATTTGTTGTTGCTGTCGAATAAACTTCGCAAGCTGACACCATCTCAACTAAGAACTGTTGAAAATATTATTGATGAGTGTAACATTTTATTTGATCGCGAATAACTGAGAATCTATGAAGAATCCTTTTGCTGCCGAAAGGATTCTTCTGTTATATGCAAGAAAAAATTGGAGGTGAACTTATGGAACAGAAACATTTTTACTCGGCATTTAACTTGCTGTTTGATTCAGTGAGTTTAGGACTTCGCATATCTCAAAAAGAGGAACTGTACCGTATGCTCTTTAGGGATATTTATCTAATGGCAAACGATGACCTATACGGTAACGATCAAATACGACGAATCACCTCGGGCGGCAGCACTATTCATAGAAAAGCTGTGAAGTGGTTGTGTACTGATATTGGTTTTGAAGCATTCCGAATCAACATTGAAAACATTTGCCTTTCAAAGCTAGAGAATAAAGCTAAATTCATATGTAAATTAACAGATTATCTAAATTCGGATAGCATTGTGCCATGCGATATTAAACAGAAATTTAGAGATGATATTAAAAGCAACTCTGATTATCAAGTTTCTCGATCCGTTGCAGGAATCTTACTATGTTTGGATCACTCCGATTACATATGCAAAAAAAGAAAAGGTACGTTTTTCAATGTAGACTTTATGCGGCTTTTCTCAGATGGCCCTATACCGAAATACCCCAAATTCATTACAGATGCACCTGATGCTGCCGTTGAAAATCTTATAGGCCGTGAAGACGAATTCGACGAACTGCGCGAAGAGATTGTAAATAACAGTGGGAAACTGGCAATTTCCGCTGTTGGAGGACTTGGCAAAACTGAATTGGTAAAGCTTTTTCTTAATGAGCTTTTGCAAGAGGAGATTACCGAAGGCGGTATCGAACAGATTGCATGGATCCCATATGACAACCATAGCCTTTGTCTTTCCCTTAAGCAAGCACTACATTTACAATGTGATTTGGATGATGTATGGCAAACTGTGCAGGACATGAGTGCCGAATACAATGGCAGACTGCTTCTTGTAATTGATAATATTGAAAATGTCGGAAATGATGAATATCTGAAAAAAATAAGCTCTCTGCAATGCCGTATACTTGTAACGAGCAGGCAGAAAAGCTTATTCGGATTCAGTCATATAATGCACCTACAACCGTTGAAAACAGATAAATGCAGAGAATTATTCTATATTCATTATCAGTTTTCCGAGCGTGACAATGAAATATTGAATGATATCATTGAACTTACGGCAAAACTCACGATTATGATTGTTTTTATAGCTAAAGTTGCCTATCTTGAAGGAATGTCCTTGTGCGAACTGTATAGATCGCTCGTGGAAAAGGGTTTTAAATTAAGTGATGAAGATGTATCCTGTGAACATGAAAAAATGCAAAATGATGAAACCATCATCAAGCAAATGTGCATTCTGTTTTCTCTTGTAAACTACAGCGAAGCCGATAAAACGGTTCTAACGTATATTTCGGTAATCCCGAATCTGCAATTTGATTTTTCAAAGGCGAAAAGTTGGTTTAAGGTTAAGAAAAACAGCAGCCTTATGAAGCTGTATAATATGGGTATGCTGGAACATATAACAAAAGACAGAAAACACTTTTACTGGATGCACTCTATTATTGCGGCGGCAATTCGTGAACAGCAGAAGGAAATTTTATACGATACCACTGCTCCGTTTATACATGAACTGTCTGAGGAATTAGAGTTTGGCGATTGTTGGGGCAAAGGCTATACAAAATTTGATTTGATACCTTTTTCGTGGTCTATCTCTGATTTGCTGGAAAATCATTGGCACGATGAAGATGACTCAGTATTTTTACTGCGGTTGTATTACATCTGTTTTGAAGCAAGCAATTATCCTTTGTGCAGAACTTTAATAGAAAAAGTTTTAGAAATAGATAAAACCCTTGATAATATTGAAATGTTGATAAGAGATTATAAAAATTACAGCGAACTGCTTTTAAGATTTGATGAAGTAGAAGAAGCGATAAAAATGCTTGATATTGCAAAAAAATATATGGAACAGTCAGATCCCGAACATAGATGGAAAAGAGAATGGGCATATCTTTGGCATCAGTACGGAAATATTTATTTTCATAGCGGTCGGCCTAACGAAGCACTGGATTATTATACCGATGCTCTTGAGCTTGATTTAAGCACACCGAATCTTCCCCAAAGTGAGCTTGCAACCGATTACATCAGTTTAGCATCGGTATTCCAAATGTGCGGAGATTTACCAATGGCATATGATATGATGCAAAAAGCTATGGAAATAGAGGAATTTGATGAAGAGGATTCAGAAGCCATGATGCTTTATTACTATATGGCGGCAATTTGTACTGACTTTGTTGCCAATGGATATGAGCAATATGCCGAAGAAGCAGAAGAATGTTATCAAAAAGTGATAATGTTCAGAGAAGAACATTTGTCAAAGCACAGCAACGATTTAGCTGATGCATATTTCGAATATTCCAATTTTCTGTATCAAAGCGGCGAATATAAAAAATCTAGAACTTACTGCGAAAAAGCTCGAAATATATATTCGTATCTTTACGGAGAGGATAGCTACCATGTTATTCAGTGTCAGAGTAGCGAAGCTTTGACTATTGCCGAAGAAGGACGACTAAAAAAAGCAGTAGAGATTTATGCAGAAATAATCCAAAAAGAAGAAAATATGAACGGCATACCGTTAAGTGATTTATGTAATGATTATCAAAACTATGCTGATTTGTTAGAACATTCAGACCGATATAAAGAAAGCAAAGATTACTTCCTAAAATGTATTGATTTAATAAAGCTAAATTTTTCTGACGATAGTCCTCGGCTGGTTCAACCCTATTTGGGAATAGCTAACTGCTGTATGGGTTTGAACGATTATGAAGAAGCCGTTTCATATTTTTTGATGCTTTTTGATTTTGCTTATAATGACGATTTACTGCTTCGAATAACTTATCATAAACTTGGAACTTGTTATGTATGTTTAGATGACTATAAACAGGCAGTTGGTTGTCTAAAACAAGCACTTAATCTGTGTGATGAAAACGGAATAACAGATAAGGGATACATATACGTTGATTTAAGCACCACTTATTGGTATGCAAATATGCCCAATGAAGCCAGTCATTATGACGAATTAGCGAGAGATTTTGCAAACAAGATAAATGATGATGAGTTAAATCGTTATGTTCACACTTTAGACAAATTCAAAGACAAAAAATAGCACATCCACCATCACAGACAATTGAATAAGAAATCACTATAATTTAAGTACAGTCTCAGAATTACTTGAATTATGGTGATCGAAGTTAAACGCCTCCGTAGTTCAGGAATTAATTCTTGGACTGCGGAGGCATTTTTTATTTGTCTCTTGAAATGTAATACAAAATTTAATATCAATTGCCTGATATGCATTAAGGGCAAAAGGATGAAATATCAGTTTTACTTTTTGCGAGTAAAAAGATATTCGGTACCTTTACCTTTTTGCGCTCATTTTCAGGCCCAAGTAACTGCGTACTGAATATGCAGTTCTTTATTTTTGTTCCTTTTGCCCGTCTTGCAAAGTTCAGGCGGAAGGGACAAGGCAATGAAGATTCAATGGATTTTTAATGATGGAACAACCACCGAATTAGAAGTTGACGAAGAGATAGGCTCTTTTATACTCGACTCACGTAGATTGGAGCATAACATTGCAGAAAAAGAAAGGTATCACTGTCCGTACTCCTATGATGCGATTCAGTTTGAGGGCGTCGAATACGCCGACCCTCAAAAGCCGGATGATTTAGTTCTCAGTAGCAAGGAAAGTGAGCGTATTCACAATGCGTTATCTAAGCTGACTGAAGTACAGCAAAGACGCTTGCTCATGCTTGCTGACGGTTTAAGCATTCGGGAAATTGCCCGCCGCGAAAAGGTCGATCACCGTGCCGTCAGAGAGTCGATTGAAGGAGCTCGAAAAAAATTTCTCAAAAATTTTTGAAAAACACCTCCCCAAAACGCCGCAATTTTCTGGGTATATCGGAAAGGACGGAAATTCTCCCTTTCCGGAAGGAGGAGAGATATGAAACATAATCTCACAATCAGTGTTTCAAAAAAGCCCAAAAACGGCGGCGTTTTGGCCTACAGAACCGTTACCATCCGTGAAAAGCTGATGAAACTTTTCTTCGGAGACATGCAGAAGATTGCAATTCTTGTCCCCGGCGACAGCGTTGACGAGGTTGCGATCAAGGAAACCAACAGCGGAGGTGAAGTCATTGAACCCTCATGAACCAATGATTCCAATGCCTGTCAAAGCACATCCCTTTGCTCACCAATACAATGCGTTCGATTTTGCTTGTAAGAAGTTTGGTCTATATCCTTCGGAAAGTCATAGCTGTGGGGTTGCTCTTCTCATGGAGATGGGCTGTGGTAAGACAATAACCGCCATAGGAATCTCCGGAGCATTGTATCAGTTTGGCAAGGTGAATCGCATCCTCGTTGTCGCTCCGCTCTCAATTCTCGGCGTATGGGAACAGGAGTTCCACGAATTTGCGGATTTTCCGTTTGCCCTTACTGTTTTGACGGGTACAAGCAGTAAAAAGGCCGAAACACTAAAAAGTATCGGAAACAACGGACTGCATGTCGTAGTGGTCAACTACGAATCTGCCTGGCGCATTGAAAAGGAACTTCTCGCTTTTGACGCCGATCTCATCATCGCCGATGAAGCACACAAGTTAAAAGAAGCCCGAACGGCTCAGTCGAAAGCAATGCATCGCCTCGGTGATAAAGCACGGTACAAGTTGCTCCTCACAGGTACGGTTATTACCAATCGTGAGTTGGATGTTTTCTCGCAGTATCGCTTTCTTAACAGAAAAGTATTCGGTGACAGTTTTTATGTATTTCGTAACCGCTACTTTGATATGGTCGGCTACGGCAATCACATTCCAAGGTTTCGTGGCTATATGCTCGAAGATTTCCTTGAGCGTATGCACTCTGTTGCCTTTCGTGTGACCAAAGCAGAGTGTTTGGATCTGCCCGACATCACAGAAGAAATTCGAGCAGTGGGGCTCGAACCTAGGGCAAAGAAAATTTATGACGAGATTGAAAAAGAGAGCTATACAGAGCTTTCGAATTCTGAAGTCTCAGCTGTGAATGTTCTGACAAAACTCTTGAGATTATCCCAAGTTACGGGCGGACATCTCACTGATGATGAAGGCGACACAAATGCTGTAAGCACCGCCAAGCTCGATGCCCTCTCCGACATTTTGGACACTGCAATGGCCGAGGAGAAGAAAATTGTTGTAATGGCTCGATTCATTCCGGAACTGGGTGACATTCAGACCTTGCTTGAAAATAAGGGCATCGGCTATGCGATCGTGCGTGGCGGTGTAAAAAACCGTGATGAAGAAATCCGCCGTTTTCAAGAGGACTCTGATTGCAGAGTTTTCGTTGGGCAGATTGCTGCTGCAGGTTTGGGCATTACGCTCACCGCAGCGTCCACTATGGTTTTTTACTCACTGGATTACAGTATGAGTAATTTCGAGCAGGCAAAAGCCAGAATCCACCGTGTGTCGCAAACCGAAAACTGCCTTTACATTTACCTTATTGCCAAAGGGACCGTAGACGCTAAAGTGCTGCGATCCTTGAGAGACAAAGTAGACCTTGCAAAGTCGCTTGTTGACGATTACCGCAAAGGCGTCAATCCATTCAAAGAAAAAGGAGATTTTGATTATGGATAATTACATTTTCACACTCGCCGATCAGTTGAAAGAACTGAAAGACCGCAAGAAGGAACTGGATGCGCAATCAAAAGTTCTCGGGGCAGAAATCGACCGTCTGGACCTTGAGTTATCCGATGCAATGGCAGAAGCCGAATGCGAGCGTTTTTCTCGCAACGGCAGCACCTTCTATCTCAACACACGCTTGTTTGCATCTCCCGCAGCGGGGCGAAAAGAAGATATGATTTTTGCCCTTAAACAGAATGGGTACGGCGATATCGTAACCGAGACCGTAAACGCAAACACTCTCGCATCCTTTGTAAAGGAGCAGGCGGCGCTCAATGCAGACGAAGTCCCTGCGTGGTTGGCCGATGTCGTAAATACTTACGAAAAGGTGTCGGTCGGCATCCGCAAGGGCTGACATAGAACTCAGATCAATGCACAACGCTACATTGTAACAATGAAAAAAACAAATATCTTTTTTAGGAGGACACAAATATGTCTAAAGAAATCGCTACAACAAATAACACCGAACTCGCCACACAGGGTGGCTTTGCAATCTCTTCCGATATGGAATGGCTTAATGAGGCAATGAATGAGGATTGCGCCGGAATTGACCTTCAGCTTGACCGTATCAAAATCCCCGCAGGCGGCTCAACCGCATTCGAGATTCCCGGCGCTGATGCGGATGATACACAGATGGCAAAGGAGATTACCGGCGTTATCCTCTTCAATCACCCTGCAAACGCCTATTACAAAGACAAATATACCGGCGGAAGCAATCCGCCCGACTGCAGTTCCTTTGACGGTAAAGTCGGAAACGGTACTCCCGGCGGTGATTGCCTGAATTGCCCTTACAACAAATTCGGCAGCGGTGACGGCAAGAGCAAAGCGTGCAAGAATCGCCGTATGCTGTATATCCTCCGTGAAGGTGAGCTTTTTCCGGTAATTCTTAATCTTCCCGTCGGCTCGTCTGCGGCTTACAAAAATTATGTCAAGCATCTTCTTACCAAACGTAGTTCTTTATCCCGCGTAGTCACGAGCATCATCCTTAAAAAGGCAATGTCTGAAAGCAACATCGCATATTCCCAGGCAGCTTTTAAGTTTGTCCGTCCGCTCACCGCAGAGGAAATCACTTCTCTTGCTCCCATGGTTGAACAGATGAAAACCTACGCATCGAATCTCACCACAGCGGACGCTTTCGGTGATGAAGAACCTATTGTCGATCCGGCAACAGGCGAAGTTATCGAGCCTTTGAAGTAAAAATTCATAATCTGCGGGGAGATTTTCTCCCCGCAGACAAAGGAAAGGTGTATTATCATGAAAAATATACAGAAAGGAACGGACGGGTACGCTGAATTGGTTTTTATCCCAATTTGAGCGATATTCTGTATCGCATGGCGATTAGCATGACCGATAATTATACCTGCGTCACAGATGTTGACGGCATCAAGAAATACATAGGCAATTCTGCGGTTATTGCCTTTGACTACGAAACCGCACCCGATGATAATTACCGTACTGAAGATAAAGCTGCACTTGATGCGCACAAGGCGCACATTGTCGGATGCTCCTTTTCCGTTAAAGAAGGTACTGGTATTTATGTTCCTGTTGAACACAAAATCGGTGTAAACATCGATAAGAACCTGTTTTATGATTTTTTGCGTAAGTTTCTTTCTGATCACAGCATTGTAAAGGTGGCACACAACCTGGCTTTTGAGTCCCAAATGTCCTATGCAATTGGCATTGTCATACAGACTCCTGTGTACGACACAATTTGTGCCTCGCAAATGAGTCTGAAAAGCGCATACGAATTCCGTAAACTAGCTGACAGCGGCCTTAAGAAACTTGCTGCAGAGCTTTGCGGCGAACCATTACCGTCCTTTAGCGATGTGACCGACGGCAGGCATTTCGATGAACTCGATCCGCAGGATGAAGAAACCATCCGCTACGGTGCGGCCGATTCCGATTACGCTTTGCGGCTGTATAACCTTTTCAATAACTGGTTCGACCGATACCTACCAAAGCATCGTGCCATCGTTGAAAATATTGAATCACCGACTGCTGTATATCTCGGCATTATGAAGTATAACGGTGTGCCTATTGATTATCCTCTGATGCTGTCGCGTAAGGCGGAAGCTGAAGCAGAAATGCTCTGTATCAAAAAAGAGATATGCTTTATGATCGGTGATGTGGATATCGGTGCAAATTGCAGTACAAAAGCATTCAAGGATTATCTCTATCAGACATTGAAGCTGCCCGTTCTGAAGATGACCGAATCCAACAAAGAAGCTGCCGATGATATGACAATGATTATGCTCAAAGAATGGTGCGACAAGAATAAGCCCGAACTTTCTCATTTGTTTACCCTGGTACAGGAGTACCGCAAGTGGAGCAAAATCAAGTCTACATATATTGACGGTTACCTCAAACATCGTAATACAGCTACAGGCAATATTCATCCTGATTTCTTTGCTTTGTCCACCGATACGGGACGTATGAACTGCCGCAATCCAAACGCACAGAATATGCCGCGAAAGACCAATGATCCTATCGGTGTCCGCAGCTTTATCAAAGCACCGGCTGACTGCCTTATTCTCTCGCTTGACTTCTCTCAGATCGAACTTCGTGTAGGCGCATTTTATTGCCGTGATGAAGTGATGATGGATACTTATCGCCGTGGCGGTGACATTCATGCAGCGACTACATCGGTCATATTCGGTGTTTCATACGATGAAGCGCAGGATAAGCACGCTAAGGATTATAAGGAGCATCGCACGATCGCCAAAAATGTCAACTTCGGCACTTTTTACGGTTTATTTCCGAAAGGACTTCAAAAGACGCTGAAATTCAAAGCCTGTGTCGAAAAATCAGAGCGTGAATGCTCCGATATCATCGACAATTTGAAAGCCGGATACAAGGGACTTACTGTTTGGCAAACTGAAGCAAAATTCGACGCCTATCGCAAGGTATACAGTGAAACTTATCTCGGCAGACGCAGATATCTGCCAGGTATTCGCAGTGATAATTGGCGCGTAAAGTCGTTTGCGGAACGTTGCGCGCTGAACACACCGATTCAAGGCACGGCGGCGGATATTTTGAAATTGGCCATTGCTCGTATTCTTTACGGATTGCCGGAGAGGGATTGGCTGAAACCCATTCTTCAAATTCATGATGAACTCACTTTTATCATCCCGAAAGACAAGCTCACAGAAGCGGTGTATTTCATCAAAGCCTGTATGGAAGCACAGCCGTTTCCTGAATTTGACTTGCCACTTGTAGCGGAAGTCTCTGCAGGGGAGAATTTCGGCGCAATGGAAGAACTGGAGAATTTTTAAATGTATAAGAACAGCGAAGGATACTCTGACCCGACTGCCGGTGCTGCTCTCGGTCAGATTATGAAAGAATACAGAAAGCAGCGCCGTGAAACATGGCGTCGTGAGAACGAAATCAAATCCCGCCCGAAGGTGTATGTAGTTTCAAAGTATGCCGGAGATGTAGAACAAAATGTTCGTTTTGCGATCCGCTGCTGCCAATATACTATTTCACAGGGCAAGATGCCCGTTGCCTCGCATTTGCTCTATCCGCAGATGTTAAATGATAATGACCCCTCCGAGCGTGAAATCGGAACGATGTTCGGTCTTGCTCTGCTCGACATCTGCGATGAAGTTTGGGTGTTCGGTAAGGAGCATTCTGCAGGCATGAAGCGTGAAATCACCGAAGCGAAGAGGCTTGGCAAAAATATCAAATATTTCGATTCGGAGGTAATCTGATGGACATCCGTGCTCAAGACATTCTCATGACAATGTTCAACCCGGACGAAAAGGTCTGTTTTCGTATTTTCGATGATAAGAAAAGCGGAGTTTTTTCCGGGGCGAAGTTTGAAGTTGAAGCAGGCAAGTATGCTTCAGTGGAAGAGACACTAAAAAAGCACAATGAACAGAATCGCGGCATTTTCTATGTGGTAAATTTCGGCGGTCATGAGGATACGGCTATCAGCCGCATCAACGCACAGTTCGTGGAGATGGATGACCTCTCATTTGAGGAACAGCAGAAGGCAGTTGATGCCTTTCCGCTTCCTCCCTCCATGATTATCAAGACCAGAAAATCTCTCCATGTATATTGGCTTGTAACAGGCGCAAAGGTGGAGAGATTTCGCCCTATTCAAAAACAGCTCGTTGCGCACTTTCACGGTGACCCTATGTGTGTCAACGAGAGCCGAGTTATGCGTTTGCCCGGTTTCAATCATTGCAAGAAAGAACCAGTCAAGGTGGAATGTATCCTTTTTCATCCTGAACGCAGATACACGCAGGAGCAACTTTCCGAGGTACTTCCCGCAATTGACGATAAACCTATAGAGGTCAAGCGTGGCTCAGAAAAAGGGCTTGAAATTCTGATGCATGACTGTGAATTCATAAAGCACTGTCAAACAAGCGCCGAATCCCTCTCCGAACACGATTGGTATGCGATGATCACGAATCTTGCTACTTTCGAAGGCGGCACTGCTCTTATACACAAACTGTCGAAGCCATATCCCGGTTACAGCGAACAGGCAACGCAGAAGAAGATCAATCATTTTCTTGACAGCGGTACAAAGCCGATGACTTGCCGCACCATAGCCGAGACAGGTTTCAAATGCCCTCGTTTGGGAAGCGGAGAATGCATCTGCAAGGCGCCGGCAGCTCTTTGCTATAGACCATTGTCACTCGGCAGCCTGCGTGAACTGATGAAGGAACTGCCGATATCCGGTGATCCCATTATCGACCTTCAGACCGCAAAAGGCTTCATTGAGAAATATCTGTATAACCAGGATATCGTTACTGCCGAGGCTCTTATCAGCATTGAGGTAAAGGAACACTTCAAATTTACGGGAACATTTCTCCGTCCGCTCATCAAAATGTATAAGGATATCGCAAAGGTATACCAGGCAAGCTCTAAAGTAAAGGAAAGCCGTGTCACAGCCGATATTCCGGACTGGTACCGTCCTACACAGCAGGGTCTTAAGTTTCTGCCCGGGGTCCTTGCCGAAAAAATGGCGGAAAACGAGAATGTTCTCTATGTTGCGGAACAGCACTATATGTATGCCGATGGCGTTTATGACGAAGGCAGCGAGATGGATGCACAGCGCATGGTTCAGGAGAAAATGATACCCGCCGAAACGACGATGTCGCAAATCACCGACACCGAGCGTCAATGGCGTTTGCATATCAAGAAGGACATCCGTGAAATGAACTCTAACCCATTTATCATCAATGTTAAAAACGGACTTTACAATGTCCTCGAAGATACGCTGACGCAGCATACGCCGACCTATTATTCTACTGTTCGGCTTAATGTCACCTATGACAAAGAAGCTGACTGCCCTCGCTTCAAGCAATTTTTATCCGAGTCTATGGGCGGTGACGAAGCACAGGTCACCCTCATTCAGGAAATCCTCGGTTATTTCCTTCTTCCTGTAAACTACGCACAGAAATGCTTTGTTATTGTCGGTGCCGCAGGTGCAGGGAAATCGGTACTTCTGCGTGTTCTAAACGATATTCTTCTCGGTAAAAAGAATGTGTCAAATGTATCTTGGCAGGCTCTTAACGAGAGGTTCAAAACGGCAGAGCTTTTCGGGAAACTTGCGAATATCTTTGCCGACCTTCCTACAAAGAACATTGATGACAACGGTATCTTCAAAGCCTTGGTCGGTGAGGATTATCTCACGGTAGAAAAAAAGAACCGCAATCCGTTTAGCTTTCAGTGTACTGCAAGACTTCTGTTTTCCTGTAACAGCATCCCTAAAAATTACGGTGACCGCTCCGAAGGCTTTTATCGCAGGCTCATTATTCTTCGTTTCAACAACAGTGTACCGCAAAACAAGCGTGATCCGAACCTACTTGATAAATTCCGCTGTGAAGCAAATGGCATTTTCCGCTTTGCCCTTGAGGGATTAAAGCGTCTTATGCGAAATAACTATGTGTTCTCCGAGACTGACACAAACCGTACAGAGCTTCAGCAGTATCGCGAGGATTCCGATTCCGTGCTTTCCTTCATCAAGGACTATTGCATCGTGGAACCCGGCAGTTGTGTAGGTTCGACCGAACTGTGGAGTACATATAAGGCATATTGTGAGGAAAGCGGAATGAAGCCTTATTCTCAGAAAGTTTTTGTACAGCAGATCTTGCTGTATTCGCCCGAACTTTCCCGTGGCGTTGATACCTTGGGCAAAAAGCGTGTTATCAATGGAATCAAGCTCGGAGATATCTTGGGATAACCACACGCTGACACTTTGACACCAGAAATCCTATATTTTTATATACGTATATATAAAAACAAAGACTTACTTTTTTGAAGTCGAAAATCAAGAAAATATAAATTCTGCTGTCAAAAGTGTCAAAAGCACCGTAAACAAAGGAGTTGATCTGACATGAAGGAGTCCGACATTGTTCGAGCAATACTGAAATATCTAAAAACAGTACCGCATTGCTATGCCTGGAAAGAACACGGCGGTATGTACGGAACATCAGGAATCCCTGATATTATCGCCTGTATTGACGGGAGATTTTACGGATTCGAGGTAAAAAACGAAGTTGGTAAACCCACCGCCTTGCAGGAGGCTACCATTCACAAAATTCAATCTGCCGGAGGCACCGCCTTGGTTGTCCGCTCCGTTGACGAAGTCAAACACATCATCGGGAACTAACACATTGCTTACATCGCATCAAAGATACACCGCATCGTTGAGAAAAATATACTTGCGGAGGTATTAAAATGACAGCAAAACAATACTTATCTCAAACGAGATACTTGGATAACCGAATCAACTCAAAACTGCAATTGCTTTCTTCACTGAATGATCTTGCTACAAAATGTACAGCCGTTTATTCGGACATGCCGAAAAATCCGAACAGAGGCGGTTCAAGACTTGAAGATACGATTTGCAAGATAATCGACCTTCAGAACGAGATCAATGAAGAAATTGATGAACTGGTCAATTTAAAAAGTGAAATTGCGAAAGTGATCGGCGAGGTTCAAAATACCGAATACAGGCTGATTCTTGAGAAAAGATATCTCAACCTTATGCAGTGGGAAGATATCGCAAGCGACATGGGCTATGAACTCAGGTGGGTATACCGAAACCATAACAAAGCTCTGGCAGAAATAAATGTACCGAAAGTTGTCAGTTAAAGCCATTCAAAAACACCCGTAAAAGTGATATTATGGTATTGTAAAAAGTTATACAGAAGATCTGAAAGAACCGCTTGAGACTCTTATCGAACACACATAAAAAGAAAGTGCATCATCGTAATCATTAAAACGATTTTGCACTTTCTTTCTGTTATATGCTTTTAGATTTGCAGGTTTTCTTGTAACGGGATTTAATCCGTTCCAAGAGCCTCTTCTTTTGGCGTCAAGCTCTTTCTTTTTCTTCTTGGAGAGCTTTTCGTATGGAATAAACTTTTCCATCGCTTTCAGTCCTTTCGATATATTGTGTATATATTATACACTATGTTAGCACTGAATTCAACTGAAAATTTTATGAAATGGAGGCAACAAAATGCCGATGAAACCGAAACGACCATGCCGTATGACGAGCTGTCCCAACCTTGCCGAGGACGGTGAGCTTTACTGCTCGGCGCATAAAAAAACAGCCAACTACGAGTACAACCATTACCGCCGTGACCCCGAAACCAAGAAATGGTACGGCAGAGCGTGGAAGCGAATCCGTGACAGGCATATCCGTGAACACCCTATGTGCGAGGAGTGCTTGAAGCACGGTATCTACAAGCCAGCCGAAGAGGTGCATCACATGCTGCCTCTCGCAGATGGCGGAACACATAACCGAAATAATCTTATCTCCCTCTGCCGATCCTGTCACATGAAAGCTCATGAAAGGTTAGGTACAAGACATAAGAATCCATGACAAAGAACAAAGATGGAGACTACCGATAAAAGTAGCCTCCTATATGGCGGAGCGGGCAGGGTTCGAACCTACTCGGCACTTGTAACAGTATTGTCATCCCTACAGATTGCAGACCACTCCGTGCGTGCCGCTTGCCACTAACAAACTGTATGTCATAGAACATCTCTCCTTAACATAATCAGAATCTAAAAATGTTATTACTGTTTGGATAAGAGTTAAGAAGAGTGATAAAGCATCTAAGGAGATCCCAGACAAAAGAATGGGTACAATAACTGTTACCAACAAATTTTTATGTGTTTATATTATATCATTTTAATTTACAAAATCAAGTACCCAAGGGCGGTCAAAATCTCTACGACAATAAAAATCGGACAGCGGCGCGGGGCTTCGTGCGCGAAAAAAGCGAAATCAAACAGGGAATAACCCCCTGCACGGAAAGGAGGCGGTTTTATGGCGAAAGACGGTACCGCCAGGGGCGGCGCAAGGGCCGGCAGCGGACGCAAGTCCAAGGCTCTGGCGGAGAAACTGGAAAATGGTAATCCGGGCGGCAGAAAGCTGACTGTCATGGAACTGCCGGCCGACGCCGACCTCACCGGCGAGGATATGCCGGAGATAAAAAGCTACATGACGGAGCGGCAGAAAAACGGCGAGGATCTGGACGCCGCCGAGATATTTGAGGAAACCTGGCTCTGGCTCAAGGAGCGCGGCTGTGAAAAGCTGGTCAGCACCCAGCTTATCCGCAGCTACGCCATGAGCGTTTCCCGCTGGATACAGTGTGAACGCGCCATCTCCGAATACGGTTTCCTGGCGAAACATCCGACCACGGGACAGGCGATCTCCTCCCCGTATGTGTCGATGAGCCAGAACTACATGAAGCAGGTCAACAACCTGTGGTACCAGATATTCCAAATCGTGAAGGAAAACTGTTCTGCGGAATTTACGGGAGCAACACCGCAGGATGACGTGATGGAGCGTCTGCTCCGCTCCCGGAAAGGAATGTAGATATGTTTGAAAAAGTAAATCCGGCGCACCCGGACAAAGTAGCGGACCGCATCGCCGGCGCTCTGGTCGACATTGCCTACAGCAAGGAAGAAAATCCAAAAATCGCGGTGGAGGTTCTGCTCGGCCACGGCGTGTGCCATATTATTGCGGAGACTTCTGTGCATCTGTCTGAAGAGGACGTTGCAGCCGCTGTTCACCGCATTGCCGGGGATCTCGCCGTGGATTATGTGGAAGTGCCGCAGGACGGACGCCTTTCCGAGAACCAGAGGAACGGAGTCCGCTGCGGGGATAACGGTATCTTCAAAGGCGTGCCGATAACAGATGAGCAGAAAAAATTGTCTGCCATCGCACGGGATATCTATTCCTCGTACCATTATGACGGAAAATATATCCTTGACGGCGACCGGCTGATCATCTGCCAGAGCAACGCGAAGACCGTTCATTTGCGGGAGACTTATCCCGACGCGGAGGTCAATCCGCTCGGAGACTGGACAGGCGGCTCCGATGTGGATGCCGGCGCGACTAACCGCAAACTCGGCAGCGACATGGCGGATTCCGTCACTGGCGGCGGTCTGCACGGGAAGGATTTGTCCAAAGCAGACGTCAGCGTGAACATCTACGCTTGGCTGAAAGCGCAGGAAACCGGAAAGCCCGTGGAATTGTGCTGCGCCATAGGAGACGATACCGTGGACGGCATTCCATATGCCGAGATCGTGGAGACAGTACGGAAATACATCATGGAAAAAGGCAGCTTTGAGAAATTTGCGGAATGGGGGCTGGTGTGATGAAAACGACAACGGATATGCAGCTTGTCCCTATCGTTAAGCTGATTCCCTATGTGAACAATGCCCGTACCCACACGCCGGAGCAGATTACGAAGCTCCGCTCCAGTCTGCGGGAGTTCGGATTCGTCAATCCCGTCATCATCGACCGAGACTACAACGTCATAGCTGGACACGGAAGGATCGCCGCCGCCAAGGAGGAGGGCATCGCCGAGGTGCCCTGTGTATTTGTAGACCATCTCACCGAGGCGCAGAAGAAAGCATACATCCTTGCGGACAACCGCATGGCGATGGACGCCGGATGGGATGAGGAACTCCTGCGCGTGGAGATCGAGTCCTTAAAAGGCATGGACTTTGACGTGTCCCTTACGGGATTTGACGAGAAAGAACTGTCCGACCTCTTTGCCGAAGACAGCGGCAGCGAGGCAAAAGATGACGATTACGATTTGACAGCCGCTTTGGAAAAGGCGGCTTTTGTTATGCGCGGAGACATCTGGACGGTCGGCAGGCACAGGCTGATGTGCGGCGACGCCACCAGCGCGGAGGATGTCGCTGCCCTCATGGGCGATACCAAGGCGAACCTCATTCTGACGGACCCGCCCTACGGTGTGTCCTTCAAGAGCGCCAGCGGACTGACCATCCAGAACGACAGCATAAAGAATGAGGAGTTCTATAACTTCCTGCTCTCGGCTTTCAAGAACATGGCTGACCATCTGGAAAAAGGCGGTGCGGCTTATGTGTTCCATGCGGACACCGAAGGGCTGAACTTCCGCAGGGCATTCGTGGACGCGGGATTCCACCTTGCCGGATGCTGTATCTGGGTGAAGGATAGTCTGGTTCTCGGTCGCTCAGATTACCAGTGGCAGCATGAACCTGTCCTCTACGGTTTCATGCAGAACGGCAAGCATCCGTGGTACTCCGACCGCAAACAGACCACCATCTGGAACTTTGCCAAGCCGAAGCGGAACGCCAACCATCCGACATCAAAGCCCCTTGACCTGCTGGGCTATCCCATCGGAAACTCCACTCAGGAGAACGCGGTGGTGGTCGATACCTTCGGCGGCAGCGGCTCCACGCTGATGGCGTGCGAACAGATGAACCGTGTCTGCTACACGATGGAACTGGATGAAAAATATGCGTCGGTCATCCTCCGCAGATATGTAGACGATACCGGCGATGCCGACGGCGTGTATGTGATGCGAAACGGAGAACGGATTCCCTACTCCGACCTCGTGAAAGAGGTGGAGGGTAGAGATGGATAAGCCGAAACTTCATGTGGTCAGTTGCTCCGGCGGTAAGGATTCCACGGCTATGCTGCTCCGAATGCTCGAAGAAGGAATGCCGATTGATATGATTCTCTTCTGCGACACCGGCTTAGAGTTTCCCGGTCTGTATGAGCATCTGAAGCAGCTGGAGAAATACATCGGAAGAAAAATCACGCGCATCAGCACAGATAAGTCATTCGAGTATTACTTCATGGAGCATGAGATCAAGCGCAAGCGCAGCACGGCCTTTGCGGAAAAATACGGACTCGACCACAATGGCTATGGCTGGGCGGGTCCCAAGATGCGCTGGTGTACGGAGCGATTGAAAAACCAACCGAGAGAACAGTTCCTCCGGCCGCTCCGCGACAAGTATGAAGTGATTGAATATGTCGGCATAGCCGCAGACGAGAGTTATCGTCTGGAGCGGAAAAACAACCAGCGTGATAACTGCGTTCACCCGCTCGTGGATTGGGGCATGACGGAGGCTGACTGCCTGCAATATTGCTATGACCGGGGATTCCGCTGGGATGGGCTGTACGAAATATTCAGCAGAGTCTCCTGCTGGTGCTGTCCGCTTCAGTCGCTTGAGGAACTTCGGAAGCTATACAGGAACTTCCCTGATTTGTGGGAAAAGCTGAAATATTGGGACAGTCAGACATGGAGAAAATTCCGGGCGGATTACTCTGTGCAGGAACTTGAAAAACGCTTTGACTTTGAGGCGGAATGGCAGAATTCCGGAAAGCCGCTTAAAGGCAGGGCGTTTTATTCTGCCCTGAAAGAAAGGCTGGCAAATGAAAATGGAGAATAAGAATCTGGTCTCGCCTGCCGGCTCGGTCGGTGCTTCTCAGCCTCTGGCTGAGAGGTCTCCACTGGAGACCCGCACCCTCGGCAGCCTGTTTGACGGCTCCGGGGGCTTTCCTTTGGGTGGGCTGCTCTGCGGCGTTACCCCGGTCTGGGCTTCGGAGATCGAGCCGTTCCCCATCCGGGTGACTACAAAGCGGCTGCCCTTTATGAAGCATTACGGGGATGTGTCCAAACTGAACGGCTCTGAACTGGAACCCGTGGACATCATCACTTTCGGAAGCCCCTGCCAGGACATGAGCATTGCGGGCAAAAGGGCGGGACTGGATGGCCCCCGCTCCAATCTTTTTTATGAAGCGATACGGATCGTGAAAGAAATGAGGTGTGCCACAAATGGCAGATATCCAAGATACATCGTATGGGAGAACGTGCCGGGCGCATTCTCCTCAAACAAGGGCGAGGACTTCAAGGCCGTCCTTGAGACGGTCTGCGGCATCAAAGACGGTGAAGCAGATATTCCTCGATATGAGAAATGGCCGAGCGCCGGGGAGATCGTGGCAGACGATTACTCCGTCGCATGGCGGGTACTTGATGCGCAATACTGGGGAGTCCCCCAGCGAAGAAAACGCATCTTCCTTGTCGCAGATCTTACAGGCCAATGTGCCGGAAAAATACTATTTGAGTCAGAAGGCCTGTCAGGGTATTCTGCGGCGGGCTTCCGTGCGTGGCAAAGAGCTGCCGGAAGTGCTGCGCCTTGCGCTGGAGCGTCAGGCGTCTGCCTGAATGACCAGGGCGGCAGCCGCATGGATGTGACTGATGAGGTGACCTGCACCCTGCGGGCGGAAGCACACCACCCTCCCTGCGTCATGGACGCGGCGGGATTCTGCACCGAGCATTCGGCGCACAGTCGTTCCATCGGATACGAAGCGGAACGGTCGCCCACGCTCCGGGCGGGAGTGGTACCGGCTGCGGTCTATGAGAACCATAGTTTATGTGACTAATCACATAAACTATGATATGTGCTGAAGCCTTGTTTTTTATTATTCATAAGATGAAACCCCCTTGTTCACTGAAGTTTTAAGGTCTT
>CANRNI010000030.1 GCA_947631945.1 uncultured Clostridia bacterium
GATTACCCCCCCCCGCACGCATACGCGGGTCGTTCCGATCATCGTTATCATTCCTTTCAAATAAGCTGTGGGTTTAAAATCCCTATATATTAAGTTGCTTTTTTGATGAAAAAGTAACGCTTTTTTTGCAAAATTTTTTGGAAATTTTGCATTTTCAGCATTTTACACAATTAAGCAAACATATTTAAGTGATATTATTGTTTATTTTGCCGTTAATATAAAAAACCGTCGGAGCAAAGAAACGGTTAATGTTTAAGGCAAAAGGAGATTTCGCGCTCTGCGGAGCGCGACACGGTGACTCTGTCCCCGTGACCCCTGCAAGCCTTTGTAAAGGCTTGACCGAAACTTTTATACTCTTTTCAACAAGTTTTTCGACACGCCGAGTAAATGCTGTTTCCGTATCATTTTTATATCCTACCAATATTGTTTTTTTTATCGGCTTATGATATAATTATCATAATTATTTTGTTTAGTCGGAGGTTTACATATGTCTGAAAAACTATTATTGGGAAATGAGGCGGTCGCGCGCGGTCTTTATGAGGCGGGCTGCCACGTAGTTTCAAGCTATCCCGGAACGCCGAGTACCGAAATAACCGAATTTGCGGCGACATATGATGAAATTTACAGCGAATGGGCTCCGAATGAAAAAGTTGCCTGCGAAGTCGCAATGGGAGCTTCTATTGCCGGAGCGAGAGCATTCTGCGGTATGAAGCACGTCGGTCTGAACGTTGCCGCCGACCCTCTTTTTACAGCGTCCTATACCGGCGTCAACGGCGGTATGGTTCTTGCGGTTGCCGACGACCCGGGTATGCATTCTTCTCAAAATGAGCAGGATTCAAGGCATTACGCCGAAGCCGCAAAGCTTATGATGCTTGAGCCGTCGGATTCCGATGAATGTCTTAAATATACAAAGCTCGCTTTTGAACTTTCGGAAAAATTCGGCGCTCCCGTAATTTTGAGACTTACCACGAGAGTTGCTCATTCGAGAAGCCTGACAGAATTGTCGGAGCGCGCGGAAATGAAGTTAAAAGAGTATACAAAAAATCCTCCCAAATACGTTATGATGCCGGCGTATTCCATTCCAAAACATATTGAAGTTGAGAACAGAATTATCTCTCAGACAAAATTCTGCGAAACAGATTCCATAAATACTGTTGAATATTATGATAAAAAAATCGGCGTTATCACGGCGGGCAACTGCTATAATTACGCGAAAGAGGCTCTGGGCGAAAAGGCTTCATATTTAAAGCTCGGGTGCGTCTATCCCCTGCCGGAAAAACTGATTGCCGATTTTGCCGCCGAATGTGATACTCTCTACGTCATTGAGGAGCTTGACCCGTTTATTGAAAACCATTGCAAGAAAATCGGACTGAACGTTCACGGCAAAAACGTTTTTACGTTGCAGGGAGAATATTCTCAGTCGCTTATCGCGAAGGTCATTCTCGGTGAAGAAAAAGAATTTAATAAAGCCGATATATCCATTCCCGGCAGACCTCCGGTGCTTTGCGCGGGCTGTCCGCACAGAGGGCTTTTCTACGCTCTTAAGCAGGAAAAAGCGACCGTTTGCGGCGATATCGGCTGTTACACTCTCGGAGCGCTGAAGCCCTTGGAATCTATCGACACGGTTATATGCATGGGCGCGTCAATTTCATCGCTTCACGGCAGAAACAAGGCAAATCCCGAAAACGCGAAAAACTCCGTCGCGGTTATCGGAGATTCAACCTTTATACATTCGGGTATCACAGGTCTTATTGATATCGCTTACAACAACAGCGCGTCTACTGTTATAATTCTCGATAATTCAATAACGGGCATGACGGGGCATCAGGAAAATCCCACTACGGGCAAAAATATTAAGGGCGACCCGGCGACAGCGGTGGACATAGTCGCCCTCGCCCATGCGATAGGAATAAAAAGGGTTACGGTGGTTGACCCTTATAACCTTAAGGAAACGCGCGATGCGATTCATACGGAATTGCAGACGGACGAACCGTCGCTTATCATATCAAGACGTCCCTGCGCTCTTTTAAAATATGTCAAGCATAATCCGCCGCTTAAAGTCAATGAAGAAAAATGCAGGGGCTGCAAAATGTGTATGAAAATAGGCTGTCCCGCTATAAGCTTTAAGGACGGAAAATCGGTCATCGACTTTACGCAGTGCGTCGGCTGCGGAGTATGCACGCAGTTATGCGCTTTCGGCGCTATCGGAGATTGAGGAACGGAGGATTACGAAATGAATACTTACAGCGTTATGATAGTAGGAGTAGGCGGTCAGGGAACTTTGCTCGCAAGCAGACTTCTCGGCAATGCGGTAATAAGCGAAGGCTACGATGTTAAGGTTTCGGAGGTTCACGGAATGAGCCAGCGCGGCGGCTCTGTCATTACATATGTCAGATTCGGAGAAAAGGTCTATTCTCCGATAATAGAAAAAGGTGAGGCCGATTTGATTCTCGCCTTTGAACTGCTTGAAGCCGCAAGATATCTGCCTTATCTTAAAAAAGGCGGAAAAATTATCGTAAACACCCAAAAAATAGACCCTATGCCGGTAGTTACGGGAAATACCGTTTATCCCGATTCCGTCCGGGAAGAATTGCAGAAAAAAGCCGACGTGACCGCTCTTGACGCACTCTCCTTAGCCGTTGAAGCAGGCTCACCGAAAGCTGTAAACGTTGTCCTTATGGGAGTCGCCGCAAAGCATATGAATTTTAAAGCCGATATCTGGAAAAAAGTTATAGAGGAAACGGTTCCGCCGAAATTTAAAGAGCTTAACTTAAAGGCGTTTGAGATGGGATATGCGTTTAATTAATGCCCTTAAAAATCTTGACATAACACTCGGTATTGATGTAAAATATATAAAAGACATTTACCGAAAGGGAGAATTTTTATGGAATCCGATAAAAAATACGTTCTTTCACTTGATCAGGGCACAACAAGCTCAAGAGCGATAATTTTTGATAAAAATGGGCGGATAAAGGCAAGGGCTCAATATGAATTTACTCAGATTTATCCGAGAGCCGGCTGGGTCGAGCATGACCCCGAGGAGATACTCCGCAGTGAATTCAGAGCGATAGCCGATTCCCTTATCGACGGCGGCATTGAAGCCAAGGAGATAGCGGCAATAGGTATTACAAATCAGCGCGAAACAACTATACTCTGGGATAAAACCACAGGCAAACCCGTATATAATGCGATAGTATGGCAGTGCCGCAGAACGGCGGAAACAGCAAAAAGAATCATCGCGGATAAAGAGCTGCGAAACTACATAAAAGAACATACGGGACTGATTATCGACGCGTATTTCTCCGCGACAAAAATCATGTGGATACTTGAAAACAGCAAGGAAGCGAAAGAGTGCGCGAAAAACGGAAATCTGCTTTTCGGAACGGTGGAAACGTGGCTGATATGGAAGCTTACCGGCGGCAAGGTTCATGTTACCGATTATTCAAACGCATGGCGCACCATGCTTTTCGACGTTGATAAGCTCTGCTGGGACGAGTATATATGCGAAAGATTGGGAATACCCATGTCAATATTGCCGAAAGTCGTCCCGTCAAGTCAGATTTACGGCGAGGTTGCCGAAGGTATAGCCGGTCTTGAGGCTCTCGCGGGAGTACCCATTGCGGGCGCTATAGGCGACCAGCAGGCAGCGCTTTTCGGTCAGGCGTGTTTCCGTCCCGGACAGGCGAAAAACACATACGGCACAGGCTGTTTCCTTCTTATGAATACCGGCGGCAAGCGCGTAAAGTCCGAAAATAATCTGCTTACCGGCATAGCATGGGGTATCGACGGCAGAGTTGAATATTGCATAGAAGGCTCGGCATTTAACGCGGGTTCGGTCATACAGTGGTTAAGGGACGAAATGCAGCTTATAGAGTCTGCGCCCGAATGCGACAGACTTGCCGAAAGCGTTCCCGACGCCAACGGCGTATATCTTGTTCCGGCTTTTACGGGGCTTGGTGCGCCTTACTGGGATATGTATGCCAGAGGCTGCATTGTAGGACTTACAAGAGGCGCTAATAAGCGTCATTTAGCGAGAGCGGTTCTTGAGAGTATCGCTTTTCAGATGACCGATTTGCTCGAAGCGATGAAAGCCGACTCGGAGATAGAACTCACTGAGCTGAGAGTTGACGGCGGCGCGAGCGTAAGCGATATAATGATGCAGATTCAGGCAAATATGATTGAAACAACGGTAAACAGACCGAAAGTGGTTGAAACTACCGCTTTGGGCGCGGCATATCTCGCGGGACTTGCAGTAGGCTTTTGGTCGAGCAGAACCGAAATCGAAGGCATCAGGGAGGTATCGAGGGAATTTGTTCCGCAGCTTCCCAAAGAGGACAGGGACAGAATCTACGCAGGCTGGAAAAAAGCCGTAAAACGCGCGATGGACTGGGCGGAGGAATAACAGCAATAATTTTCGTACCACATTTAGAAAGATATTAAACCAACGGCTGTCGTATTTGCGGCGAAATCCGAACAGTATAAAAGTCAGAACCGAATGCGGAATTGCAAGTTCTGACTTTTTTCTTTTTAATTTGAATATTTTTAATAAATTATCCCGCTGTGGGTTCGGTTGTCGCAGAAGCGGCTGTCGTTGCTTCACTTTCGGTGTTTATCGTTGTTTCCGGTCCCAAGGTTGTAAATCCGAATCTGAAACTTAACGTGTCAATAATCTTCATCGCAAGTCTTAAAAGATAATCTAACGCTATAAAAAAATATGTCATAATATTTACACCTCGCTTTCAAAATTATTTTTCTTGTATTGATTTTATCATAACACGCCGATTTTTTCAAGTATTTTTATTCAAGTATTTTATAAATATAAAGCGGCTAAAAGCGTTGTTAAATAAAATTAAAGGCAACTACAACGGCATAGCGGAAATATTTTAGTTAATTGCGTGCAAAGGCGTCAGCCGCTCTTTGTGCGGTGTTGACTTAACTTTTTCGAGCTTTAACAGTTGTATTTTTTTGTCAAGTCCGCCCGCATAGCCCGTCAGACTCCCGTCCGTACCTATAACGCGGTGACACGGTATAATAATCGAAATCGGGTTATGTCCGACAGCGCCGCCTATCGCCTGCGCCGACATGGATTTCTTTCCCATAATCAAGGCGGCTTTTTTTGCCAAAGCTCCGTATGTCGTTGTTTCTCCATACGGTATTTCACATAAAAATTTCCATATAAGCTTACGAAATTCGCTTCCGTCGGGAGCAAGCGGCAATTCGGCGGGCTTCGGTTTTTTTCCCGAAAAATATCTGTCAAGCCATTTTTTTGATTCGTTAAATACGCTTAACCCGTCATTTCTGACGGGTATTTCTTTCGGCGTATTCGGATTGCCAAGACCTTCCAAAAAATATTTTTGTCCTTCTATCCACAGACCTATAATATTTATCCCGTCGCTTGCTATTGTAAGCTTTCCGACAGGCGACGGATATTCGGTAATGTAAATCATCGCTTTACTTTCTGTTCTCAAGAGGTATGTATTCGCGTCTTGACTGAACGTTCATATATGCGGGCCTTATAATTTTGCCTGAATTTAATATTTCCTCAATTCGGTGAGCGCTCCAGCCGGCGATTCTCGCGTCCGCGAATATCGGAGTAAACAGTTCCTCGGGAATACCGAGCATTTCATATACGAAGCCGCTGTAAAAATCAACGTTCGCGCTTACTCCCTTGTACATTTTGCGTTTTTTGGCTATAAGGTCGGGAGCGAGACGCTCGATATTAGTATAAAGGCGGTATTCGTCGCTCAACCCCTTTGCAGCCGCCAATTTTTCAACAAACGATTTAAATACCTCTGCTCTCGGGTCGGAAAGCGAATAAACTGCGTGACCGATGCCGTAAATAAGACCGCTGTTGTCAAACGCCTCTTTATTGAGCAGTTTGGACAGGTACGCGCTTATTTCATCATCGTCGTTCCAATCCTTGACGTGCGATTTTATATCGTTTATCATATGGCGAACCTTTATATTCGCTCCGCCGTGTCTGGGGCCTTTAAGCGAGCCGAGCGCCGCCGCTATTGCGGAATAGGTATCCGTTCCCGAGGACGTTACGACATGAGTCGTAAAAGTCGAGTTGTTGCCTCCGCCGTGTTCCGCGTGAAGTATCAGAGCCAAATCGAGAAGCTGCGCTTCAAGTTGGGTAAATTTACCGTCGAGCCTTAACATATAAAGAATATTTTCCGCTGTGGAATATTCGTGTTTAGGCTCATGAATAAAAAAGCTGTGATTGCCCTTTATATAGTAATAGTATGCCTGATAGCCGTAAACCGACAAAAGCGGAAAAAGCGAAATGAGGCGTATGCATTGTCTTAGGACGTTGCCTATACTTGTGTTGTCGGGATTTTCGTCATAGGAATACAGAGCGAGAACGCTTCTCGCAAGGCAGTTCATAATATCTCCCGACGGCGCTTTCATAATAAAATCACGTACAAATGATACGGGCAGTTCCCTGTAATTGGCAAGGACTTCCTTAAACTCGTCAAGCTCTTTTTCATTAGGAAGTATGCCGAAAAGAAGAATGTATGCGGTTTCTTCAAAGCCGTATCGTCCGCGCTTGGCAATATCCGCGATTATATCTTTCACGTTATAGCCTCGGTAAAACAGCATACCGTTGCATGGCTCTTCAACACCGTTCACCTTTTGTTTGGACTGGATTTCCGAAATTTCCGTAAGTCCCGTCAATACTCCTTTGCCGTTCAAATCGCGCAGTCCCCTGTTTACGCTGTACTTTGTGTAAAGCTCGGGGTCTATCGCCCCGTTATCCATGCATATGCGCATATACTTTTCGAGTTCCGGCGCGTTTCCGGAATAAAATTTGCTGATTATAATAATCGCCGCCCTTTCTTTTTATTTTCTCTTATAAATTTATTTTAAGGCAATACCGCATAATTATTGTCGTGCAGATGTGCCGAAAGATTTTTCGTCAGAAAGCTATAGGGGACTCCGAAAAGCCATTAGGCTTTTTGGGGATAGGAGGAGCAACGGAGCGAGTGAACTTTTCGCCGTTAGGCGAAAACGAACGATGCGCAGTTTGCGACGACGCGGACGCAGGAATACTGACGTATTTCAAGGAGCTTTTGGCAAAAATGACGGAAAATATCGGTACAGATGCGCGGCAAAGGCGGTAGCCGCTAATTGTGCGGTATTGCCTTAATGAACAGCCTTTTCGCGTTGTCTTTTGTCATATCGAGTATCTTCTGCGGCTCCTGTCCTCTTATTTCACCGAGCTTTGACGCGACATACTCTATATATGACGAATTATTTCTTTTTCCTCTCATCGGCACCGGAGCCATATACGGGCAATCAGTCTCTACAAGAAGTCTGTCGTCGGGAACGATTGCCGCGACTTCCACAGGCTTTACGGCGTTTTTAAACGTGACCGCGCCTCCCAGCCCTATATACATTCCGAGCCTTAATATTTCCTTGGCAGTCTCGGCGCTTCCCGAAAAGCAATGAAGCACGCCTTTCGGTCTGTATTTTTTAATCAGCTCAAGAGTGTCGCCGTGAGCTTCTCTGTCGTGAATTATAACGGGAATATCGTGTTTAACCGCCATATCGAGCTGGCGCTCGAAAACATCGCGCTGAACGCTTTTCGGGACGAAATCATAGTGATAGTCAAGCCCGATTTCACCGAGAGCGACACATTTTTTCTCCGAAAGCATTTTTTCTATCAATAAATAATCGTTTTCGGAAATATCCGCCGCTTCCTCCGGATGAATACCGCAGGCGGCGTATATATAATCGTACTTTTCGGAAAGCTCCAATGAAAAAAGCGAGGTCTCAACGTCTGTTCCGCAGTTTATAATACCGACAATGCCCGCTTCGGGCAAGGAAGCGAGCATCGTTTCACGGTCGATATCAAACTGCCCGTCGTTATAATGAGCATGTGAATCGAAAATATTATACATTATCTGATTTTAGCCCCCGCAGGAAGATTATCTACAAAGATAACCCTTACATCGTCCTCCGAACAATCGGCGGCGAGAATCATACCCTGACTCTCAACGCCGCAAAGCACGGCGGGCTTCAGATTTGACACTAAAACGACTTTATGACCTATAAGGTCCTCGGGTTTGTACCACTTCGCGATGCCCGAGGCAACGGTTCTGCTTTTACCCGTTCCGTCGTCAAGCGTCAGTTGTAATAATTTTTTAGCTCGCTTTACGGGTACGCAATCCTTGATTTCGGCAACTCGCAAATCCACCTTTGCGAAATCGTCTATCGTGATTTGCGCAATACCCGTTATTTCCTGTATATTTTTCTCTTTTTTTGCTTTTTCTTCCGTCTCCGCCTGAATTTCCTTTGCAATCTGTTCAGCGTCTATTCTTGCGAAAAGCGGCGACGCTGTGCCGACCGACGAACCTACCGGAATCGCTCCGAACGTTTTTATGCTCTCGTAAGAATCAATATCGGAATTTATCTGCGAAAGTATAGCCTTTGACGTTTCGGGCATAAACGGTAAAAGCTCTACCGCTATTATTCTTATGCTCTCGGTAAGGTTATAAAGAACCGTCGCAAGACGATTTTTCTTTTCCCCGTCCTTTGCGAGCAACCAGGGAGATGTTTCGTCTATATATTTATTGCTTCTTTTCGCAATGGTAAGAACGGCGTCAACGGCGTCCGAAATCCGGAATTCATCGAACGCCTTTTCGATTTTTGGCAGAGCGGAAAGAATATCCGCTTTAAAGACATTGTCAAGCTCCTCCGTTTCCGTATTGCATATAAGCTTGCCGCCGAAATACTTGTTGACCATCGCTACGGTTCTGTTTACAAGATTTCCGATTGTATTCGCGAGGTCGGAATTGTAGCGTTCTACAATTGTGTCGTATGAAATCGAACCGTCCTGAGCGTGGGGCATTTCGGAAAGAAGATAATATCTTACCGCGTCGGCGCCGAAGCGTTTTACAAGCTCGTCGGCGTAAATGACGTTGCCTTTTGATTTTGACATTTTATCTTCGCCGAAAAGAAGCCACGGATGGCCATAAACCTGTTTCGGAAGCGGCTCGCCGAGAGCCATAAGCATTATAGGCCAGTAAATAGTGTGGAAACGAATAATATCCTTGCCGATAATATGAACGTCGGCGGGCCAGTATTTTTTGTAAAGCTCGCCGCTGCCGTCGGGGTCGTATCCGAGAGCCGTAATATAGTTTGAAAGAGCGTCTATCCAAACGTATATAACGTGTTTATCGTCGAACGTGACGGGTATACCCCATTTGAACGAAGTTCTCGAAACGCACAAATCCTGAAGTCCGGGCTTTATGAAATTATTGAGCATTTCTTTTTTGCGGCTTTCGGGATAAATAAAATTGGGGTTTTCCTCAATAAAGTTTTCAAGCTGTTTCTGATATTTTGAAAGCTTTAAGAAATACGCTTCCTCTTTTGCGGGCTTTACTTCCCTGCCGCAGTCGGGACATTTACCGTTTACAAGCTGCGACTGCGTCCAAAACGATTCGCAGGGAGTGCAGTAAAGTCCCTCATACTCGCTTTTGTAAATATCGCCTTGGTCATAAAGCTTTTTAAAAATTTTCTGTACGGCTTTTTCATGATAATCGTCGGTAGTTCTGATGAATTTATCGTAAGTGGTGTTGAGCGTATCGCATATTTCCCTGATTTCGCCCGCGACCTTATCAACATATTCCTTAGGAGTAACGCCCGCCGCTTTTGCGTATTCCTCGATTTTCTGTCCGTGTTCGTCGGTTCCCGTAAGGAAGAAAACGTCGTAGCCCTGAAGCCTCCTGAACCTCGCAATAGCGTCCGTTAAAACAATTTCATAGGAGTTACCTATATGGGGCTTGCGCGAAGTATACGCGATAGCGGTCGTTATATAATACTTTGGTTTTTCCATCGACACCAATCCTTTTATATGCTTGTATGTATTTATTATAATTCATTTTAAATAAAAATACAAGAGCAAATGGAAAATTCAGTCTTTCGATAAAGTAAATTTAATCAACAAGTAATTATCGGAAGCCAATTGATTATACTATAATTTTTTATCGTGTCTGAGCTTTGTCATAACGGCGATAACAGGAAATCTTAACGGAATCATATTAAGCCATATCTTTTTGAAAAAGAACCATGTAAAGCTTTTTTCATCTATAATTTTGCCTTTTCTCGTAACCGCTCTGCAAATAGCGAGAAGCGCGTCATACGGAACGGGACCTTCCGTTTCTGTCTGTCCGTCTCCCACAAAATATACTCCGTCCTTTTTTACTTTTTTAACTCGGTGGAGAACGCACTTTCCGTCGGGTCTTACAAAAAGAATTATATCGCCTTTTTTCGGTTTTTCCGCAAGAGCGGAAAGATATACGCTGTCACGCTTATGTACGAGAAAAGGCAGCATACTGTTGCCCGTTACGGTAAGATTTACTCCCAATCCCGCTTCAAGACGGGATTTTAATATGGGTATAAATGTTTCCGACGTAAATTTTTCATCATTCATAGTGGGAATCCCCTGTTTGAATTCTGTATTATAAATAATTATAACATTTAAAACAGATATTATTATTACAAAAAAGAATTATATTTAAGTCATTTATTACAATTTCAGCTAAGTTCCGACAAAAAAATTATTGACAATACATATATATTATGATATATTCACATTAAGCAGAATATCAGAAAGGATGATTACATGAAAACCCGTAAAAAACTACTCTGTATGCTTGCCGCTTTCGCTTTCTGCTGCGTTATGATTTTCAGCGCAGGCGCGGCGAATGCCGAACAACCCGATACTGCCGACACGCAGCAGATATCCGCAATATCGGCCGAAGCTCCGGCAGACGACGGTCTTAATGTATATCTTGAGGACTGTCCCGAATGTGGCGGGGAAACGACTGTAAACGGAAATATTTGTCCGACCTGTGAAGGCAGCGGCACCGTTGACGTCAGAGATTCCGCCTCGAGCGGCTATTTCGCTACTTTTTGGGCGCTTGTTCCTCCGATTATAGCTATCGCTCTCGCGCTCATAACAAAAGAGGTTTATTCTTCTCTTTTCGTCGGTATAATAGTAGGCGGTCTGCTTTCCTCCAACATATTCAAATCAGGCTTCAGTTTTACGGGCGCTATGGACTATATAATCAACGACGGTCTTATAAGCGCGGTTTCGGGCAACGCCGGAATTTTCATTTTCCTTGTATTCCTCGGAATAATGGTAGCTCTCATAAACAAGGCCGGCGGTTCACGTGCTTTCGGGAACTGGGCTGTTAAGCACATAAAAACAAGAGCCGGAGCGATGCTCGCAACCTTTGCGCTCGGCGTTATGATATTTATAGACGACTATTTCAACTGTCTTACCGTAGGTTCTGTTATGAAGCCTGTTACGGATTCACACAAGATTTCAAGAGCAAAGCTCGCGTATCTTATCGACGCGACGGCGGCTCCCGTATGCATGATAGCTCCGATTTCCTCATGGGCGGCGGCAGTCGCGTCATATGCCGAGGACGGTCAGGGACTTAAGCTTTTCATTCAGGCGATACCATATAACTATTATTCGCTGCTTACTTTTGTGTTCATAATAGCGATAGTATTCTTAAAAATAGATTACGGTCCCATGAAGCTGCATGAAATGAACGCAATGCTCAACGATGACCTTTACACCTCGGGTGAAAGAGTTACCGACGGCGAAGAAGCCGTTGAAAATCCGAGAGGCAAGGTTATCGACCTTATACTTCCCGTTATAGCACTTATAATCATATGCATATTCAGTCTTGTATACGTTGGCGGAATATTCGAGGGGGTCGGTTTTATTGACGCTTTTTCCAATACCGACGCGACGGTAGGACTTCCCTGGGGCGGACTTATTGCTCTTATACTTACAGTAATTTATCTTATATGCAGACGCGTTATCAGCTTTAAAGAAGCCATGGAAGCGGTTCCGGCAGGATTTAAGGCTATGGTTCCCGCGATAACGATTCTCACCTGTGCCACGGCGCTTAAAAACATGACGGGTCTTTTGGGTGCAAAATACTTTGTAGCCAACATAATGAACGGCGCGGCGGCAGGACTTTCGAGCTTTGTCCCGGCGATAATCTTCCTTGTAGCGTGCGGTCTTGCGTTCGCGACAGGTACGTCATGGGGTACGTTCGGAATCCTTATCCCAATAGTTACCGCGATTTTCCCCTCCGATTCAAAGCTTCTCATAATAGGTATTTCCGCTTGCCTCGCGGGCGCCGTATGCGGCGACCATTGTTCGCCCATTTCGGATACCACAATCATGTCCTCCGCAGGTGCTCAGTGCAATCATATCAACCACGTCAATACTCAGCTTCCCTACTCTCTTACAGTCGCGGCGATTTCGTTCGTATGCTATGTCATTGCGGGATTCGTTCAAAACGCGGTTATAATGCTTGCCATAGGAATCGTGCTTACGTTGGCTGTTATCTTCATCATAAACGCGGCTGCCAAAAAGAAAAATACCGCTGAAAAGAAAAGCAAAGTATGAAAAAATGTACTAAAAAAATAAAAAAACTTCTCGCTGCAATAATCGTTATTGCAGCGGCTGCGGCAGTAATAATACTGCCGCAGATTGTTACAAAGACAGTATCGGGCTCCTTGGCGGTATCGAGCCATATCGGAGATAACAGACCTGTGTACGCCGCTCACAGAGGTCTGTCTTCGCTATATCCGCAAAACACGATTCCGGCGTTTGAAGCGGCAAAGAAAGAGGGATTCTACGCCTTTGAATTTGATATTCATACGACGGCCGACGGCAAATGGGTCGTAATACATAACGATACCGTAGACGCTATGACGGACGGCAAGGGTGAAGTTGAGAGCTTCACCCTTGATGAAATCAAAAAGCTCAATATTGACGCGGGAAACGGAATTGAAAATTACAGCGGTCTTAAAATTCCGACACTTGAGGAAACGCTTGACGTTTGCAAGGAAAGCGATATAATACCGATAATCGAAATCAAAAAGTGCGATATCGCGTATATTCCCGATTTTATGAACACTCTTAAAGAACGCGGACTTACCGAAAAAGCCGTAATTATATCGTTTGACTTTGATTATCTTAAAGAAGTCAGGAAGCTTGACGCCGATATAAAAATGATGTATCTTGTAAACGAAGTGACTAAAGATACGGTCGATATGTGTGTTGAAAACGGCAATATCGGAATTGATTTCGGCAAGAAAAAAATGCTTTCGGGAATCGGCGCCGTAAAATACGCGAAGGAAATGGGACTTGAGATTGGGGCTTGGACAGTTGACGATACAATCACCGCCGATTTTCTTGCGGCAATCGGCGTAAATATAATTACTACAAACCGCATAATACCGTAGCTGTAAACAAGTATCCCAAAGTGTGTTCACACTAAATTTTTAAGCCGATTTTTGGTCGGACAAGGCAAAAATCCGCACAATTATCATGTTTATTTTTAAGGAAGCACTGATTAAATCGAACGTGCAGATTGCGTCATGAGATTTTTCGTCAGATTGACAAAAGTGACGCAGGAATACTGACGTATTTCAAGGAGCTTTTGGCAAAAATGACGGGAAATCGCGGCGCAAGATGTGCGTTCAGCCGTCAGGCGTGATTTATTCAGTGGTTTCTTAATATTATTTATTGACTTACATATAAGAATATTGTATAATTTTATAACAAACTTATATAAAGGAAAGATTCCCATGATTGATTACAAAATGGAGCTTAACGATGAGCAAATCGCCATACTCAAGGGAGAAAAGGGCGACGCTATGCGTCAGGTGCTTGAAACCGTGGTTCTTTTCGGCGATATTTTCGGCGCGAAAAGGCTTATTCCCGTAACGCATAAAGATACGCATCTCGTAACATCATTCGGTTTAGGAGTGTTAAAACCGCTTTACGCCTGCATGGAAAAGCTTACAAGCGAAGGAATTAAAGCGCAGGGATATCTCACGGTTGACCCCAGACCGTTAGATTATGAAAACGTTAAATGCAATCCGCTTGAAAAGTTTGTTTTCAATAAAAAAATGTATTCGATGCAGGAAGAATATGAATCGTATCTTACTAAGCTCGGCCTTAAAAATTCAAATGCATTCACCTGCGCTTGCTATCTTGACGAGGTGGGAAATATTCCAAAAGAGGGGGACGTTCTTTCGTGGGCTGAATCAAGCGCCGTAGTTTACGCCAATTCCGTCCTCGGAGCGAGATGCAACAGAAACAGCGGTATGCTCGATCTTTTCGGAGCGATTGTAGGCTACGTCCCCGAATTTGGACTTGTAACAGACGAGGGAAGAAAAGCGACATGGAAGGTTTACGTTAAAACCACAAAAAAGCCAGAAGCCCAGATTTTAGGCAGCGCAATCGGTATGAAAGTTATGGAGGACGTTCCTTACGTTTACGGACTTGACGCTTTCCTCGGCGAAGAATTGAATGATGAGGCAAAGTCCTATTTAAAAGATTTCGGCGCGGCGACCGCGTCAAACGGAGCGGTAGGTCTTTATCATATAGACTCTCTCACGCCTGAGGCAAAAAGAATGGGTGAAAATCTTATAGCCGAGGACGCAAAAGAATACGTTATAGATGATACCGAGCTTGAAAGAATATACAAATCATATCCCGTAATGTGGAAAAAGACGGACGCAAAGCCGAATCTTGTTTTTATCGGCTGTCCGCATCTTACATATGAACAACTCTGCAAATGGACGAGCGATATTGTAAAGACTCTTAAAAATAAGGATATGAAAAAAGTCTCTGTCAGGACTGTAATGACGGCGAGTCCCGACACGGTAGCCAGATTTAAAAGAACGACAAAATATGAACTGCTTATGAGAAGCGGCGTAAAGCTTTCGTCAATTTGTCCGCTTATGTATACAAATAATCCGATAGCAAGAGGGCTTCACAGAATCGCGACCAATTCCAATAAGCTTCGCACATATTCCACGTCAAGATACTATAAAGACGCTCAGCTTCTTGATATAATCACAGGCGGGGAAGCAAAATAATAAAGAAAGGAGCGGTACCGGGCGCAAAAGGCTTGAATTTACATCGCATTTTGTGTGACATTCGTATCGCATGGCAATTAATATGAAAGAATTTAAAGGCAGAGTTTTGGCGGCAGGTAACTGGGAGGGTGAAGCGGTAGTTTCGCATCAGGGCGTAAACACTCTTGCGACCTTTCAGAACAGCGCGCTTAATAATAAGCCCGAAGTAATAGCGGGCGACCAGAATAATAAGGATATCTACGGTAAAAACATAACCGGAAAGGCGCTGTGTCTGCCTATAACGATAGGTTCCACAACAGGCGGACTTGTTATTCAGACGGTTTGCGCTATGGGAATAAATCCGTCCGCGTTCTTATTTTCCGAACATATTGATTCTCTCGCAGCAAGCGGAATAGTGCTTGCCAAAGTATGGGAGAAAAGCGGCGTTATCGCCATAGATATGCTCGGTGAAGATTTCCTTAATACCGTTAAGACAGGCGATAAGATAAAAATTGCCGAGGACGGAACCGTTACAATACTCTGAAAAACACAGTAAATAGAATAAGATTAAGGCAATACCGCACAATTAGCGGCTGCCGCCTTTGCCGCGCATCTGTACCGATATTTTCCGTCATTTTTGCCAAAAGCTCCCCCAATACGTCAGTATTCCTGCGTCACTTTTGTCAATCTGACGAAAAATCTCATGGCACATCTGCACGACAATAATTATGCGGTATTGCCTTAGACAAAACACGAATAAATATGATAAAATAAAAATATGAGAAGAACAACAATAGAAGAGGGCAAAATCTGCCCAAATTGTAAAAAGCAAGAGAACCAAATCAAAATAGGATATAACCGTTCGGGAACACAACGCTGCAGATGCAAGGAGTGCGGCACAAGATACACGCTTGAACCAAAGAAACACGAATATCCCGAAGACGTAAGGGAACTCGCGATAAAAATGTATTATTCCGGGGTAAGCGGACGAGGAGTAGGAAAAGCTTTAGGCATGAATAAAGCAAACGTCTATAATTGGATAAAAAAAACTGAAAAATGACGTTTTAACCTTGCGCCGAAGCGTGAATCGGACGGACTTTATCGGTTTGTAGAAAAAAAGAAACCGGCTCATAGTCAGTAAAGCGGACAGAATAACGGAGGTCATATTTATGCATATAAAATACGGAATACAGCTTTACACTCTCAGAAACGAATGCAAAACCATTGAAGATATTAACAATACGCTGAAGGAGCTTTACTCTTACGGGGTCCGCGATATACAAATATCAGGTATAGGCGCGGTAGATTGGGCAGAGCTTACCGAAGTTGTAAAAAAATATGAAATGAACGTATGCGTCACGCACACTCCATTTGAACGAATGTTGAAAGAAACCGATAAAGTCATCGACGAGCATTTAAAACTCGGCTGTGATTGTCTCGGAATAGGCTCTATGCCCGGAGAATACGAAAGAACGGCTGAAGGAGTAGATAAATTCATATCGGATTTGCTTCCCGTAGCTGAAAGAATGAGGGAAAGAGGAGTCCATTTGGCGTACCACAATCATGCTTTCGATTTAATGCTTTACGGAGGACGGTCAATTCTTGACAGAATGATAGAGGATATATCCCCCGATTTATTATGGTTTATACCGGACGTAGCATGGATTCAGATTGCCGGAGAAAATCCCGCCGAATACATAAAAAAGATGAAAGGACGAATCAAGGTTCTACATTTCAAGGATTACAATAACGGTTCCGAAGATAATCCGCACCCGTTTACAGAATTGGGAAAAGGAATTGTCAATCTGGGCGCCTGTTATGAAACGGCAAAAGAAATGAATATACCGTATATTATGTTTGAACAGGATAATAACTGGACCGTCAGCGCGATGGAATCGTGCAAAGAAAGCTTTACGTATATGAAAAGATTAAGTAAACACTGATTAAATCAAATATTTTCAATTATAAGGAGATTTCGCGCTCTGCGGAGCGCGACACGGTGACGCTGTCCCCGTGACCCCTGCAAGCCTTTGTAAAGGCTTGACCGAAACTTTTATAATCTTTGCAACAAATTTTTCGACAAGCTAATTCCTCCTATGACACAAGTGCCATAGGAGGATTAATCTTTTGTCTTTATTTATTTGTTTCGTTCTTCTTTGAATATTTCGTCTTATAAATAACGCGCATGAGGATTGACTCAATTTTATTGATATATTTCGCGTCGCCTATAAGCTTTGCGGCGGCGTCCGCCCTTAATTCTTTTTCAAGAACCATTTCGACAGCTTCCGCGTCATACATATTGCCTGCCGCGCAGATAGCGCCGTTATCCTTTACAAGCACCGCGTTTCTGCCCTTGAGCTTTCTGACAACCTTTTTAGCGGTTTTAACGGTATTTGAAGGGTTGTATTCTCCTGTGCGGAGAGTTACACCGACAAGCTGAGCGAAATCATCAAGCAAGGGTTTAAACGTGCCTCCGATTCTTGAAGCGGCTACAATTTCGGGTTTTTTGGAGTGAACTATACAGTTTACGTCGTCGCGTTTATTATATACCGCTCTGTGAAGCTCCGCGCTTGCCGGATAGTTATCGCATTTCGCGACCTCCTTGCCGGTTTTTAAATCAATCCTTACAGATTCTCCGCCGTCAACGGGGTTCATAATTATTGTAGAGCCGTCACGCTCGGAAGTATACGGCTCAAAAAGCTGTGCCTGTTTTTTCGCGCCCTCGCTGACCTCGGCAATATGCTCTGCTACCGCGGCGATGTTGTCGCTTATTTTTCCCGATACGGCTTCAAGCCTGTCAAGAAGAAATTTTCCGCATACTTTTTCAAGCTCGCGTGCGACGGCAAAAGCCTCGTCGTAATCGGAACCTACGCACAGAGCGCCGTGATGAGCCATTATAACGGCTTTTGAATCCGAACGCTCGAGAGCGGCAGTAACGCCTTTTCTGAGTTTGCCTGTCCCCGGAAGTCCGTATGAAGCTACAGGAATATCAGAGCCTATAATATTTCTGCTTTCTTCGGGAATCATATTTATATCGTAACCGAGAAAGCTTACAGCGGAAGCGTTCTTCTGATGGGTGTGAATAACGAAATTCACATCGGGACGAAGCTTATACGCGGTTGCGTGAACGCCCTTTTCGGAGGAAGGCTTTATTTCCGATTCATAGGAGCAATCCTCGATTTTTACAATAACTATATCGTCGGGAGTGAGCGACTCGTAGCTTCTTCCGCTCGGAGTTATTACAAAATATTCGTCGTCTATGCGGCAGCTTACGTTGCCCCATGTACGGGCGATAAGACCCGACTTGACAAGCTCAAGTCCCGCTTTTACGACCTTTTCTTTTGCTTCTAAAATATCCATTTAAACACCTCTTAAGGGTTTTATAATATCAGTTGTCCTGTTTGAGAGCGACATTTGCGAAAACTCTGTCGAATTTTGCGAGAGCCTCGTCGATAAGCTCCGGAGTATAAGCCGCCGACGTATAAAGTCTCGAACCTGCGAGAGTTACAAGACCCTCCGCCATGTAAGCCGCGCCCATATGCTCCATTTCTTTCTTTCTCTCGCTTGTGGCGCTGAGAACCTTCGGAATACCCCAAGGCTTGCTCCAGTCGATTGCGAAATGCATTGTTCCGACTGTTTCAAGATGGCAGATAGAGCCCTGATTGAACGCAACGAACGGAAGATTGTATTTCTTGATAAGCTCTTTAAGACCGGCAATAAGTCTGTCGCCCATCTGTCCGGCCTTTTGACAAGCGTTTGTTCTGTCAATCATTTCAAGAGTATAATAACCGGCTACGCATGAAATCGGAGTAGCAGCCATAGTACCGCCCATAAACGCCTTTTTAACCTTTGTACTGCCGTCAAGACCTGCGCCGAGATACTTCATATATTCTCTCTTGCCGCCTATGCCGCCTGCTCCCGGATATCCGCCCGCGATAACCTTGCCGAAAATAGTAAGGTCGGGAGATACGCCGAAATATCCCTGAGCGCCCGCCATACCGATGCGGAAGCCTGTAACGACCTCATCAAATATAAGGAGCGCGCCGTATTTGCGGCAAAGTCTTTCAACGCCCTTATTAAAATCGTAATCAAGAGGTCTTGTACCGCTTTCGGGGCCTACAGGCTCGATAAATACGGCCGCCGTTCCGCCGCGAAGCGTGTTCATCTTGAGAACTCTTTCAAGCGAATCAAGATCGTTCGGGAAAAACTCCTGAGTATGCTTGAAGATATAAAGGGGAACGCCGTGAGCCTGTGTAAACTTTGAGCCGGGAATACGGATACCGTAACCGAGCTGGTCGCTCCAGCCGTGATACGCGCCGCCCATTTTAACTATGTTCTTATTCTTTGTCGCAAGTCTCGCTACACGTACGGCAGCCATACAAGCCTCTGTACCCGAACCGAGCATACGGAACATATCAACAGTTTCAACGCTGTCGGAAATCTTTTTGGCGAGTTTATACTCAAACTCATGGAAAAGACCTGTCGAGGGTCCGCAAGTATTAAGAAGGTCTATAACCTGCTCGCGTACTTCGGGAGGATTTGAGCCGAGAACAGTCGGACCGCCCGCCTGAAGGAAATCGAAATACTCGTTGCCGTCTATATCGTAAAGCATCATGCCGTCTGCTTTTGTAAAAACGAGAGGGAACGGATAGTTAAAAGCAAGATTGTGCTGAACGCCGCCGGGGATAGTCTGACGTGCTTCGTCTATCATGGCCTTTGATTTTACGCATTTTTTGCCATAATAATTTTCCTCGTAATCTGCCAATGCTTCAGGTTTGATAGTGTAAATAGGCTGTTTGATGAGTTCGTCGAGCTCTTTTGTAACCGCCTGTGCGTCACAATAATTTTCTATTGCGAAACGTGTGTCCATAAATTTTACCTCCATAATAAAATCGTACAATCAAATTGTATAACAAAACTGCGCTAATGTCAAATATTTTCCGTAAAAATTTATAAAAAACTACATTTTCTATTGCTTTGATGATTTAATTCTGATAAAATAAATAATGAATTATTGTATAGAGAGGGATAAATATGACTTATAATTACAGAACCAAGGGCGTATGCTCAAGTATGATTTCGTTCGATATCAACGACGGTATTGTTTCAAATATCAGATTTATGGGCGGCTGCAACGGCAATCTTAAAGGAATATCAAGCCTTGCCGAGGGAATGAAGGCCGAAGATATTATAAAAAAGATAAAAGGCACGAAATGCGGCTTTAAAAACACATCGTGTCCCGACCAGTTCGCGTCGGCTCTTGAAGCGGCGCTCGCGGAGGAAAACAAATGAAAATAGGTTTTGTTATAGCCGACGAAAATGAGTATATTCCTTTTCTCGCTTTTGCGAGAGAGCATAACTGCATTGAAATAAAAAGACGGGGAAAAGACAGCGTGTCGTTCAGACACAACGGTAAAAAGCTTATTGCGGTAAAATCGGGCATAGGTAAGGTCAACGCCGCCTCCGCCGCCGCTTTTCTTATTGCCGACGATAACGTTGACGCGGTTGTCAGCTTCGGACTTTCTGGAGCAGTTTCCGGACTTGCCAAAGGCGATATAATAGCAGGCACAACTTATACGGAGTGTGATTTCGACCTTACGGCTTTAGGTTACCGGCTCGGTAAAAAGCCTCAGGATACAAACGTATATCCGGCCGATTTGAAACTTTTAAACGCGGCTATGAAGATAGACGGGATAAAACGGGCCGTATGCGGCTGCGGAGACGTTTTTCTCGCCGACAAAGAAAAAAAGAAGCTTTATAAGGAAACTTTCGGTATAAATGAATTTGATATGGAAACGGGAGCCGTCGCATCGGTATGTCATGACGCCGACGTACCGTTTATAGCAATAAGGCAGATAAGCGACACAGCCGACGATACCGCCGCCGAAAGCTACGCGGAGATTAACGATAAATGCGAAAAAACGCTTACGCAGGTCATCAAAAATCTTATTGAATACATATAAGCAAAAGAATCAAGGGAATCACCGATTAAATCGAATATGCAAGCAAAATGTGCGTTCCATTTAATCGGTGATTCCCAAAAATTTGAGGCAATACCGCACAATTAACGGCTAACGCCTTTGCCGCGCATCTGTGCTAAGATTTCCCGTCATTTTTGCCAAAAGCTCATTGAAATACGTCAGTATTCCTTCCTCGCTTTTGTCAATCTGACGAAAAATCTTTCGGCACATCTACACGACAATAATTATGCGGTATTGCCTTGAAAGAAAGCGAAATATTACAGTAAAACCGTGAGCGTATTACAGTCGTTTCGCGATTATTCCGTCTGTGAAAACATCGGAGTGGACAGATAACGCTCTCCCGTATCGGGCAGAAGAGCCACTATTATTTTCCCTTTGTTCTCGGGGCGTTTCGCAAGCTTTGCGGCCGCAAATACAGCCGCTCCGGACGAAATACCTACAAGCAGTCCCTCTTTTTTGGCAAGCGCTCTGCCTGTTTCAAAGGCCTCGTCATTTTCAACCGTAATTATTTCATCATAAATTTCCGTGTTGAGAGTATCGGGTACAAAGCCTGCTCCTATGCCCTGAATTTTATGCGGTCCGGAAGTTCCCTTTGAAAGTACCGGCGAACCGGCCGGTTCAACAGCGACTGCTTTTATATTCGGATTTTTTGTTTTGAGATAGCCTCCCGCGCCTGAAATTGTTCCTCCAGTGCCTACGCCCGCAACAAATATATCCACTTTACCGTCCGTGTCGTTCCAGATTTCCGGTCCCGTCGTATTAAAATGAGCGGCGGGATTCGTTTTGTTTGTGAACTGGCTCGGAATAAAGCTTTCGGGAATCTGCTCCGCGAGCTCTTTGGCCTTTTCTATAGCGCCCTTCATTCCTTTGGCTCCCTCTGTTAAAACAAGCTCCGCGCCGTATGCCTTTAAAAGATTTCTGCGCTCAATGCTCATCGTTTCAGGCATTGTAAGTATTATCCTGTAACCTCTCGAAGCGGCGGCCGCCGAAAGACCTATACCCGTGTTGCCGCTCGTAGGTTCGATTATTACCGAATCGGGTTTGAGCAGTCCTTTTTCTTCCGCATCGTCGAGCATCGCTTTCGCAATCCTGTCCTTTACGCTTCCTGCGGGATTAAAATACTCAAGTTTTGCGTAAATCTCGGCGTTAAGAGCGTTTTCTTTCGCGTAATTGCCCAGTTTTAATAAAGGCGTGTTTCCTATTAAATCGGTAATTTTATCATATACTTTCATAGAACGTTATTCTCCTTTTATAGTATGGTATTTTATTTGTTTCAAACTGTAAAAAAACAAAAGTCAACATCGTTTTATGATATAACGCAACATTTATATGTTCCTCCTGATTACCTATTATACCTACCTGATTGATAGGTTTATTATAGCGCAGAGTTTTACCTTTGTCAACCCTATATTTGAAAATTTATTAAAATTTTTCCCCGTTTGCCGCGCTTGACATGAAAATATAAAAAATATATAATGTTTAAGATATTATATGCAGTTGCAGGCTGTCGAAAAAGACAGGTTTATTAATAATTAGGAATGAAAAATTAGGAGTTAGGAATTTTCGGCAGACGCTTCGCGTCTCTGAATTTTTATAGTATTTATCTAAAGAATAATTATTATATATTCTATAATTAAGCCCTTTGGGCTTCCGATAATTCCTAATTCCTCATTCCTAATTCCTAATTCCTAATTCCTAATTCCTAATTAGATTTAATTTGCTTTGTTGACAAACTTAAGGCAATACCGCATAATTATTGTCGTGCAGATGTTCCATGAGATTTTTCGTCAGATTGACAAAAGTGACGCAGGAATACTGACGTATTTCAAGGAGCTTTTGGCAAAAATGACGGAAAATATCGATACAGATGCGCGGCAAAGGCGGTAGCCGCTAATTATGCGGTGTTGCCTTAAAGATATTATACGGGAGGTTTTTCAATGGATTCATTCTCAAGAACCGAGCTTCTTTTGGGAGCGGACGCGATGAAAAAGCTTCGCGGAGCGCACGTCGCCGTTTTTGGAATAGGAGGCGTCGGCGGTTACGCTGTTGAAGCTCTTGCGCGTTCCGGAATCGGCGGTATTGATATAATTGACAACGATAAAATTTGCGAAACGAATATAAACCGCCAGATTTACGCCACAAGAAAAACTTTGGGACTGTATAAGGTAGACGTAGCGATGGAGCGGATACATGACATTGACCCGAATATCATCGTACACGGATATAAAATATTTTATACCCCGCAGAACGCAGATATGTTTGATTTTACTTTATACGATTATGTTATTGACGCGATAGATACAGTATCGGGAAAAATATCTCTTGCCGAAAAAGCGGAAAAAAGCGGTACGCCTATTATAAGCTCAATGGGAGCGGGAAACAAGCTGGAGCCGACCGCTTTTGAAACAGCGGATATATATGAAACTTCCGTGTGTCCGCTTGCCCGTGTAATGAGGTATGAGCTTAAAAAGCGCGGAATAAAAAAATTAAAGGTAGTATATTCAAAAGAACCTCCCGTAAAGCCCGTTGAAAAAGCGGAAAACGGCGGCGATATCGGAAACGCTATATGCGGTGAAGCTAAAAAGGAATACAAAACACGGCGCGGACAAACTCCGGGCAGCGTCGCTTTTGTTCCGTCCGTAGCGGGATTAATTATAGCAGGCGAGGTAATTAAGGATCTAATAGCTTAAGGCAATACCGCACAATTAGCGGCTAACGCCTTTGCCGCGCATCTGCACCGAGATTTCCCGTCATTTTTGCCAAAAGCTCCTTGAAATACGTCAGTATTCCTTCCTCGCTTTTGACAATCTGACGAAAAATCTTTCGGCACATCTGCACGACAATAATTATGCGGTATTGCCTTAAAGCGGCGCCGCTTCGTCATTTTTAATGCGCCGCAAAGTAAATTTAAAAAAAGCGTGTGTCTGACTTGTGCAGACATACTATAAACAGTTTAATGAAAGGACAGAATTAATTATGGATAATATTAACGCTCAAAATCGGGATATCAAAAGTTTTCCGAACCGTAACATAAAAAAATCTTCAAAGCTTGACAACGTTCTGTACGACGTAAGAGGCCCCGTTGTGGAAGAAGCCATGAGAATGGAAAATGAAGGGATTAAAGTTCTCAAGCTCAATATAGGCAATCCCGCGCCATTCGGCTTTGAAGCTCCCGAGGAAGTTATCCTCGATATGCGCACACAGATACGAAACGGTCAGGGCTACAGCGATTCAAAAGGTCTGTTTTCGGCAAGAAAAGCAATAATGCAGTATGCCCAGCTAAAAAATATTCCCGATGTTACGGTAAACGATATTTACACGGGAAACGGAGTGAGCGAGCTTATTAACTTATGTATGCAAGCGCTTCTCGACAGCGGAGATGAAATTCTTATCCCCTCCCCCGATTATCCTCTGTGGACAGCGACCGCAACTCTTGCCGGAGGCAAAGCGGTTCATTATCTTTGCGACGAAAGCTCCGACTGGTACCCCGATATCGACGATATACGGAAAAAGATAACCGATAAAACAAAAGCGATAGTTATTATAAATCCCAATAATCCTACAGGCGCGCTCTATTCAAAGGACCTGCTTATGCAGATTGCCGATATAGCGAGAGGGTACGGACTTATAATCTTTTCCGACGAAATTTACGACAGACTCGTAATGGACGGTGAAGAACATATATCAATAGCGTCTCTCGCGCCGGACGTGTTCTGTGTAACTTTCAGCGGACTGTCAAAATCCCATATGATAGCCGGATTCCGTATAGGCTGGATGATATTAAGCGGCAATAAATCCGCCGCAAAGGATTATATCGACGGAATAAATATGCTGTCCAATATGCGTCTTTGCTCAAATGTCCCCGCGCAGTCGATAGTACAGACCGCGCTCGGAGGTTATCAAAGCGTTAAAAATTATATAATTCCCGGCGGCAGAATTTATGAGCAGCGCGAATGTATATGCAACGCTCTGAGCGGCATACCCGGAATAAGCTATGTAAAACCGAAAGCCGCGTTTTATGTATTCCCGAAAATTGATACTAAAAAATACCGTATTAACAATGATGAGCAGTTTGCGCTTGACTTTTTAAGAAAAAAACGTATTCTTATTGTTCACGGCGGAGGTTTCAACTGGCAGCAGCCCGACCATTTCAGAATAGTTTATTTGCCGAGAAAGGAAATTCTGGAAAGCTCAATGAATCAGCTTGCCGATTTTCTCAGCGGATACAGTCAATTTTAATCGGTCAATGGTATCGGCCGCATTTAAATCGATGTTCACATGAGGTGAGCATATCATAAATAAATCAAATGAAATTGGAGGAAGCAGAAAATACAAGACGCGGCGTCAGCCTGACAGAAGCGTTTTTTTCCGAATAAGAACTTGCAATTGAAATGTGACAAAAATGTAAGCTTAAACGCCTGAAATGTAAGCTAAAGTTATGGTTCGCGGCTTTTGCTTTTGCTAAAATGTAAGAGCAATAGCAAAAGGAGGCAAAACAAAATGTCAATACTTACTGTAAACAACGTAGGTAAAATTTATACTTCGCGAATAGGCGGAAGCAGGGTTCAGGCGCTTACGGACGTATCCTTTTCGGTTGAGCCGGGCGAATACGTAGCGATAATGGGAGAATCGGGTTCGGGCAAAACAACGCTTCTCAACATAATCGCGTCGCTCGATAAGCCCACAAGCGGCGAAGTCAAAATCGCGGGTCAATCTCTTTCGAGGATAAAGGAAAAAGACCTCGCGGCGTTCCGCAGAAATAATCTCGGCTTTGTTTTTCAGGATTTTAATCTGCTCGATACTTTTTCCATAAGGGACAATATATTCCTGCCCCTTGTCCTTTCGGGAATGAAGCATGATGAAATGCAGGCAAGGCTTACTCCTATCGCGTCGAGGCTTTCAATCAGGGAGATTTTGGATAAATTTCCGTATGAGGTATCGGGCGGTCAAAAGCAGAGAGCCGCGGCGGCACGCGCGCTTATAACGAATCCCCAGCTGCTTCTCGCGGACGAACCTACGGGCGCGCTCGATTCAAAGTCATCGGACGAGCTGCTTTCGATTTTTACGGAAATAAACGATTTCGGCCAGACTATTCTAATGGTAACTCACTCCGTAAAAGCGGCGTGTACCGCGAAGCGTGTGCTTTTTATAAAAGACGGCCATGTTTTTCATCAGCTCTACAAGGCGAATATGTCCGACGATGAAATGTTCAGGCGCATTTCGGACACTCTTACGATAATTGCGACAGGCGGTGAATCAAATGAGCAGTAAGCTTTATCCCCGTCTTGCCGCCGTTAATATCGGCAAAAATAAAAAACTCTATATACCGTACATTTTAAGCTCCGTTATAACGATTGCGATGTTCTATATAATGGGTTCCGTCGATGACAACGGAGGACTCAAGGAAATGAGAGGCGCAGAGTATTTGGAGTCAATGACTCTTATAGGCGTTATAGTTATCGCCGTTTTTTCCTGCATTTTTCTTATTTATACGAACAGCTACATTATAAAACAGCGTAAAAAGGAATTTGGGCTTTACAGCGTTCTCGGCATGGAAAAAAAGCACATTGCGCTGATAATGCTTTATGAAACGGTATACACGTTTTTTATCTGCGTTATCGGAGGTCTTTTGTTCGGCATAATCTTTGATAAGCTGACCTATCTTATGCTCTGCAAACTGTTCAGCTTTGAGGTAAGGCTCGGATTTCATATCAGCCTGAACGGAATTTTTTATACGTTTATCACATTCGGAATTATTTTTCTTGTCAACCTTGTTTTCAATATAATAAGAATTTACAGAATAAACCCTATCGAGCTTCTTCACGGCGGAAGCGTGGGGGAAAAGGAACCAAAGACAAAGATTATTTCGGCAATATTGGGCATTATATTTCTTGCGGCGGGATATGCGATAGCGATTGTGACGAAGAATCCGCTTAACGCGATAAATCTTTTTCTTGTAGCCGTGCTTTGCGTTATTTTCGGGACGTTTTTGCTTTTTATGTCCGGAAGCATAGCGTTTTTGAAGGCTCTTAAGAAAAATAAAAGCTATTATTACAGCAAAAAACATTTCAACTCCGTTTCGGGAATGATTTACAGAATGAAGCAGAACGCGGCGGGACTTTCAAATATATGCATACTCTCAACAATGGTTCTCGTCACCGTTTCAACCACGTTTTCGCTCTATCTCGGAAGCGAGGATTCGCTTAAGAACAGATATCCGCGCGACGTCATGCTTAATTATTATGACTATACTTATGACGAGGACGGCGAAAATCCGGTTTTTTATTCCGGGCGGGCGGAAATTGTTATGAAAGAGCTTGAAAATATATCCAAAAAGGAAAAAATAGACATTATTGATTTGCGAAAGTCCGAATTTGTTTCGTTCCGCGTAGGATTTGACGGCAGCGCAATTAATCCGAATTATTCCAAATCCGAAGAAGCTTCGTATATGTTCTATTTCGTCACATTAAAAAATTACGCCGAACTGACTGGTGAAACGATAAAGCTCGACGACGACGAAATTATAGTTTTCACATCCGGCGACAAGCTGATCGGCGACAGTATCAATATATTGGGCAAGGACTACAGAGTTGTTAAAAGCATGGACAGCGGAAGCGAGCTTCACAAGATTCAGTACCTGACAAATACGGGCGGCTACATTCTCAGCAATGATAATTATATCGTTGTGTCGGACATGAGCGAGCTTATGAGAATAAGCAAAGCTTATCCGAACGGAAACGCTTACGATTCTTTAATGTATTTTGACCTTTCCGGAACTAACGAGGAAAAAATACAGGACGTGAAAGTAATCAGAAATTACCTCGATAAAAGCGGAATCGAATTTGACCTTGAATCAAAAGACGAGAGCAGGGAGGATTTTTATACCTTAAACGGCAGCTTTCTGTTTCTCGGAGTGTTCCTCGGTACGCTTTTCCTTGTAGTAACGGTTATGATAATTTATTACAAGCAGATTACCGAAGGCTACAGCGACCGCGAACGCTTCATAATAATGCAGAATGTCGGCATGAGCCGTCAGGAGGTCAAGCAGACGATACATTCGCAGGTTTTAACCGTTTTCTTCCTGCCTCTTATAACCGCGTGCATACATCTGTGCTTTTCGTTCCCTATAGTATCAAAGCTGCTGTCGATGTTCGGACTTGTAAACAAAACTATTTTTATAATCAGCATTGCTGTTACAGCGGCTGTTTTCGCCCTGATTTATATGATTGTATATCTCCTTACGGCGAGAACGTATTACAGGATAGTGAGCAAATAATACCGATAAATAAATGAAAATGCCGGCGCACTGCCGGCGTTTTTCTGTATAATCAAAGATTTTGAACAGACAAAGCAGTCTAAAGACCGCCGTCTGTTTTTTTACATTAATTCATATTATTACATATTTACAAATCTCCTCGAATTGTTTATAATAGTCGTTGAAGTTAAGGTGAAAAAGAATGCAGAAGCTTATGAGCCGTATGAGGGCGGCTATGGATAAATATAATATGATAGAGGACGGAGACAGAATAGCCGTGGGGCTTTCCGGCGGAAAGGATTCCGTCGCGCTGCTCGCGGCTCTCGCGGAAATGCGCAGGTTTTATCCGAAAAAATACGAGCTTACAGCCTTGACCGTAGATATGAGGTTTGACGGCAAAGACACCGATTACTCCGCTCTTGAAGCATTCTGCGAAAAAATCGGCGTTGAATACGTCATAAAGCGCACGGAGCTTGCAGATATAATTTTCAATATAAGAAAAGAAAGCAACCCATGCTCGCTCTGCGCCAAAATGAGACGGGGAATACTTCACGATACGGCAAAGGAGAACGGCTGTAATAAAGTGGCTCTCGGGCATCATATGGACGACGCTGTTGAAACTTTTTTTATGAACCTTTTAAGAGGCGGAAATATAGACTGCTTTTGTCCCGTTACATATATGTCGAGAAAGGATATTTACATAATAAGACCTATGATATTATCATCGGAAGCTCTTGTCGCGGGAGCCGTTAACCATAATAATCTGCCCGTTGTCAAGAGTAAATGTCCTATGGATAAAACGAGTGAGAGACAGACGACAAAGGAGCTTATAAAGACGCTTAATAAGGATTATCCGCAGTTAAGAGAAAAAATTATAGGCGCGCTGCAAAGAAAAGGCATAGATAACTGGTAAAAAGGCATAGAATTTGCTTGATAAACAATTTTAAATATGTTATAATAATAAATATATTACAATAAATTGATATATTTACTTTCGGAGATGAATTGTTTTGAAATACTTGGTTGTCCTTTATGACGGTATGGCGGATTATCCCGTGCCGGAGCTTGACGGAAAAACTCCTATGGAGGTCGCAAAAAAACCGAATTTTGACGCTATGGGAAAAAAGGGCGTTGTTGGAACAGTTAAAACAGTCGCGGATTCTTTAAAGCCGGGAAGCGACGTCGCTAATTTAAGCGCTCTCGGTTATGACGCGGAAAAATGCTATACGGGGCGTTCTCCTCTCGAAGCCGTCAGTATAGGCGTTGACCTTCGCGACGACGACGTTACAATGCGCTGCAATACCGTAACGCTCTCGGACGAAGAGAATTACGAGGATAAAACAATGGTCGATTATTCGGCGGGCGATATATCCACCGCCGAAGCAGCGGAAATCATAAAAACCGTAGAGGAACATTTCGGAAACGATATTTACAAATTTTATAACGGCGTATCTTACCGTCATTGTCTTGTATGGCACGGCGGCACAACGGCTCTCGGCTCTATGACTCCCCCGCATGATATTTCCGGCAGAGTTATAGGAAAATATCTGTCCGATTCGCCTAACGCGGTCGATTTAATCAGAATGATGAAAGAAAGCTACGACCTTTTGAAAAATCATTCCGTAAACAAAAAGAGAATCGCTGAGGGCAAACGTCCCGCGAACTCGATTTGGCTCTGGGGAGAGGGTACAAAACCGTCGCTTGAGCCGTTCTATGACAAATTCGGTCTTAAAGGCAGTATTATTTCAGCCGTTGATTTGCTCAAAGGCATAGGCGGCTGCGCTAAGATGAACACTCCAAACGTAGAGGGAGCGACAGGTTACATAGATACCAATTTCGAGGGCAAGGCTCGGGCAGCGGCAGAAGAATTCAGAAAAGGACAGGATTTTGTATATATCCATATTGAAGCCACAGACGAATGCGGTCACAGACACGAGCCCGAAAACAAGGTCAGGGCTATTGAGCTTATAGATGAAAAGGTTCTTCCGATTGTCTTAAAGGAGCTTGAAAAATACGATGATTATAAGGTTATGATTCTTCCCGACCATCCTACTCCCATAGTAACAATGACGCACGCGAGGGATCCCGTCCCGTTCATGATATACCATAAAAAAGACGAAAAACAGGGCGTTGAAACCGTTACGGAAAATACCGCAAAAGCAACAGGCGTTTATTTTGACAGCGGGGCCGCGCTGATGAAATATTTTTTGGACAATTGACAATTAACAATTGATAATTGATAATTAATAGTTGACAATTAATAATTAGCATTTGTGATTGTTTTTGCAGGGCGTTATCAATTGTACGTTTTCAAAATAATTATAAAGTGAGGTTAACCAAATGCAGGATTTTAAAATAGATACTAACTGTGTGCAGGCAGGATATAAGCCCGAAAACGGCGAACCGAGAGTTTTGCCGATAATTCAAAGCACCACTTATAAATATGATTCAAGCGTGGAAATGGGCCGGCTTTTCGATTTGGAGAAAGAAGGATATTTCTATACGCGTTTACAGAATCCCACAAACGACGCTGTTGCGGCTAAAATAGCCGCTCTCGAGGGAGGCGTGGGCGCTGTTCTCACGTCGTCGGGTCAGGCGGCTTCGTTTTTCTCCGTATTCAATATAGCCGGAGCCGGCGACCATGTTGTAAGCTCGGCGGCAATTTACGGAGGAACATTCAACCTGTTTTCCGTAACAATGAAAAAAATGGGCATAGATTTTACGTTTGTTTCCCCTCACGCGTCGGAAGAGGAGCTTGACAAAGCGTTTAAGCCTAACACTAAAGCCGTTTTCGCCGAAACTCTTTCCAATCCGTCGCTTCAGGTACTCGATATTGAAAAATTCGCGGCGGCGGCTCACGCACATGGAGTTCCTCTTATTGTTGACAACACTTTCCCGACTCCGATAAACTGCCGTCCGTTTGAATTTGGAGCGGATATTGTAACACATTCCACTACAAAATACATGGACGGCCATGCGACGAGCGTCGGCGGAGTTATAGTTGACAGCGGCAATTTTGACTTTATGGCGCATAAGGATAAATTCCCGGGACTTACAACTCCCGACGATTCGTACCACGGCATTGTTTATGCCGAGCGTTTCGGCAAAGCCGCGTATATCACAAAATGCGTCGCCCAGCTTATGCGCGATCTCGGCGCTATTCCGTCCGCGTTCAATTCATTCCTTTTAAACGTAGGGCTTGAGTCACTCGCAGTCCGTATTCCTAAGCACTGTTCAAACGCTTTAAAGGTTGCGGAGTATCTTAAAAATAATGAAAAAATAACTTGGGTAAACTATCCGGGGCTTGAGGGTGACGAACAATATGAGCTTGCGAAAAAATATATGCCTCACGGTACAAGCGGCGTAATATCCTTTGGAGTTAAGGGCGGCAGAGAGGCCGCGACAAAGTTTATGGACAGCTTGAAGCTCGCCGCGATAGTAACTCACGTCGCAGATTCCAGAACCTGTTGTCTGCATCCCGCAAGCACGACGCACCGTCAGCTTACGGACGAGCAATTGGCAGAGTGCGGAGTATCGCCCGATCTTATAAGATTTTCCGTAGGAATTGAAAATTCAAACGATATAATTGCCGATATCGAACAGGCCTTGAATATGCTTTAACTAGGGAAACACTGACTAAATCGAACGTGCAGTTTGCGCCATGAGATTTTTCGTCAGATTGTCAAAAGTGACGAAGGAATACTGGCGTATTTCAAGGAGCTTTTGGCAAAAATGACGGAAAATATCGTGGCAAGATGTACGTTCAGCCGTCAGGCGTGATTTATTCAGTGTTTCCCCAAGGCGAATTATGAAATAACGGGGAGCTGAAATAAAATGAAAGGAAGAATACCAAAGCGGCTGTTTTCTGTTTTTCTTGCGGCGGTAATGCTCATGACCGCTATCATACCGGCTCTTGCGCTGAACAGCGCGGGCTTTGAATATGAAGTGATTTCCGGCAGTACGAGCGCGAGAATAACAGGATACACGGGAAACGACGAGAATATCACCGTTCCCGATACTCTTGACGGACGAACTGTAGTGGAAATAGGCGCCGGCGCCTTTTCGGGCAATTCAAGAATAAAAAGCATTACGATTTCGTCAAACGTTTCAAGAATAATGAACGACGCTTTTAAAAATTGTTCGGCGCTTGAAAGCGCTGTGATTCCCGCGTCGGTTTCCGCAATAGGACAGTCGGCGTTCGCAGGCTGCGTATCGCTGACTTCCGTTAATATAAACTCTGCTTCAACGGCCGTGGGACATTATGCTTTTGAGGGCTGTACGGCGCTTAAAAGTATAACGGTTCCGTCCTCTAAAATCGGAAACGCGGCGTTTAGAAACTGCACTTCTCTCGAGGCTATAACGCTTCTTGATTCCGTTCAGTCGGTTGGAAGATATGCTTTTGACGGAACAGCCTGGTTCAATTCGCAGCCGAAAGGACTTCTCACTCTCGGTAAGACCGTTTATACCTATAACGGCAGCGAAAAAAGCGTCGTTATACCCGACGGTATAAGCTGTATAGCCGATTACGCGTTCAGCGGCAAAAACGTCGAAACCGTAGTTATTCCTAACGGAGTTTATTATATTGGCACTTTCGCTTTCTATAACTGCGCTTCAATGAAATATCTTTCCGTTCCGCGCTCTGTGATAAGTATAGGAACACAGGCTATAGGCTATAACTCCGAGGGAGTTATTGAGGATTTCACAGTTTATTGCTATGATAATTCTACCGCATATAATTGGAGTAAAAACAATTCCCTTAAAACGGAGATTATAGACGGCTGTACTCATTCGTTTACGGATTGGGCGGCTGTTGTGGAATCGGATTGCACTAATTCGGGGCTTCGCGAGCGCAGATGCATAAGATGCAATTATCTTGAACAGGAAGGAACAGAACCTAAGGGACATAGCTGGAGCGGCTGGGTAACGCTGAGCGAGCTGTCCTGTACTGTTGACGGTGTAAAGCGCAGAACCTGCACACGTTGTTCAGTCACGGAGGACGACGTAACTGCCGCAAAAGGTCATGTATGGGGCGAACCGACGGTTAAAAGCGAACCGACATGCGAGGAAAACGGAGAAAGTGAGCATATATGTACGGTGTGCGGCACAACCGAAGTATTTGAAACGTCGGCTTTAGGGCATACTTGGAGCGTTAATGACACAACGGACGGCGACGGCTGGATAACGGTAAAGGAAGCGTCCTGCGACGAAGCCGGCGAAAAATCGAGAACTTGCTCCGTTTGCGGAAAAACTGTTTCGGAGGAAATTGCTCCGACGGGTCATAAGGCCGATGAATGGACTGTTTTAAAGGACGCAACGGCAATAACGCCCGGTGAAAAGCAGGGCAAATGTACCGTCTGCGGTAAGCTGTTTACAGAGGAAATTCCGATTATACACGAAGACCTTCCCGACGACGTAGAAAGCTTGACTCTTGTAAGCGGCGCGTCGGTCAGGTTTGACGAATCTAAAAACTTTCTTTACGGAGTACATGAGGGCATGACGGTAAACGAGGTTCTCGTTCAGTTTAAATATCCGAGCCATATCCGCGTCGCTGATTACTCGGGAAACGAGTATCAAGGCGATCATCTTATAGGAACGGGAATGTGTCTTTTCCTTGTAAGATATGATGAAAAAACACAGATGGACGAATTGATCGACGGCACCTGTGTGATTCTTAAGGGCGACGTCAACGGCGACGGAGCAATCGCGGCGGCTGACGCAAGACTTGCTCTGAGAGCGTCGGCGGGGCTTGAAAATCTGAGCAACCCTTATCGTTTTGCCGCCGATGTTATAAACGACGGCAGTCTGACCGCAGCCGACGCGCGTATGATATTGAGAGATTCGAGCAATCTTGAAACTATAGTGCAATAATAGAGCATAATTTTTCATTCGTCCCGCTATTAAGAAAGCACCGATTAAGGGATCTCCGGTTTAATCGCGGCTAACGCTTTGATGCACAACTTGTTCATTAAACACCGTCATACCACACAAAATTTACGGCTGAACAATTTATATATCGGATTAAATCAAAGCTTCATTAAAACTTCCGTAAGTTCCCAAACTAAATGCAACAGTAGCAAAAGTCTTCATTTACAATGAGAAACCGGTTGCAGTAAGTATGAGAAAAGGCAAAAAAAGGATAAAAAGCAACGGAAATAGCAGAAAAAGGCATAGGGAAAAAGCCCTAGAGGTAAATCTCTCAGACTAAATACAACTATGGTTGCGTTTACTTAGAGAAGGAATTTGATAAAAGTTTTGGAGATTGGATGACCTCATTAGAGGGAATAAAAGAAATTCCCAAAGCAGATGCCAACATCTCAGAGTAATAAAAAGAAAACATATCATAGGCACTTTTACCGTTGAATTGTTTTCTTTTCACGGCGTTAACGTGAGAGAAAATCAGATTGACGGTTTCTTGAGTAAAATTATCAAAAGAAGTTCCGGTTTTAACAATGTCTCTAAAAAGAGTATGGTTTTTCTCAATTTCAGCTTTCTCATGGGGAGAGTACGGTTCGCAGAAAAACATATGCGATTCGGCGTTGCCGTCGGTATCGTTTTCAAAAGCAGAAACGATACTGAATTCACCGCCGTCGTCGGTAAGTAAAAGCGGGGCAATATCTCCAAAGTTAAGACAATACCGCATAATTATTGTCGTGCAGATGTGCCGAAAGATTTTTCATCAGATTGACAAAAGTGACGCAGTAATACTGACGTATTTCAAGGAGCTTTTGGCAAAAATGACGGAAAATATCGGTGCAAAAGCGTGGCAAAGGCGGCAGCCGCTAATTGTGCGGTATTTCCTTAAAATTGAAAGCCTTTAACTCAGCTTTAAGATTTTTAATTTTATTCGCTGTTTCGGCTGCTGTTTTTGTTGTCAAGCAATAGTCCGAACATAAAATCGCTGTTTACAAAGTGAACCGTCATAATGACTTTGTCTCCGATTCTGCCAATTACAGTATCCAGCTGCACAAGAGGTATATCACTGTTATCCTCAACAAAAGTAAGAAAATCGTCAAAAGTACGATCCTCACGTGCCCATTTGAGTACATAATTGCATCCCTTGGAGTTTCTTTGCTTAAATTTCACTGCTCTTGGCAGATTAGAGTAATATCTTTTTTGAATATGGCGATACACAGTAGCAGTCGATATGGGCAGATTGTTGGATTGAATGATGTGGTAGATGTGCTGACCGCGTTTAACCGCATCCGAGATTATTTCCTCGTTGTCATAGAATTCCTGCTTAGTACGAGGGATCCCTTCTCTAGATTCGACCAAAACCGTCTCATATTCTTTTTGAGCATTTTTTGCCGCATACTTTCTTCTAGGGTAAACACAGTTTGCATGATTCTGTTTTTCACAGCCATTGCAGACGAATGGCGCCTTGAGCAGTTTCGGACAGGTTGCTGTTGTTTTGGTAAAAGCACTATTATAATCTTTTGCGTGCAGTTTGACCTCCTTAGATATTGTCGTCGGATCTTTGCCGATTCGCATTGCGATTGCCTTAAATGTCATTCTTTTACAAAGACATTCTTGAATCTCAACTCGGTCGTCAAGAGTCATATGTTTGTTCTTTTTGTCTGATTTCATCTGTTGCGCTCCTTTTATTAAACTAAATTCTACCACTTTTTATTTCCCAAAGTAAATTCCACCCCCAAACTCCACTGTGGAATTTACTTTGGGAACTTACTATCGTAAAAAAAAATAAAAAAGTAAAAAAACTCTTGACAAAACGATGCGGGTAGTATATAATATTGCTCGTGTTAGAGGAATGGTGTAACGGTAGCACGACAGACTCTGACTCTGTTTGTTGGGGTTCGAATCCCTATTCCTCTGCCATCTGTTTGTCCCCCAAATGACAAACAGTCGAAAAAACCTTGATTTATCAAGGTTTTTTCTGCTTTTTTAAGGCAAAAATGAGGGTCGTGTCCCATGATG
>CANRNI010000031.1 GCA_947631945.1 uncultured Clostridia bacterium
CTCCTAAAACCGGTTGCATTCATCAGTTTATTTCAGATTTAGGGGGAATTTTGACTGCACATTTCTTGACAATTCCATTGGTCCCGATCGGTTCTTTCCCGCATTCGTCTGTTTTTCATTTCTTCCGCAGTTCGGACATTTCCTTCCTGCCATTTCTTTTGCTTTTTCTCATACCCTTATTTTATCATATACTGCGTTATTTGTCCACACTTTTTATATATTTTGCTTGACAAATAGACAAAATAATGATATTATTATTGTACTTTGTTCTGTTTTTTGTGCGAAGCGAATAGATTATACGGCTATAGCAAAATTGGCAGACACGCAAGATTTAGGTTTTATCACAATTTTCAATACGTTTTAAAATGACCGAAAACATTCGCGAACGTTGGCACTCACATAACCCAAATGGGGTGCGATTGACACGAAAGATTAGGTACCGAGACTTTCGATAAGATAACTGAGGCTTAGGTTATAACAACGGAGTTTTACATTTCCGTCAGAAAAACAAAGGTAACACCTATGCGGGTATGGCGGAATTGGCAGACGCGCTAGATTCAGGTTCTAGTGAGGGTTTCCTCATACAGGTTCAAGTCCTGCTACCCGCACCATAAAAGTCAACATTCGTTGATACAAAGAAGTCATCTCATTATGGGGTGGCTTCTTTGTTTTAGATGCCCGAAATCCCTTTGTTTATGGGCATTTCGAGCGTTTTTCTTTGTTTTCATCAGTAGCTACAAGTGTGCGTTTTATCACTCACTTTTGTGATTTGAAATTGTCTATTATCAAACATATAAGATTTGAAACCCTCTGAGCCGATTTGAGGGTTTCATTTCAATTCGAGGGTTTCAAAACATAAATCGCCGCAAAACAAAGCAAACCGCAGAGCTTGTACCCCTGCGGTAATATATTGTTTTAATTTCCGTTTACGCTTTGATCTCTGTTCCGTTTTTAAATGTAAATCGTATATCCTCAGATGAGCATACCGTGATATGATCCATAAGTGTGAACCACAGTTTTTCATTAAAATCAGTGATTAGTTTATCCTGATTTTGAAGCTCTCGAATAAACATCTCCGCCTGCAAATGGCTTGCTTCCCTCTTATCGATAAGCGTGTTTATCTCATGAAATCTGGTTTTTGCCTTTTCAAAACGGCTGACCAAAGATTCGTACTGTTTTTTGTAAACATCTTGATTTACAGCCGTATGTGCGTTTTCGTCCACACATTTTTGAATCAGTTCCGCTGTTATCGCCATTTCGGAGCGCAGTTCTTCGATTTCTGCCTCAAAACAGGAAGTATCAAAAAGCAGTTCCTTTCCAGCTTCAAAATCAGCAATTATCTTATCGCGACATTGGATGATTTGATTTAACACTTTTACAAACATGGCTTTGATTTCTTCCTCTTCGAGCTTTGGTGTACTGCACTTTTTACCTTGGAACTTATGATTGCATTGATAAATGACTTTGCGGTATTTGTCGTTTGAATGCCACACCTTTGCCCCGTAGGCAGAGCCACAATCTCCGCAAATAATTCTGCTTCCGAAAAGTCCGACTCCGCTGTGACGGGTCGGTGATTCTTTCCTTCGCTTGATTTCCTGCTGAACCATATCGAATACTTCATGGGAAATAATCGCAGGATGACTGTTCTCCACATAATACTGAGGCACTTCTCCCTCGTTTATTTTTTGTTTTTTTGTGAGAAAATCCACCGTATATTTTTTCTGAAGCAAAGCATCGCCTGTATATTTTTCGTTTGTCAGAATGCTGTATACCGTACCTGACTGCCAGCGTTCTTTTCCTGCCGGAGATGAAATACCGTGCGACATCAGGTGCTTCGCAATTCCGCCCGGTGTTTTGCCCTCCAAGAATAAACGGTAAATAAGCTTTACGGTTTCGGCTTGCTCCTCATTTATGATGGGCGGGTCGTTTTTCTTTTCTCCCTTGTCATAACCGAGGAACTGCTTGTAAGGCATACTGACTTTTCCGTCTGCGAACCTCTTTCTTTGTCCCCATGTAACATTTTCTGAAATGGAACGGCTTTCTTCCTGGGCAAGAGAGGACATAATTGTAATGAGCAGCTCACCCTTACTGTCAAGAGTATAGATATTTTCCTTCTCAAAGTAGACCTCGATGCCTTTTTCCTTGAGTTTACGCACAGTGGTCAGCGTGTCAACCGTATTTCTCGCAAAACGGCTTACTGACTTTGTAATGATCATATCGATTTTGCCTGCCAACGCATCAGTAATCATACGGTTGAAACCGTCTCTGTGCCTAGTTGAGGTTGCGGATATGCCCTCATCTGTGTAGACTGAAACAAACTCCCATTCAGGATTATCTTTAATGTATTTGGTGTAGTAATCAACCTGTGCCTCATAACTTGTAACCTGTTCTTCAAGGTCTGTCGAAACACGGGCATATCCCGCAACACGCTTTTTCACAGTCGAATCGAATGGCGTTGCCGTAAATTTATGTACGCTTGCGGGGATAACCGTTACTGTTTTTGCCATTATGCGTTCCTCCTGTGCAATGTTTTTTGCCTTGCAGCTTCACGCTTTTCTTCTGTCCAGCTTTCGGAACGAGAACGATCCTGCCACACTGCATCGACTACATTTCCGTCAAAGAAATGAAAATGCAGCATATTATTTGCTCCCACCGATATATGCTCGATTTTTCTATGAAATTCTGCTTCGTTAAATATTTTTATTCCCAACACATTAGTCGTGGTATGAAGAAGTATCTCTTCCGGGATTTGCTTTGATGTTGGGCAGTATTTCTTGCCTTTGCTATTAAATGTACTGCATATCCATACGACTCTGTGAGCAGTTACCTTACGGCGATAATGTTTCCCACAGTCCTCGCATATGAGCTTTCCCGTAAATGGATATGTTTTTGGCTTTTTATCGGAATGTCGAAATTTTGAAGCTCGTTTTTTCATTTCTTCCTGGACACATTGAAAAGTTGCCGAATCAATAATGGCTTCGTGCGTATCTGTAGCATGATATATCGGAAGTTCACCGTTATTTACCAAAGTTTTCTTTGTAATGTGGTTCTCGCGGAAGGTTTTCTGAAGCAGCAGGTTGCCGGTATAAGCGTAGTTTTTCAGTATCTTCATAATACTGCTGTGCGTCCACTCATATCCGAGTCTTGTTTTAATGTTCTCCTCATTGAGTTTTCTTGCAATGGTGTCATATCCAAAGCCATCAAGATAATATCGGAAAATCTTTTGAACTATTACAGCCTCATCCGGCATTATAACATACTGTCCGTTTTCCATACGATAACCAAGTATAACTCCGTTCCAGGGTTTACCCTCCGAAAAGTTTTTCTTAATACGCCATTTTTGATTTTCACTGGCAGACAGGCTTTCTTCCTGAGCGAAAGAAGCGAGGATAGTAAGCATAAGCTCGCCGTCCCCACTCATAGAATGAATGTTTTCTCGCTGAAAGTATACATCCACACCGTACTTTTTTAACTCACGCATGGATTCAAGCAACGTTACGGTGTTTCGTGCAAAGCGAGAGATCGATTTGGTAATCACAAGATCTATCTCCCCGTTTCGGCAAGCGGATAGCAATTTTTGAAAGTTTTCTCTGGAATCCTTTGTGCCGGTCATGGCTTCATCCGAATATACGCCGGCGTATTCCCAATCGGGATTTTTTTGAATCATATCGCTGTAGTAGCTGACCTGTGCGGAAAGCGACATCAGCATAGCGTCCTTGCCTGATGAAACACGAGCGTAGGCAGCTACGCGCTTTTTACGCTTAAGCTGCGGTATATCAGTATTGATTTTACTGATTTTCTTCGTCATAATACAAGTCTCCTTTATTAAAATTCCGAAGGTTCTCTTTTCGGTGTGTTACATATTACCGTCACTTTCCTTTATTATCAAGTGATTTTGCGCATATAACATACCCAATAATGGCTTGTATTTTTCTCTCATATTTGTATCAATTATGCCGTACTCTTCATCGGATATTATGTTTTTGTCAAGGAGCGAACCAAATAGCAACATGGTTATTTCGTAGATGAGTTCACAGTCAAATTGTTTCTGTGTCATACCTTGTCACCGTCCTTGTAAAAACGGTTTTTGATATAACATTCATGAGAGCAATATTTTCTGTTTGAATGACCGTAGTTTGTAAATTCTTTTCCGCAGCCCTGACAGGTAAAATGATAAATCGCCTTTTGATTTACTGCGTCCGGGTGCTTTGCCCACCATTTCACCCGACATTCTTTACAGCAAAATATTCGCTTCTTTGTTTTTTCAGGCTGAACGATTGGCTTTCCGCACTCTTTACAAAATTGACCGTAATTTGGAAGTATCAAACGGTGCTGTTGCTGACGGATACCTGCCAATCCATTTCTGTTGCAATATGTTTTTATAGTGTTCTTGGGAATTTCCAATACTTCAGCGATAGCTGCATATCCGTATCCTTTTTCACGCATAGCCGTAATTCGGATTTTTTGTTCATTTGTCATGAAAACACCTCTTTCGCAATACCCAGAAAAAACGATACTTTTGGGGAGGTGTTTTGTAAAAAAATTAAGGAAACGCTGATTTAATCACGGCTGACGCCTTGATGCACATCTTGTCCGCTAAAATCCCGCTATATCACACAAATTTTCTTGAAAGGTGACAGTTTGCCTGCAAAATTTATGTGAAATCTGACGAAATTTATATCTGAACAATCTATGCATCAGATTAAATCGTGTTTCCTTAATTATGCAAAAGGGAAAACGGCAGATTGTCGAAAAGACAATCTGCCGTAGAAGTTAAATATTAACTTTTAATAGTGCTGATAACCACAGGAACAGTATTTGTTGATTCCGAATAACTTCCAGAAGAAGCGTACAATCTTATAGATGAACTGAACAAAGCTGTTCTTGTTGTGGCAAATGTGCGTACAATTCGCCGACGGATCGATCGTTTTAAGCTCCGCGCCGCAGCTGTCGCATATGCCGTCGTTGTCTTTATCGGTGTGAGCCAGTTTCGGTATCGTTTCGGTAACCACATTCTTACATTCCGTGCAGGTTTTGGTTCTTGTGCCCTCGGATTTGCAGGTTGCTTCTTTTGTGGTCACCCAATTGCCGTAATTATGATCCTTCATCGGGATTTCATCGGTCATAACCGCACCGCAGATCAGACAGATACCTGTTTTCTCGCCTACCGAAGTGCAAGTAGCATCCGTTGAGATCTCCCACTCTTCACATACACAGTTTCCGCAAGTGATCGGGACGAAATTATACCCATTGGCTTCCGCATAGTCTTTTGCGCATGAATTTGCATATGCCTTGATCGTTAAACCATAACAATTGTAGAAAGCATTGCTTCCGATCACCTTAACGCTGCTTGGAACAATAATTTCTTCTATCGTACAATCGAACAGCAAATATGAAGGGATCTTTTCAACTTTATCACCGATGACAAGATTTTTAATGTTTTCACCAAATGCTCTATATGAGCGTATTAAAAGACCAAGAAAAGATGAATATATCTCACACTCAACTGCGTTATAGTTGACGGTTGTTAAATCATAGCAATAGAATGCGCTCGATCCGATGTATGTAACACCTTCCGGTATGGTTAATTCTGTTAAACCGGAATCGTAAAAAGCATTTGCATTTACGGTCTCGACATTGCTTAAATCAACCCTTTTCAGGTTTTGACAATATCTAAACGCGGAATTCTCAATGGTATTAACGCTTTCGGGAATCACATAGTCGGAATCTTCCCTAGCTGATGGATATTTTATCAAAGAGGTCTTTGCGAAGTCAAACAAAACTCCATCCTTGCTGCAATAAGCCGCATTATCCGCGTCAACCGTAATATTTTTCAAGTTGGATGTATTGGAAAAAGCAGAGGTTGATATATAGTTTATTCCGGCATGAACAGAAACATTTTCTATGCTGCAACCTGAAAAAGCACTTGAATTAATGCGTGTAACCGGATACCCACCTATTGTATTAGGAATTGAAATATCTGCATCACTTCCGATATAGCCAATGATAGCTACTTCTGAATCGTTAAGCAATGTGCTATCAAACTCGGAATATTCTGCTCCTTCAAAGGCCACAACATATATTTCACACTCACGAGAATATCCACGTAAGTTTGTAGCTGTTATTGTTGCGATTCCTATTTTATTTGCAGTTATATTACCATAATTGTCAACGCTTACGATATTTGAGTTGCTTGATTCCCACTTAAAACATTCGTGGTAATCATGATTCACAACGGTTTGAAGAGTCTCGGTATTCTTCTTAACCATTGTTTCTTCGGAATTTGCAAATGAAAACGTATCCGAAATTCCAACTATCATCTCATTATTTGAGTAGTTAACATCGTATATAATATGACGTTCATCAACTACTATATTAAAATTATCATATGTTGTCAATACATCTACAGGGACAGTGATATCAATTTTATCATAGGCTCTAAGATTTACTTCCCAAGAATAAAGTATTTCTGACTTGTTCTGAATTTTAATGTTTGTTCTAATTGCTGCGCCCTCGGCAAGGTTTTTAATTGTAAAAATTAAATCATCATCGGCTAAGCCCACATTAGATATCTCAAGGTCTGGCTGTCCATAAAGAACAATATAGTCGTAGTCAATATCATTTGTTTTAACCTTTAAAGGATCTAAATTATTTTCCACCTCTATACCATCATATACATTATCGCCATCTGTATCAGGTTCTACTGGATTTGTTCCCAATTGGTATTCCTGCAAATTTGTAAGACCATCTTCATCTAAATCCACATTAGCTATGGTAGCACTATCTTCAAGCATATAATATTCGTCAAACCATATATCGGGTATTCCATCGTTGTTTGAGTCATTCAACTTATAAACATATGACGGCAGATTCTTATACCATTTGTAATTCCCATTTTCATATTTAACCATCAATGCAAAATTGTATGTTCCAGGAATGTCAACATATGCTGAAATATTGTTATCAAAAGAAATCGATACATTAGCACTATCATTTGTGATTGCTTCTTCTATAGATTCAGTGCTGTAATAGAGTATATATGAGTCAACAGATTTGGAACTTTCATCAAATGATATATCAATAATGCCAGTGGTTTTGTTATTGCTTATTTTAAAATTGCTTACGGTCAAAATTTCCTCTTCTGTAGGCAAAGTCCCCATAAGTATATATTTTCCGGACTCACTGACAGTACAAGAATAGTATTGTCCACCTTTATCAGCTTCTGATGTTTCACATTCGACCGTAGTATCTAACTCTACAAAAGTTCCATCCTCAATCTTATACCATTTTGCCGAAGCATAATTATCAAAAGAATTAATTGAGCGCTTTAATTTATATGATGAAATGCCTTCTAAAAAGCTTACGGAAACCAAATTATCAATGGACTCTAAATTATCAAACGATACATCAACTTTTGTATTCGCAGTAAAAACACCGTCGTTGTAAGACATGTTATAAATCTTTTTTTCCTTTACACTGCCAGTTTCACTAACTAATATCAATTGAAATACCGAATTAACATCACGAATCGAAATTTCATTATTTGCAATTTTCAATTCTTCGAAAACAGTTCCATCAAATACATATGCATTTGTTATTGCTGTATCATTAATCTTAATTTTTACAGATGAATCAGTGTCGCTATCGATTATATTTAAGTCATCTATGTTACTATTAATCAACGGAACATCTTCCAACTGGATACCATCGTTAATGACCTGTAAGCTTGATTCTTGATATCCTTCGATATTAATTTTTGAGTAGCTGTATGATGCTGTATGTTTTCCATTAGAAAAGGTATACTCACCAAGACCGTTGCACAAGTCCAACAGATAATTAGCAAATGTTTCCTCCGTTGATTCTCCATAATTTGCATAGTGTTTTGTCACCATATCCATATTGCTTCTATTACTGTCATTCAGATATGAATATGTATTACTTGTCGAAAATTCGAGAGATTTCCATTCATTGTCCATCACACCATAATTTGTGACTGGCTTATTATTCCATTTTTCACCACCATTTTGCCCTTTTCCGCTACCACTTATATACTCATCAAAAAAATTAAAAAAGTAATGTCCTGATTCATGTGTAAGGACTTTTGAATCCAAGTATCCGTTGTTATAGTTAAATACTATAAAGTATCCAATATATGTTGAAGCTGTGGTAATATTAAGGTTTATTGTGTTTGCGGGATCGTCAAAAATGTATATATCATAGTCAGTCGATGAATTGTTTAATTCAATATCACTGCTATATGCATCTATCGTTGCATTTGACAACAAGCAATGTCCATTTGTCATCTGAGCCAAGTATTCACTATATTTCTCAATTACCGAACTTATTTTGCTATATCTTTTTTTCTTCTCTGTATCATTTTTCCCAACATATCCAACAGAAAGCGATACAACCTGTCTTGGTTCATCAACAACAAGATACATCGTATTTTGTGATGATAAATTCGACAATTTAACGCCTTCCCATACACCCTTGGAAGATAAATTTTCAGAGCATAATTCTATTCCATTGCCTAATGAATAATGAGCAGAAACGGTAGCATTTTTATTTTTGCTTGCAGAAATATCCAAAAATACCGCATCTCCATTATTGGTTTGTTTTTGTGCCAGTATGTTAGTTCCGTTATAAATTGTGACAGTTGCTCCGTCTATTCTTCTTCCATTTTTATCTGAAACAATGATTCTAAAGCCTTCTGCACCAGTTAAGAGTTCAAGTTTATCAAAAACCATATCTAGCTGATTCTGGTCTGATGTTAGTGTTACATCTCCATATTCAGTGTTGCCGGTAAGCACATTATTAGTTTCATTTATAGATCCGTTATAGAAATTAAGAAAATCAAAGCTATCACTTATTTTTTGAATCCATTCATAGCCTTGCCAACTTAATGTCATATTAGAAAAATTAATGTTGCCTTTAAGGTAATAAGAACCGTTTGCTGTACTACTTCCACTTCTTGGAAGAACATAACCAATTCCGTAGAAAGTACCGTCTTCATAGATTTTAACTATGCGCAAAGCATAATTTCTTCTTATTGCCCCCGCAGTAGGATTTCCACCATCGTACCAGCCGGTAAAATATTCACAAATACCATATTTAGATGCATTTGATTCATCATCAGGTGTTATAGGTGTTTCAATCGCCGCATAGGTGGCAATTTTCATTGCATTCTGAGATGCATCGCCTGATGACTCGACTAAATCCAAATCAACATTGTTCTCAATGGTTAAATCCTGATTGCTTGCACTTGCTGATATAAGGAGATCTGACGAGTTAAACTCTAACCCAATCAACCCACTTAACGGGGCAGAACCAAATAGCATTACTATAATAAGTAATGCTGCCATCCATTTTTTTGTAACTTTTTTCACTAAAAATTCCTCCTATTTATTGCTATATATATAAACGCCCGAAAGCAATAATTTTCATACAAGAAAACCATTCTAAAATGAACATAATTTACTTGTTTAAAAAAGTAGACTTTTTCGACATCATTTGTTATAATGAATATTATCGGGAATCAGGAATATTTTACCTTTTTTTCGGCGGGAAATAACCCGTTTATAAAAGTCTACCTTTATAAACAAAAAAATATGCTGATCATGTATTTTCGTCAATTTGACGAAGATATTTATAGAAAGTTGAACGATTCATATTACATTCTTTTGCGCCGAAAGCGACAGATATTTCACCATTTTTACACCTCAAAGCTATGCTGTAAAAGTTGCCAGGGAGTGTAACGGAAGGTCGTCCCATCTGCTGACCACGAAGTTTGGCGGCAGCAATGCCTTCCGCTTGCCTTTGGTGGATAAATTCTCGTTCGGTCTGTGCAACATAGGATAATATTTGCAACACAAGGTCAGCAATAAACACGCCTGTTAAGCCGTTATCACCTTTTTTACGAGTATCGAGAAGCGGGAAATCAACGACATAAATATCCGCTTGTTTTACTTTGGTTATAATTCTCCATTGTTCAAGGATTTCGTCGTAATTTCTGCCGAGACGGTCGATTGATTTTACAAAAAGGACATCGCCGCTTTTCAGTTTTCTTAAAAGCCTTTTATACGCGGGTCTGTCAAAATTCTTTCCTGTCTGCTTATCTATAAATATATTCTTTTTATTTGACACAAGCTCCTGCATGGCAAGAAGCTGCCTATCAACATTTTGTTCTCTGCTAGATACTCTTACATAACCATATTCCATAAGGCACACCCTCAATTAAAATACATTTAACTATATAATTATAAAAAAATAGCTCACCGAAGAGTATCAAATCTTCGGTGAGCCGTAATCGTTAATTATTCGGAATCTTTAATTTTTGTCCACTGTAGATTGTGGTAGAGGTCAGTCCGTTCAGTTTGACGATAGCGGTGTAGCGGGAGCCGCTGCCGAGATATTTCACGGCTATGTCCCAAAGGGTATCGCCTTTAACAACGGTATGAACACGGTATGTTTCAGCGGCAGACGCACTGACGAGTGCAAGGTCACTGATTTTAACCGGGGACATGATGGCATTCTTGCCGTCTTCGCTCTTGTGTATAACAACACGATCCCCGGATACGCTGTAGACATACCAGTTCTTTTCCTTTACCCAAGCAGGGATAGACGCACCGCCGTAATATTTCGTGCCGATGATTTTCACAAGGCTTCCGACTTTGAGCACCGAAGTTGAGGTATTCGACGCGGCAGACGCGTTCAGTTTAGCATTGACCTTTTCGGCAATCTCACCATGCCTGTTGTAGAGATATGTGCCGGGGCAGGACTTGTTTGCGTAATCCCTGTGAACGGTCATATTGCAGCCGTTTTTATGATTTACCCTGTCTTCTTTGTTTGTACTCCACACAAGTTTTTTGATGCCGTTGCGTTTGCAGACGTCAGTCACAAGCTCAATGAGGGCATTGTATGCTTTTTCGGTTACCGCATACGGCTCGGTCTTATCGCTTGCGACCTCAATGGTGACGGCTCTGTGGTCGTTTGCTGAACTTGAGCTGCACCATGAACGGTCTTTTTCTTCAACACAAAGACCGATGCTGCCGTCACAGCCGACAGCATAGTTGCAGCTTGCTTTGACAGAACTGCTTTTGAAGTAGTCGCATGTCTGCTTCGCCGTCCATTGCGCTACGACACAGTGGATCGTAATGGTGTCGATGATATGATTTCTGTTTGCATTTTTGTTGGGACTTATGTTTGTATAAGTCGCCAAGGATGAATTTGTGTAAGCCATTACTCATTACCTCCCGTGATGGAATTAAGAAGCGGCGACAGCACACCGTTCCATACTGCCGAAACGCCTGCGGCGCCGGCGGAAACAGCAATGCCGATGAGAACATTCATAAGGTTTTCGCCTTCAATGAAGTTCACACCGGCAAGCTGCGCGATCGCGATGGACACAAACGCTTGGATGAATGTTTTTAATGCCCTGATGAGGACGTCTTTGATCTTTTCTTTGTTCATGGTTGATTACTCCTCTTCTCGGCCGTGGGCCTTTTGATTTAAGTATTTGTCAAGTTTTTCTTTTGCTTCCGGGACGCTGTGATTCGCGCCGAGCTGGATTAGACCGTCAAGACAGGCGGATATGCCGCAGCACAGAAGCGTGTTTTCCTCTTTGAGAGAGCGTATCTCTTTGTCCCGTTCTTCCTGCTTCAGATACCACTTATGGATCTTCAGAATAAGACCGATAATGGTACCTGCAGCGGCGACGGCGGCGCCTGCGGTGATGACGGTCTGCACAGTGATAGTCATTGCTCATCCCTCCCTTCATTCGTTTTTTGCCCGATGGCGAACCAACAGGCTCCCATGTTGCTGGTGTTCGAGCGTTGATATGTTAAGGTAAATCCTGATGTTGTGACCGATGCGTAACCCACGTTTGCCAATGAGGGTATACTTGTCGCAGGTGAAACCATAACTACAGGCTTCGCGCTGTATTCGATGGGAAATGTTATGTCCTTCGCCGCGACATAGGTCGAGCTGCTGCCAGATGAAAACTCTGAGTTTTGCGCCGTATATTTTCCCCACTGCAAAAGGAGATCGCCGATCTCAACATATCCGCTATCGCCGAATTTGCTTGAAGCCATCAAATTGTTCCCGGCGTCTTTTGCGGTCTGCGCGTTGGTTCCTCCGTTTTCTATACCGAGGGGTTTTGCGAGAGAGAACGAGTAATCGACCGCAAGGGTATCGTCCACTGTTTTCGATTCTCTTGTAACATTCAGAGCGCCCAAAATATCAACGCTCGCCGTCTGTCCGCTTACAAGTCCCAATGAAGAATCGATGTGCATGGCGGCGGTGTTGTCATCGTCCATTTCCGCAAAAATCCCCATAATATTATTGTCGTTTCCTTTTTGTGTAAAGGTCAGACCTCTGCCTGTTTTGAGCCTGTTGCGAAGATGAATGAACGTGCATTGCATCAAAAAAGCCGCGCGAAGGGTTATCAACAAAATCTTCGCCATTGTGGGGCTCGACGCTTTTGCCGTTTCGTATCTCCGGTTGTAGTCATCGACGATTTTAGAAATATCCATGTAGTCTTTTTCAAGTATTTCTTTGTAGTCGTCATATGCGCCGAGCCTGATAACAACGGGATTTTTTGTAACCCTGCTAACATAAAACTTTGATTCTTCGGGATCGAAACCGCCCAGCACAATCTCTTTATCAGCCGTAAATGAAAGCGACTGCTCGTTAATGTCCCAGCCTCCGATATTGCCCGAATATGCTGTAAGATTACCGCCGTCAAGATCGAAATACACTTGACCGTCGCTTGACGAAAGCAGCCCCGCCGTAATGTCGTTTGCCACAAGGCTCTTTAAAAACAGATCCCTGAGAATTCCGACGCCGTCTTTGTTAAAACCGTATGTCCAGTCGGGACTGCCGTTATTCCAGCAGTTTGTACCCGTCGCCCAGGCAAAACCGTTTGAACCGAAGGTGAAGATAACATCGGACTGTGCGAGTTCCTCTTTGTTGTGGTAATAGTCAATACCGTTCTCTTCCGTATGATAAAGACCGCTTGAAGCATTGATTTTTTCGCTGAAATTTTCCTGCATGGTTTCCAACTCCTTTTCTACAGCCGATTTGTTTTCGCTTACGGCATTTTTCAAAGCGTCTATCCTGTTTGACTGATTTGTGATGGTTTCCGCGAAGCCGGACTTCGCGTCCCCTATTTCAATGCTGTCGTATCTTTCAAGCAGACAGTCGTATACCGTTTTTATGACCTTCGCTTTCACATTGACGCCGAGCTTTTCAAAATAGACGGTAACCGTATCGCACAGCTTGATTTTTTCAAGGTACGCGATATCCTTGTATTCTTCGCTCTGCCAAAGGGCGGCAAAGGAAACGGTCAGATTTACCTTCGGCGAGGTCAAATTGTGGGAATTGATATATGATCGTGTCTTTGCAAGAAGAGTATCTTCATTGACTGTTTCATCTTCGCCGAACTGATCCGTCAAGTCGATAATGAGTGTTTTTGAATGTCCCAAAACGGAAGCGTCCGCGATCTGAACGATCCTGTTTCCGAGCATAACGACCGCTTCCGTATCGCTGTCCTCGAGCTTTACACGGGCATAGGGAAAAACAGACGTGTACATATCGGCGATGGATCTTTCCTGCTGAAGATCTGTCAGATTTTTACCGTACATGATGGTTATGCCGTTGTCCTCGCCCCGGCTCTTCCATAGATGAATGACCTTGTTGTCGAACTCATATTCACCGCCGAAAACATCGAGTATGCTGCCCGACGCGCCGCCGAGAAAGGCTCTCATACTTACGGGTTCGGTACTCTTCACGGTGTTCCTTGTCGTAATGTCGCTGAGGGCTGAAAAGTCCGTACTTGTCGGTGAATTTGACAGCGCCGTGTTCATGGCGTTTGCCGCCGTTGTATCCATGAGCGAAAGCGGAGGAATGGGATAACCGTTTAAGTCGTAGCTGATATGCCTCGCGTAAACCGTGATCTGTCCGCTCATCGGTGTTGTGATGCGGTAGATCCTGAAGAACTGCAGATATGTTTCATCGTCGTTGACCCTTGCCTGCAGGAGAGTTCCGGGTTCAAGCTTATCGAACAGTTCGCCGTTTGCGGGATATTTCATCTCCAGCTCATATTCACCGTTGCGTTCCTCGGTTATCCTGCAGGAGGTGCATTCGGTCAAAAGCCCAATACCCGCCGATGAAAAATCCGTCGTTTCTTTACTGAATAAAAATGGGATCATATTGTATACCACCTCGGAATGATTTCTATTTTTTCGTAAAAGGGGTTTGCGTAAATGCAGTGCCCGACGCTCGGCTCAAAGTGCGGCTGCCAAAATTTATCGGCGCTTACTATTTTATCTCTGTAGTCCGAACCGTCCGCCGCCGTGACCATAAGATTTTCAAAATCGGCCGTTACACAGTCGGTGTTCTCAAATACCGTATTGCTGAGATCAAAGGATTTTATGGGCCGTGCCGCTCCCGAAAGCTCCACCGCGTCGGCGTACAAACGAAAAATACCCGACGCATAATTCACTTCCGTATGGCTCGGATAGAATTTTACGATCGGATATGCTTTATATGCGGTGGGATTTTTCAGATAGTGTGCGCCGCTCGCAAGTTCGATGGGTATTTCTCCGCTTTTAAGGAAACGCTGCGGTTTGCAGTTGAACTTCAATACGGCTCTGCTGTATTTGGCGAGAAGATTTTGAATTTCCAACGTGCCGGAGTAATAGCCGACACGGAATATATCTTCACCGCCGCACTTCGCCCAGCCGTCGCATTCAATGCGTAAAAAATCCTTGGACGAAAGTAAAATGCCGCACAGCATCTCTATGTTTTCATCCCTTGTTCTGCCGCCGCAGGGCTTTACGGCTATGTCAATGCTCTCGGTCACATTGTCAAAAGCGTCCTGCGCGAAAATGAGGTCGCCGTTCCTTCCGGGTACGCTCACCGTATCGATTTTTCTCTGTGCGTGAACCTCTGTCGGATAATGCTCGACAAGCACACCGAATTGAGACAGGTCGATGTGGTTAATTTTTAAATTCATTGTTAATCACCGGCTTTCTAATTTACAATTTACAATGTATAATGTACAATGAAGGTGGCAAATCAAAGATTTGCAATTTTATGAATGGAGAATTTGTTATGGCTGATAATATTGTTCGTGATAAAAGCAAGGTGTTTGCAATTAGAATAATCAAAATGTATAAATTTCTGCTCAAGGAAAAGAGAGAGTTTATTATTTCCAAGCAGCTTGTCAGAAGCGGAACGAGTATCGGTGCAAATGTGAGTGAAGCGGTTGTTGCACAAAGCAAAAAAGATTTCATTGCAAAAATGAACATAGCATTAAAAGAAGCTGCTGAAACGGAATACTGGTTAGAACTGCTACATGAAACGGATTATTTAAATGATGTAGAGTTTGAAAGCATTTACGATGATTGCGTTGAACTTAATAAATTGCTGACCTCAATCATCAAGTCATCGAATAATTCTACAGTTTTCTAAGGCAACACCGCACAAAGACCGGCTAACGCCTTTGCACGCGATATGCTTGCATATTTTCCGTCAGATTGCCAAAAACTCCTTGAAATACGACAGTATTCCTGCGTCGTTTTTGGCAATCTGACGAAAAATCTGACGGCGCATCTCACGCACAATCTCTGTGCGGTATTGCCCTAATTTAAAATTTACAATGTACAATGAGAGAAAAATTGTACATTGTAAATTATACATTATACATTAAGCAAACACCGCCCCTTTCCGTTCAATTGCCGATTGGATCATCTGCATAACATTATCCGCTATGGCTCTTTCGCTTTGCCCTTGGGCAGCATAGATGTTTAAAATGATGTCACCGAATGAAGTTGTGCCGCCAGCCGGTGCATACGGTAAAGAACCGCTGACAACAGGATTTACATTTGCTGAAAAGTCAAACTCTGTCGGCACAACGGCAGTCATATCTTTTTCCACCTGTTTCATAGTGTTTTCAAAGCCTTCTCCGAGACCCAGAGCGAGGTTCTTACCCACCTGATCCCGGAATACCGTTGACGGCGAGTGGATACCGAAAACGCCCTTGATAGCGGAAATGATAGAGCTTCCCATGCCGCGGATTTTGTTTACCACCCAGCCGAGCGCGTTGCTCATGCCGTTCCAAAGACCCGTAAGCAGGCTGTAGCCGACATTTTTAAGAGAGCCGATGCCGTTACTCAGAGCGTTGACTATTGAAGTGATGATTTTCGGTATATTGGAAACGATGGAGGAAATGGCTGAGGGCAAATTCTGTATCAGCGATTTAAGGAGCGTTAATCCGGCATTGGCGATCTTCGGAACGCTGTTTGATATGGCGGTCACAAGTCCCGATATGATCTGCGGGACCGCCGCGGCAACAGCGGAGATTATCTGCGGCAGACTGTTTACCAGGGAGGTCAGGAGTATTATGCCCATGTTGATGATCAGCGGAATATTCGATGTCAGCGCGTTTATTATACTTGTTATGATTTGCGGCACAACGGCGACGATCGCATTGATGATCACCGGCAGATTTGCAGTCAGTGACGACAGAAGCTGTACGCCTGTTTCGATTATCAGAGGGATAGCTCCCACTATGAAAGTTACGATGCTTTCGATGATTTGCGGCAGTGCGGCTGCCAAAACAGGTATCGAATCCAGAATACCTTGTGTAAGCCCCGTGACGAGCTGAAGCGCCGCATTCAAAATCATCGGCAGATTATCGATGAGCGTCTGCACGATCTGCATAACGACGCTTATGACTGCGGGGATCAAGTTTGGCAGGGCTTCGGCAATACCGCTTACAACGGAAGTGATTATCTGCATGGCCGCCGTAACCACCTGCGGTAAAAGATTGATAAGCGAGGTCACGATTTCATTTATGATCTCCACCACTACAGGTAAAAGCGTGGGAATAGCCGAGAGAATACCTTCCGCAAGGGACGCGATAATTGTCGGGGCGCTCTCCAGTACCGCGCCTGCCACCATGGTTATGAGATTTACCGCCTGCGGGATCATCTCGGATATGCTGCCGATAAGCCCTATCACGCCGTTTTGGATCTCGTTTGCCGCTTCCTCATTGCCAGCTGCAAGGTCGGAAAGACCGTCCATGATAAGAGTAAGCGACGGAAGCATTTCACCCATAACACTGTTCTTTACTCCGCCGAAGGTGCTTTGCAGCTTTGTGAGACTGTCCTCAAAAGCGGCGCTCGCTTTTACCGCGTCGTCACTCATCACCATACCGTAATTTCCGGCTTCATCAAGGAGAGCCTTTGTAGCTTCTTCTGTTTGATTCAACAGCGGCAGCAGATCCTGCCCGCTTTTGCCGAACATATCGTTCGCGAGAGCTGCTTTTTCAGTTTCGTCAGAAACATTCTGCAAAGCCGCAACGGTCATCTCAAAAATATCTTCTCTGGACTTATCCTTGATATCGTCTATGGAAATGCCGAGCCTTGAGAATTTCTCCGTGGCTGAGTCAGAGCCGTTTTTCGCGTCGTCTATGGTGTTGGTAAGCGTTTTTAAGCCTGTGGTACACGCTCCCATGGAAGTTCCGGCAAGGTTCATGGCGTAGTCCCATTTCTGATAGGCTTCGTAGCTTAGACCTACCTTCTGGCTTTGCTTTTCAATGGAATCGCCGTATTCGGCCGTATCGTTTGCCAAATCCCAAATGGCTTTGCCTGCGGCTGCTGCTGCCGTGCCTATTGCTGTTACTGCCGCCGCTGCGGCTGTCGCGACAGTGTCGACCACATCTTTGAACTTTGAAAACTTACTCTCAGCTTCATTTGCGGTATCGCCGCTTTCTTCCAAGGAATCGGAAAAATCACCGATGGAATCTTCGGCGTTCGCCTGAGTATTCGATAGTTCATCAATGGCCTTTTCGTTATCGGCAACTTCTCGTTCCATGGTGTTCAACGCGGCTTCCGCGTTGTTGAGCTGTATCTGCCACGATTGTGTTCGCCTATCGTTTTCACCGAAGGAGGCCGCCGCGTTTTCAAGAGCGGAGCGTAAGACCTCGATTTTCTGCTTTTGTGCTTCGATCTCTTTATTCAGGACGGTGTTTTTCGCTGTCAGTGATTCCACCGATTTGTTGTTTGAATCAAACTGCGAAGTGGCGAGCTTCATCTCTGAACCCAGTACTTTGAACGATTGGTTGATCTCGCTGAGCGCGGATTTGAACTCCTTTTCTCCCTCAAGACCGATTTTTAAACCGAAATCCGATGCTATAACGATTCCTCCTTTCGCAAATATGAAAGCGGCCCCGCGTTACACGAAGCCGCTAAGACGTTATGATTTTGTATTTTTTCGTTGTATCGATTGACGTTTTATCCGCTTTTACCCATGCGCTGTTTTGCTTAACATAAACGTTTGCGGCTTCGGTGAAAGTTCCGTTCTGTTTCAGATAAACGCCTGTCGGTATTTTCTCAAACACACCTTCGATATTTTCGACAGTTTCATTTGCCCATATCTGATCTCTTGTATATGTGTAGTTGTTTGAATAGGTTATGTAACCGGTATAACCGACCCTGCGCCAGCCGACAAATCTGTATCCCGCGTCAGGTACGGCTTTGAATGTCCAGCTTGCTCCGCTCTGTATCACGGAGTTAAACTGCGTAATTTCATGGGTGCCGCCGCCCGACACCGTTCCGCCGCCGTTCGCGGATAAATTCACCGTGTATGTGGGCAAAAAATATGTCCATTCCGCATAAGCGGAGTTACAAGTATACTTTCGTATAACCGTTGCGGTCATTGTGACCGCGAGTCTCGAATAGGGAGTTCCGATAATTCCGCTGTCAGATGTGCCGGATATGTAATAGAGTGACGGAATATTACCCGAAATGGCTGTATTGGAGTTGCCGATTATCTCACTGCCGCCGCATATTTTGTATCCGCTCCGGTATGGTGATGAGTCGGAAAAATACCACCACGCGTCTGCTTTGGCTGAAAGTGAAGTTTTCGCCAGACAGAAAAGATAAATGCCTGTCACAGCCGAATACTGCGGTATATTTTTCCTGACCTCAGCGTTTATGTCGCTTATGGCCGCCGAGTGATAATGGTCAAATGTGTAGCCGGTTGCGGAATGCGCGTCCGATAATGTATATCTGTATATAGGCATTTATCCGTCACCCCAAATCAAGATAAAGATCGCCGTCCTTCCCGAGAGAAGATGACGGGATCCCTGTACCCGTGTAACAATTCTGTACGCTGAGAGTTCCGGTCACCGCTTTGCCGGACTTGTCATGGGCTGTGTATCCTGAAAGAAGATTATCAGCGGAAACGGTATCCTCCGTCAGATCAACAAGAACGGCGGCGCCGTATACAACTTTGTTTATCGCCATAAAATCGTCCTTTCTAATGTAGAATTTATAATTTACAATGTATAATTGAGGTTCCTGCGAATTGTAAATTCTACATTGTAAATTGTACATTAGTTACTACCTATGGTCACGGTCACGCCGCCCGCCGCGTTATCGCTCTCGGCATAAGGGATCGCCGCTACGACTACCTGCGACAGATAGTCGATGTTTTCATCCGGCAGTACGGTCTGTTCCGTTATCTTCGGTGTCACGGATTTGCTTTGAGCCGTAACACTGCTTGACGGTTCACAAGTACCGATAACACCGAGAATTTCAACACCTTGTTTGATGTTGCCTTCAGTGATTTTTGCTTTCTCTGTTGCATCAATTGACACCTTACCGCTGCCGTCATGAAAGCCTATCGGAACGGAGATCTCGTCATTTACATTGCTTATCGTTTCATGAATGCTCCCGTTGTTCGGCATGGTGCCGGTGATCTTCGCGCCTCTCGCGTATGCCGTTTTTCCCTCAAGCATCTCGGCAACACCTACCGTCGCGTCGGCGGAATCCACATCAAACGGACAAGCGCCTGTGATGACCGCGCCGCTCTTGTCGTGAGCAGTCTGTCCGGAAAGCAGGGTATCCTCCGATACCGTATCGCCCGTAAGGTCGATAAGCGTCTGACTTCCGAAAATGACCTTGTTAATATCCATAAAAATCATCCTTTCTAATGTAGAATTTATAATTTACAATGTACAATTGAGGGTCCCGCGGATTTAAATAATTGTAAATTCTACATTGTACATTGTACATTCAATAAGTTCTTCCTATCACGGCTGTCACGCCGTTTTGATCGTTTGAAACCTCATAATACGGTATCTCACGGAGCAGAATATCCTGAGTGAGATATGTGTCACGGGTACTTAGTGTCTGCGGTGTTACTTCCGGCGTCAGTTCATATTCGCCGTCATATTCGGGGTAATTTGCGAATGCAATACCCTGACCGAAACAAACATGAAAAGGTTTATCTTCCGCAAATCTTACCTTAAACACCATTCTATATTTCACCGTCCTTGAGCAATTCTTCGGCGGAAACGGTAATGATATTTGAAGCGAGTGCTTCTCCCGCAGCGGTTTTCACTCTTATCTGTATTCGCACCTGACCGGGAGAAAAAAGCAATGTTTCAGCTTGCGTCAGCTTTACAATAAACGATTCATCTGTTACGGCTATATCGTCTATGGTTTTTTCAATAACAGTTTTCTCACTCTGTTTGTAGGTGATGAAAACCTTATCGAATTTCGCGCCGCTCAGACTTTCGCCAAAGGTAAAGGTGTGGGTCGGCGTTGTACCTCTCTGCATCGTTTTTCCCCCTCCTTCATATTCCGTCGGGAATAATATCGTCAATGAACAGCAGGACTTTCGGCTTCGCGAGACCGTTATACTGTTTATGACATTCCCACAGATCCATCAGCAGACCGAACGGCATCAGTCCGACTTCATCTAAGCTCAAATGAAGCTGGGCGATGCCGTAATACAAAAGCCGGGTAAACAATTCATCATCGCTTACTCGGCTCCTGCGTTTTTTAAGTCCGGCTCACTTTCAATATTTCTCTTTGTGCCTTTGTAGAGCGCTTCCGTCAGGGCGTTTTTATATCCCGCCAAATCGAAAGGTGTTGTCAGAAGCTCCACCGTTTCTTCCGTGAGCAAATCACGCTTATCTTCATTTTTAAGATTATGAATAAGTATACTCTGATTCGCAAGCAGAGTGATAAGCCAGACGATCTCATCGATCGCCATTTCAAAGTTTTCCGTTTTCATCAGCTTATCGCCGAGATTTTCAAGACCGCCGTATCTTGCGGCGATTTCTTTTGTCGCCTTGGTAGTCAAGAGCAATTCATACTCTTCACCGCCGATCAAAATTTCCGCGCTGCGTTCTGTATGCATTGAAAGACCTCTCCTTACTTTTTAGCCGCTGCAACGGGCGTGCCGTTCGCCGCCGCAATGGGTGATGCGTATTTCGGCTCGTACACCTCTTTATACCAGTTTGTAATTGTATCGGCTGCCGCTTCACCCTCTGTCGCTTCCGCCTTCCACGGATGCCTGCCGGCTGAATCCTCTTTATTTCTCCGGAAAATGGCGCCTTCAATCGTAGGCGTCGAGAAGGTAATGCTGTCGCCTTTGGTGGCAAGATTTGTCGCCGGAATACCGAAGATCACTCTGTAAAGCCAGTAGTATTTGTATTTTCCGTTGGCTTTCCTTGCTCTGAAACCGATGGCGACGGGCGTACCGCCGTCCTCCGCTGCGGAAACGACCACCTTGTTAGAGTCGATGGCAGCTCCCGTAAGATCGGACGCCGCGTCGTGACCGATGTCGTCCACGCCTAATGAAAGCGTTCCCGATTTAAACTCTTTGACCATTTCCGCCGCTCCGTCGTCAGCGTAAAGTATTGCCTCGGCAAGCTCTACCGAAAGATCGGCGGAGATCGCTTTCGCAAGCTGTACGGGAGCGCCGTAGGTTTCATCACCGCTCTCGTCCTCGGTGATTTTTGAGTAGTATAATTTATCAAGACCAATCGTAGCCATAATATTTTTCTCCTTTGTTGAAAAATCAATTTATATTGTACAATGTATAATTTACAATTAAAGGGTCCTGCGGATATCAGTTAAAATGCTCACGTAGTGAGCCACCATAATTATACATTGTAAATTGTGAATTATGCATTATAAAGGCTCATAGATTTTCATAATGTCAATACAGTAATGAAAGTAGCCTGTTTCGTTCTCATAACCGATGTATTTTCGATCGGTTATTGTAAAATCCGCTTTCAGAAGAGAGCGGACTATCGCGTTTTTCTCTTTTGTGTAACTGCCTTTGCAGTAGAGTGAAAGCCTTGCTTCCTGAATATCATATCCGGGAGCATTGTCCGCATGAAGTTCAAAAGTATCGACAAGCGGTATGATAACGATATATTTATCGGGAGCGGTATCCGAAAACACGCCCGTTTCAAAGGGAATGCCGATAGGAGTGAGAAGCGCGTTCAGATCTTCAAGTATGCTCATAATTTACCGACCTCGCTTTCAAAGGTTTTCAGCATGGCGTCCCGCGCCGCCGATTTGCTTCCCGATTTCGCAGGCTTCAGAAATGGCTTCGCGGGCTGACCGTGTTTGCCGTATTCGAGAATATTCGCGATTTTAGCGTTGCTGCCGCCATCGGAACGCGGTTCCGCGAAACCGACCTTTATATCATGATTTCCGTTCTTATCAACCTTAACCGGCGATAAACCGAGGGAGCGTTCAAGCTCGCCCGTAGAACGGGAATCGTATTTTGTTCCGCTGCCGACAACGGCGGACAGGCTGTTTTTTACCTTCCGCAGCATGACTTCACCTCCGGCTTCGAGGACTTTTTCCGATATTTCATCGGTTCTGTTGCCGAGGGAGGATAGCTTTTTGAGAAAATCATCGGGCATTTTTAAATCGCATTTTGCCATTTCCTCACGCTCCCTTTGTCGGTTTGATTTTTATGGCAAGCGCCTCAATATACATACCTTTGCCTTTGACGTCTTCAACCGAAATGATCTCAAACCGTTCATCACCGCAGATCAGGATATGATCTGTTGTGATTTTTACATTCGGAAAAGCACGAAAGCGGAACAAGTCGGTCACATTGGAAAAGACAGCAAGATTTGCCCATTTCTGGGAACCGTGTCTGCCTTCTCGGTAACTCCTTGTTGACGCTATTATTCTTTCTTCGGTTACGGCAAAGCCTTCGTTGTCGGTGGTATTCACCGTTTCAAGGAAAGATATGGGTGTATTCATTTTACCGAAACTCATAAAACCACCACAAAATTGTACATTGTACATTGTAAATTATACATTGATTTAAACCTTCCAATCCCGGTCAAGCCGCAAAAGCAAATTGACTGTATCCCAAACCTGCTGTGCCGCCGTTGTATTATCCGAAAAAAAGCCGCCTGTGCTGCCGTCTCTGCTTTCATAAAAGTGAGACGACAGCATGATGACCGCCTGTTCGGTGGTAGGCGGCATACGGTTTGCTTCATAGAATCCTTCGGGAATATGCTGGTAGCTTTCCGCGTAAGCAACGGCAGCGGTGATGAACCCCTTCAGAAGTTCATCATCCTCATTATGGTCAAGTATTAAATTTGCTTTGACTTTTTGTAAAAGTGTATCCGTCACCGCCGCCTCCTTTACTCGGACTTCATCAGCCCTGCGGTCTCCAGTGCCTTAAGAAGTGCGTTGAAACTCGATACCAGAGCAGACACGTCTTCTCCAACCGCGTTTTCTTGGTGATCGATCTGCGGAACGGCGGGTACATACAGCTTGCCGCCCTCATCCACAGCGACCTCGACCGTTTCCGAATCCTTTACTTTCGCTTTGACTCCGCCAAGCGTTTCCGCCGAGGCGGTGGGGAGGGTGTAGGAACTCCCTCCGCCACTCAGCCCCTCGACCTCGGCGCCATCCTCAATAATCAGCTTTCCGCCGATATGGGTGACTTCGCCGCCCTGTTCGGTGTAGTTCTTTGCATTATACTCACTCATGGGTCAGCCCTCCTTACGCGCTCTTCTGCTGGAGAATCTTAATGGCCTCCGGCAGCACCAGCTTACCGTCCAGACGCTTGGAAGCCAGGAAGCCGACCTGCCCGGTCTCGGCAAATCGCTCGTTGAGACGGCGGAACGTGATGCCCTGACGGTCGCCGATCCAATAGAAGGAGAAATCGCCGAACGCGATGGTCTTCTTGCCGGCTCCGATCTCAGGCACATACGGAGAAGTGAAGATACGCTTGCCAAGGAGGGTGTCGAAGGTACCCTCATGGAGCGCAGGCTGCCACAGATACTGCCCCTGGCCGTCCTTCAGCTTACGGATCGCCTTGATGGTAGAATCGTTCAGCACCCAGATGGCGTTGCGGCGGTAAGCGCCGTCCAGACTGTAAAACAGGTCGATGATCTCATCCGCAGTGAGCGTGGTGGCGGAGCCGGAAGTGACGCCGACCTGCGCGCCGGAGGTGTCATCGAAGATGCCGGTGGGCTTGCCGGTACCATTGCCGCCCAGGAAAGCATCCTCCTCCGCATTCCCGATACGGCGTGCAAACTCGGTAGTGAAATACTGCTCAAGGTCGAAAGCGGAGTCGTTCAGAAGCTCCTCGGATACCTTGATAAGCGTAGCCACCTTGTGCGCGCCGATCAGCTGCTGGCCGAACACGTCGTCGCCCTCGGTAATCGTGCCGCCCTCATCCACCCAGGACGCGGTGCCCTTCGTGGTCACGACGGGAATCTTGTGGGTGCCGGAATTGGTGGTGAACACATGGGCATGGTCGCGGATGATGTTGTTCTGGGAGAGCGCCTGCACCAGCGTATGCTCGAACTCGTCCGGAACCAAGTAGCCGCCCTCGGTATCCACGCCCTCGCTCAGCGCGTTGCGGACCTCGGTGGAGATGCCGTCCTTGGCGCGCACCTGATTCCAGAACGCCGCCTTATACGCATCGGACGCGCGGCCGGTTTTGACGTCCTCCTTCGCGGTCATGGGCTTGCCCGTGAGGGGCTTTGCGGTAGGAGCGTTCATCTCGCGCTCGAAAGCGTCCAGACGCTCCTGCCGCTCGATCTCATGCCCCAGGTCAACGATGGTCTGCTCCATCTTCTCGTATACGGCGGTATCCTCGGCGGAGAGGACGCCGTTCTTGCGGTGGGAGTCAAGGAAAGCCTTCGCCTGCTCCCAGGTCTTGGCGCGCTGTACGCGCAGTTCATTGATGTTGCTCATTTTCATGTCCTCCTTTAAGGTTTGATAAGATCCAATCTCTTGTCGAGATCCGTGATAGGTGTTCCAGCAGACGTCTTGGACGCCCTGTCCGGCTTCGCTTTCCGCTCGATCTTGGAAAGCAGGGAATTGGTGACGGCTCTGCGGCTGAACGCAAAGCTGTTCTCTGTGGCTGCCGCATCGTCCTCGGACTTAAACAGGAGATCGTCCGCAAAGCCGAGTTCAATGGCCTTGTTCGCGTTCATCCATGTCTCGGCGTCCATGAGGTGGGACAGCCTTGCGCGGGACAGCCCGGTCTTGATCTCATAGGCGTTGAGAATGCTCTCCTTGACTTCGGAGAGCATATCGATCGCTTTCTGCATCTCCTCGGTATCCCCGATGGCGATGGTGAGCGGATTGTGGATCATCATCAGCGCGACCGGCGACATGAGGACGGTGGTTCCCGCCATAGCGATGACGCTTGCCGCGGATGCCGCGATGCCGTCGATCTTGACGGTCACATCGTGCGGGTAGTCCATCAGCATATTGTAGATTTGCGCCGCAGCCACACAGTCGCCGCCCGGCGAGTTGATCCAGACGATAAGGTCGCCCGTTCCGGCATCCAGTTCAGCCTTGAATGCCTTTGGCGTGACGTCGTCATCGAACCAGCTCTCCTCCGCGATAGAGCCGCAGAGATACAGCGTTCTGGTGCCGTCGTTATTGGCGGTAAAGTTCCAAAACTTATTCACTCGTGGTTTCCTCCTTCTTTTCAGATTCGGTATTGATATTTGCAAAAGCCCCGCTCGTCGTCGCAAGCTGCATATCGTTCGTTTCCGTGCAAGCACGAAAAGCTCACTCATTTCGCTGCTCCTCCTCTTCCCACAAAGTCTTGCGACTTTGCGGGAGCCCTGTATTTAGCGGGAGCATATTGCCGTTGATAAGGTAGAGATCGCCGCCGTCCTCGGCGGGGATGCGGTCAAGGTTCTCCAGTTCTCGGATGTCGTTTGCGGACATCCAGCCGTTCTGCCTTGCGGTAGCGTAGCCGCTCATGCGGCTGGCATAGTCGCCGCGCAATAGTCCGTCCACGTTGAACTTGGCGAAGTACAGCGGTTTCTCATCGGCGGAGAGCAGGGACCGCTGGATGGACTGCTCCCAGCGGATCAGCCACGGTTCGAGCGTGTATTTCACGAATTCCAGCGACTGCTGCTCAATATTAGAAAAGCTCGACTTTTCCAGGTCGCCCACCATGTGAGGCGGGACTCGGAAAATTCGAGCAATTTCATTGATTTGGAATTTTCGTGTTTCGAGGAACTGCGCCTGCTCCGGGGAGATGCCGATGGGCGTGTATTTCATGCCCTCCTCCAGCACGGCGATCTTGTTGGCGTTTCCGCTGCCGCCGAAGGTGGACTGCCAACTCTCCCGGACACGCTGGGGGTCTTTAATGGTGCCGGGGTGTTCCAGAACGCCGCCCGGAGCCGCACCGTTGGCGAAGAACTTCGCGCCGTACTCCTCGCAGGCGATTGCCATGCCGATAGCGTTCTTCGCCATTGCAATCGGCGAATAACCCACCAGACCGTCAAAGCCCAGACCGGGGATATGCAGCACATCCGAAGGACGGAGGTTGACCGAGGTGCCTTTCATGGTCGGCGCTTCCTCGTTGGAGCGGTTGTACTGGTAGTAAAGCTGACCATTGGAGTCCCGATCCACCGTCATTTTGTTGGGCATGAGCGGATAAAGAGCTACCACCTCGCCCTTGCCGTTGCGGATGATCTGCGCATAGGCATTTCCCCACAGCAAAAGGTGCGTCATAAGCGTTTCCCGAAAGACAAAAGAACTCATCTCAGGGTTAGGCTCATCGTGGAGCAGCAGATACAGCGGATGGTCAATTGCTTTTTCCTTTCCGCCGTCCTCTTTGTAACGGTAAAGATGGAGTGGCAGTCCGGCCACCGCCTCCGCCAGAATGCGGACGCAAGAGTACACGGCGGTCATCTGCATGGCGGAGCGTTCCGTTACAGCTTTGCCGGAAGTAGAGCCTCCGAAATAGAATGCGTAACCGCTGCCGGCCGTGCGGTTTTGAGGTGCATCCCTCGACCGGAAGATGCTGCTGAAAAATCCCATATTGGATCACCGTCCTTTCAGATAAACAAAAGACCTCGGCTGTCATAAACCGAAGTCTCATTTTGATTCCCGCACCGTATGGCGCGGTCAAGCCCCATGATCGTGGCGATTGCACCGTCGATCTTTTCTGTGGACTTTTCTTTGTCTGCCTTGATATTGCCCGCCGGGTCCTGCCGGATGTAGATGTTGTCCATCATCCAGCGGAGAACGGGATGCCCGCCGTGGGCTATTCTTTCCTCCAGCACCAGCTTCATCAATTCCTTTGTCGGCGGGGACATATCCTTAAAGCCCTGTCCGAAGGGAACGACCGTGAAGCCCATCCCCTCAAGGTTCTGCACCATCTGCACGGCGCCCCAGCGGTCAAAGGCAATTTCCCGGATATTGAACCGCTCGCCGAGCCGCTCGATGAATTTCTCGATGTATCCGTAGTGAACAACGTTGCCCTCCGTGGTCTGGAGGTATCCCTGCCGCTCCCAAAGATCATAGGGCACATGGTCGCGGCGCACTCTGAGGTCGATCGTTTCTTCCGGTATCCAGAAATACGGAAGGATGATGTATTTGTCCTCCGCATCCAGCGGCGGGAACACCAGCACGAATGCCGTGATGTCCGTGGTGCTGGAGAGGTCAAGCCCGCCGTAGCAGATACGGCCTTCCAATTCATCTTCATCGACCGGGGATGCGCAGGCGTCCCATTTCTCCATCGGCATCCATCTGACCGATTGCTTTACCCACTGGTTCAGGCGCAGCTGGCGGAAGGAATTCTCCTCGCCGGGATTCTGCCGTGCCGACTCACAGGCGGCTTTCACCTTGTCGATGCCGACCGTGATGCCCAGGGACGGGTTCGCCTTTTTCCATACCTTCGGATCAGTCCAGTCCTCGGATTCGTCCGCACCGTAAATGACGGAGTAAAAAGTGGAATCGACTTTCCGCCCCACTTCGATGTCCAGCGCCTTCTGGTGTATCTCATAGCAGATGGAGTTCGTATCATTGCCAGCCGTGGTGATCAGGAAGTAAAGCGGCTGCATCCTCGCATCACCGGAGCCCTGCGTCATAACATCGTAGAGTTTCCGGTTTGGCTGGGTATGCAGTTCATCGAAGATCACGCCGTGGGTATTGAAGCCGTGCTTATTCGCCACGTCCGCCGAAAGCACCTGATAGGTGCTGCGGGTAGGCAGATACTCGATCTTTTTCTGTGATTCCAGTATCTTCACACGCTTGGAGAGCGCCGGACAGAACCGCACCATATCTACAGCTACGTCAAAGACTATCTTAGCCTGGTTGCGGTCGGCGGCGCAGCCATAGACCTCGGCGCGTTCCTCGTTGTCCCCGCAGGTGAGGAGCAGCGCGATGGCGGCGGCGAGTTCTGACTTGCCCTGTTTCTTGGGTATCTCAATGTAGGCGGTATTGAACTGCCGATAACCGTTAGGTTTTAGGATTCCGAAAATATCCCGGATGATCTGTTCCTGCCAGTCGATCAGTTCAAAAGGTTTTCCCGCCCAGGTGCCCTTGGTATGGCAGAGACTTTGCACGAATGCCACCGCGAAGTCGGCGGAGTCCCTGTCGTAGTAGGAGTCCTTCGCCATAAACCTCGTGGGTTTGTATTTCTTCAGTTTCCGCATTGCCATACCTGTCACCTCCTCCAAAATGGCATAAAAAATGACCTGCCGCATGGCAAGCCTTACAATTTATCGGTACGAGAGACAGAGCCTTGCGGCTCGGTCTTTCGGAGTTTTCAATTTAAATGTTACTCCACGATTTCCCACTCGCTCATGCTGAAATTGGAGAGGGAGTAATACTCAATGTCGCAGTCGGGATGGCGTGCGGCGTATGCCGGATTAGTAGCCATGACGCCGAGGTCATCGTCCCCGTAGGCATCCGTGGTGGCGTACACCATTTCGGTGTCCCCGTTGTCGTGCCGGATGGTCATCCCTGCGTGGATCTCCAAACCGTGCTTGTCCTTGTAGCTGTGTCTCATGTTCATGCTCCTTCCTATTTTTACATCGCCTTGCTCATCGCCCAGGCAATGGCGTGGCCGTCATCCTCGAACTCGACCTCGCTGACCTGTGCCAGCCCGATGGCCCCTTCACAGGAGTGGTCGTCGGTCAGGAATTCGTAGGCGGCGCCGAAGTAGCAGGGCTTCTTCATTCCATTGAAAAAATATCCCGCCATGACGACCTTGTCTCCGAAGGTCATTCACCTTGCTCCAGCGGCATTCGAGGTCTTCCTGGGTGGTGGGGTTCGGCAGTCTGTACTTTCTCATTGCTTCGTTGATCTTCATTTTCGTGTCCTCCGTTTTCGTGGTATTTTCCCTTTCGGTACACACATATTCGCTCTAAAAGAGGATAATAGCAAGTCATTTTTGAAGAATATACTACACAAATATCCGAGTCGGATATTGTGTATATTAGCGTGGATTATGGGTGCTGCGGTGGATGGTCTCGATGATAGAGTCCTGCTCCTCGGCACTGACTCCGATGCTCTCCAGCGCCTCTCGTGTGCCGCAGTCCGGGCAGATAAGCGTCTCATTGTCCACCCGTGAAAGAGCCGGACGCTCGCAGTATGTCCTGCCGCAGCGCGGGCAGACCGCCATCCTGGTAATGTTATCCTTCATACCCGCACATCCTTTCGCATTTTTCATACGCATCCATCAGAACATTCCTGTTGAAGCGGAAGGTATCGTATCCCGCCAGGCAGGTCCTCATGTAAAAAGCGGTCGGCACACCAACGGGTCTGTCCTCGTGCATGATGTAGGCGAACGCCGTCACCGTCCTGTGCCTTCCCGTGCGGATGCCCTTGTACTGGAGCCGAATCTCCTTCTTGTAGTAGAAAGAAGGGAATCCCTCGTAGCGATCCAGCGCCGCCTCGTCCGTTTCATCGACTTCCCAGATCACCACGGGGACTGTGCCGTCCGCGCATTCCTCAATTGTGAGGTAGGAACCCGTCTTGCTCCCCTTGAAAAGCAACTCCCAGCCTTTCAGATTGGCCGTGCCGAGGATCGTAGCGTGTGGGCAGCGCATCCGCATCTGCGGAACATTGAGGTTGCTGCCGTAAGCGATGTAATATCTTTTTGCCATATCTGTGTCCATCCTTTCTGAAGGACATAGGTTAAAGGTCCTTCTACCACCTTAAGACCGCCGAAGCGGTCGGAAGGCAGGGCGTTTTCGTCCTCGCAAGCTCCATATCGTTCGTTTCCGTGCAAGCACGAAAAGCTCACTCATTTCGCTGCTCGTCCTCTCCCCAACAAGCCTATCGGCTTGCCGGGGACCCCGGATTCCTTCAAGCGGCAGGTCTCTCCGTGTGGCGGAAAGCCGCATCGCCGTCAAGACGTCTGGTCAGAATGTCTCTCGCGGTGGCGAATTCCTCGCCGATGAATCCGAGCCGCAGGAGCCAGGTGCGCATCGCGTACTTGGGGTTCTCGGTCTGCTGAGGCTTGGGGCTTGCGGTGCGGACTTCCTTTGCCATCTGGCTGAGCGCAAGGCAAAGCTGGATGTAACTCTTAAGCTGTCCGGCGTGGAGCCCGTTGCGCTTGCCGTTTGCCGGAGCGTCGAATTGGAAAAGCCGGAACTCGACCGTGCCTTTGGTGAAGGTGGCGTGGAGGTTGAGCATATGGTAGCGGCTGCCGTTGTAGTGCTGGCTCCTGCCGTAGTTCTCGCCCTGGCTGCCGTACCAGACATCCGCAAGCTGCGCCATCGTGCGGGGCTTCTTCTTGTTGATCTGCTCCAGGAACCGAGGGTCAACCGTGCGGCAGTAGCGGTTCATGCGGCCCCTGTCAAGGTCGAGGGCGTCCGCCAGGAGGTTCTCGTGGCTCGCCATGATGTTGGCAAGGTTGCGGAGTGTCTGCGGTGTGTGCCCCTGCGCTCCGATGTGGATGTGGACTCCGCATCCCCTGGTGGCGTCGCTCTTGGCACCAGCGTGGCGCAGGCGGCGAATGAGTTCCTGCAGGGTTTCGATGTCCTGGTAGTAAAGGATCGGGGTAACCAGTTCGCATTTCTCGTTGTCGGGTCCCGCAATGCTGACATCCTTCTGGAATTTCCACTCGCGGCCTTGTGCGTCCCATGCGCTGTAGGTTTCGTATCCGTTGCGGCGGGCTGTGTATTCGTGGCGGCCTGTGCCGAAGAAGTCGGCGGCGATTTCCGCTGCCTTGCTCCTTGTGATGCTGTTCATCTCGACCTCGACCCCGATGGTTTGCTTCTTCATTTCGGTCTGCTGGCGCTCTGTGTTTTTCATGTTCGTATCCTCCGTTTTCGGTGTGTTGTCTCGCCTGTCGGCTCGGTCGGTGCTTTTGCGGCTTTGCCGCAAAGATTGCCACCGGCAACCCGCACCCCTTTCGGTAGTACACATATTCGCTCTAAAAGAGGATAATAGCAAGTCATTTCTGGAGAATATACTACACAAAGATAACTGCAAGATATTGTGTAGTTTATGGCTATTTGCTACTATAAAATGTGTCCATGGCGAACTGCGCTCCGAGTCGGAAGCCGTCCTTGAACGCGCCGCAGGCAGCTAAATCCGCAAGTTCAGAGCGGTTTTCCAGAAGCCTTTCAAGCATTGATCTTCCCTCATCAGAAAGCATATCGGAAAGGCTGTGGATACCCTTATCAATCAAGTCTCTGAGTTCCTGCGACCTTGGCGATTGGTCGTTATTGTTCTCCCATGGGACAATTTTCCCATAATAAAGCCGTTCCAAAATGTCCTGTCCCATTATCATACCTCCCTGATTTTTCGGCAGATGTCCTCGCCGTAGGCTACGGACAGCCCACTGCCTGTGTCCCAGGCCACCATGATGGAGCCGATGTCGTCCACGCCTCTGACCGTGCCGAGGGTACCAACAGGCGGAGCCTGCACATCGTCCATCTTCACAAGCTCCACCCGTGTACCCAAGGGAAACTCCCTGCGGAGCCGCTCGATGATCTCTTTATTCGGAAACCGCATCATCCGCACCTCCTTTGTGCCCGCTTTTAAATGCGGAGGAGCCGGAGAGGTTTCGGAGGAGAATTTTCCGCTCCTCTTTGTATTCTGCTCCGATGAAGCCCAAGCGGAGGAGGAAGCAGCGGAATGCGTATTTTTCGTTGTCAACTTCCTTTTCCGTGGCTGTAATGCGTTTCTGATTTTTGCTCATCTCGCAGAGCGCGGCAATGAGGTGGGTGTATGCCTTGACCTCGTTCGGTTCTGGCAGTTCCTCGAACCAGGGGAAGGCGACGGTGTCCTCCTCGATGCTGATCGGCAGGGATGCAAGCCCCAGCGCATTCTTGATGAGGGAGCCTTTGACCTCCAACAGTCTGGTGAGGTTGCCTACCGCCACCTTCTCCAGCGGAATCCGCACCGTAAGCGCGTCGTCGCAAGTTCCGTATCCCTCGCCCCGCCGCGAGCGGCAGGTCTCGCTCACTCCACTGCTCCTCCTTACCCCAAAAAGTCTGTCGACTTTCCGGGGACCCCTAAAAGCGCCCTGTGCGGTGCTGCCGCCCTCGGCGGTATCAGTGGCGGTGCTGCTGTCCCCGGCGGCAGGCTCGGCGTGGAAGCCCTCGTTCTCCAGCTCCTCCAGAAGCGTTTCGATCTCCTCACTGTCGGCTCTGTCGTCGAAGGTGATTGCTCCGTCCTTGCTCACCTCGATGTAGCCCACCCGGTAGGCGCAGCTTGGGACGCCGAGGTATTTCTTTTCGTAGCCGAGGAATCCGGCGATATAATCCACCAAGCGTTTTCTCTCGCTGCCTGTTACGTTGTAGCGGATGGTGATGTTGTTGATCGTCATGGTAAGTACCTCCTTGTTTTTCGGTACTACATTAATCACTCTAAAGCCCGGAAATAGCAAGTCTATTCAATGTAGAATAGCTGCCGGATTACTGCCCGGATAACTGTGCATAGTACACGATGCCCGCCAGTACGAAGACCACGCACGGCAGCGCCACTCCGTTGCCCCACATCTTATATTCGGCGGCATCGGAGTACGGGTCTTTCAGCCATTTCATAATCTGCTTGTCTGTTTTCGGCTTGGACGAGGTACCCATTACCCTGCGGTGGGTTTCAAAAATCTCCCGCCAAAAAGATATATCTTCATCTGTCGGATTCTCCGTGCCGAGGTCAGCGCACCACCAGTCGGGAAAGCCCTGCAGTCTGGCGCACTCGGTCGGGGTAAGACGGCGCACCGTATATCCGTTCTGCACTGCGCCCGGTCCCTTCGCCACCAGCGTCGGCTGAAGTTCCTCCTCCACGGACGGGGAAAACTTAGCATTCTGCCCTTGGTTAAAGGCATCCCGTCCGATGCCATAAGCGACAGCGGCGGGATCTTTAAAGTCCCTCGCCATCAGCGTGGGCGACTGATCCTCCGTGGTCTGCATATATGAACCTGTAGTCATGGCATACACGGCATGGCGGTCGACCGTATTCAAAGTGAAGGAAACATCCTCGTTTACGCCATCCCCCTGGGGACCGTTCTTGTCGTCCCGTCCAATCATGGAACCCTGCAGCGCATAGCTTTCCACTACGGACACACCGATTTGATTGTGTGTCGGTCGGCCACCATCGCAGTCGATGGTCGGCGATATTTCCTTTTCATCGTAGGAACTTGTTGCCCCTCCAACGATAGGATGCCGTTCCACCACGGCGATGCCGCCCTGGTTACAGCCGGGATTCCCGCCACCCGTGTCCAGCGTCCGTGAAGTTTCCGCCTCGTAGATGCCGCTATGCGGATTATCCGACAGCATGGCATGGGACTTGTCGGAGGAGATACCGTATGCCTGGACGATCAGTTCATTGCACCGCCGTTCTCCGGTATCAAAGGTGTTCAGCGTATTTGCCACCGCTCCATCCTTCCAACTTGGGGCTTCCTCTTTGGAATGCGGGCGTGTTCCTTTGCAGAACGGGACAAACAGCGTCTGGTCATTGTTGCAGGACAGAGTCGCGGATTTATCCTCCTGGACGAGTGCACCTTTTCCTCCGCCCTCGCAGCCGGAGCGTATTTTCAGCGTCTTTGGAGTATCCTCATCCTTTACGACGAAAGGCTGGTTGTTGCCGCCCATGCCATAGGTGGAGGATACTGTGGGAGCAACATCCAGCGGCCCGGTGTATCTCGTGTCCTGACTATGATATGTGCTGAAGTTTGTTTTTTCGTCCTTCATAATGGAAACCTCCGTATTTCAAGGATTGAATGGAAAAG
>CANRNI010000032.1 GCA_947631945.1 uncultured Clostridia bacterium
TTTTGTCTGCCAATTTTAATTACCTCTTTTCTCAATTTATCCGATAATTGTCAATTGTACATTGTCAATTGTCAATTGGTTCCGCTATTATGAATGTTGTGCCGCCAGCATTGTTGCTGACCTCGTAATGCGGGATTTTTTCAACAGTTACATCTTGCTTCATAAGCTTGTCGGCCGTCGCAAGCGTCTGATTTTCGAGCGTGGGAATAACCAAATATTCGCCGGCATATTCCTCGTTTACGGTTCCGACCGCAGCTCTGTAAAGCTTTGCCGTCAATGTGGGAGTGCGTATTCTGATTTTTACGTCAAATTCTTTTTTTTCGTCGCTCATATCAGCACCTCCGAATTGTCAGCGGAAATCTGCGGATTACCGTATTTCTGCCGCCGTTAGCAAAGCTCACACGGACGCACATTTCAAGATAGCAAGCGTCGCGGTTATCCTTTAAAAGCGACCGTGTGAAATCCGAGGATAAATAAAAAGACGCGGTATTTTTTGCGATACCACGGCTTTTTAGTATTCTTTCTTCGCCTCCGTCATGGATTACGGCCTCTATGCTGTCGCCTCCGTCAAGCTCCGCAGGCGTGTTGTCCGTATTCAATATCTCAACATCAAATCCGAAATCATCTCCCGCTACAATTTCAAATTCGCTTTCTTCACAGCATCGCATAATGCTTTACCTCCGTTTTTAACTGTCGGCCTCTCTTATATATTCTGCTTGAAAATCTACAAGAATTGTTTTTTGTTTTTTTACATCCTCAAGCATAGAGTCTGACAATACTATTTCGACATCACCCCTATTTTCTTCTCTCAAAGGATTGGCATAAATGAAAATATGCGCGTTTGATACATTCATTCCCGAAGTAAAAAAACAAGGAAAAACTAATGTTAACGATTCTTTTGTAGGAACATAACCGGTTTTTATTTTAAAAATGGGTATTTGTTTGTTTTTAAATAATGCTGACATATCGCCATTTAAAATAAGATATACCGAAAAATGAACAAATTTATTATTCAGCAGATACGCATTTGTTTTTACTAAACAAGTCAATACATCTCCGCTGTTTATTTCCTTGACTTCATCGGAAAGCTCTATTAATTCTTCGGTACTGATTGATTTAAAATTAGAAGCCTGTTGACTCTCCAACTCCGTTAATTTAATGTTTAAAGAGTTTAAATTTTCATCATAACTGTTTATTTTATTTTGGAGTTCGTTTATCTCTGAAATTGAGTGCTGATGTTCTTTTGATGAATATCTATTATCAGCGACTTTTTGAGTAATAAAGGCAGTTGGTGAAATATTAACGGAAATATTATCACCGTTGCTGAATGCGAGATAAAAAGCCCATTCGCATGAAAAACCGACGGGTTGCTCTGTAATAGACGGTATGTATTCTCCTGCGTTCGTCTGGGCTATAGCATACAAAATCTCGCCTTCGTCAGGATCTGCAGCATAAATACCTACTTGCCATATCGTGTAACCCGTTTGCAAGGAATAGTTATCCAGATAGACTTTAATTACAGCTACGCCATTATCTTGGTAAGTCAAATCTTCAATTTCAAGTGTCTGTTTTATATCTGAAACAGCGGTTTGAACAATTAATTGTCCGCCGGGTACACAACTTGCACCCGAAACTACTCGTGTTATTTCAAGAGCTTTTGTAGACAACAGTTTACCCTGCAAGGCATAACCTTTTTGAGTTACTGTAGCGTTCGACCAAATACTCATTAAACGACCTCCACTTTATATTTTTTGATTATTTCGTTATTGACAGCAGATTTTATATCCACATAAGACTCTCTGATTTCTGTTATTTGAATATCATAAATGAGATGTGCGGGCTTTGCTCTGTCTATAGCGGCTTTTGCTTTAAAAAAAGAGAAAACAGATATATTTTTTCTTACATAAACAGAAAACTTGTTTTTTCCTGTATTTTCTGCTATATCGACAGGCACTCCGGAGAAAACGGAAGCAATTTCAGAAAGCTTTTTCGGATTCATAGGAGCTTTATACCTCATTTTGCTTATAACAGCTAATCTTCTTTGTTCGACATTCCAATCTGCGTCGGGCGTTATATCATATTCCCTTTCCCAATAAGGCAAAGACCACGTTGCTGTTTGTATTGAGGTCTGAAGTTTTAATTCTTCACTCCATAATTTTATATCATCCAATTCAGAACCGATTATCTGAAAAAGCCACAATCCAACATACGAATCTCCGTATATAGGACTGACATGATTTAATATTTTACGCGCTTCATCGCTTGTAATAATTTTTTCTGTAAGTTCAGTAGAATACAAATGATAACGCCTCCTATTATACTGTTAGTGTAATATTATCCTCGGAACATACGGGCAATTCGGTTTTTGAAACAGAAATATTGGATGTACTGCCATTAACCTTTAATGAAGTTGATATGTAATCGGATATGCCGTTTGTTGACAATAAAACAGCTCCGATTTTTGAATATTTTATTTCTTCTTCATTAACTGCGGAAATAAAATATTGTTTCAAATTTTCATTAAAGGATTTTTTTACATCATTTAAGACAGCGCCTTCATTCAATTTAATGTGTGCCGAAACCGATATTGTCCGTGTCTGTGGAGGCTTTACTTCCAAGACGGCGTTTATGGGCGCAAGCCTTGCCATGCTGTCGTCAGGTCTCATAATATAATCCGAAACAGCTTTACAGAGCTGTTCGGTAGCGGGAGCGCCGTTTGAATCAAGAATTACTATAGTAACCGTTCCGCTGTCATCAGACGCAGGGATTACTATAGCTTCGCCTACGCCGTCAACAGACAACGCCCAACGTCTGTAATCAAAAATGCTGCCAACATATGAAACATCAATATTTTTGTCATATTCAACGATTCTGTTTCTGAAATCCTCGTCGGTTTCTTCATCCGTTCCTCCCGAAGCGGCGTCATTGTTTATAACATTGGTTATTCCGTTTGATAAATTTGAGCTTTTTATTGTAATCGTTCCGATTCCTACGTTACCTACAGAACCGGCTTCACTGCACATCACAGGAATTTGGACGTTTCCGTTTTCCGGAATTACGGCGTCTTGGACGGTTAAAAAATCAATGGATGACGAACCGTCGCTTTCCGTTGAGAACATTGAGTTTTTTGGTATGATAATTCCCGGTGAACCTGTTACTGTAATAATACAAGTAGCCGCTGTGGCTGCCTTTCGTAACATATTTCTTAATTTTGCATGATAATCAAGAAATTCGCCCGAGGAATACATAGGAAAAATCATTTTAATGGCTTCAAGGAGAACAAATTCAACAAAGTATTGCTTTTCTAAGGCTGTCGGTCTTGTAAAATCCCAGGCAAATTGTCCTTCTGATTTATCTATGTCATCAGGCAACGCCTTCATCATTCGGGCGTGTATACTTTCAACAGTTTCGTTTGAAATAAAATCCGGCACTTGAAAATTTTCCATTATGCTTCCTCCCAATGTTTATTTTTGCGTTACATACCTATTTTTGAGATATTGTAGTCTTTACAACTGCGGTGTCGCCGTTAATACCTTCCAAAACACAAGTAATGTTCACTTCACAATCATTAAGCCATTCAAAACTTATGCTTTCAATATAGCTTAATCGTTCATACGGATCGGCATACAACGCTTCGCGTATTTCCCTCGTTATATTGCTTTCAATCTCTTTTTTTGTTGTTGAATTGAAAATATTTTGCATATTTATTCCGAAGTCGGTAGAATATGCAAGACAATCATAGCGGGGAGTGTTAAGACACTTTATAACCCACTGAATCCATGCATCTGTTCCCGTACTTTTTATTATGTTATTTGCGCCGTCACGTTTAAAATCTCCTGTTTTAAAATCAAAATACGCGCTTTGTTTGTAACCGATAAATAAATCGTTTGTGTTTTCCGGCAATACGGCTTGTAAGTCGGTTGAAAAATTCTCGGGAAAAAGATTTTCAGACATATAAAATCACCTTTTAAACAACTACGTCTATAATGACATATTCTGTTCCTATAACACCGACCAATACTCGGTCTCCGATTTTAAGAACAGGATAATTTAATTCATGTGTATGGTTCTGCGATTCCTTTATATACAAAGTCTCGGAATTAAGTCTCAGTGAACGACAAATTAAATAATCCGACGGAGGTATTGAATATGTTAAATTATCGGGCTTCAAATTCATTCCGGCAGTAATTGTTCCGAGAATTAAAGCGTTGGTGCCATACACATATTTACTTGTATCTTTCATTCTGTTGCAAAGCAGTTCTCCGATTTTTTCACATGATGAAGCCATTTTTATACCTCCTCTGCTTCAATCTGCATAGTATTTTTTACGGCATCATGCGATACTGCGGTTACATAATAATATCCTGTCATTTTACTTGTGTCGGCACTTATAATATCACCTTTGTGAACAAAAGGAACATCAATTGCCGTTAAGCTATATGTTTTTGATATTTTTCCTTTTTCTTTCAGTATCGTATTTGCTTCCGTTTTCGCTTCGGACAGCGTTGTTCCGTCCTGTCTTTCAACAATAGTTTGCAGTGTACCGTATTGCTTTATGTTGTTTCCTTTTACAGTAGCTTCGATAGGCGCGCGGTCGTTGTCATCTTTTTTTCCTACTATAATTACCTGGGTAACAAGGTCGTCCATTGAATCTTCAATGTTTACATTCATGACAGCTTTTTTAGATGAAAAACAATAAATATCGTTGTTCGAACCGTATTTCTTTATAAGCATTATATCTTTTTCCGACCTTATCACATATTTCGTTCCTTTTTGTTCTTTCGCTTTATCAAGAATTTCAACAATCATATCCGAGATCAGTTTGTTATTTAACGGAGTTTTTGGATGGGTTATAGATTCATATTCATATGTACAAGAAACAGACCAACGGGAACAGATGTTTTTTATAATTGATTCAGTCGTTTTTCCTGAAGAATAATATACGCAATCCTTACTTTTTTGCAAATATATAAGATTGGTGTAAGCAACGTATGATACCTCTTTTTCCGCATCGTCTTTAAATTTTTTGCTCCAGATAACTCCGCGAAAAATCTCTTTATCCTCAGAACCGTCATTTACAAAAATAAAAAGTCTCATTCCTACATTTATATATTCGTATAAACTTCCCGTTTCGATTTTAACGTTAAAGCACGACAGTTGCGCTTTATCCGCGATACCGTTTTTTTGTTCATCTATACTTAAGTCTGTCGTTATTTTGGAAAGTTTGTACTGTGTTCCATTCGAATCAACAGCAACAGCATAATATTTGCAGTCTGATACTTTCAAATTTTTCATCTCAATTCTGTGCAGGTATTTTAAGAACAGTGCCGACCCAAATATAATTGCCGTTATTTGAGTTTTTGTAACCATGTTGTTTTGCGGCTGCCTCAATAACATCCTTATTAGCGTTGTAAATAATTGTATATTTACTTCCGGATTTATAGAATTTATATGCAAGTCCCCAAAGAGTATCGCCGTATTTAACAGTATAGGTACTGCCGACAGGTTCTGTGTTTCTTTTTGTTTCGGGTTGGGTCGATGTCCCTTCCGTACTTCTTTTTATAACGGCTACTTCAAGTTCTCTGTACTCCTTAAATTTGATAGAATAATAGCAATTGCCGTATGCGCCGCTGAAACTGCTGCTGTACGATTCTATAGTCGCGTCAATATTTATAGGCGTTCCTGCAATAATCAGTTTAAGCCTTGTGCCTTTTTCAAGCCATTCCCAAAGCAGATTGTCAATTTCCGTGGGGTCTTTCCAACGTTGTACAAGAAGTTTGTTATTTTTGTACGATTCCCCATAAAAAACTCCGCTCCATTCTACGCTTCGGCATTCCCGACCGTTGGGGAAGCTGACATCCCCAAGGTCGAGAATTTTATATGTAGCATATCCTGTGCTTGCGGTTATTTTTATTTCTTCGGGAAGTGACGGTATCTGCAAATGACGAGCCTTTGTTTTATCGAAAATACCTATCATATAGTCCATGATGTAACCTCTTTATGCCGACAACGGTCTGTTTTCAAACTGAGCTGCGAGAGCTTCATATAAAGCATCTCCGATAACTTCAACAATTGCATTTTTCTGAACTGTTATTGCAGCAAGAATATCATCGGAATTTCCATTCGTATCTATTTGGAAAGTAATACCGCCGACATTGATTTCGATGTTCCCGGCACCGGCAAAACGGTAGGACAAATTATCCGAATCGACTTCATTACTATCCGAACCTACTATACCTCCGAGCGCATTTCTTTTGGGAGTGATACCGAGAATATCTCCTGTTTGTTCCCAGAGAGATACCGCACGTGTTCTTCTTTGCGGGCCAAGAGGAATAACCATTTCGGGCGTTCCTTCTTCCGCAAGCCATGATAATGTTCTTGATGTAACATAACCGCCTTCGGCGTGACCTGTTACGCTTGCTGTAACTTTTGTTGAACCGCTCACTCCGGTACCTGATATTCCTATATTAGCTGTCGGATTCGTTATGCGATAATTAAGTGTTATATCAATGTCGCTTGAAGCCGTAAAAGGCTCTGAAAATTTATCTTTTATTGTATTCTCGGTATTTGTTCGCACACTGTCAACAGCCATATTGATAGGAGAAGTATCCGTATTCGCAATAGAATTGCCAACTGATGCGCTTACGTTAGTACCTACAGATGAAACATCAATATTCAGCGATTTTTTCGACATACTTGCTGCTATTTGCGACATAAAACTGTTTATTGCAGCCGCGCTTTCTTCTGAAATTGAAGATAATCCAAGAATTTCAGCTGTCTCTTCTGCTGACCATTGCACAGGATTTACACCGGTTTTCATTGCTTCGGTAAGCGCGTTATTCAGTTTACTTTTTGCGTCGTCGCCGAGTATATCGGAATATGCGTCGCCGAGAATTTCAAGTTGTACATCCGCAACCTGTGCATTAAGACTGTCAATATTGGCTTTATATCCGTTTTTCAGGATTTCCAATTGAGCGTCATATTCTTCCTGATTTATTGCGCCCTCGCTTAATTGAAGATTTAGACTTGTTATTGAAGTAGTAAGCGCCGTTTGATACGATGCCGCCGACTCTTGAACTTGCTCCTGAATTTCAGTCTGTAAGGCCGCAAATGATTCCGCGTTTATTTGTCCGCCGCTGAATTTTATTTTTATTGCTTCAAGCTCTGCTTCATTTTCGGCATTCGCAATTTTATTTGTAATATCGGAAATTTGATTTTGTAAGTTTTCAAGCTCTTTTTGTTCATCAAGAGATATGACTCCGTCTTTAAGTGCAATTTCTGTTTTTTCAGATAATTCTGAACCATACTCGTTCAGCTTTTTCGTCAATGAACCATAAAACTCATTGCCGTTTGTTATTATTTCGCTGTCCTCTTTAGATTCGGTATCAATAAGAAGCGAGACCGAAGCTGTAAATTCATAGTGCTTTTTCTCAACATAATCTTTAGCACCTGATATGAATTGTTCAACCGTGCTTTTTATACTTTCAACATCATCAATGCCAAACTCAACTCCAAGACCGATTTTCCAGTTCCATTTGTTAAGAGAGTCTGTTGCAGATTGAAGGAGTTCGAGACTTGAAGCAGCGTCCGATACTGCGGATGAATAATTTTTAAATTCGGTTGTATCGCCGAACGCAATTTGCTTTGCGAGTGTCGATATTTCTTGCATAGAAAGTGCCATATCGCCGAAATGCTCTGCGATGTTGGTATTTACCGCCTCTTGAAATTTTTGCGCAAGTTCATCGGCGGAAAGCTCTGTATCTTTAACGGCTTCTTTCATTGCTTCACTTTCATAACGAGCCGCTTCAGCATCTTCTCTTATTGATTCTCCCCATTTGTTACCGCCGATCCAGCCTGCAATACCACCTATACCTGCGCCAATCAAAGCGCCTGCTGCCGTTCCTATAACGGGAACAACAGAACCTATCGCCGCGCCTATGCCTGCACCGGCTCCAACTCCTGCTATTGCCGTTGCGCCGCTTGCGCCTCTCGCTTTAGCTTCTGTTTTATCTCCTTTTTTCGATGCATCTACAGCTTTGTAAATATCGTAACCGCCTTTTATAAGTGTCGCGCCGCCTACAATGCCGCCGAGTACGGCCCCTGCACCAACAGCCGCAGCCGCGCCGCCTGACATTCCGGAACCGCTAAAATACATGGCTGCGTCTGCGCCGCGTAGTTTATAACCTACACCAGCAAATTTTCCAAGCAAACCGCTGCCGCCAACCATTGCATTGCCTGTTGAACCAACAATTTTTGCAATCGTTCCCGATGCCGCACCGACATCCTCGACTGCTTTTGCACCGCGAATAACATCAATTGCACCTTTTGCTGTTTTTCCTGTATTATAGAGTCCCTTTGTTAGCTTGAAAGCGCCGCCTGCCAGTTTTATGCCTCCATAACCGAGCGCAAGCGCGGCAAGCTTATCACTTGCCGTTGCTTCCTGATCTCCGGGAGTAATAAAATCATCAAAGGCAACAGCGCCTTTTGAAAAAACTTTTTTTATAGCGCTGAAAATCGCTTCTCCTACGGCTTCTCCGTCAAAGCCTTCCGCAAAACCTTTTGCAAAGCTCTGACCTATTGATTCGCCCGCGTCTAATGTACCTGAAACATCAATTCCCAACAATGTTAATAATGCGGTTGATATGCCTTTGCCGATACTTTGACCTATTTCATTAACTTTTTCAATTATTTTTTGCTTACCTTTGCTGTTCCACCATTCACTGAATGGTTCGGAAATTATTTTGTCCCAGGCAATTTTTAATTTTCCCCAAACATCCGAATCAGCCCACTCATCACTGCTTGTAAACTCTTTTATGGTTTTTTGCAATTCGCGTGCTTTCTCATCTGCTTTATCCATAAATTTCGATATGGCAGTTTGAACCTGCGGCATTTTTGATGTTATCCAATTTGCTAATTTTACAACATAAGGCGCAAGTCGTTCTCCAAAAGAGTTTTTAACTCCATCAACAGCTGATTGTAGAAGAGTAATGGCACCCTTCATATTATCAAGCATTGTTTCCGACATACGCTGTGCCGCGCCGTCCGCATTGTTTAAGTTGTTTACCAATTTCTTGTAATCGGCGTCGCTTGCGTTTATTATTGCCAACATGCCGGACATCGCTTCTTTACCGAAAAGCGTAGACGCGGCGGCTGATTGTTCTGCTTCGCTCAGTCTGCCTAATTTATTCCTTAGATCGCCAATAACCGTTTTTAACGATTTCATTTTACCGTTTGTATCAGTAAGGCTGATACTGTATTTATCCATTATACCTGCCATTTCGTCAGTCGGAGCGGCCATATTTGCAATCGATGTTTTTAAAGACGTACCTGCCATACTGCCCTTTACGGAAGCATTAGCCATTAAACCTAAAGCGAGAGAAATATCTTCAACACTGTAATTCATTGCGCCTGCGAGCGGGGCAACATATTTGAAGGATTCTCCCAACATTGAAACATTTGTGTTCGCACTACTGCTTGCTGTGGCAAGAACGTCTGCAAAATGAGCGCTGTCTTTTGCCTGCAATCCGAATGCAGTCAAAGCGTCCGTTACAATATCCGAAGTTGTAGCGAGATCAAGTCCGTCCGCTGCCGACAGAGACATAATGCCGTCGATACCTTCAAGCATTTGCTGTGTGTTCCAGCCGGCCATGGCCATGTAAGTAAAAGCATCTCCGGCTTCGGAAGCCGTAAATTTTGTTGTAGCTCCCATTTCTTTTGCTTTTTCGGATATTTGCGACATTTCATTTTCAGTCGCGCCGCTTATAGCTTCGACCTTGCTCATTGTAGCTTCATATGTTCCGTATGTATCAAGCACATCGCCAATACCGAGGCTTATTCCGAAAACAGTGCCCGCTTGCAATATAGGGTTTTTAAGTAAATTAAAAATACTTTTCAGCGGTGACGTTACCTTATCAATAACGCTGACGGTGGTACTCCATGCCTTTCCGGCAAAGGTCTTAACTTTTGAAGTTACATTTTGTACTATTGGTGTTGCTTTATCTAAAAACTCAAGCGTACCTTTATAAACTTTTCCCGAAAAGCTTTTAACTTTTTGAGTGACGCTTTGAATTGTTGAAGAAGCTTTATCAAGAAAAGACAGTATTCCCTTAAATGTTTTTCCGTGAACCTTATCGGCATTTTTTACAACCTTCTGTATTCCCGAAGAAGCCTTATCCTCAACGGTCATAGTTACCGAATGTTTTTTCTTTGAAGTATTGCTTAAAGTTTTATCAACCTCTTTAGCCTTTTCCTCAAAATCGGTTACGGACTTTTTGGCTTTATTCATTCCGGAAGATGTATTGTCGGTAAATTTAGCTTGCACATCAATTACTACAACTTCATCAGCCATTGTTTACCACCGCCTTTCTGATTATTTTTTTGATTTGCTGAAATCTTTTGCTTTCAGAGGCCTTTCTCCCTCTTCAATGGCAATTAGGGTAGAAGCAAAAATAAATGCCCTTACTTTTTCCCAACAAATTTCTTCAATCGGGATTCCCAAAACTTCGTGAGGGTATTTCGCTTGATTCTGCCAAATATAATGCAAGCAATATGCTGTACCGCTTGCATATATTAGTTTTTTGCTATGTCTATATCGTTATCGGCTTCATCCGAGTCTAATTCATCATCGCCGGAATAGCCACACAAATCGTCTATAACATCAATTACTGCGGATTTTTCACCGGGAAGCAAAACTTTATCTATAAGTTCATAGCCTGTGCCTATAACATCAAGCTTTTCCTTAAGCTTTTGATTGTCCCATAATCTTTTCTTGTCCTCATCAACGGTAGCAAGATAGATAATGCAACTGTTCGCAAGCGCACTATTAAACTCTTTTTCAATAGGCGGAAGCTTTTTGCCTCGCGGATTACGCATAAATGTCGTTGCCATTTTCCTTGCGTCTGACATGTCCTGTTCGCTGAGCGCATGAACCTTGAATGTGAAAAGAAGTTGACCCTTTCTTTCAATTCGTACGGTTTTCACGGAATTTTCTATCATTTCCGCCGCTTTTAAAAATCCGGCAATGTAATCAATATCTTCTTCAGTCGAAAGATTATCGGGCATACCGAGAGTTTCTCTTGCTTTTTCCTGTTTTAATTCATTGTTTGTTGACATATTGATAAACCTCCGTAAAAAAATCACCCCTGCTTAACAAGGGGTGATTATAACTAAACGAAAGATGTCCCCCGCTTCTTTAGGCGGCGGGTTCCACTTCCGTTTTTCGGCGGGAGTACAATCTCCCACCGAAATGTTTAATGACGGCACAAAGCGCATTATCGAAAACTTATTATTTTATTAAGCGGCGAAAGCCTTTATTTGTTCGGGCATTGCATTAACTCTGAACGACCATTCACGTGTTACAAGTTCGCCGGGGGTAAAATTAAACAGATTAACTGAACCGTCAGCTATACAATTTCTGTATGTTTGCCGTGATTCTTGTCCGTCAATCATTGAACGGTCGAGGACGCCCTGGAAATCATACGTGGGAGTATAGCCTGCGGCAAGCGCGTCAAGAAGCGGTTGCATCATAACATCGTCGCGTATATAAAATTCTGTCATCGTTATACTTATTGATACTCCTGTTGTTGTCGCCCCTATAAGCAAAGAACCGATAGGCTGAACATCCGCATTGGTTATGTTTAATGTAGCGGTAAAAGCCGATGTTTCCGCAAGAAAATAAGTTTTACCGTTGACGGTAACATAGAGCCTCCCATCTTTTCCGGACAACACTTTTCTTATGTCTAACATTTCATCTTTCATAAAATATCACCTCATTTAAGAATTTTGATTAAAGCGGAACATGTATCTGAAATAGCCTTTTTCAAAGCTGTCAATATCATCGGCTTCAATTACGAACCATGCCGATTCGCCGCTGTACGGATTTTCGGTATCTTCATATATGATAGCTCCGTTTACAAGTTTACCTTCTGCAACCATATCATTAAGAACACCCTGAGCGGTCTGAATAATAATTGCGACACCGTTTTTATCGCAATTTATCTGACCTATAAGTGGAGCGGTCGCTGTATCAATGCGCTGCATGAGTTCAAATCGTGTAGCTACCCTGCGGATTTTTTTCCAGCCGGAATCCTCATTAACGGCAGGATTTTTTAGCGTATTAACACCGCTGTCAAACCACACGGTACCGTCGGATGAAATTGAAGCAAGAAGCAAACCCGAATTTATTGCCGTTTCATATTGCTTGTTTGTGAACGGTGTTATTTCAGCAATGCCCGGGACGGTCTTGTGTACGATACTTTCCGTTGTAGCAGTTCCCGCAATTGCTCCGCATACAAGAGCTGCCATTCTATATCCATCGACTTTATTGCCGTTCGCGTCTGTGCCGTAAATACCCGAATAAACTATCTGCTTATTATCAAATGATTCAGCGGCGGCTTTTAACGTCTCAAAGTCTTTATCGCTGTTGTCGCCGCCGAGAACGGCGATAACGAGTTTTCCTGTGCCGTAAACACGTTCAAGCCATGAAACAAGGATTGCTTGATGTTCAGGCTTTACGCTGTCAAGGGCAATATAATTAAACACATATGTTTCAAGGGTATTCAAGGCTTTTGAATAGCTCTCGGTCGTTATTTCAGGATTACTTCCGCCCGTTAAAGCTGTTATTCCTACAATAGCAAGGGTTTTATCTGTAGTATCGCCCGCTTTTGCAGCAGATATATATTCCGATTGAGATACTGCCTCAACCAGATTTCCTCCCTCATCAGCTCCGAGTCCGCAATCAAAAGAAAATGTTTCAAGTTTAGATGTTCCGTCATAAATAACTATTTCTTTTTCGGTTGTATCTGCGGATGTTTTTCTTATCTGTACCGACAGAGGTCTGGTTCCCGGATATTTTGCGGTAACGGTAACAAGAGTTTCCGAACCCTCGGCATTGTTTTTGAGTTCCAAGGATGAGCATTTGCCGTTTTCGCCCATTCTTATGCAAAAAACTTTTCTTGCGCCGCCCTCAAAAAGAGATACAGCGGCGTCTGTTGTTTCTCCCGTACCGTAAGTATTTTTTATGCTTGTATCCTTTTCATGTACAGTGACTTTACCCAACGGACCCCAAGAGGCTTTGATCGGTATTGCTGTAATACCTGTTTCTGCTCCCGGCGTAATAACAGAACCCCTGTTTACATACCTCTGATATATTCCCGGACGCGGCTTAATTTCTCCTGCCGCATAAAATTCAGCCATATTAAATAACCTCCTTAGTTTTAAATTTCTTTACGATTTTTTCAGCTTCAAAAAATGTCGTTCTGTTTACTCCCGCAAGTCTAAGAGCTGTTTTTACAATGTCCGGAGTAGTATCGAATTTTTCGCTCATAGAAGCAAACTCATCGGATGAAAAAACGCTTTTCTGAAAATCTGAAAGTTGACTTTGCGAAGCCTTTACCGAATTTACGGCTTCGTCTGAATTTTTTGCTTTTGTCGTTGACATTTTTTCAACTCCTTAATAAAAATACAAATTGTTAAGCGACGGACTCTTTTGATATCCATGTAAAATACCGTATGAGCCTTCAACTGTAAGTTGTCCTGTTCTGATTGGATCGGCGTCGGTATTGACTGTTAATCTGTGTATAATAAACTGACCGCCGTCCGAAAACATAACTCTGCCGTCTGCCGCCAAATTTTCTGTTATTTTTTTCACGATAGAATTTCGCACGTCTCTGTTCGGAGCCATAACACTCAAATGCAAATTACTCTGATACCAAGTACAATGATATGTACTCGGTACAGAACTTGGCATAATACCGATCAAGCTCCAGTAGACTGCAGGTTTCTCATTTGTCGGTTTCATGACCTCCGGGATTTCGTGTTTGCCTATAATCACAGCAGAAGGAAATAGTTGTTCTGTTTTTTCGTTCATCAAAGCAACGGGATCCGGTTCGGAAGTAATCTGAGGAGGAAACGCAAGCAAAGAAAAAGTCATAACATTTCCGAAAATTTTATTATCGGGTTCATTGGAAAATCCGTCCGAGCGTTCCCAAACAGCAGCAAAAACATCATCGCCGCTTCTGAAAAAATAACCGTCTATAGCATTTTTTAAAATATGATTGATTTCTTCCGGCTGTTTGCTTTGATTGCTGCATATTACATCGGCTCTTAGCGTTCCGGCTGTTTTTCTTGCGACGTCGGTATTTGTGTCAATATCAAATACTACTTGTGCATAGTGCATATTGCTGTCCCAATGCTTATCCGTATCATTAGGCGCAATCTGTAAAAACACGGCAGGTTTTTTACTGTATGAAGAAAGCAAGGACGTTAAATGTGCATCACTGCTAATATGACGATATAAAACCTGTTCAAGCACTTTTATATTCCTCCCTATTTTGTGTACGGTTCTTCATATATTTTTTTTATTTGAGGCTTTGCCTTTTCAATGATTTTGTCAAAATGCGGTCTCGGAGCCATTTTTCCTGTCCCGTTTTCAAGAATATCGCCGAGGTAATGATTTCCTGCTTCGGTTTTAACATCATTCTTGATTGTAGAATGAACGGTAAAATTTTGATTGATTCCTTCGGAATACGTTTTTTGATGCCAAGAATTTCTGTATGTTCCGGTTCTGACAGCAGGAGGTTCACCGGAAGCGGAAGCTATATAAGTCCTTCTTGTTCCCGGAACACGATAGGTACGTCCTGAACGTGAACCGCGCAATACAAGATTCTTTGCATTCATAAGCTTATTTGAAACTCTAACGCCTCTGCTTTTCAACTCGCGTGCAACAGAATCTGTGATATTTTTGCAAACTCCTTCGATTTCTATAGAGGCTTTACCGCTCGACATTGAGTCCCTTCCTTTCCTCACAAAAATATACTGTAAAATGATTTAAGTCGCCCGGATTTCTCGGTTCTCGTTGAATATAAAAATAGCGACTTCCGAGCTTAAGTATATCTTGTTCATGCGCAATTCGGCAGTTACCCCTTTGAACAATTTTGTGTGTTATCGGGTGTTCTGTAGTACTCCATTGCTGCTTTTCTTCGGGTGTTGCTTGTGAGAGAATGCCAATCAAATGACTTTTTGAATTATATGAAATCTGTGTAGGTCTGCCGTTTTCTGTGACGGACGTATCTGCCGAATATATTTCAAAGCATTGGAATCCCTGCCCCGGACGCAAAAAGGAATGAAACATTGCTATTTCACTCCTTCCCTACATTGCTTTGCATATTGGTATGAAAATAATGTTCACCGCATACAGGGGACTGCATTCCGTTAAGTCCGTTTGGAACAGAAATTGAAGATAACTCCTTTTTCAAATCCTTATACATAGCTCGCCATCTTTCCGCTCTCTGATTAAGTCCGTACGATAATCCATCAACTTGTGTATCGACTTCATATGAGAGCTTCATCATAATAGCTTCAAGACATTTGAGCTTTGCGGCTTTCCAGCTTTTGCAGGATTTTATTATTGACTCATACTCTTCATCACATAAAGCCGCCGATACCCCGCAAGATTCTATCACGGTATCTCCGAGTTCAAAACGCATTTGGTGCAGTCCGCCATCCGCGCAATACTCCGGATGATATGTATATTTCATCGGCTCTCACCGAAACCTTGTGTCTTTGCAATCTCATTATAGTGATTTATAACGAAAGTCTTTACGTCTTTTTTGCAAACCGTTTCTTTAAGCAAAAGTAATTCATTTATATTTGTTATTTCGGAAACAATTTGCATTGCTTTTTTACTGTCGGAAAGCTGCAAAACTGTGAACACTTCTGCTATTTCTTCATTGCTCAACTCAACAGTAGAACTGCCGTCCTTGTTTATAACAGGGACGGCAGTGATGCCTTGCTCTTGAGTTCTTTTATCGTCGGTATTGTCATTGGTATTCTCATCGCAACCGTAAGCAAGATATTTCTTCTTTATAAGCGATTCAATTTCTTGTTTTGTTAAAAGGTCAACATTGACAATATCGCCGATAAAATATTTATTTCCGCATAATTTACATGGTTTTAACGCCGTGTACATTCCGACCACTCCTCAAGCTACGCCTTTAAAAAATATGCCAAGCTCATCACAGGTCTTTTTATGACTTGTAGCCATAAGACCTTCAATAAACTCGCTGTGAGTGCCGTTTTCTCCGTCATATTGAAGCACCGGAAGATAGTTGCCGTCACCGAGCATATCCCATGTGAATGTGTATCCTGCGGAAGGCTCATCAATTGCAGGCGTATCGGTCGCGTAGCAGAGAAGTGCGCATGAAGGATCACATATAAAGCTCATTTCTTCTTTTGCGCCGAAATTAGCTTTGTTATAAGTTGATTTGAAAACCACAACTTTTTCAAGTCCAAGCAATTCGGCAATAATCTGCTCATTGATTCTCGCCGGATTAGCCGAAGAACCGCTGTATTTTACTCTTTCAAGCAAGTCGCCGTTCTCTTTAAGAGCATTATACGCGTCAACACCTAATCCTAATTTATTTGGTTCGCGACGTCCTATTTCAAGCATTTCTCTTTTTCTTTCATCGAAAAATTTAACAGGCTCAAAATTGGGATCGCCGAATTTAAGAGTTTTTTTGTCTGTCGGTGAATTGTCAACGCCTTCCCATTCGTTTGACCATACGCCGCTCTTAAAGAATTTATCTGCAAAAATTACATCCTGATGAATATTCATCTGTTCGGCGATTGTTTTTACCTTAGATTTTCTCGGGTCGCTTGCGCCGGGAATGTTGAGTCTGTTTATGTTGGTCTGATTTATGCTGTCAATTCCCATAATAATCTGTTCGACTTCAACACTGTATGTATCTGTAGTATTAGATACCTGAAATGGTGCGACCTTTCCGAATTGCGGCTTTTTCTTTACATTATCCCTTGCAAGATCCTCGCGGGAGAACACATAGTAAGATGACGTTGACAGCGCGACGGGAAGTATCGGGAAAAGCGATTTAGCCACATAGGCGTCGGCTGACTGAAAAAAAGCCATGCTCATATTAGTTAAAAACATATGAGGACGAAATGAACCTTTTGCGATTTCTGTCTGAATTGCTGCTGCATTTAATGTATTCATTTTTTTCACTCCTTATTATTTACGCTTTTGAAGCCTTAAAGCTCTTTGATATTTGAATACTTACAAAATCATCGGTTTCAGCCGAAGCGAGCGCATATCCTATAACAAAATCACCGTCTGTTGCGGTTACAAGTTTGCCGTTCGCATCAACGGCAAGCGCCGCGCCTGCGGTTATTGTTCCGCCTGAAATTGCAATGCCGCAATCTTTAATTTGAATGTCTACACCGTCGCCGGTATTGATTTTACCGTCAGGATCGCCTGTTGTAATAAGAGCGATACCTAATATCACTTCACCTGCCGTGGAGGCTACGACGGCATTGCCGTTTTCATCAAATTTAATTGCTTTACCGCGAACATCCGCGACGTCTGCGGCTGATTTGATATTTATTGTAGAACTTTCATTAATAGATGTACCAAAAAACTGTTTTGACATAATTTAATGTCCTCCTTTTTCGTATTCCGCAAGAAGGTCTGGATTTGCTTCCCACGCTTTTACCAATGCATCATTAAAATTAAGATTTGGGTCTGAAGCCACATACCCCTTTGCTATGTCGTGTATTCTTGCTTCGATGTTGTCTGAACTGTTGCTGTTTGCGCCGTGCGAGCTTTTGCCGATTTCTCCGAATATACCGCTTTTTTCAACCATCTCCAGATTCTCATCAAGAATGGCGATATATGAATCGTAGTTTTCCTGACCGGACTTTTTGAGAGCGTAAAGGGTCTTTGCAAGATCATCTTCACTTTTTCCGAGCAGCACATACTTTTTCGCGATGTCCTTCAGGGTGTTCATCTCAATGGTCTTTTTCATTTCGGCAACCTCATCAAGAGCTGCCTTTAAAACCGGATTGGGTTCATCAGATTTCTTGATATCAGGCTCCGTGCCTACTGCGGGTGTAGTTGGAGTTACTTCTTTTGCGACCGGGTTATCTGCGGGATTTTTTGCCCCGGGAGGATTTTCTTCCGGATCGGCTTCACATTTCTTGCAAAGTCTGTCAAACTCTGCCGCTTCTTCTTTTGTTAATTTGGATTTGTCAAATTTCATTTTTGTCAATTCTCCTTTTCTTGAATTATCTGTTTTGTCTGCCGTTGTTTTTATCGCTGTAACAGGTTCAGATATAGATGTATCCGCCGTATTGATTGTTGAAAGAGAAGGTATAAGAGCGGTCATAACATCGTTAAACTGACTGAGCGAAGATTGAAACATTTTTAATTTTGCTGTTGAATCAATGCTTTTATCATCTGTAATGCTTCTAAGGCTTTCGCCGAGCGCGTCAACATAATTCCACAGCAAGCGTCTGGTTTCTTCAACATTTTTTATATCACTGAATGTTACGGCGTCCTTTATAATCTTATCTTCAGCTTCTGTTGATGTCGTAAAGGCTGTTTTAAACATATCAAGCAATCGTTTATAAAATCTGTCCTGCTGCAAATCTTCTCCCGAATTATCGGCGCTTTTAAACAAGCAGATATTTGCATCGGGGTTAGCTCCGCGTTGAACGAGGTCAACACTTACGAGCTTTAAGTCTTTAAGCTTGCTCCTGCCCATAGCTATTCACCTCCCTCTTCTGAAAGTCTGGTTGCTGTTCCTTCGATAGAAAACATTTGATATGTACCGTTTTTAACTTTTGCCCAAGCGTCGTCATCATCAACCTTAAAACCTATCCACCATCCTTCGGGAATAGTATTTTCAGGAATTCCGATAGCTGACATCTTGTCTTTTGTGAAAACACAGCTTTCTATCATTCGTGCTTTCTTTCTTAGGTCAGGTATATGTTCCTCTCCGCAATCGCGGAAATTAAGGACATATTCATATGCGGCTTCTTCAAGATCGGTTGGGTCGATAATATCATCCTGCGAATCCTGAATCTGTTCACCGTCGGCTCTTATGGAAACACTTGCCCAACCGAATACAAGCCTTTTTTCATCATCGGTCTTGTAAATACCGAATTTCTTATTTTCATTTTTCATGTTTTTTAAAACAGATTTAAAATCTGCGGCTTTCGGCATATTTGTTTTCCTCCTGATTTGTATTTTAGGTATAAAAAAGCGCCGTACCGAAAAAAGTACGACACTTTTTGTGTTATAAAAATACCGTCCAGACACAGGACAGTATCTATTCAATATTGCTTTTTATTTGTTCAATGTAATTTTGGTAACTCTTTTTTGCTTTTTCAGGAGCAGATTCTTTTAAGGAGAATGTTCCATTTTCCCTCTGGTATATCCATTCATCATTAGACATCCAATATAAATCTAATTTTCTCATAAAAACAACTCCTTAAGCAATTTTATAAATTCTGATGTGAACTCGTTTGGATTGGTCATATTCTTTGCTATCAGTTCCGGAATGACTTCTTTATAGTAATTTTTATTAAATGGTTTTTGCATATATCGTTCTTTTATGATGACAGAATATATAGATACTTCTCGTTTTAAATATCTGACGATATCAAAATCAGATATTTCTTTATTATATATATTATAATACACTTGCTTTGCAATATCAATACCTTTTTCTCCATATTTTCGAGAAATAATATGTCCCATTTCATGCGCAGCAATTCCCTTGATGTCGGTAGAAGACAGATATTTATCCGCATTTAAAATTGCGTTGGTGATTTCTCTGCTTCTTAATGCCATTTTATTAAAAGTTATGCATGTTCCTGATGAATTTGTTTCAGCAAACGTAGCAATATCATTTTCCATAGAACTAAAGCGAATAACAAGCCGTGATGTTATATTATAATCGTTTCTTAAACTATGTAACACATCAAGCTGTTCTCTTAAAATATCTAAGTCTCCATCAAAGCTTTTTACATCGAAAATTCCAATACCCTTATTTTTTGCATATTCAACAATTTCCAAATAATCATCATTTGTATGTGGTATTGGTTTTGTTCCACTCCAATCAACCTCTTCGACATCTGCCATCGCGGCTGTTTCATAAGAGTTGTCATTAACTGAAATCGGTGGTTCTATTTCTTCGTAATTCAAAACACACATACAATGCGGATGAGCAGGAGGACATCTTACCTTAACGGTTCTCGGTACTTTTTTGCCGATTTCCATAATGAAATCTTCATCCATTCCCACGTCTGTACCGTCAAGTGAAGTGCAGTAATCACAGGTTCTTTCTGTATCTGCTGTTATCCATACTCTTCTACATTTACCCATAAAACCTTGCTTCTGAGCCTGCTTAACAGCAATATCTCTGCCCTCATTATATGAAGCGGCAATTTCTGTTCGGGCTATCATCTGTGCCCTGTAACGCTGCTGTCTTTCCGTATACTTTATTGATTGTTCACGCGCTTTCTTTTCGGATACACCGTTCCCTATAAGCGATTGATAAAAACGCATATTCGCTTCCGCTTGAGGTTTATTAAGCCCTATCATCGGACGAATAACCCTTGCAAGTTCCGTTGAACTCATTCCGTCAAGCTCCGTCGCACATCTTACAACGGCCGCAAGCGCATCAATTTGCTGTGATGTGCAATTTGTTACAAACCTTGCCGCGTTTTGCTCATTCCAAACTCTTACGCCTATATCATTTGAATCAAAATAAAATTCTTTATATCTTTCCTTATATTCATTCGAAGCCTGTTTTATAGCGTTTTCCCAAACAGGAAGGAGCGTTGTAGTAACAAATAAAGAATAATCCTGTTTCCACTGAAAAAGAATTTCGGGATTGATATTTTCGCTTTCTATCATTTCCCGAAGCTCTTTGTATGTAATGGCGTTCGCTTGATTCTGCCAGTTTCTTACAAGAAGTTTTGCAAGCGCAGGGACAGAACTGTTTATAAGCAAATTGAGCCTTGCAAGCAGTTGAGCATTACTCGCTTTTTTTATGAATATATCTCTTACGATGTTCATATTGTTATTCGCTTCTCCCGAGAGTCTTTTTGGCGGCAGTCGCTTTTTTTTCATCATCATCGTCGTCAATATCTTCCTGATTTTCTTCGGGACGAACTTTGCTTTGATTTTGAGCCCGAGTTGTTGTCCAGTTGTCAATTTTATCCGGAAGATTTGCAATCATTCTGAGATGTTTTTCGAGCTGTTCATCGGGTATAATTGCTCCGCAAGAAATTGTTTTACTTACAAAATTAGCGAGTGCTTCAATATCCGCGTCTTCAATATCGCCGTGTATAAGATGCGGATAATCTGTTATTCCGTTAAAATATTCTCCGTTTATATCAATCAAATCGGGGATTGCTTTCCTGTTAAACACTTCACATATTATATTGAGATATGCGCCTATTGCGGTAGCGAACAATTTTGTTTTATCGCTTGACAAAGCAAAGCTACCGACATTTTGATGTCCGAGGACAATGAAGTCAGCAAGTACAGTCATAGCAATTCTGCCGTCATATCTTTCAATAATCTGATTTGTATCAAAGTTCCTTTTGCTTTCGGAACTTAACAATTCCAGCTTCCAATCGGCAGGAAGAACTATGCCCTCAAGACTGTCACGTCTTAATCCTTGTACGATTTTTAAGGCGGACGCATAATTTCTAACCATATCGGGATCCGATGGATTCCATATATCCATGCCTTCCGGCGCAGTTAAAACAGGAAAACCGGCAAGATCTCTTTCTATGCCGATTCCTTCAATTTCCTGTATCCGCTTCTTAAAGTACCAGTCGCGATATGCGTTTCTTAAAATGCTTCGTCCTTCGGGATTGTTTTTGTTTGACTCGGTTCTGAATAAAAGCAATTTATTTATTGGAATTTCAATAGTTTCATAATTGGGAGCGGGACGCTGTATCATTGCTTCCAAATTATCATTCATATCATACTTTCATTGATATAAACTATCCTGACTTCGTATAGGCAGCTTCTGCCAACCAATCAAATTATCCGAAAATTTGCTGTTACACCTAACGTCCCTGCTTCTCCCATTTCTGCGTTTGTATACTATTTCATGGGCAGACCAGCCATAAGTGAGAAAAGAAAGTATTTCGGAAACAGTGTCTGTCCACGTTTCCTGCATATCATGCATACAGCTTTGTACAAATACTTGCGCGTCTTTATCTTTTTGCGTGTTACCTGCAAGCTGTATATTCCAATCGGCTTGTCTTACAAGCATTTTTATGGAAAACAGAAACGCGCCTATAATATCGTCATTATCGCTCATTTCACGATAGACTTTTATTCCTTTATGTCCTCGTAATTCATGTAAAAACTCTTCATAAAAAACTCCGCCGTATCGCCTTTGTCCTACGCGACCGACTTCATTATTCTTGGACATATGTTTATCACTTCCAGTAACTTTCTTTAGCAAGGTTTTCATTTGCAGGAATATTTCCGAAATAAGTTCTGTCTTTCGTATAAACGGATAGCGCGACGGCATCTGCTCTGTCGGGTGAACACAATCCTCGCTTTTTCATATCATCTTTGCTTTCAAGCAGCATTTTTCCTCTGCTTGTTAAAGTGTATTTTCTGCATGAGAGCTGCGCTATCAAATCATCATCATTTTCTATTGCAATTTCTTTATTCGTCAATAAATCCCGTACAATTCCCCACATATAAGTTGTAAGATTATCGTATTTATCGCAAGCCTTTATTTTCGAATTTGCATCTTCTATCATTATGTCCGGCACTCTTGCGGATGCATTTACAGGGACTATTGACATTCTGTATAGATTTTCTTCCGAAATTAACTCCGACAATCTGTCGGTAACACCGCCGCCCAAGCCCACATCATCTATATTTACATAAATTTTTCCTTTGTAAGTCGGATATTCGTTTATAGTTTTTTTATATAAGTAAACAATTTTACCTGCGGTTGTCATAAGACTTTGACCTTTGAATATATGAACCAACTTTATTACTCCCGCAATGTTACGGGCTATAACTGTTTCATCATTTCCGTATCGGGCGACATCAACGCCGAAAGATATTCTGTTGATATATCGGTTTTCATCAAGTTCAATATTTTTACCTTGCTCGGCTAATTGTATAGGAATAAAAACATCGTCCTCGGCAAGCGGAAATTCGCCATAAACGCGTACTCTGACAACATTGCTGTCTGTACCGTACTTCTTTTTCAGAGCTTCGATATTTTCTTTATTTGTTCGGAAACTGTTTTCGGAATTTATTGTATAACATTTGAACATTCCTCTTTCCGATGTAAACGCATCATAAAAGCTGCCGTTTGATTTAGTGGGATTCCCCATAAGCAGCAACTTATTGTTTGCACCGGAAAGCGTTCCTCGAATAGCTTCCATTATTGCATCGGATATGCCTGATGCTTCGTCAACAATAAACAGCATATTATCTTCATGAAAACCCTGCATATTTTCAGGCTTTGTTGCTGTCCTTGCAGTCGCAAACCATCTTTTTTCATTTCCCTGCATATAAACATATGTTTTAGTCCATCTTAAAACCATTTTTAAAATAGGGGATTTGTTCATCCATTTATCAATTTCAGACCAAAGAACATCATTAAGTTGTCGGCGTGTCGGAGCGGTAGCAACAACACGGGCATATGGAAAACAGCATAAAAACCAAAGCAACAATGCGGCTTCTTCACCTGTTTTTCCAACGCCTTGCCCTGATTTTACCGCTACTCTCGGATAATCTCTCACATCATAAGCTACATTGATTTGCCAATCGTCAGGTTCAAACAAAAGAACTTCACGCATGAATAAAACCGGATCATTTTTCCACATAGGAATACTGTTGTTTATAAAATCAGAAAAAAGGTTTATCTCACTTTTCATTTTTTCTCATTTCCATGACGGCTGCGACCCACTCATTTACGACTTCATTATTGTTTGAACTTTCTGTATATTGTCTTAAGCGAATCAGTGCTTCAATAGCTTTTGTCTTTTTAGATTGTACACTTGTTAATTCGCTTTCAAGTCGCGCAACGATATTATCTTTGTTTGTTGTAGATGTTTGAATAGAATATGCTTTTCCCGGAAGAATTTCGCCATTTTCAATTTTTTCTTTCTGTAATTTTTCATACAATTCTTGCTCATTCTGATTTGAAAAGGCTCGTTTGTGGTCTGTACGAATAGAATAATCAATAGTTACGGGTTCTGATGAATTTTTATATTTATTGATTGCAATCATTATACGACGTTCTCGAATTGAAAAAAGCTGTATTTGTTCAATAAGGAGAGACTCCTCGTCTGTCGAAATTTCTGATGCAAACGTTTTTTCAACATCATCTATAAAATCCCACTTGGGTATTGAATATGCCCCGTGTTTTAATGCGTTTGCATTTCCTTTTGGTGCGCCGCCTTTATTGCATATGTCATTTTTATTATCCATCGGTGCACATATCGGTTGCAATTTTTTATTTAAAGGTTGCAACTTTTTTTGCTTTTTGGTTGCAACCTTTTCATTTTTCCAATATCTTGAAGCCCAAGATTTCACAGTGTTTACAGGAACGCTATATTTCTCCGCAATTTCTTTATATTTCATTCCGCATTTCCAGTCTTTTTTTGCTTCATCTCTTGTACTCACTACATATACACCACCTCCAATTAAGTTGTTTCGTATTTTTTATAAATTCGTATAATACTCAGCACGGCTGAATTCATTTACACCCTTTGTCATTATCCTAAGAAAATCATCTCTTGAAAAATCTGATAGTCTAAATACTTCTTCATGCTTCATGCCGAGCTGTTTGCAAATTTCGTCAACAGTTTTTCCCTCGGAAAGCAATTGTTTAACAATCGCTTTCATTGGTTCAAGCAAATGTGTACCTCTTGCTCGGTTATGTGTTACAGTACCATAAATGTCTTCACTTAGGTCTTTATGTTTAACTACAACAATCGGAACCTTGCCATCGAGCTGTGATTTTAAAGGTTCTTGTCCAGCAACCGTCCAGCGATGAAAGCCATCAATAATGGTCATGTCAGGCTTTACAACTATTGGTAACGTCCAACCGTTAGTTTCAATTGACTGTATGAGAAGTTTTAAATTTTCTTTTGATACTTTGTTAGGATTATAGTTGTTTGGTTTCAATAAATTTCTATCAACCCACTTAAGCGTTTCTAAAGGAGCAAATAACTTTTCATTCATATCAATCTTTGTGTGATACATATGTCACACAAAATACTTGAAGATTTAAGTACTTTGTATACTGTATCGTTCCTTTCTTCATATTTCTCATACTAATTCACTTCTTTCTTTGCATTATTTATATAAGAACCATAAACTTGTTGATATAAGGCTCTTAATGTTCTGCTCTTTGGATCACCTGAAATTAATCCTTCATAAATTTTTTTGCAATCTTTTTCGGAAACGATTGCACTCACACTTATAAAAAAGTTTCTATATGATTGTGCAACTTTTCTTTTGTGCGGAGTTGTAAAAAATGCATTGATATTTGAAAGCATTTTGATAAGCAGATTTTTATAATCTTTTTTTATATCACCTTCCTGTTTTTTTCTTTTTATAGTACTACGACCAAACATTTCACTATCCCAATATAACGCAGCGAGATATGCATTAGGTTCTCTTTTTATAATACTTTCCATCAAATTAGGATAATACTCGTTCATTCGTACAAGACTGCAAGCCGTGTCTATTGAAAAAAATTGAGAGACTCGTAATTGTTTCTTTGAACTTCCTGATTGATACAAGTATAAATAAATATCTGGAATTTCAACCTTAGTTCTCTGCAAATATAACCAAACATCACAATCTTTCCAATCATAGATAGGAAAAATTTGTTTCCTGTCTGAAATATGATTACCTTGTATATTCATTTTTGACATATATATAAGCCGCTGAATTGATTCAGCGGCTCTTACGCCAACCATCATTATTCCGTCTTTACAAATCCTTGGTAGAAAATCTTGATACGTATCTTTACGTGCTTTTAAAAGACTATGATTTTTTATTGCAAAATTCGGAGGTCTTCTTATCCATACATCGCTTTTTTCTCTATCCCAACAAATAAAGGATTCGTCATTTGCCAGTTCATTAAAACAATTAAAGTGTCTGATCTCAACGCAATACCAGTCAAAGGAGGCTCCTAAAAGAAGAAATTTTTTACGCCATTCCCTTACACATTTTTCAATGCATGGAAATATTGCTTCTTCATCAATAAACATTACTGTAAGTTGTGCAGAATTAATCTGTCTTTCATTTATCAAATCAACCATGATTTGGGCAATACATAAACTGTCTTTTCCACCTGAAAAAGAAAAATATACTTTTACTCCATTACTAAAAGCATTTATGATTCTTTGTTTAGTTGCTTCAATAACGCTTAAATTGGATTGTTTACGTATTACAGCCATATTTTTTCACCGCAATTCGGACACAAAATATAATTATCCGAGTTGACGCATATAGCGTTTTCATTAGATCTTTTTTTTTCAGATTCTGCTATTGCTCGGTTATCATTCTGTCTTTCATGAGAATTATTGATACTATCAGTACGGTTTTCCGCATTTTTTTTCATGTCTGCAATTACTTCATCAGGAATGATGCCATAATCAGAAATTCTTGAAGTTATTTCATCTGCCTCTTCAATCATAGATTTTAATATATCTTCGTCAAAACCTGGAATATCAAGATCATCTTTTAATTCATAAAAATAAGAATTGAGAGATTCAAGATTGTCAATACCGAGACCGTATATTTTGTTATCTGCAATCATAAGTTTTTTCTTTTGATTATCAGAAAGATTTTGCATTATTAAAACATCGGCTTCTTTTTGTCCCATTTTAAGCATTGCTTCGTAAAGACCATTTCCGCAAAGGATTACGTTTGCTTCATCTATAACAATAGGTCTGATTTGTCCAAACATTTGTATACTGCGAATAAATTCAGCTATTTGTTTTTGAGAATGAATGCGAACGTTTTTTTTCGGCGGAATGAGTAGCGAAAGTTGTTTTTTCTCAGTTTGCATACTTTTATTCATAATGCCACACCTCAACTTTCTTAAAAATGAGTGCAACAATTCCAGAAATACAAACCGTAAACAAACTGCCAATTGATTTTAATAATGCATTGTTTATGGCGTTTCCATATGCAAAAATTGGCAGACCAATGATAAGAGAACAGATTATGCCGAAAAGGACTCCTTTTTCTGTTAGCTTGACATTTTTTAATGTCAATATCGTTGGCAATAGTGTTGACGCACGTAATGTGCCATAGAACAAGAATAAATGTGTAACAGTGAGTTTTGGAATATTAGCAATTATTACAGACAGTAATAGCATCGTAAGCATTGCTACTTTTGAAATCTTAATATTGTTGTCTCTTTTATCAGATTTTTTTATATCTGTTGTCAGCGATGCTACTGAGCAAAGATTCGAATCAACAGTTGAAAGCAAGCCTGAAATCAACATAAATATAAAAGGAGCAATACTCCATTTTGGCAAAATAAACTTAATTAATTCAAAATTTACAAGACTACTATCAATAGCAATGAATTTAATACCAGCAGCAATGTAACCAATACATCCCATTAACAATGGCACAATTCCAAAAATTAATGCTCCAGCAAAAAAGGATTTTCCAATTTTATTTTGTTTTACAGAAAAGGCTCTTTGCCAAAAACTTTGATCTCCGAATGGTCCAGAAAGAAGCCCTATTGCGGTCGGTAAGCCAAATGATAAGAAGACTTCAAATCCCGATTTATCAAAAAGATGTTTGAAATTACCGGATATTCCACCCATGCCATCAAAAATGACACTTATGTCATCACTTTTTTTGATTAAAAGTGCTATAATTAATAGACTGACTGCAAGAATTGTAATCATTTGAATAACGTCAGTTATTACAGAAGCTTTTATTCCTGAAAATTGGGCATACGAAAAAGCTATAAAAGCAAGAAGTACTGTTAGTATAAAAAATGGAATATTGGTCACTAAACTAAGTATTTTAGCACCTGCAAGAAGTTGAACAGATGTTGATAGTATAGCTAGACTACTAAGTTGAAAATGATAAAGATTTTTTAATCTTTTAGAGCTATATTTTTCTTGCATATAACCTGATAGCGTTATTCCGTTAGGTAATTCATTTCTTATTTTTTTAGCAAAAGGGATAAAAAGTATTAAACACAATACATTTGGAAATAAAAACCAAAACAATCCAGGTGTGCCATTTAAATATGCTTTTTCTGAAGCTGTAAATAATGAAGGCGCCCATATCCAAGTTGCAGCAACGCTTAACGCAGAAGCAAATCCATTTATATTTCTATCTGCTACATGAAAGTAATTCTCACTGTTGGCTTTTTTAGTAAAAAGTAAAGTAACAGTTAACATTAAAATTGAATAAATAGTAAGTACTATTATTCCATACATAAAAAATCCTCCCTATAATTTTTTTCATTACGGGGAAGGGGCAAAACGTAATATTAAAAAAGAACCTCCTTGCTGAAATTATATTTTCATACAATATGGAAAACGTCACGGGCGAGTGACGTTTTCAGATAGAATTTTACAATACTATTTTAACATATAAAAAACGGACATAGTGGACATTTTCTAAAAATATTTAGATTTTTTTAAATATCTATCACAAACTTTTCTTACCGACTCACTTGATGTTTCTCCACCGCATTTCGCAGCAACTTGTTCCCATGTCAATTGCTTTTTAAATCTCAATTCGAAAATTTGATATGTTCGTTCATTAGTAATATTTTCAAAAAATTGATCAATACGAGCTTTGCGACTACGGTATGTGTTAAGACGTTTTGTTATCTCAGTGATATATTTTTCATTGTTTTCATATCCACTTTCTACTTTACTTACAGAAAAGCTGGGAGAATGCGGCATTCCTGACATATCAGGTGTAAGGCTACCGACCGAATTATCCCACAATTCAGCGAGTTCTCTTTCATATCGTTTTATAGCTTCAATTATGTAAGGATAGTTTTTTAATTCTTTTGCTGTCATATATTCACTCCCGTTTTTGCTTTTTTGTAAAGTTTAATGCCGTTTATCGTACCGTAAATGCAGCCCTTAAAAGGACAAAGCCATATTTTACCGTTTATGTATTGCTTGTACGGACATTTGTTAAATAAGCAAACATATCCTGTGCCGAATTTTTTGATGTTCATTCCATTTTCCTCTTTGTACACAGCGTACCGTCAAAATCGACGGCGATAATTTTGTTACTCAAGTACATCGCACTCCTTATTTATCTGAATAAGTTCTATTGCCTCTTTTTGCCTTTTGCAATAATTGTTGTCGCAATCATAAATAACGCTGATTTCTCTAAAATCTTTGCCATTAATAAAAATCTTACTTTTCACGCGTTTTGATTTTTCTTTACATTCTGAGCAGTCAGGAGCTTCAATTTCTGTAAGAGCTTCAATTTCTGTAAGAGCTTTAATTTCTGTAAGGTCGATAATTTTATTATTCATTTGATTCATGCGCTTCCTTTGTCCTTGATTCAGAGTAGTCCAAGAAGTCCAAGAACTCTCAGATGAAACAGTTCTATTGCTTGTTTTCGTTTTTTACAATGCTCATTTTCGCAATCATAAATAACGCCAACCTTTCCGGGTCCTTCAGTATCAAAAGTCTTTCCTGTCACTCTTTTTGATTTTTCTTCACAACAACCGCAATCAGGAGGTTCAATCTGAATAAGGTCGATAATTTTACCTGACATTTTCAATCTCCTTTCGGCGGCTCAGACGAAGATATATTTTTACCGTTCTTTAGCAGTTCTCTTATTTTCGGCTGTATGAAATCCGTAAAAACCTGAACGATTTTTTGTACATTGTATGGAAATGTTGTTACAACACATTCATACAATGCCTGACTATCAGCATAATCATTGTTCGCATTTGTAAACTTAAACACATCTTCCAATGCAGTATATACTTCATTCACAGATGCGTAATAACATGCATTTTCGAAATCTTCTAAATCAAAATCAGGTTTTTCACCGTCAAGAACATTTGAAATATATTCTTTGACATTTGTAAACGTTGCTTCGCAGTCAACAACCGTTCTATCGGATATCTTTTCTAATAGATATTCATCGTTTAATCTCGACATAAGAAGCAAGAATGATTCGGTATTAGGTGTAGGAATCCAACCATGCCCATATTCACCACGGTCGGACAAAATAGTCAAATCATAATTTTCAATATCAAAATTAAATCTCGCCCATAAACAGGAACCATAATCTTCATCGGATTCTTCCTGTCTGTATTCAATCGTAACAATTTCAGGCTTCTCTATCTTCACTGTTGCCATAATTTTCAATCTCCTTTCGGCGGCTCAGGCAGCGGCATATTTTCCGGCAAGAGTTGAAAAGCGAGAAGACCACCCTTTGTATTTCCTACATACTTAAACCCTGCTTTTTCGTATGTATGTCCCCATGTTTTTTGTCCATGTACCATTGTCGGTCTAACCTTTTTCGCGTCGATAAAGGTTATCATTCCGAGCTCTGGCGGTTCTCCTAAGCAATAGCGGGTTGCCGCCACTGCATCTCGTATCATTTCCGATGCGATTCCCGCGCCTTCATTACGAAATGCCGAGCATATCCACGCACCAGCCCATTGGTGCTTTACATATTTTGCATATGGATAGGAGGTTACCCAAAAAGCTCTTCCCTTTTCATTTTCTGCGTAAAAAACACAACATCGTCCTGGTGGCACAAATTGAGGCGTTCCGGGCTTTTGCCTATTGTAATGTCTGTCGGCTATTTCTCGTGCCCTTTTGTCTGCACGATTTGATTTCTCCCAAATCATAAAATTATTCTTCTCCTTTCGGTGGTTCTGGCCACGGCATCCAGTGTGTTATATATTCGCGCAAATCATCTGTTAAGTTGTAAAATTCGTTCAATAGTTGCCAACCAATGTCTCCGGAAATTGAAAACAATTCGCACGGATGATATGCGGCTTCTATCACGCAATTTCCGAGGTCTCCGGTTTTGTCATTTACTTGATGTAAATTTACTAAATACAGACCATATTCAGTCGGCAATCTCTCTTTTACACTAATCCAATCACCGCATTTTTCGGAATTGTTCTTGTCAATGAAATCCTTGCAATTGGAAAAAGCCAAATTGCTCTCAATATCTTTTACTTTTGCATTCGCAAATTTACACACATCGTTATGCAAACAATCTTTACAAATCATCATTAGTCCTCCTGTTCCATGATTCAATAGCTTGTTGTGTTGTATCTGCTGCGACCGTGCACCCACACCCTGTACATTCGATATAAGTAAATCCTTCACAATCAGGCATATTGACGAATGTGTGTTTATGTGGTGGAATTTCATTTATAACCGCTTCTCCGCCGCAAAACGGACAAGGTTTTAATTCTATATCAGGCATTTTATATATCCTCCCTATTGATTCTCTCAAATTCGATTACCCATACCCACGGATTGGCAATCCAGCCGTATTTGTCGTCGGGGTTTACGGTGCTGTCCCATAAGTCAGCAAAATGTTTAGCTGCGCTTTTACCGGTTCCGTTAATGAAGTCAATATCATTCAAAAAACCTTCTTTCCGGGCTTGTCCTTCATCAATATCCTGTAACCGCTCCACCCGCACATTCGTCACACGCAGAAAGATACGGGCGGCTTCTTTCGGCATATGTATTGAGGGACGCCAGTCCATTCTATAGCTGCCGTCATCGTGTTCTACGCCCATTTCGGATTGCTCTTTCTCCGTATAATCCGCTCTATACACATAATGGCAATTAATTATGACCCCGTCATAGTCTATAGGCATTGCCTCAAACCACGTTGCGTTACAAAGTTCTTCGTCTGAGCTATCAAAATATCCGTAATTCCATGTTTCCCGCACATACAGAATATCGCCTGGCTGACAGGGCGGCTTTGCCGCGCCGACATAAATATTATCGGCGTTGAAAAAATTTGCGCATATGCCGTCCTTGTTTACTTCGGGATAACAACACGTTTCGCAAAAATTGTGAGAAACAGAAACCCCGCCGTTGACGGTAATTTTACAGACCCGCCGCGTCACCGTCTTGCGCCCGTCAAGAATCGCTTTTACCATTTCGGTGTTGAATAAAATTGGTTTTATTTTAGGCATTTTCATTCTCCTTTAACAATTCGGGATTATCGTAAACGTTGCCTATAACTTCCGATCTGTAAATAGAAAACACCGTGAACACGCATTTGTCATTTGTCGGCGCAAATTTCATAAATTGATCGAAATATTTAACAACGTAATTTGTGTTCTTATTCCTGACAATATCTCCCTCGAAAACCTTCTTTCCGTTTTTGTCGGTCAAACCCGTATATTGTCCGACGGTTTCGGTGTCTATTTCACAAGCTATTCGCACAATATCGGTGCCACATAATATCTGAATAGGTCTACTGTCCGAATCTGGTATAAATAAATTGCCCTCTACCCATTCGCCGTTGTCTATCCGTTTGCCTCTGAATAAAATCTCACGCATTGTTTTTTACCTCACTTGCAGCATATTTTTGACCTGTTTGCCAAGTCTGTGCTCTGTTACCGTTGCCTCACACAATTCTTTTTCAAGCTTCGCTCCCA
>CANRNI010000033.1 GCA_947631945.1 uncultured Clostridia bacterium
TTGCCAAATATGCTCTACTTTTTTCTTTATTTTTTCGTAAGCTCTATTTGGTTTACCCCAACATTTATTATAGAGCCGTTATTTTCAATATTTATTATTTTTACCCCTTACAATCCGAGCAGTTCTTCTGTAAAATTGTTGTAGAGCATATTTGTATTCCTTTCCGTAATGGTTGTTTGACTTTTCCATTTTAACGGATTTTCGCCAAATATGCTCTACTTTTTTCTTTATTTTTTCGTAAGCTCTATTTGGTTTACCCCAACATTTATTATAGAGCCCATATTTTTTCTCATCAATCTTTCAAACGACAACAAACTACCGTTTAACTCATTTGATTGATCTTGACTTTTCCTTTTATTACCCCAACTATTGACAAAGAACCAAAACTCAAAAAAACTGCCGTCACAGTTTTTGCCGTGACAACAGTTTTTATCGGTAATTTTACAGTTCTCTTTTACAGAAAGCTTATTTTATTTTTTCTTGATTGTGAAAATCTCTTTAAGCTTTGCGAAAAGGTTCTCAAAGAATGCCTTTATCTTAGCAAAGAAGTTATTTGTTTCTTCCTTAACTACATCCTTAGTAGCCTCGGTTACTGTTTTCCAAGTAACTTCCTTACCCTGGGGCTGTACAAACTCATCGTTAAGCTGGAGAGTTACGGACGTATCGGAATCTTCTACAACATAAGACGTACCGTTTATAGTTATCTTAGTGTTGGGAGTAACAGGCTGCTCTGTAAATGAATAATCATTTACAACGCCGTTTTCCATAATTTCCTTTACGAACGTTACATATCCGTCATCGGTCGCGTTCATAACGATTGTGTAATCGGCATCTTTAAGGAAAAGTACCTTAATATATTCCTTGTTGTATTCGCAATAAGCGCCTTTCCCGATACCGTACGCGGAAGCGGTGTCAGCCTCGGTATTGTCAAGAACACTAAACAGGAACGCATCGCCGTCATATACAAGTACATTTACGGGGCAGTATACATATGCAACAGCCTCAACGGGGAGCATATTGGCTGGCTTTGTCTCGAAAAGAGCACTGTTCATGAGAGAAAGAGCCGCGATATTCGCCGTATATTCTGTGCATGAAGTATTATAGACCTTGGACTTGATTTTGTTTATAAAGCCGCCCGACTGAGCGTCAAGAAGGTTATAAAGCGAATTTTCACCGAAAGTTCTTACGGAAATAAGAGCATAGGTAGCAAACATTGTACGGGCAGGGTCGTAATTTTCAGCCGTATCGTCATATGCTGCGGCAGCGTAATCGTTTATAGCTGTCTCGGCATAGTAAGAAGCTACGAGAGAATCAAAGAGAGAATACTGGTCGCTTGTGTTCCAAAGAACATCGGCTACGCTTGCGGAAACATTCCATACGCTCTTGGCTGTAGCGGTATAAACGTTTGAATTTACAGCGAGGTCAAGGAGTGCGTTGATGCCCTGATTCTGCAAATCCTGTGTCGCTTCCTGAAGGAAGAACGCTATCTGTTCTTCAACAGCCGTGGTAGCCTCTTTAATAAGAGCGAGAGCTGCGGTCTGCATAGGCTTATAGCTTGTATTGTCGGCAACATACTGAAGCATCTCAATATAATAACCATTTGCAAGCTGAACCGACATGATTTGAGAGTAAGCTTCAATAAGGCCCGCTCTGATATCCTGCCATGCGTTACCGAGCTTAATAAGAGTGTTGACTACGCCGAAAACGGTGCTCCATTCCTGGCTTTCAACGAAATTGAGTACGTCGGAATATTTTTCAACGTAACCGTTGAGCTTTTCAACGAACTCACCCGCATCCTTAGCTACTTTAAGGCCGTCGATAATGGCATCAACATAGCTGAAGCCCATCTCATACGAATATTCCTCTATCATAGCCATAAGAATTTTTTTGCAGGTGTCAACATTAGCTTCCTGTGTGAAGTAGTTTTTCCATGCGTTGTCGTACAGACCGAACGCCGTGTAAACGTCCATAGTCTGCTGGATTTTCTTGCTGTTATCAACGACATACTTATAATGGGCATAATTTTCGCCGTTCATAAGAGTATCGAGGAGAATAGCATAGTTGGCTTCCCACGCGTTTACCGTTTCTTCGGCGGTAGCTTCAATCTCAGTTTCTTCATTCGCCGCGTCTTCCGCGAAAACGGCTATCGGGAGTACCGAGAAACACATAAGGACTGCCAACAGGATTGATACTGCTTTTTTCATTGTTAGGTTGCCCCTTTCATAAAATAAAACAAGTCCTAAGGCACTTGCAGAACTATTTTACAAAATTTTCATTATATTGTCAACATATTGCTAACAAAAAATATAAACAATATTTAAACAATGTTTTAAGGCATATTGACCAAGAGAACAAATGTTTTAGCTTATTTTGTATATTCCTGCCGAATTTCCCTTAATTTCGCATTTGAAATTATTAATATCAGACAATAACGACTCCTTTGTCCACAAATCTGTTGCGGTAAATTTATTTTTATCGGTAAAACCGTCGGGCAGAGTAAATTCCATAACGGAATCGGTAAGATTAAAAAAGGCGATAACCTTGTCTCCGTTTTTATCCTCACACGCCCAAACCGCTCTGTCTTTTTCACATATAAGAGGTCGGTTGCCGTTCGAATGTTGGTTTATATCTATAATTTCCCTGTTGGTAAGAAGAGAAAGAGTGAACTCGTCGTTATCGGGCATATTTCCGCCGAAAATCAGCGGAGAACGAAAAACAGACCACAAAGTCATAACCGTTATCATATCTTCTTTTGTAAATCTTGTATAGCGCTCGTCAGAGGCGTTTACGTTAAGATGACCGAACGGAAGCATATCGCAGTCCGGCCAGCACCCCTCACCTACGTATTTATACCATATTTCACAGCGGCGGAACATATCGTTAAGCTTTTCTCTGTTATCCCAAAAATCGCCCGTAAGCCGCCACATATTGGCGTTCTCGGAGAGGTGATGACCGTTTTCTATCGTCGCGGGTCCGGGGGATAAGCTCAGAACCATCTCTCTGCCGCAATTATCAATCGCTCTGCGAATCATTTCGATTTCACTTTTTGCGGAGTACGGATTATCGGGTCTGAATTCGGTGTTGCATATATCGTCTACCTTGACGAAATCGACTCCCCATTCGGCGTACATTTTAAAAACAGAATCGTAATATTCCTGCGCGCCTCTTACGCTCGCGTCGATTCCGTACATATCGGTATTCCACGCGCAGATTGAATAAGGCGCGGCGATATCTCTCGCTGTAACTCCCTCGCACATGATTTCAGTATTCGAATGAACAGCCTGACGCGGTATTCCTCTCATAATATGTATACCGAATTTAAGTCCCATGGAGTGGATTTTTTCTGCGATTACGGAAAAACCCCTGCCGCCCGACGATGACGGGAACCTGTTTTCGGCGGGTATAAGACGTGAATATTCGTCCATGCACAAATCGGCAAATTTATGATACCTCGTCGAATCCGCAGTAGGCTCGTACCACTGTATATCGCATACGATGTACTGCCAGCCGTATTCCTTTAAATTGTCGCGCATATATTCGGCATTCTCCAACAGAGTCTTTTCGGTAACTCCCGCGCCGTAGCAGTCCCAGCTGTTCCAGCCCATGGGCGGCGTTTTTGCCGCGTTATTTTTATCCGTCATATAAATATTAAACTCCTTTAAGAATAAATTTCACATTGCGAACCGCAAGATGCAATCGTTCATTATTATACACAAGTCCTACGGCAATGTCTATATTTTTTTTACATTTAAAGGAATTTATTTCGTTTTTTACTTGTCTAACTTCATATTGTATGGTAAAATGATTTGTAATATATCAACAAGGTGAAGCTAATGAAAGTTTTCAGAAAAATATTTTGCTTTATTCTCGCGACGGTGATTTTACTCAATTTATATACGGTCGCTTCCTTCGCGGGAAACGAAAGACTGTCGGCTCCGACCGATTCGGCAAGAGAAGCCGAAAACGCAAACGAAAAAAAGTCACTTTCGGAAATATACATGGACCCGTACGGAAAGACGCTCTGCGCGGCAAGAAAGGGATATTGGAGAAACTCGGCGGAGAACTCTCTTGAATCCATAAGGGACGCGGTAAAGGCAGGCGCGGATATTATTGAAGCGGATATAAAGAAAACTGCCGACGGCGTACTTATACTTATGGAGGACGATAATATAAAAAGAACCTGCGGAGAGGACAAGCTCGTTTCGGAAACGACATTTGACGAACTGTCGAAATACACCCTTTTAAGCGGTGAGGGCGGTTCCAATGCCGAAAAAACAGATTTAAAAATCCCCTCGCTCGAGCAGGTATTTGAAAACAAGGAAAGCTGTCTTTATCTTCTCGACGCCGATTGGTCGCTGAGAGACGATATATACGCGCTCGCTGAAAAATACGGTATGCTCGATTCGGTAATTTTTCTTACGGGAAACATAAAAGCGTCCGAAATAAAGGAATGGAAAATGCAGCTTGAAAAAGAGCCGATGACAATGACTTATTTTAAAGGAAATGTTATATTCGGCGCTACAGCTTATGTAAACGGTTCAGCCGAAGTCGGCGCGGAAAGCGTTTATCTTGCGTCAAAGGTGCCGTCGGGCGTTGTGTTCGGGAAAACCGTTTTCGGAAAAGCCGAGGGTAAAATCAGAATGGCCGCAAATACAGCCGTAAGCGAACTTTGCGGTACAATAAGGGAGGATACCGAAGTCTGGTGGGACGACCTTATATCGCGCGGCTACAGCATAATCATTACGGATTATGTTCCCGAATTGAAGAGTTATATAAGCGATTGTGAAGAAAAGCGCGGCGTTCTTTCGGCAGAATACCAAAAACTTGTAACAAATTGGCGTCTTCCCGATTTAAAAAGCGATAAATATCTTGATTACAAGCTGGCATACAATAACGCGGCCGCTTTCGCTGAAAGCCTTCTCTTCGATAAAAGCAGTTCAAAAAGCGATTTAAGCACAGCCGTTTACGAACTGCAAAAAGCATACGACGATATTAACAATAATTACGAAAGCCTAAAAAACGGAACCGCCGGAATGACTGTAACTCCTTTACGCATACTGTTATGCGTTATTGCCGCCGCCGCAGTATGCGCCGCAGAGGTATTTGTATATAAGAAAAAGAAAAAGCAGTGAAAATTAAGGAGAGAACAATAATATGGACATGAAAGAAGTAAAAAATGCGGACAGGTTCAAAGGCTTTGCGGACACATACGATTCCGCCCGTCCCCGTATGCCTGAATTTCCCGTAGAAATTATAAAAAAATATCTCGGACACAGCATAGGAACAGTTGTTGACCTCGGCTGCGGAACAGGGCTTTCATCGCTTATATGGCTCGGCAAAGCGGAAAAAATTATAGGCGTTGAACCGAGCGACGATATGAGAGCGAAAGCCGAGGAAAAAGCGGCGCAAAATCTTACTTTTATAAAAGGCTATTCACATGATATTCCGCTTCCCGATTCTATTGCCGACGCGGTCGTATGCTCGCAGTCGTTTCATTGGATGGAACCGTTTTCAACACTCGGCGAGGTAAGCCGTATACTTGCTGACGGCGGAGTTTTCGCGACGGTTGACTGCGATTGGCCGCCGGTTTTCGACTGGCGGATTGAAAAAGCCTATACGGAGCTTTTTCAAAAGGTACATGAACTGGAAGAATCAACGCCGGATATAAGGGACAGTTTTGTAAGGTATAACAAGAACAATCATTTATCAAATATAATTAAAAGCGGAAAATTCGCTTTTGCGCGCGAAATAGTTTTCTCCAACGAAGAAAAATGCACTTCCGAAAGACTTGTAAAGCTTACGTTAAGCCAAGGCAGTCTGCAAGCCGTTATCAAAAAAGAGCCTACTCTTATAGAGAAAGATGTTGAAAAATTTAAAGAACTCACCTGCAAAACGTTCGGCAAAGACGAATTTACGATAATATTCTCATACAGAATGAGAATCGGCGTAAAATTTCTTGGCGATGAAAAATAAAAAGCGGTGTTCAATAAACCGCCGCTTTAGGCTGTCGAAAAAGTAGTTTTTTTGTCAAAGAAAACTATGGGGAACACCATACGTGGGTTTCCCACGAAAAAAACAGTCACACAGGACTGTTTTTTCTCCCCTCCTGCGTTTTTTTAGGCAAAAGGAGATTTCGCGCTCTGCGGAGCGCGACACGGTGACGCTGTCCCCGTGACCCCTGCAAGCCTTTGTAAAGGCTTGACCGAAACTTTTATACTCTTTGCAACAAGTTTTTCGACAATCTGAAGCGGCGGTCAATAAACCGCCGCTTAGATTGTGTCTACACAAGTCAATTTTCAGTTGTTGTCGTCTTTTTTACTTCGATTTTTCCGTAACGTGAGCCTGCCGTATCGCTCTTAGGCGCTCTGTCGGCAGGGATATTGGGCTTGTAGGAATTATCCTTTCTGCCGCCTCTGCCGTTTGAACGGTTATAACCGCCTTTACCGCGGTTATTGTAGCCGCCTTTGCGTCTGTCTCCGTGAGTAGGCTGAACGCCCTCCTCAAGAGTTATAACAACTCTCCTTTCGGCGTCGTAACCGACCGAGTGAGAAGTAACGCCGTCGATTGCCTGAATCGCCGTATGTATAATTCTTCTCTCGTAAGGATTCATAGGTTCAAGCTTAACACTTTTGCCGTATTTAAGAACCTGACTTGCCGAGCGCGCCGCAAATTCTCTAAGGCTTTCGGCTCTCTTTTCCCTATAATCGCCTATATTAATGGAAACCTTTCTGTTCCCCTCCGTATTCTTGTTCGCAAAAAGTCTTACAAGGTACTGCACCGCGTCAAGCGTTTCGCCGTGACGCCCTATAAGCACACCGTGGCTTTCGCTTGTCGTCAATTCATATACGGTTTCTTCTTCGTCTTCATGAGAACTTATTACGACATCCTCAATACCCATACCCTTGATAATGGTTTCAAGGTAATTTCTGATTGCCGCATCGTCCTTCGGACTTAACTGCGGATTTTCTTTCTTTTCTTCTTTTTTTTCGGTTTTTTCCTGCGGAACCGATTTTACCGGGGACTCGCTCTTTTTCACCGCTGTTTTTGCGGGAGCGCCTGCAGCGGGTACGGCTTTTTTGGGAACCGATTTTGTCTGAGACGTAACCGCATCATCGGGTATTTCGTAATAAGCTCTTACTTTGGCGTCTTTACCGCCGAAGAGACCGAAAACTTTTTTTTGCGCGTCCTGTAAAATCTCAAATTTCACGTCAACGTCAATGGGAGCATTCAATGCGGCTTTGGCCTTCTGTATAGCCTCATCACGCGTAGCCGCAGTTGCTATCTCTTCTTTTATCATTTTTTCACCTTCTTATATTTATCAGTTATCGGAAGCTTTATCCGAAAACTCTTTTAACTTCTTTACTGCCGCCTCTCTTGAACGGCGTTCAACCGTTTCGTCAATCATAGATATGGCAATTACCTTCTGCGGATTATGTGTTTTATTCAATATAATCGTCTGCAAAAGAGTAAAAAGACTTGACATTATCCAATAAACGCCTACGCCGGCGGGGAACATAAAAGTAAAAACAACGGACATTATAGGCGAAAAGAGCATCATGCAGCCCGTACTCGGATTCTTCGCCATTTCGGGATTGGTCTGCTTTTGTCTTTGCATCATTATAATGCTTGTTAAAAGTCCCAGAACGAGAACAGTAACGGGAATAAGCCACAAAATACTCGGACTTTTAAAATCGGGGCTCTGCGTCAAATCTATTTTACCGAAAAGCAAGAACTGGTCTTTAAGCTTTAAAATTTCTTCGCCGTATTTTGCTATGCTTGCCGGCATATTATCGGCAGTTACCTTTGAAAGAATCTGAATCTCATAATTTCTTGACTGCGACTGCGCGGCCATTTCAATACCGAGCGTCTGAGCAGCTTTTTGAAGAACATCCTCCGAAATCGCAAGAACTCTCGAAAGCGGAGCGTAAACGATTCCGTAAAGACCTATCATAATGGGAAACTGTATCAGCATTGGGAGACAACCGCCCGCCATGGCGCTGTAGCCTTCCCTTTGATAGAGAGCCTGCATTTCCTCCTGCATTTTCATCTGCATTTCTCTTGTAGGCTGACCGCCGTTTGAATACTTCTGTCTTATTCTGTTTACTTTAGGCTGGAGCCTTAACTGCTTCGCCGAACCCTTTTGCTGGCTTATCGAGGACGGCAAAAGAATCAATTTAACAAGAAGCACGAGTATGAAAAGCGACAGCAAATAATTTTCAGAAAAATTATAGAAAAAATGCAAGATATAGCCGAACGGTACGGCAAGCGCATTATAAATCGTCTGCATAAGCTTCAAATCCTTATATATAAGGCAATACCGCACAATCAACGGCTACCGCCTTTGCCGCGCATCTGCACCGATATTTTCCGTCATTTTTGCCAAAAATTCCTTGAAATACGTCAGTATTCCTGCGTCATTTTTGTCAATCTGACAAAAAATCTCTTGGCACATCTGCACGACAAAATTCAAGCGGTATTGCCATAAAAATTCCGTAATAATTATTTTATTTATTTCTCTTAATTTTTTCTTTAAGCTCGGGAACCGGATCAACGCCGCCCGGGAACAGTATATTGCACCGCAGGAGACGTTTTATTCCCAAAACCAAGCCCCTGAACGCTCCGTAGCGTTCCACAGCCTCGAGCATATAATTGGAGCAGGTGGGATAATACCTGCACATTGGCGGAAACAGCGGCGAAATTCTTCTTTGATACAGCTTTACTGCCTTAATAAGAAGTTGCTTCATAATCAATAATTCCGGCTTTTTTCAGCATATCAAGCATTATGCCGTATATTTCGGTGCTTTTTTTATATACGGTTTTGGACCTCGCCACAAAAACTATATCAAAATTGCCGAGGATAGGAAACTCTATCAATCTGAAAGCTTCCTTTATAACGCGTCTCGCCCTGTTTCTCTGCACGGCGTTTCCTATTTTTTTGCTTGCCGTAATGCCTACACGACAAAGACCCGCGCGGTTTTTTATTACATAAGCTACCAACGCAGGATTTGTGTACGACTTGCCGCGCGTATAGGCGCGGCGGAAATCAGTGTTAGTTTTTAATGCTTCGGCATTAGGCAAAACATTCACCCGCTCTTAGTTGGATAATCAACAGGAAAGCGCTTTTCTGCCCTTTGCTCTGCGGCGGGCAAGAACCTTGCGGCCGTTTCTGTCGGACATTCTTGCGCGGAATCCGTGAACCTTCTGTCTCTGTCTTTTTTTAGGCTGGTAAGTTCTTTTCATGACGGTATACCCCCATTCTATTATAAGTGCTTAACATATAATTTGATTATTTAAAATAGGACAAAAGCCCCTGCGATTTATCATTATATAACATTTCGGTAGTCCGTGTCAACCTTTTTTTTGCATTTATTTAAAAGCAATACGACCTGAATTTTATAGTGCGGACGCGCCGCCGGATTTTTAGCGGAAGAACCAAATATGACTAATCAATATTGACGTATTTCATGGAGTTTTTGGCAAAAATGACGGGAAATCTCGGTGCAGATGCGCGGCAAAGGCGGTAGCCGTTAATTGTGCGGTATTGCCTTAATTTATATTTTCATTTTTTCATTTATCGCTTTGACAGTTTCCTCGTCTATTTTTACAACAGCCCTGTCGTACGTCATAATTCCGTTTACCTCAAACTCCACGTCGCTTACCTGAGTGTAAACGGTCGCGGAAAGTCCCTTTGGAATAAGCGGTAAAATCTGTTTTTCAAAGAGCTTTTTATAAGCCTTCGTAAGAGAATCCTTGGATTTATACATTATATAACCGAAGCTCTTTTTCATATCCCAAACATGGCCTTCTATTGCCTGCGAATAGCCGCCGAACTCGCTGAGGACAAAGGCTCTCGCGGTTTCGCGCTTCGGAAGCTGAACGGGGATAACATATTTATGCATACTTCTGAAATCGCCGCCGCCCTGGTCGTACCAGCCGCTTGCGTGATCCACAAATCTTGTCGAATCGGCTTTTTTAACCTCGTTCGCTATTTCAAGCGCATCGAACTGTCCCCACGATTCGTTGAACGGAACCCATGTACAGATTGAAACGCAGTTATAATGCCGGTCAATCATCTCAAAAAGCTCTTCTTTAAAGTTATCGCGCCATTCTTTTTTGTCCCTGTTAAAAATGGAATACTTATTATCCTTCATCGAAAAGCTTGCGATTGGGGAAAATACGCCCTGAACGGTAGGAATCGCGCCCGCGAAAAGGTTGCCGACGGGCTTGCCGCCGCTTATCATATCCTGCCAAACGAGCATACCGAGCCTGTCGCAGTGGTAATACCACCTCGCCGGTTCGGTTTTTATATGCTTTCTAAGCATATTAAAGCCGAGCTCTTTCATCTTTTTGATATCGTAAATCATGGCTTCGTCGGTGGGCGGAGTAAGTCCACCGTCGCACCAATAGCCCTGGTCGAGCAGACCGTTATGGAAATACGGCTCGTTGTTAAGAAACAGTCGCGTATAACCGTTTTCATCTGTTCCGAGGCTGTATTTTCTCATTCCGAAATAAGTTTTTACCTCGTCCTTTAATTCATCACCGATGTAAAGCTTTAATACGATATCGTAAAGCTTGGGATTTTCGGGGCTCCACAGCTCAAAACCGCCGAGAGCTATATTCTCGTCCGATGTGATTTCCTTGGATATTTTTTCACTTTCTCCGTCGAAGATACAGGCTGTTAATTTATAATTGTCTGCCGACACGAACGTTTTTATATTTATTAATCCCTTATCAATATCGGGAGTGAGCCTTACAGAATTGATATGCGCCGCGTCGACAGCCTCAAGCCATACCGTCTGCCAGATTCCCGATGTTGCAGTATACCAGAAGCCGTGCGACGACTGCGACTGCTTTCCTCTCTGCTGCCAGCCCTCGTCGGTCGGGTCGTATACAAAAACCACAAGCTCGTTTTCACCGTCGGTTACAAGCTCCGTTATATCGAATGAAAACGAATTATAACCGCCCGTATGTTCCCCCGCGAGCTTTCTGTTTATAAACACCTTGCATTGCCAGTCAACTGCGTCAAAGTTGATTATTACTCTTTTGCCTTTAAATTCATCGGAAAGAGTAAAATTTCTCCTGTACCAGAGCCTGTCGTCCTCATAGAACGGAATCTCAACGCCCGATAACGCGGATTCTATAGCGAACGGAACAAGGATTTTTCCCTGATAATTTTCAGGGAACGTAACGTCGTCTTTAGTTACGGCGTAATCAAATTCACCGTTGAGATTTACCCAGAATTTTCTTTCAAACTGCGGACGCGGATACTCGTTTAGCGGGCAGTTTCTATCGACCTTATCATAAAAAATTGTTTTTATATGCGGCATTTTAAAACCTCCGAAAGCTGTTTTCATCAAATTATATATATTATACAACAGAATTTTCCTTTTGTCTATATAAATTTTCCATTGACACATTAAATTTTTAAGAATATAATGAGTGTACAAGGGAAGCACTGATTAAATCGAATGTACAGATTGCGCCGTCAGATTTTTCGTCAGATTGCCAAAAGCGACGCAGGAATACTGACGTATTGGGGGAGCTTTTGACAGAAATGACGGAAAATATCGGGGCAAGATGTGCATTCAGCCGATAGGCGTGATTTATTCAGCGGTTCCCAAAATATCTTCAGGGCGGGGTGTAAGTCCCCACCGGCAGTTAAAGTCTGCGAACGCTTTCGCATTGCCGTAAAAGCAGCGTTAAGCGCCGAAAGAGTGCAATTCTCTTACCGACGGTATAGTCCGGATGAAAGAAGAAAAATATTTTTGCTTTAGGGCAATGTTTTCCTTTACGTTCTGATGATATTTCGGAGCGTTTATTTTTTGCTCCGTAATATTATGAGCGCAAACGCGCTCTGACGAAAGCAGGTATAAAAAATGGAAAAAACAACTTCAACGGCAAAAAAAACAAAGTACAAAAAATTCGGCGTAAGAGCGCTGACAGTAACGGCTATAATGACGGCTCTCGGCGTCATTCTCCAGACGCTGGAATTTCCGATTCCCTCGCTTATTCCGTCCTTTATAAAGCTCGATTTCTCCGAGCTTCCCGCGCTTATTACGTCGTTCGCTTACGGCCCTTTGTGGGGAATACTCGTATGCTTTATAAAAAACGTTATACACGTTTTATTCGGCTCGTCAATGGGAATAGGCGAAATTTCCAACTTCATTCTCGGAGCTGTTTTTGTGGGCGTTGCCGGACTTGTTTACAAAAAGAACAAGAGTATAAAAGGCGCGCTCATCGCCTGCCTTGCCGGTTCGGCGGCTATGGCTGTATTCAGCGTTTTCTCAAATTATTTCGTTATATATCCTCTTTACGGCAAAGTGCTTGGGCTTTCCACGGAGGCTATTGTCGGAATGTATTCGGCTCTGCTTCCGGCTGCTGACAATCTTTGGAAAGCTCTGATAATTTTCAATCTTCCGTTCACGTTTGTAAAAGGAATTATAGATTCGGTGTTCTGCTTCCTTATTTATAAGAGAATCTCACCGATAATCAAAAAGCAGTCTTAAAGCAGTCTTAAGGAAACAGACGGCATGAGTTTTTGTTAAAAAAACGTTAAAATAATCTTAATTATTTAAAAACATTTTCATATGTATTGACAAACCGAAATTATTGTTGTAGAATATTGTCAAACTTATGGCATACCGCACAAAGATTATGTGCAAAAGCGTAAGCCGGTCTTTGCGCGGTGTTGTCTCTATATTCCTTATAAAGAGCGACGGAGGGAACGGCCCTATGATGTCCGGCAACCTGCACTTGCAAGGTGCCAAATCCGACGGTTAAACCGAAAGATAAGGTTTTTTACCTGCGGATTATTTTCCGCAGGTTTTTATTTTAATCGAGATATTCGCGATATGAGGAATAAAATAACAAGGGCAATACCGCACAATTAGCGGCTAACGCCTTTGCCGCGCATCTGCACGACAATAATTATGCGGTATTGCCCAAGAAACGAGGAATAAAAAATGGCAAAAAGACTTTTTACGTCGGAATCCGTTACGGAAGGCCATCCCGACAAGATATGCGACAGAATTTCGGACGCTATACTTGACGAAATGCTGAAACAGGATAAATATTCAAGAGTAGCGTGCGAGACTATATGCACCACGGGAATGGCGCTTGTAATGGGCGAAATCACAACTCAAGCCGTTGTTGATATACCCGCAGTCATAAGAAAGACTATATGCGAAATAGGCTTTGATTCCCCCGACGCGGGCTTTGACGGCAATACCTGCGCTGTTTTTACAACGCTCGATAAGCAGTCGCCCGATATCAGCATGGGAGTCAGCGAATCGCTTGAAATGAAAGAGGGCGACAAAGACGCGTATAATCTTAACGGCGCGGGAGATCAGGGCATGATGTTCGGCTTTGCGTGTGATGAAACGCCGGAGCTTATGCCGCTGCCTATTTCACTTGCGCACAAGCTTGCGTTAAGACTTGCCGAGGTCAGAAAGAACGGTACTCTCCCCTATCTGCGTCCGGACGGAAAAACTCAGGTTACGGTAGAATACGACGATGATAAGCCGGTAAGGATAGAGGCTGTCGTTATATCTACTCAGCATAAACCCGAAGCGACTCAGGAGCAAATAAGAAAGGATATGACAGAGCAGGTCATCAATACCATTCTGCCTAAAGAGCTTATGGACGAAAACACGAAAATTTTCGTAAATCCCACAGGCAGATTCGTTATCGGCGGTCCGTCGGGCGACAGCGGTCTTACGGGCAGAAAGATAATAGTAGATACATACGGCGGATACGCGGCTCACGGCGGCGGATGCTTCTCAGGCAAGGACCCGACGAAAGTTGACAGAAGCGCGGCATACGCCGCAAGATACGTCGCGAAAAACATAGTCGCGTCTTCCCTTGCAAAAAAGTGCGAAATAGAGCTTGCCTACGCTATAGGAGTAGCTAAGCCCGTATCTGTCAGTATAAACACATACGGCACGGGAAAAGTTTCCGACGAAAAACTCGCAAAAGCTGTAACAAAAGTATTTGATTTACGTCCCGCCGCTATAATTGATATGCTCGACCTGCGCAGACCAATTTATAAGCAGACCTCCGCATACGGTCATATGGGCAGAACAGATATAGACCTTCCGTGGGAAAAGACGGATAAAACGCGTGAACTGCTCGACGCCGTAAATTCAATCGGCTGACAATTTCGGTTTAGTGTGAAAATCCGTTAAAGTGCGCCCATTATTCAGTGTTTCCTTAATAAGAGCAAGAACGAACCCCGGCATATTCCGAGGTTCGTTTTTCAACCTATTATGAATTATCAATGTCAATCGTCAATCGTTAATTGTTAATTATTAGTTGTTAGTTGTTGATTATCAATTATTGTCAATTTTGTTCCATTCATAGATATTTTTATAAATATTGCTTATATCACAGTCCGCGGCGGGAGTTATATCGTTTGAATAAACGAGAACGCCCAAACGGAAGCATATGGGTGCGAAAGGCATATTCTGTATGAATGAATCCGTAAACGCGGAAAGAGAAATATTGCCGTTCAAATATTCGCTGTAAGCGGAGGACGTTGTATCCGAAGCTTCTATACCGTAAACGGCGCTGTTCTGTCCGAAAAGGGACGACATATTCATATCGAGCGGGAGCTTTATTTCTCCGATGTACAAATCGTAATCTCCGCTTCCCAGAGCAAGAGTGTAGTTATCCCAGGTAAGCTCCGAAACCGTCACGTTTATTCCTATATTTTTAAGGCTCGACTGTATTTCCTTAGCCGCCGCGAGCTTAAAGCCGTTGCCTGAATATACTATAAGAGTCATATTTACAGGACCGGAAAAGCCCTCGCTTTTCATAAGCGACTGCGCCTTCGAATAATCAAGCGCGAGGCGCGTCAAATCATAGTCCGATTCCGCAAGCGCGTGCCACTCGGGGTGATATGGGGTAAAGCTCTCGGCGGCGTAATTTTTATATGAATTTTTAACAACGGACTGCCTGTTTACAGAATAATAGACAGCCCTGCGAACCGCCGATGAATTAAGCGCGTAGGAATTGCTGTTCATACCGAGGAAAACAAGATTTGTGAGATTTGTTTTTGAAGAAGCGGCGTTCGCGCGTGAATAGCTTCCAGAGGATAAATCGTCGAAATAAGCGTCTATAGAGCCGAGTTCCAGAGTATGTATCAACGTTGAGGACTGCGGTATATCAATTAGATTCACGGTTTTTATATTCGGCTCGGGCTTGCGGCAATATGGATTATAATTGAGCTTTATATTTTCGCCGGAGGTGTTATACGAATAAAGTCCTGTGCCTAAAGGGACGGATTTTTCCGTATCGGCGGACGACGCTTTCACTATCGGGAACGACAGAGAATCGGCGGCGAACCTATATGGCGAATCAAGAGTAAATACCACCGTATCGGTTCCCTGAGCCGCCGCGGACGTTATATTTGCGAGTTCGTTTACATAGTTCGCCGATTTTTTCGCCTCAGAAAAAGAATAAACAACATCGGTCGAGGAAAACTGCACTCCGTCGGAAAACGCCGCCGACGTATCAAGCTTTACGGTAAGCGTTTTATCCTTATGCTCATATGAAAGCGCAAGCCCGTTTACGGCGCAGAACGAATCATCAACATAAAAAAGCGGCTCGAACACAAGCGACACAAGCGCGGAATTAAGGTCGGTAGTCATATAAAAAGGATTGAGCGAATCCTCACGCGAACAGCCCACGTTAAGCGTTTCGGAGGTTACGGGAACGCTGTTCTGCTGTCTGTCGGGAACAGTATTGCCCTGCGTCGCTACCACAGTATCGTTACAACCCGTAAAACATGAAAAAACAAAAAAACATATAAATAAAGCCGATATTATTCTAAGTAACGCTGACCGCTTCGGCGGAAATTGTCCTGCCCGTTTTATTGTCGATTTCAAAAATACAGCCCTCCATTTTACATTGTCCGTCGGGATTATCAAATCTCACGGGCATATTTGTTTTAAGCTTCTCAATGACCTTTTCGGGAGTTATCCCGAGAACCGACTGAACAGGACCCGTCATGCCCAAATCGGTGATATATCCGGTTCCGCCGGGAAGCACCTGCGCGTCGTTAGTCTGAACATGGGTATGAGTGCCGAACACCGCAGAAATCCTGCCGTCAAGGTAAAATCCCATAGCCCGCTTCTCGCTCGTAGCTTCGGCGTGAAAATCAAGCAATTTTATGCGGCAATCTTTCACCTTTTCAAGAATCGCGTCTATACATTCAAACGGATTTTCGAGATTTTCCATGTAAACAACGCCCAAAAGATTTATAACCGCTATTTTGGCAAAGCCCTTATCTATTATATAAAAGCCACGCCCGGGAGCCGTCCTGTGAAAATTTGCCGGACGTATAAGCGGACAGACTTCATCATCGAATTTATTGTATATTTCAAAACGCTTAAACGCGTGATTACCGGTGGTTACGATATCCGCGCCGCTGTCAAGAAGATAATTTACCGACTGCGGAAGAATACCGTTGCCCTGAGCGGAATTTTCTCCGTTGACAATACAAACGTCTATTTTATTCAGCCTTTTAAACGCGGGAAGCGTTCTGCGGAGAAATTCACAGCCGTTTGTTCCCACCACGTCGCCTATCGCGAGAATGTTCATATTTTATCTCCAAAATTTTATAAATTTATCAATCGGAAACAAGAAATCTAAGGCAATACCGCACAATTAGCGGCTGTCGCCTTTGCCGTGCATCTATACCGATATTTTTCGTCATTTTTGCCAAAATGCGCAAAATATTACTTCGGATTTTATGCCTTTTCCAAAGTCTTTTCAAATAATTCCTAATTAAAAAGAACGGCAGTAAACTTATCTGCCGTTCTTTGTCGCTTTATTATTTTGCGTAATCGCAGGCGCGGCTTTCTCTTATGATATTGACCTTTATCTGTCCGGGATATTCAAGCTCATCTTCAATTTTCTTTACTATATCCCTTGCGACGAGAATCATCTTATCATCGGAAATAATTTCGGGCTTGACCATGATTCTTACTTCCCTGCCGGCCTGAATCGCGTAAGACTTTTCTACGCCGTTAAAGGAAGTCGCGATTTCTTCAAGCTTTTCAAGACGTTTGATGTAATTCTGTACGTTTTCACGCCTTGCGCCGGGTCTTGCCGCCGAAACCGCGTCGGCAGCCTGAACAAGACACGCTACGACTGTTTTCGCCTCTATATCGCCGTGATGCGCGTGAATAGCGTGAATAACGGCGTCGTTCTCCTTATATTTTTTGGCGTACTCAACGCCCAAATCTACGTGTGAACCGTCGAACTGGTGATCGAGCGCCTTTCCTATATCGTGAAGAAGTCCGGCTCTCTTTGCCGTTTTAACGTCCGCTCCTATTTCGGCCGCCATAAGTCCGGCTAAATAAGAAACCTCAAGCGAATGGTTAAGCACGTTCTGACCGTAGCTTGTGCGGTACTTGAGTCTTCCGAGGAGCTTTACAAGCTCGCCGTGAAGTCCGTTTACACCCGCGTCTATAACGGCCCTTTCACCCGCCTGCTTAATGCTCTGCTCTACCTCTCTCTTTGATTTTTCATACATTTCCTCAATACGCGCCGGATGTATTCTTCCGTCCATAATGAGCTTTTCAAGCGTAAGTCTCGCGACTTCTCGCCTTACGGGATCGAAGCTCGATACCGTGATGGCTTCGGGCGTATCGTCGATTATAAGGTCTACGCCCGTAACCGTTTCAAGCGTTCTGATATTGCGTCCTTCCCTGCCTATGATTCTGCCCTTCATTTCATCGTTAGGCAGATTTACTACCGAAACCGTGGCTTCGGCGGCGTGGTCGGCCGCGCATCTCTGAATAGCGGAAGTTATTATTTCTCTTGCGAGCTTTTCCGCGTCGTCTTTTGTCTGCTGCTCTATTTCAAGAATTTTAAGAGCTTTTTCGTGAGTAAGCTCACCCTCAAGATTCTTGATGAGGTAATCCTTTGCCTGTTCTTTTGTAAAGCCTGAAATCTTTTCAAGCATATCGAACTGGCTCTTTTTAAGAGCCTCCGCTTCCTCTAACCTGCTGTCGGCATCTTTGATTTTTTTATTCAACAAATCCTCTTTTTTTTCAAGGTTATCGGATTTTTTTTCAAGATTCTCTTCCTTTTGAACAAGTCTTCTCTCCTGCTTCTGGATTTCATTGCGTCTTTCTCTTATTTCTCTTTCAAGATCATTACGCTGTTTATGTATTTCATCCTTAGCTTCGAGAACAGCTTCTTTTTTCTTGGATTCCGCCTCTGAAACAGCCTGACTGACAATTCTGTTGGCTTCCTCCGTTGCTGAACCTATAGCGGCCTCGGCTACCTTTTTCCTGTGGATTTCTCCGAGAATGAAGCCCACAACGCCGAATACCACCGCGGCGGCAACGATAAGCCCGATTGCCAAACCGGTTGCCATAAATTTTTACACCTCCGTGATTTTTAAATGGTATAATCCTGAAATAAATGACTTTACGTCATGATAAAATTCAGAAAATAATGCGATAAATAATGCTGATGAGGATACTTATGCATTATCTATAATATTCTATAACTTTATTAATATATTGTCAAGTATTTTACTTTATTATTTTTAAAATATTTCTTTATGGTGTGTCTGCACAAACCGATATATTTTCATGCAATTTATCAAAAAAAAGATATCTTAATTTATTTATTCATTATATTTTGCAATGGAATTTAAAACGTCTTTTTTATTTCCGCTCCATAACGGAGCTATAAGCTTTTTCTTATCGCCGTCTCCCGTAAGGCGGTGTATGACCGTTCCGCGCGGTATGATTTTTAAAAGACGTGCAATTATATCAATATATTCTTCCTTGCTAAGACACTCGAATTTTCCTTTTTCGTACTCCTTTTCGAGCCTTGAGCCTTTAAGAACGTGAAGAAGATGCAGCTTCAGTCCCCATACTCCGCAGTCGCAGACGAATTTTACCGAGTTCTCCATATCCGCATACGTTTCTTCGGGCAGACCGATTATTATATGTGCGACTGTTTTTATACCGATTTCGCTAAGGTTTTTAACGGCGCTTGCAAACACTCCGTTTTTGTAGCCTCTGCCGATATAACGCGCCGTTTTTTCGTTTGAAGTCTGAAATCCCAGCTCGACCCATACGGGCTTTATTTTATTCAACTTATTCAAAAGCGACAAAACGTCTGCTCCTAGACAGTCGGGACGCGTCGCGACGGATAATACCTCTATATCGGGATTGTATATCGCCTCAGTAAAAATTTTTTCAAGATAATCCACAGGAGCGTATGTGTTTGTAAAACTTTGGAAATAAGCTATATATCCTCCGTTTTTGTTTTTATGCTCCACACGCTTTTTCGCGCTTTCGATTTGAGCGTCGATACTTCCGCACGGTTTTTCGGCAAACTCGCCGCCGCCGTCCTCCGAACAGAAAATACAGCCGCCCGTTCCTATGCTTCCGTCTCGGTTTGGGCAGGTCATGCCGCCGTCAAGCGATAATTTGTAAAGCTTATGACCGAAATTTTCGCGGCAGTAATCGTTTAAAGAATAATATTCTATCATAGCAATTCTCCGAAATATAGCTCTCACGTTTTTTCGCGGCATTATTCATGCGACGCATAACACTTTTGTCATAACAGCTCCCTGAAATACAGTCCTCCCGTTTTTTTGACGGTAATTTTACGTTTATTGCAAAATGCGTCAAGAATTTTTTTGCCGTTTCCGACGCTTTCAGAGGTAAAACGAAGTGTCACAAAATCTATGTTTTTAAAACTCTTATCGCCTATATAGAGCGGAACGGAATTAAGAATCGACGAATATTTTCTGTCCGAACATATCACTCCGAAATCGGTTCCGAACCTATCCTTTATCACAGCTTTTCCGACGCAGCCGGCGCAGCCCTTTTCGCTCCGAGCGGGGCAGGCTCTGAATCTCATAAGCGGCAGAAAGCCGTAGACGATGATTCCGATTTTTTTATTCGTTCTGATTTTTTCAATTAAATCAATGCTTAATTCGGGTGAAACGGTCAAATCCTCCGCGCCTAGCTTTTCATATTCCCGAACCGCTTCGGAGTTTAATATATTAAGACCGTGTCCGCCGTGAACGGCGAATCCCATTTTAACGGCGGCCGCGAGAGTTCCTATGTTATCCGCCGACACCTCTTTTACTCCGAGCGATTTCAGCCTCTCGAGATTTTTTAAGAAGCTTTTCTCATCGCTTTCAAAAACGAGAAACGGAAGCTCGCATACGAGTTTACCGCCGAATTTCAGCGATTCCCGCGTCCGATTCAAAATTTCTCTCATCGGGAGCATGATTTTATCCGCTCTTTCATCATCGAAAGCATTATCGAGCGATTCAAAACTCAGCCGCACCGCCGTTTTTTCGGTTTTTCTCTGCGGCGCGGAAAATAAAAGTTCAGCGCCCTCCACAGTTGTCACGAGCTTCGGTTTCGCGGTAAATCTCAAATCATAGAGCTTTTCGAGGGCGTTTCTGCGCATGGCGTTCATCTGCGACGCGGATACGGAAATGCCGTTCTCAATATCAAAGACAAAGCTGTCCGCGTAAAAAACGGTGCCGCCCGTTTTAGACAGCATTTTTTCGGCATAAGCACCGTCAAGCGGCTTGTTTAAAGAAGTTTCGCCGCCTTTGTCCGTTACGGAGACCTCGTTCTCCCCGTCCGAAACATCAAGGCGGGACATATTCTTATCGGTTTTAAAGCTGATTTTTACGGGGATTTTTTTGATTTCGTCCTTATAAAGCAGAGAAAGCCTTTTAAGAACAGGCGCGGCCGAGGTAACGTCCTCATGCCTGCGGTAACCGAACATATCAAGATTCCGATTTCCGTCAAGATATCCGCTTGTAAAGCCGCTCCGCGAAAAAACGGCTTTGAGCGTTTCGCCGTCGTATTCATCTCCGTTCAGGGCGTTTTTTACCGCTGTTACGGCGGCGGCAACGTATTCGGGACGCTTCATTCTGCCCTCGATTTTAAATGAGTTTACGCCGATATTTCTAAGCTCGTCCAACTTGTCAATAAGAGACAAATCCTTTAAAGACAGCGCGTGCTCCCTCGAACCGCATTTAAAATCAAGTCTGCACGGCTGGGCGCAGCGTCCTCTGTTGCCGCTTCTCGCGCCGAGCATCGACGACAAAAGACACGTTCCCGATACACTCACGCACAACGCGCCGTGAACAAAAACCTCTATTTCGGCGCCGGTATTTTCTGCGATATTTTTAATTTCTCCGAGTGTCAGTTCTCTTGCGAGAACGATTCTTTTAAATCCGAGCTTCTCGCACTCCTTTGCACCCGAAACGTTATGAACAGTCATTTGAGTGGAAGCGTGAAGCCTCATTGACGGACAATATTTTCTCCAGAGAGCCGCTATTCCCAAATCCTGAACAATAACTGCGTCCGCGCCGCTTAGGGCTATTGTTCTTATTTCATTTAAAGCTTTACCTATTTCTTTGTCGGTAATAAGCGTGTTCATGGCAACATAAACTTTAACACCGCGCGCGTGACAGTATTTAACGGCGTTTATAAGACCGTCTTTATCAAAATTTTCAGCTCCTGCTCTTGCGCTGAAAGACCGTGTTCCGAGGTATACCGCGTCCGCGCCGCACCTTACCGCGGCGATAAGCTGTTCTCCGCCTCCGACCGGCGCTAAAATTTCCGGCTTTAACATGGTTTTTCTCCTTAATCGCTTTCTCCGCCGCGCTCATATACAAATTTTATATTCTTCTCGGCTTTAGCTCGGGGCAGCATAACTTCCCTGCCGCACCCCAAGCATCTGATTTTGAAATCCATTCCTATTCTGAGTATTTCAAAGTTTTTGCAGCCGCACGGGTGCTGCTTTTTCATTTCGATTTTGTCGCCTATTTTTATATCCATAACAGCGTCCTCCGCGTTTTTAACAAGTATCTCAAATATAATAACACAAAACGGCCGAATATTAAATAACTTATTCTAAAAAAATTTATCGTACATATTAATTTAAGGAAGAGTTGTTAAGGAAGCACTGATTAAATCGAACGTGCAGATTGCGTCATGAGATTTTTCGTCAGATTGACAAAAGTGACGCAGGAATACTGACGTATTTCAAGGAGCTTTTGACAAAAATGACGGAAAATCGCGGCGCAAGATGTGCGTTCAGCCGTTAGGCGTGATTTATTCAGTGTTTCCTTAAGGCAATACCGCTTGGATTTTGTTATGCGGTCGCACAGTCGGATTTTTCGTCGGAAGAGCTGAAAACGACGGAGCGATACTGACGTATTGAGGGAGTTTTTGGCAAAAATGACAAAATATTTGGGCTATGCGCGGCAAAGGCGTCGGCCGCTGATTGTGCGGTGTTGCCTTAATACGCCGCGCGGAGCGCTTTGCGGCGCATTGCTTTAGGCGCGGTTTCGTTCTTAAATTTTCATGTGAAAGGAAGGTCGGTATGCTCAATTACAGACCTGAGGGCAGAATAATATATGACAAAAATTTGAAAAATTCGGTAATTTCATCGTCGGCATTGCAGGAAGCAATGATAAGAGGAAGTATATTGGAGGCAAGAGCGTTGCTGTGCGACAGCGAGCATAATCTCCATGTTGATTTGGGTTGTATGCGCGGACTTATTCCGAGAGATGAATGTGCGATAGGAATAAAAGACGGTTCCGTGCGCGATATCGCGATAATCTCAAGAGTAAACAAGCCGGTTTGCTTTAAGGTGCTTGAAATAGAAAACGGCGCGAACGGTCTCCCGTTCGCGGTTCTCAGCAGACGTTTGGCACAGGAGGAATGTGCTGATGAATACATATCAAAGCTCAAGTGCGGAGACGTTATAGACGCCGTAGTTACACATCTTGAAGCGTTCGGAGCGTTTTGCGATATTGGCTGCGGCATAAGCGCGCTGCTGCCGATAGACGGAATTTCCGTATCAAGGATACCCCATCCCGCGGCGAGGCTCAGCGTAAACAACGATATAAAAGCGGTGGTAAAAAATATAGATGACGACGGACGGGTAACGCTAAGCACTAAGGAGCTTTTCGGAACATGGAGTGAAAACGCGGCGATGTTTTCCGTAGGCGAAACGGTACCGGGAATAGTGCGTTCAGTTGAAAGCTACGGCATTTTTGTAGAGCTTACCCCGAATCTCGCGGGACTTGCGGAAATTACGGAGGGTATCGAGGAAGGACAGCATTGCAGCGTCTTTATAAAAAACATAATCCCCGAAAAGATGAAAGTCAAGCTTATAATAGTGGACAGCTTCAGCGCGTCATACTCCGGCGCCGTCATTAAGTATTTTTTCAGCGGGAATCATATGGATAGCTTTGAATACTCGCCGCCGAACTGCGTAAAAAAAATTGAGAGCGTGTTCACGCCGTGAATACCGATAAAATCAAACAAACAAGCATTATAAAACGCGGAAAACACTACGAACGACAAAACGAGACAGGAAAAAATCCTGTCTCGTTTTGATATGGGATAATGTCTTGCAAAGAACGAAGAAACTAGATTAACCGCCGATATTAAGACCGAAGCCGGCAAGAATTTTCATGATAAGCACTAAAATTCTCGTGATATATTCAACGATTGGCGAGAAATCAACCGAATCCCAATCGAAATCGGCAAGCTCTTCAAGGTCGAAATCCTGGAAAAACTCTCTTAACATCGACATGGTATAAGTTACCGTGCCTACTACTTTTATCTGTACTGTCGGGTCAACATTGTCTATTTTGTATACGTCTACCCATTCCTCTTCCATGGGTTCCAGCTCGTCCTGCGGCATCTGGGAGGTTTCGTAGTGAGCCACGCAGTTCACATTGTTTGAATAGTTCTGCTCCGAGGTTTTCAGGTAAGTGGTAACGGTATCTTTGCCGCTGCCTGTAGTGTAATATACCTGATAGGTATCATAATGATAAGTATGGTCGGGTTCAATCGGTATTCTTACCTCAAAGAACATGGTTTCGTTTTCATAAACGACTTTGGTGTTGCCCCATTCAAAACCCGTGTATTTCTCCCAAGGGTCATTGCCGGTATCGTCATACTGAACCCTGTTAGTAGTATAATATTTTGACGTGGGGAATTTACAGTTAAAGCAATCGTTGAACAGATGGAACTCGGAAACGCATACGGTCATATCCTGTGTGGGACGGACAGCGTAAGTGTTCGCCGCGCTTTTCTTAATCTGAAAATTGCTGTCGGGCTCGCCCGTAACTTCGTCATAAAGCTCGGAAGCGGGCGTACCCGTAGGAAATGCGAGAGTTCTTACGGTAGTATGGTCAACGTAATCCGCCACGGAAATCGTAAACTCAAGAGGGTCGCCCTCAAAAACGGTAACGCTGTATGGTATACCTTTTATATCGGTCGTGGTGCCGTCCATATTGGTTACGGTGTACCAGTAATCCACGCCGTACTCATAGCCCATATATTTGCCCACGTAATCCTGTCTGTAATTATACAAAGAATAATCGCCACCGAACGGAAAATCCTGCTCAGTAAAAATAACTTCATACGTTTCAATTCCGTAAGCGGAAGAAGCAACGGACGTTATGCCGAAAATCATTATCGCTGATAAAATAACAGCTATGATTTTTTTCATTTGATATTCCTCCTTAAATAAACCATCTCTGCATACATTATATAACAATTAATATAATTTGTCAATAGAAAATAATTCAAATCTTCTCCTGTTTCCGTCCGCTGATATTCCGATATTTATACGCATCCCGCTTAAATGGTGAGCGTTCCGCAAATTACGCATCGGTATCCGATTCGCCGCCGTCGGCTCCGCCCGTATCGAGAACCTTGGAGGCTCTTGTCACGGCGAGGTCGTGCATCATCTTCTCTCTCGTTTTGCCGTGAACCTTGAAGAACAGAAGCACAATTGCCTCCACAGCTCTGCCGAGACCGATTATTAGAGCGAACATGGCCCAAATATTGCGAAGCATTTTGGGATCCGTCTGACGGACGAGCTTTCCGCCCATGTACTTTGAGCGAATACCGAGAATCGTTATAAGACCGCCGCTTATAAGCGTCGATACCTGATTTACTATAAGGTTGATATAGCCCATCGCCGCGCTCATGATGCCTTCATTCCTTATGCCGGTTTTCCACTCGACATAATCGTACATATCGCCCGTAAGAGCCGTTGTCGCGTATCTTTGAACGCTGTTAAAGGACCCCGCTACGGTAAGCATTACAGTTATATATATAAGGTTGAGTATAAGATGCGAATCTCCGAATGGATTATATCCTATCGCCCACATGATTATATACGTTACGCCGCATATGCCGTAAGAGAGAGCGCCGAGGTATTTAAGTCCCATTTTCTTAGTGAGCTTGGGAGCGAGAGGAAGAACGAAATAGCTTGGAAGTCCCGTGAACAGACTTGTTATCGTGCTGTAAGAAACCTTGCCGTAGCAGTTGAGCCAGAAGTCGTTCTGAACACGGCTGCTTATGCCTCTGCCAATTTCAAAGAAGCCTTTTATCAGGAGTATCCACATCGGCTGGCACGACGCTACCATTTTTACCGATTTCCATACGCCGACCTCTTTCATTTCCTGACGCGACGCGAGAGGAACTCTCTCCCTGAGAGTAAAGAAGCCGAAAATTCTGAAAATTATTACGAGAGCTATAAAGAACAGCGCGCCGCCCACATATATGGTGCGCCTTGAAACAGTCTCGGGCAGAAAGTCTATAAGGAACGGGAAAAGCGAAGGTATCCATGTGCCGAGAAGGTCAACGTATGTATCCGCCGCAATAAGCCGGTTTCTCTCGTCAACGTTAGGTGTAAGATTGAAAAGAAGCGCGGAATATGCCGGAGTATAAAATGAATTGGCTATGGAGCCTATATAATAAAGAGCCGCGAAAATTACAAGGTACGCAATCTGCGAAACGCCGGTCGGAAGCAGCCACGGCATAAGGTTCGCTATGAGCCACAACGGAAGCGTCAGAACAAGATACGGACGGACACGTCCCCACCGCGTTCTTGTTCGGTCGAGAACAGGTCCCGATATCGCGTTGTCAAATGTATCGGCGAAAGTGCATATAACGCTCGCCATACTGAGCGTCGCGGCCTCGGCTCCAACAATAGTCCTGTAATAGAAATCCGAATTGGCGCCGTTAAAGGTTTCCCAGTTTTTATCTCCGACGCCCGAAAGTATGTATGACGCCATTTCCTTTGGAGAAAGATAAAATTTCTTCTGCTGACTTAACTGCTTATCTATCTCCGACTGCGCCACCTGCGCCTGAGCGGTTTTATTCTCCGCCATACGTTTTCCTCCTTGCAATAAAATCAACGTTATCGGTCAAATTGCCAAAACAGAATATTACGGCAACAGCTTATACATGTAAAATATATTATATAGCATTTTCACCGATATTTCAATACCGTATTGGAATTTTAGTGTATTTTAATTTACGGTCCCCGAAATCGACGTTTTAAGGCAATACCGCATAATTATTGTCGTGCAGATGTGCCATGAGATTTTTCGTCAGATTGACAAAAGTGACGCAGGAATACTGGCGTATTTCAAGGAGCTTTTGGCAAAAATGACGGAAAATCTCGGTACAGATGCGCGGCAAAGGAGGTAGCCGCTAATTGTGCGGTATTGCCTTAAATCAATCTTTATCGAAATCCCAATCCCTTGGTTTTCTGCCGTGATAAAGGCGGTTGCCAACCGTTTCGGGCAAGAAATACATTTTTATAAGAGCCCTGCGCTCATCTTTTGTTATAGGACGGGTTTTTATATCGGAAAGGCTCATTACCGATATGCTGTTTATAAATTCCTCCTCGGAAAACGCGGGGTCGATAAGAACGGTCACGGTTTTTGTCCCGCCCGGCAAAATATCGAAATAATTATCGGAGAACGGCATACGCGACAGAGAGCTTTCAAGCCTTACAAGCCTCGCGAATTTATCCGTTTTAAGGCTTATAACAGCTTTACCGTCCTCGGTCTTTACCGATTTTTCCACATGGGCTTTCGGCATATCGAGATTTTTTTCAAGGCCGAAAAGAACGGTTTTGCTCATAATCTCCTTTCCGTCCGAAATGAGCCTCGCGGCGATTCCCGTCCTCTTTAAATCGTATTTTTCGTTCAATTCCGATATTCCGATGTCAAAAACCTCTGTGTTCCGAAGCTTTTCGGCAGACACGGTTTTTCTCTCCTTTATAAGTTCTCCCGATTCAAAATCGAAAAGAACATATTCTATATCGGCGGTTTTTTCCTCGTTATAATCATTAAGAAGAAATATTTTTATATACTCGTCCGTATTCTCGGCGCTTACCGACAAGGGCGCGTTGACGTTCCGCGCGGTATATTGCAGAGCCTTATAGCTGCCGAAATAATCAATGCCCGACCATGAACAGACAGGCCAGCAATCGTTGAACTGCCAGTATATCGCGCCGTTGCAGCGCCCCTTGTTCCTGCGCCAATGCTCGGTCGCGTCGGCAATACATTCCTGCTGCGTTACCTGCGAAAGATAAATCATATCCTCGAATTTTTCGGGAAGCTCAAACCTCGAACGGACATACCACAGCATTTTATCGTTGCCCGTAAGACATTTCTGGTGCGCCGAAAAAACCTCGTCAGAAAGGGAAAGCCTTCCGTTTTTCGCAAATGAACGGACAGTCTTTATATCGGGCAGGCTTTCAAAGCCGAACTCGCTGCAAAAGCGCGTCATGCGTTTGCGGTAAAAATTCATGGGGCGCAAACCGTGCCACACTCCCCAAAGATGCGTATCTCCCACGTTATCGCATGAAACGCCCCTTCCGTGGGAAACTCCGCAGGGCGAACCCGGGATATAAGGTGTGGACGCATCGTATTTTCTTATTTCATTTTCAAGAATGTCATAGAAGAATTTTTCTGTCCATTCTATATATTTCCGCATATGAAGCCACGCCGACGACATATCCTCAATCTCGTTATTGCCGCACCAAAGCGCGAGCGACGCATGAGAGCCTATGCGCTTTACGTTATACTCGATTTCGTTCTTGACGTTCTCAAGAAAATCGGGTTTAAAAAACGGATACGCCTGACAGGCAAACTGAAAATCCTGCCATATAAGTATTCCGCGTCTGTCGCATTCGCCGTACAGCTCGTCGCTGCCGTAAAATCCTCCGCCCCATACGCGCAGCATATTTATATTTGAAAACCGAGCCGCGTCGAGCAGCTTTTTAAGTCTGTCCGTACCGAACCGCGTCATAAAAGAATCAGGGGGAATATAATTCGCGCCCTTAATGAAAAGGGGAACTCCGTTCAGAATAAATCTGAAATTGCTCCCGTATTCGTCCCTGCTCCTGTCAAGCTCTATAACGCGCAAACCGATTTTCTTTTCGGAAAAGTCGATAAGCTTTCCGTTGAGAGAAAGACTTGCCGACACCGTATACAAAGGCTGTTCCTCTTTGCCCGAAAGCTCGCGCGTCCACCATAATTCGGGAGTATCTATAAAAAATTCGGCGGATTCTCCCGATTTCGCGGTTCTTGTGCCGTCGGGGTATGTCAAAGCGATTTCACAGCTTATATCGGCGCTTTCGCTCAGCCTCATAATGTCGGCGCAAGCCGTCACCGTAACGCCCGAATCCGAATGTTTCTGGCTCACGGACAGTCCGGCAAGCTTCGCCGCGTTTACAAATTCAAGATAAATATCGCCCGATATACCGCTCGGCGGCAGAACGGGTCCCCAGTCCCAACCGAAATGGTACTGCGGTTTTCTTATATGTACTATGCCGTTCTGACCGTTGCAGTTTACGGGAGCGCCCTCCGCCCTGTAAATTTTATCAACATAATTTACCGGCGAATAAAAAAGTATGCATATTTCATTTACGCCTTCGGAAAGATATTTTTTTACGGGAAAATCATATTCAATATGACAGTTTTTTCCTCTGCCGATTTCTTTTCCGTTTATAAAAACCGTACATACGGTATCGAGCATTTTGCATACAAGAAATATTTCGTCGCTTAAAAGCTCTTCCTTCGTAATATCAAAGCTCCTTCTGTATTCCCAGTCCTCCCTCGCTACCCATTGGACTTCTTTTTCGTTAAGACCCGAAAACGGGTCGGGAATATCGGAATTTCTCATTAAATCAAGATAATTGCAGCCGGGAACCTCCGCGCTTTTTCGGACGTCCTTGCCGGACTGTCCGAATTCCCATCTGCCGCACAAAGTTTTTTTCATAGGAACAGCCAATACGATACGAAAAACGCACAAAATACAATGAAAGCTCAAGTTTTTTGTGCCGTGTATCGCTCCTTTCTTCAATAATACAGCAAACCTTGTCTCAATTATAATTCAAATATAGCGTATAAGTCAACAGAATATTAAGGAAGCTCTGATTCAGAGTTTGCTCGGCCATAAATTTGCGTGGTATAATAAATTTTTTGCGAACAAGCTGTGCATTAAGACGTTAAAAATTTGCCGATATTGTTGTAACCGCTTAACTTTTATGATATTATATTTTAAAAAACTTATTTATATAAAAATTTTCGGACGTCTTTGTGCGGCGTCCCTAAAAAATCGGAAGGTGTCAGATGTCGGACAGAAAAAAGGAAATCATCGGGATTTTAATAAGAATAGCCGTAGCCGCCGTGTTATTTACAGCGGCGGTGGTAAATTACGATAAGCTTTCAAATTTAGACGTGGAAAAGCTGCTCTCCGGCTTTGACAATACAGCGCTCATTATAGCAGTCGTGCTTGCGCTGTACGCGGTCAAAGGGCTTATTTTTGTACTGCCGGCTTCGGTTATATACGTTGCTGTAGGAGTTATACTTGATACATGGCTCGCCATAGCCGTAAATCTTGCCGGAATATTTATAGAAATAACCGTAACATATGTTCTTGGGCGTTTTCTCCGCGGAAATTATGTGAAAAATCTTCTCTCAAAGAAAAAAGCCGGTCAAAAGCTCCTTGAAATGAACATACAAGACAAAAAATCGGTAATATTTACAATAAGGCTCCTGCCGGTTTTTCCGATTGATTTCGCAAGCCTGTTTTTCGGAGCTTCCGAAAGCTCCGCTCCGCTTTATATGTTGCTTTCAGTCCTCGGTCTTGCTCCGAGAGTAATACTTTTTACTGTAATAGGCGATAATCTTTTTAAATGGATACCTATGGATAAGCTTATATTTATAATTATATGCTGCATACCTATAGGAATTATAGTATATCTTTTAAAAAAGCTTTTTAAAAAAAGAAACAAACAGTAAATTTAAGGCAATACCGCAAAAAACAGCGGCTCCGATTATCAATAAACCTGCCCTTTTCCACAGTCTGAACCGCCAAAAAAGAGCGGTTTTTTCTTTTTTTAATTTGACTTCTTGAAAAAATGTGAAAAATATGTTAATATATATATCATCGTAAATTTGCAAAAAAATGTTGATTGTTTATATAATTTAACGCTATTTAAAAAAATAGATGTATAAATACAACAAACATTGTCAAATTATTTAAACTTGAATACAAAAATCATACTAAAATATATACATTTATAAATTATCGTATAATTCTGTTTTTAATTCGCGTATTAAATTTTATGAATTATTTATTATCGGGGGGGGGGGAATTTATTTATGTATGTTGATTACAAAGAAATCGGAACAAGAATCTCGGAAAGACGTAAAGAACTGGGATTGAAGCAATCGCAGGTAAATGAACTGGCGGGTCTCGGCGATAAATACCTGTCCAATATTGAACGCGCGACCTCCATTCCGAGCGTTGAAGTGATTATGAAGCTTTGCGAAGTTTTAAAAACAACACCCGATTATTTGCTTTTGGGTACTGCCGGCAGTTCTCCTCCGTCAACAGAGTATGAGAGACAAATTAAACATTTTATGAAAAAATTAAATCAAAACCAGCTCCGTTTTGCCGCGAATTTTTTAGCTTGGCTTTCAACGCAAAAATTTTAAGGCAATACCGCATAATTATTGTCGTGCAGATGTGCCAAGAGATTTTTCGTCAGATTGACAAAAATG
>CANRNI010000034.1 GCA_947631945.1 uncultured Clostridia bacterium
CAGGAATACTGACGTATTTCAAGGAACTTTTGGCAAAAATGACGGAAAATATCGGTACAGATGCGCGGCAAAGGCGGTAGCCGTTAATTGTGCGGTATTGCCTTAGATTGTATGGAATTTTACAGCCAAATCAGAGTGTTAACACCCTCTTAGTAATTGTAAATACTTTGACCCTTTAGGTTGCCCGAATCATATATATGACCTAAGCTTTTTCCGAATCTGTCTATATAAATCGCGTTGATTGTATTATAGTAAATATGTGCCTGCGCTTTTTCGGAAAGCTCTATGCTCTGCGTTGTATTGTTGATATAGCGCATCATCTCGGCGTCGCCTCCCAATGACGAATAATCCCTTATATAATTCGTATGAATAAATGTATTGAAGCCGCCGGGACCTCCGAAGTAGCCTACCAAATAGTTATTGCTTACAACGCTGTGGCGCATTGCCGTCCAGCCGTTCTCAAAGTCTCCCGTACGTTCATTATCGGGCTTCATTCCGTCACGGTTAGTGTAGCAGTCATGCACCCATAGACCGTCTGTTTCACCTACAACGGAGAATATTCCGCACGCGGAATTGTAGACCTTGGTATTCTTTATCTCGCACATTTTCGCCGAGCCGTCATCATGCATGGCAATCCAAGGTTCACCGCTCGCATAATCTGCCGACGACTGCAAAAGCGAAAGCTTGAAATAAGCGGCGTTATCCGGAATATCATAGTATTCTCCTCTGCCGAGGAAGCGTTCGGTAAGTATAAGCTGCTTATCGGCGTTGAACCACTGTATATCGTAAACTCTCGCGGAACAGCCGGAATAATATTTTTGAGCGTAAAAATCCTGACCTGAGCTTGAAATAAAGTATCCGCTGTTTCCGTTATTCGGTACGGGTATAAAATCTTTTGTGGAAATCCATTTTGAATCGGCTTCAATCGTACCGTCATCGTCAAGTCTTCCGCTTGTAAAATTGCTTCCGCTCATAACGCTTGATTTTACGCTTGACGAAGTCGTTCCGTCAACGCCTATGAAATAGCCGGCCGGACTGTATGCTTCGTGAATTTCAACAGAGCAGTTAATCGCTTTTCTTCCGATATACGCGAAACAGTTTTCCTCAAGATATGACGTTTCAGCCGTTGTGGTATTGTATCTCTCGCCGTAATACTTGTCTACTATGATATGTGAATTTTCGCAGACATCGGTAAGATTATCTCCCTTTACGCCGAGTGTGAAGTATCTTAAATCAACTGCGACCTTCTGTAATTTTGAAACGTCGCTGTCCATCATATAGAATACCGAGCCCTCGGGAAATTCGACGGTCATATTTGACGGAACGTAATATCTGTAGCCATCGCCGGTAGTTTCGTCAAGCAAAGGTACGGCATAGAAATTTTGTTTCGGGAACACTACATGGTTATATCCGTTTGCCGCTGCCTCATCTATAGCGTCGTAAATCGCGTGAGTAGTGCTTTGGTAATCGGTTTCAGAGAAAACATAGCCGTTTTTGCTCTTATAATCGGACGGAACGTTCCATACCTTATCCTCTGTCTTTTCGGGATTCTTTACCGTTACAGTTACAACGTCTTTAATATCTGTACCTGTAAGAGCCGCGGTGATTTGAACGGTTCCCGCCTTTTTAGCAATAAGCAGACCGTCTATAACCGCCATAACGGAAGTATCGCTTGATGACCATGTAATGTCGAATTGCTCGGCTTTGCCGCCTTGAGCGCCGAATGGGTCATAAGGATACGGATACGCCGTGAGGGGATACTGCTTGCCTGTTTGAAGCGTCGCGGGTTCATTTGTTATATGAACGCTCTCATACTTGCTGTTGTCAATTCCGACATCGGGCTGTACAAAATCCTTTACGGTATAAGTTGTAGGTCTGTAATAATCCGATACCGTGTGAGTTCCTGCAGTCTTTTCTGTTTCAAATATGGAAAGCTTTCCGTCCTTGTCTTTAACAAATGCCAAAGATGAACCCATATCCGTAATACCGTCTACGATTCTGTTAATGTTCTTATCGGGCAGTACTATTTCGGCGGCCTTATAAGCGTTTTCCTTGCCTTCGTTTGTAAGCGCCGTACTGTAAATTTTTATTTCCTTAATCATATGGTCGGAAGTAAAGCCGAATGATTTTGGCAGAATTTTATTTACAAACGCCTCAGATCCGTCTTTGGTATACTTCGGCATATTGGCTGACGCGCTTTGTCCGTCAATACGGAAATTGACCGTACCGTTTGCGGCGTCGGCGGATAAAGACCAGAAGCTGTCGCCGAGAGGAAGATATTCTCTGTTTGAGCCGGTATGAGCATAAAGCTGAACGGGAACAGACATTACATAACCTGTATTCCAAGAATCGGCAACCCATGCTGTGCGCACAATGCCCGTCTGATTAACGGAATTTACCTCTTCAAGTCGGAATACATTGTCACATTCCTCATATTTACCGCTGTTGGAAGAGTAAACGATATTATTTATAATACCCTTGTTGGATTGTTCATTGTAATCAACAAGCATCTGTAGCGTCCATGTGTCAAGTCCTTGCGGGAGAGTGACGCTTCCGCCCGTGAAATAATCGCCGTCAACCGAGGCGCCTGTAATCGCGGCAGCCGTAGCCGCTTTGTTTACGACCTTGCCGTCCTCGACCTTAAAATAAGCGACAAGCTTCTGTTCGTTGGGGTCGATATAGGGCTGTATTTCCGATTCGATAACTTCTCCGCATACGGTACATTTTCTTGTACGCAGTCCGTTTGAATCGACCGCGGCGGTCTTTTCCGTAACCCATTCTCCCGGCTTGTGCTCTGCGGTAACAATGATATCTTCGGATGAAATTTGCTTTTCGGCTTTTTCGTCCGCAAAATATTTTCCGCACGATGTGCAACTGTAATAAGCGATGTTGCCGCTTTCGGAACAGGTGGCTTCTTTAGCCTCATGGAAAACAAGCTCATGCGAATGCGATTCAAGTCCTGCCGCGACGCGGAGTATAAGCCGCGCGTCATTAGCCAAAACTGTACTGTCCCCATCATAGTCGGCGGCAAGCAAAGCGCTGCCGCTCAGAATTTCAATTTTGGCAGAGTGTCTGAGAGCCATACGCGCGTCGTTTGCCTGAATTTTGCCGTCGCCGCTGACGTCGCCCCGGATAAATTCCTCTGTTTTTTCATTGCCCGTCGATTGGTTCTCCGCAAAAACGGTAAACGCGGGAACCGACGTAATCAAAAGACAAGCGCAGAGAAAAAATGAAATAATTCTTTTAGTTGTCATAACTGTCATCTCCTTTGCAATTTGTCCGTATTCATAATAAATAAGCCGCGAATCATGAGCGCTTTTCGCATTGAATCATAGAATAAACGGCATAAAATTCGCTGTTTTATTTACAATCAAATCTATTAAAATCGGATTGTAGGTTCGGTATTGCGGTAGTTTTTTGCGTACAGATTATTTTTGATGGGGTGGTTAAATCTGTTTTTTCAAAAAAACGAATACTGTAAAAAAATTTACAGAATAGCAGATACTGTAAAATCAGCGTTTAAGATACGGATTAAGGCAATACCGCACAATTAACGGCTACCGCCTTTGCCGCGCATCTGTGCCGAGATTTCCCGTCATTTTTGCCAAAAGCTCCTTGAAATACGTCAGTATTCCTGCGTCACTTTTGTCAATCTGACGAAAAATCTCATGGCACATATGCACGACAATAATTATGCGGTATTGCCTTAAAATAATGATATGACTTTTTATTTTTATTGTCAAGGCGTAATAACACATAAAATTTTTTTGTCATCGCTATTGAATTTTATCAAATTGTATGGTAGAATTTTTATAAATTTTTTAAGGAAATACTGATTAAATCGAACGTGCAGATTGCGTCATGAGATTTTTCGTCAGATTGACAAAAGTGACGCAGGAATACTGACGTATTTTAAGGAATTTTTGGCAAAAATGACGGGAAATCTCGGCGCAAGATGTACGTTCAGCCGTCAGGCGTGATTTATTCAGTGTTTCCTTAATGTAAAGGGTGATAAAAAATGAATCTGGAACTGCTCGCGTTTATTATTTACCTTGCCGTTATGCTCGGCATAGGATTCTTCTTTTTCTTTAAAATGCGCGGCGAGGGAAACGGTGAAAAATCGTATTTTCTCGGCGGCAGAAGTATGGGACCGTATGTAACCGCCATGAGCGCTCAGGCGTCGGATATGAGCGGCTGGCTGCTTATGGGATTTCCCGGAAGCATAGTTGCGTTCGGATTCGGAAAAATGTGGATAGGCATAGGTCTTGCGATAGGAACAATACTTAACTGGCTTCTCGTAGCGGCAAGGCTCAGGAGATTTTCCGCCGCCGCAGGCGACGCGATAACCATACCTCAGTATCTGTCAAACAGATTCGCAAGCAAAAATCCGGCTTTGAGGATAATATGCGCGATAGTATTTTTCGCTTGCTTTACCGTTTATGTGGCGTCGGGCTTCAAGGCCGGCGGAACTCTCTTTTCATCTGTTATACCTTCCCTTACTCCCGAGACCGCTATGATTATATTTGCGGTTATAATTATCGCATACACCTTCACCGGCGGGTTTAAAGCCGTTTGCTGGACAGACTTTTTTCAAGGTATAATGATGCTTGTAGCCATACTTGCCGTTCCTATCGTTATCCTTGTAACAAAAGATATAGATATCTCGTCGATTAACGTTGGCTTTGAGGGTACTGCCAATGAATTTATAATGAATCCTTTCGCGGCGGGCTGGAAAGACGTTGTGTCGGGTCTTGCGTGGGGACTCGGATATTTCGGTATGCCGCATATACTCGTAAGATTCATGTCGATAAAAAAAGCGAGTCTTATCAAAAAATCGGCTTCGGTAGCTATAATCTGGGTCGTTTTGTCACTCGGTGCGGCAATAGCTATCGGTTATCTCGGCAGACTTACCCACCCCGAGCTTGTTACCGACGGTACTCATGAGCAGGTATTTATAGTCCTTGTACGCGAACTGTTCCCGACATTTATAGCCGGTATTTTGCTGTCGGCTATACTTGCGGCGGCTATGAGTACGGCGGATTCACAGCTCCTTGTTGCGTCGTCATCGTTTACAAGCGATATTTACAAACCCGTTTTCAGAAAAAACGCATCGGAAAAAGAAATACTTTGGGTAGGCAGAATCGTTGTTGCCGTTATCGCCGTCGCCGCGTATTTTATAGCGAGCAATCCCAATTCGTCAGGCATTATGGGACTTGTTGAAAACGCGTGGGCAGGCTTCGGAGCGGCTTTCGGACCTGTAATTCTTCTTTCGCTGTTCTGGAAGAGGTTTACATATAAGGGTGCGGTCGCCGGTATTCTCGGAGGAGGTATAACGGTTGTTTTGTGGATAGCTTTTCTCTCAGCGAAAACAGGTGTTTATGAGCTTATACCCGGTTTCGCCGTATGTCTTGTTCTCTGCGTTGTTGTTTCGCTTATTGATAAAGCGCCGTCGCAGGAGGTAATAGATATCTTTGAAAAAGCGACAAGCAAGGATTTTGACGCTGAAATTGATAATTAAATAAGCACTCATTAAATCTAACGCACAACTTGTTCGCCAAAATTTCGTTATATTACACAAAAATTCTTGACAGGCATCAGCCTGCCAAGAATTTTATGTTCAATTTGACGAAATTTATTTATACATGGATTATCTACCGAATATTTCCTCGGCGTATCTTACAGTTTCCATTGCGTCCTTTGCGTATTTATCGGCGTTTATCATATCGGCGTATTCCTGCGTCAGCACGGCGCCGCCTACGACTACCTTGCAATTAGGAGCTTCCCTGTGCAATAGCTTTATCGTTTCCTCCATCGCCGGGACGGTTGAGGTCATCAGCGCGGAAAGTCCGCATAGTTTAAGCTTATTCTTCTTGACTGTTTCAAGTATAGTTTCGGGCGGAACATCTTTGCCGAGGTCAATAACCTCAAAACCGTAGTTTTCAAGAATGACCTTTACTATATTTTTGCCGATATCATGTATATCTCCTTTTACGGTCGCGAGCGCAAGCGTGCCTTTCTTTACGGAATCTCCGCCGCTTTCCTTGATTTTATTTTTGATAACGTCAAACGCTTTTCCTGCCGCGTCGGCGCTCATAAGTAGCTGCGGAAGAAAAATTTTATTGGTCTCAAAGCCCTTGCCCACTTCATCGAGCGCGGGAATAAGTATATTGTTTATAACGTCCGTCGGCTGAATTTCAGCGAGCAGCTTTTCTGTTGCCGAAGCGGCCTTATCGCCGAGTCCTTTTATTACCGCCGTTTTCAGTGAGGCAGCCCCGTCCTCCTCCTTTTCGGGGGATATTGCTTCCGTTTTTTTTGTGTTTGAGGCAAACTCAATATATTCGAGAAAGTTTTCGTCCATGCTTCCGAGCGCGCAAAAGCTGTAATACGCTTTCATCATATCGTCGGACTTTGGATTTATTATCGCGGCGGATAATCCTGCGTTTAACGCGAGAGTATAGAAAACAGAGTTGATATTCTGTCTTTCTGGAAGTCCGAAAGACACGTTGGATACGCCCAAAACGGTATTTCCGCCCGATTCGGCTATTTGCTTTACCGCGTCGAGCGTGATTTTCGCATTGTCCGCCCCCGTACTTACCGTGAGGGTGAGTGGGTCTATTATTATATCCTTTTTTTCTATGCCGTATTTCGCGGCTTCGCTGTAAATCCTTTCGGCGATTTTAACTCTGCCTTCCGACGTTTCGGGAATCCCGTCCTCGTCAAGAGTAAGTCCTACGACTACTCCTCCGTATTTTTTTACGAGAGGAAAGACCTTGTCCATAACGTCCTGCTTTCCGTTTACGGAATTTACCATCGGTTTGCCGTTGTAGCGGCGCATGGCTCTTTCCATAGCGGTAAAATCCGAAGTGTCGATTTGAAGCGGCAAATCAATTACCGCCTGAAGCTCCTCTATGACTTCTGTGAGAAGCGACGGCTCGTCGATTTCGGGCAGACCGACATTTACGTCGAGAATATGACTTTTTTTCTCCTGCTGTTCAAGCCCCTCGTTCAGAATGTAGTCGATGTCATGCTCTCTTAATGCCTGCTTGAACAGCTTTTTGCCCGTCGGATTGATTCTTTCACCGATTATAATAGGTTTTCTGCCTATCTCTACCGCGTGCGTATACGACGAAACAAGAGTTCTGTTTTTATTTTTGACTTCTTTCGGCGTAAGTCTGCCGACTTTTTCTGTGAGCTTTTTTATATATTCGGGAGTTGTCCCGCAGCAGCCGCCGAGAATTATCGCGCCGCTTTTTGCTATTTCAACCATTTCATCGGAAAAATCCTCGGGCAGAACGTCATATACCGTTTCCCCGTTTTCCGTTTTCGGCAGTCCGGCGTTCGGGCTTATAGCAATAGGAACAGACGCGTATTCATAAAAAATCGGAATGAGGGACTTCATTTCCTTCGGTCCCAAAGAACAGTTAAGCCCTAAAGCATCAACTCCGAGACCTTCAAGCAGCGCGACCATCGCGGGAACGTCAGCGCCCGTCATAAGCTTTCCTTTTTCATTATATACGTTTGAAGCAAAAACCGGCAGAAGTGAATTTTCCTTTGCCGCAAGGACAGCCGCCTTTGTTTCGTAGGAATCCGTCATTGTTTCTATATTTATAAGGTCGAAGCCTTTGCCCTCGCCCGCTTTGACGGTTTCGGCAAAAACCGACACGGCGTCCTCAAAATCAAGCTCGCCGTACGGCTTTAAAAGCTTACCGGAGGGGCCTATGTCGAGAGCTATCCATACGTCGTCCCTGCCGCTTCTCCTTTTGGCCTCAAGCGCGTTTTCGGCGGCGGCCGAGATTATATCGCGAAGCTTTTCCCTTGAAAACTTTAAAATATTCGCGCCGAACGTATTGGAGTTTATAATATGACTGCCCGCATTTATGTAGGATAAATGCAGGCCGATTATTTCTTCTCTGTGGGTTATGTTCCATTCCTCGGGCAGTTCGCCGGGCTTCAGTCCCTTTTTCTGCAAAACCGTTCCCGTACCGCCATCAAAAAATGTAAAGCCGTTTCTTATTTTTTCAAGTACAGTCATTACTCTTTGTCCTTTATTTCTTAGGATGTTTCAATACAAATTGGTATATGGATTTTTGAGCATAATTTTTCCTGTGACAAGGCAAAATTCCGCAGGAATACTTTGTGTATTACAAGGATTTTTAACGCAGTAATAAGGAAAATTTATCAAAAAAGCGCGTGCCGATCTTGTACAGACACTCCGGCGGAGGGTATTATGCATGAAAGGTTTTCCTGAATTTTAGCCGCCACGTCGGGTTTGTTCATCGAATAGACGTGAACTGCGTTTATTCCGTTTGCCAAAAGGTCGATTATTTGCTCTGTCGCGTAAATTATTCCGGCCTGCTTCATTGCCGCCGCGTCCGAACCGAAGCGGTCTACGATATCGAGAAATCTCGACGGCATACACGAGCCTGAAAGTTTTACGGCTCTCTCGACCTGCGAAGCGTGCGTAATAGGCATAATTCCGGCGACGACGGGCGTATTTATACCCGCGTCGCGCAGCTTGCAGAGATATTTATAAAAAATATTGTTGTCGAAAAACATCTGCGTCGTAAGAAATTCGCAGCCTGCGTTGACTTTTTCCTTTATGTGGGAAATATCCTCGTTTATGTTCGCGGCTTCGGGGTGACATTCGGGATAACAGGCACCGCCCACACATATATCGGATATGCTTTTAACAAACGCCGTAAGCTCCGAAGCGTGGCGGAAATCGCACTTATTTATATCAAAGCCGTCGGGAATATCTCCGCGAAGAGCGAGAATATTTTCAATTCCGAGCTTTTCAAGCTCTCTGATTCTTTTCTCCGCGTTTTCTCTCGATGTGCCTACGCAGGTCATATGCGCTATTGACGTTACGCCGTAATCGCGGCTGAGCGACGCGGCGATATCGGCTGTGTAGATATCCGTTTTTCCGCCCGCTCCGCATGTAACGCTCATAAAATCGGGTTTCAACTTTGCGATTTCGGCGGTCGCGGTTTTTACGGTATCGTAATTGCCGCTTGTTTTGGGAGGAAAAACCTCAAAAGATAACGTCGGAATTTTTTTGCCGAACAGTTCTGACAGCTTCATATGTACACCTACTTATTAGATATCGAAACGTTCAAATAACGGGGCTTTTTCAGTCGTACAGCGTTGATTTTCCCGAAATACACAAAGTGTTCCCGCTAAAAACCGCCTTATACGGCAAAAAATCACTCGTTTTTGTAACATTTCCTATTTTCGGATACGACCCGATTGTTTGAAAATTATTGTAATACCGAACAGAGACGTGCGAAAAAGCGTAATTACCGGCTTGTTTTTTCCGAAGCATATGCCGATAATTACGCTCTTTTATCAGTAAAATGTCGCTACAGTCTCTTCCGGCGGACTTGTTTTCGCAACGGAAACCGCCGTCAGCACAGGACCCTTTCTGCCGTATATTTTGTTAAACCGTATATCTATTCTTGCCGTAAGCCATATCCAGTCGGCGTTATTCACGGTATCGGCGCCCTGCCATTTCACAAGCAGTCCGCAGTAGGTTATATCCTCCACGCAGCAGGTCATAATATGTCTGCCGCAGACAAACGTGTTCTCGGGGAATCTTTTGTTTATCGCGCATATGCCCTTGAATTTTACGGTTTTGCCGTTATACTGCTTCATGTTTTCCATTATATCGCGGTAAAGCAGAGCAAAATCTCGGTCGCTTACTTCTATAATATCCGCGTTTACATCGAACGGAAGCGGATCCTCGATGTCGTCGAACTCGGAGGTTCCGTCGTCAAAGTCATATACTATCTCGCACCGCCTTGTAACGCCTCTTACGATTTTGTGGAAAGGCATTTTGTCGGCATTTTTATCAAACCGATTAAACGCGACAAGCTCGCATACGTTGAGTTTATCGACTACAAGGCTCCGCATATTTGCGTTATAAGCTTCAAACGTTGTGGAATCGGCTACAAAAATAACCTGATAAACAGCCCAGCCCTCCGGCATCGCATTAAAAAATTCGTTTACGAGCCACATTCCGTTGTATTCCACAACAACGCGCTCAGCGTGAATGGCGTTTGCCCATTTTGACAGATTTTCCTCGGTCATTTCGGATTTGTCGTCAATGACCTTTATATGGACGTTCTGGCCGTAAAACTCCGAGGGATTGTATTCCTCCTCGCCCTCCTCGCAGACGAGCAACAGAGTTTTTTCGCCCGTGTTGAAACGTTCGTCCTCGAGAGTGCCTTGTATAAATTTTGTTTTTCCGCTTTCAAGAAAGCCCGTAAAAAGATATACCGGAACTTCTCTGACTTTCATAAATCACACCCCGAACAATTCCTTTAAAGCGTTTTCGTCTATCTTTGAACCGATAACGCATAACCTGCCCGTGATTGAAGCGGAGCCGTAACGCACGTTCTTTTCATCGGGAACGTAATCGAAGTGCAGCCACTTTCCGTCGGGGGACGCGACAATGCCTTTAGCGCGGAGAATCACGCCGTATTTATGAATATCTTCGAGAGAATCAAGACGCGCGTTTATTTCGTCCTCTGTAAATTTTTTCGTTGTTTCAACTCCCCAGCTTGTGAAAACCTCGTCGGCATGGTGATGATGGTGGTCGTGATGATGCTCTCCGCAGCCACATTCTTCATCGTGTTCATGGTGATGATGTTCGTGTTCATCATCATGATGGTGTTCATGTTCATGTTCATGCTCATGTTCATGCTCATGTTCATGTTCGTGTTCATGCTCATGGTCATGCTCATGTTCGTGTTCATGGTGATGGTGCTCATGATGATGCTCATGTTCCTCCATAAGCTCTTCAAGCTCTGCGGAAAGAGTGTCCTTTCTTTCTATTGCTTGAGCAATCTGTCTGCCCTCAAGCTGTTCCCACGGAGTAGTTATAATAACGGCTTTATCGTTATGCAGTCTTAAAAGTTCTACGCAAACCTTTAATTTTTCCTCTTTTATATCGCCCGTGCGGCTTAAAACTATCGCTCCGGCGTGTTCTATCTGGTCGTTAAAGAACTCTCCGAAGTTTTTCATGTACATTTTGCATTTGCCCGCGTCAACAACGGCGGTAAAACCGTCAAGCTCTATATCGTGCGAATCAATATTCATAACCGCCCTTATAACGTCGCTGAGCTTGCCTACGCCCGAGGGCTCTATAAGAATCCTGTCGGGGGCGTAATCCTCAAGCACCTTTTTAAGAGCCTTTCCGAAATCTCCCACAAGACTGCAGCATATACAGCCGGAGTTCATTTCCGTTATCTCTACGCCCGCGTCCTGTAAAAATCCGCCGTCAACGCCTATTTCGCCAAATTCGTTTTCAATAAGCACAAGCTTTTCGCCCGAGTAAGCTTCTTTAATGAGCTTTTTTATAAGCGTAGTTTTTCCCGCGCCTAAAAATCCCGAAAAAATATCAATTTTTGTCATATTAATCGCCATGCGATACAAATGCCGCGCAAAATGCAGTAAAAATTCAAGCATTTTGCGCCCGGTATCGCTCCTTTCTTAAGATTTTTCACGCTATTCGCTTGATATATTTACAGTATAACACGTTTGTCAAGAGGAAAATGCAAATTCGCTGCGGTAATTTCACAAAAGCCGTGAAAAATTATAATTTGATTGTCAATTAATCGCAAGTGAGCCTGTAAGCCGGGTTTTGTCATTTAAGGCAATCATCTGTCTTGACCGCAGGTTGCCCTGCGGTTCGCGCCACCCGTCGGAGTTGCGGCCGAGCAGACCACTCCATGTCGGTGTTGCTTCGGATAGGGTTTACAGGGCCGCGCGGTCTCCCGCGCGCCGGTGAGCTCTTACCTCGCCTTTCCATCCTTACCTATTGCAGCAATAGGCGGTATATCTCTGTTGCACTTTCCCTAAGGTCGCCCTCGGCGGTCGTTAACCGTTATCCTGCTCTGCGAAGCCCGGACTTTCCTCATACCTTAGGAAACACTGAATAAATCACGCCTGACGGCTGAACGCACATCTTGCGCCGAGATTTTCCGTCATTTTTGCCAAAAGTTCCTTGAAATACGTCAGTATTCCTGCGTCACTTTTGTCAATCTGACGAAAAATCTCATGGCACAATCTGCACGTTCGATTTAATCAGTATTTCCCTAAAAGGTACGCGACTGCCCGGCTCACTTGCGTGTTGACGTACAATTCATTGACAATTGTCAACCGTCAACTGTTAATTGTACATTGTCAATTGTCAATTGTCAATTGTTAATATATTATCATAAAAAAATCTCTTTGTCAACGATTGCAAAAGCATAAAATATGTGCTAAGATTATATAGATTCGGAAAAATTGTGCAAAAAATCAGATTGGAGGCTTTTGAGTGGGGAAGATTTACGATTCATATGTAAAGTCCTATGTTCTTACAGAAGAAAACGCTTCCGAATTTTTTCGGATAGTGGGCGATATATATAATACTCCGCAGTTTCAGAGCACAGACAGGTTTATTCAGCACGCCGACATTACGTTAAAACAGCATATGACGAGCGTGTCGTATCTCAGCTATCTTGATACAAAGGCGAGAAGGCTTAATTACGTCTCTGCGGCAAGGGCCGCTCTTATGCATGATTTGGTTTATTACGACTGGCACGAAAGGGGAGACGGCTCACACAGGCTGCACGGCTACAGACATCCCGGCTTTGCTCTTAAAAACGCGCGGGAGCTTACCGAGCTTTCTCCGCTCGAGGAAAATATAATAAAGCGCCATATGTGGCCGCTTATTCCGATTCCTCCGAAATACAGGGAGAGCTTTGCGGTGAGTATGGCGGATAAATACTGCGCGGCGCATGAAATTCTAATAAAAAAAATTCCGGCTTACAAAAGAAAATTCAGGCGGGACATTGAAAAAATGGGGAATGGGAAATGAATACAGCGCTTGATTATGTATTGTATTTTTTCTTTTACAGTTTTTTGGGCTGGGTCGTTGAGACGATTTACTGCTCGATAGGAGAAAAAAAATTTGTGAACAGAGGGTTTTTAACGGGACCGCTCTGCCCGATATACGGAACGGGAGCCGTTGTTTTCGGCGTTTGTCTTATGCCGTTCTACAATAAATTCGGATATTCAAAATGGTATATAATTCTGCTCGTTGTGCTTTTGGGTATGCTTCTCGCGGACGTTGTGGAATTTTTTACAAGCCTTATAATGGAAAAGCTTTTTAACGCCAGATGGTGGGACTATTCAAACGAAAAATTCAATATTCAGGGGCGTATATGCCTTAAACATACTCTTTACTGGGGGCTTGCCTCGGGCATATTCATATACGTCGTACACCCGAGGGTCATAAGCTTCATAAGCGGTATTATTGATGACCGTCAGCGCAATCAGATTCTTATTATGATATTTATTGTGTTTGCGTTCGACCTGTTCTTTGCCGTTAAGGGCGCGTTCGACGTAAGAAAGCTTATCAATAAAATCAACAAGCTTCACGCGGCCGCGCTTGAAAACGCAAACAGTATAAAATTAAATGTCGCTCAAAAGTATGAAGATATACATGATTCCGTGGAAAAGGGCGGATTTAAAATAGCCGTATGGGCGGCCGATATCTCGCGCCAAATCTCGGAGATTGAAAAGCCGTCAGCCTTTAAAAAGAAACACGGAAAACGCAGAACCAAGGCGGAACAGCTTGTAAATACAAGACTTACGCTGAAAAATACGATTGAGGCAAAGCTGAAAGATATCAGAAGCTTGATTGAGGAATATACCGAAAAGGAATTGCCTAATGATGAAAACGAGCATCAGAAAAAATTATAAGCACACGCTTGTTGCCGGATATATCGGCTCTATAACTCAGGCGATTGTAAATAATTTCGCTCCGCTGTTGTTTGTAACCTTTCAGCGGGACTGGAATATAACTTTAAATCAGCTCGCCTTTATTTCAACCTATAATTTTTTAATTCAATTGACGGTGGATTTTCTTTCCGCGAAATACGTTGATAAAATAGGCGTAAGGCACTGTATTGTTTTCGCTCACGTGAGCGCGGCGGCAGGACTTGCCGGACTTGGAATTTTACCGTTCATTTTAGGAAATCCTTATTACGGAATAATAATCTCAATAACGCTTTACGCTATAGGCGGCGGTCTTATAGAGGTACTCGCAAGTCCCATAATAGAGGCGTGTCCCACGGTGAATAAGGAAGCGAATATGAGCTTTCTGCACTCTTTCTACTGCTGGGGACAGGTCGCGGTGGTTCTCGGCTCAACGCTCTTTTTTTACGTTTTCGGAATTGAAAACTGGAGAATCGCATCGTTTATCTGGGCTGTGATTCCGGCTTTGAACGGAGTATATTTTTCTCTCGTTCCGATAGCCTTTGAAAAAAATGAAAACAGACCGAAAGAAAAAATAACGGATATTTTAAAAAATAAAACTTTTCTTATTCTTGCGGTTATGATGATATGCTCGGGCGCGTCGGAAATCTCGATATCTCAGTGGGCGTCGGCGTTCGCGGAAGAAAGCCTCGGGATAACAAAAGCCGCCGGAGATATAGCGGGTCCGTGCCTGTTCGCTCTGCTTATGGGAATATCAAGACTGTCATATTCCAAATTCAGCGAAAAAATTCCTCTTGAAAAGTATATATTTTTCTGTTCTGTAATGTGTTTCGGAGGCTATCTGCTCGTTTCGCTCTCACCTGTACCATTCTTGTCGCTTCTCGGCTGCGGAGTGTGCGGCTTCGCCGTGGGCATTATGTGGCCGGGTACGTGTTCGCTGGCCGCCAAGAATCAAAAAACTCCGTCCACGGTTATTTTCGCGCTGCTTGCTCTCGCCGGAGACTGCGGCTGTTCGTCGGGGCCTCTGCTTGTGGGAACGGTTTCCGAAAAATTCGGCGGAAATTTAAAATCGGGACTTTTAGCCGGTTCGGTTTTTCCGTTTATAATGATTTTCGCCGTCGTGCCGCTTGTTAAAAAGATTAAGGCGATTCAAGACAAAACTAATTTGCAATAGTTTAAATAACGCATAAAAACGGAGCATCAGAGAAAGTAGATTTTAAGGAATTACTGATTTTATCACAGTTTCTTAAATTGACGCCGTCAGCGAGTCGCTGACGGAAAAACGTATGTACGCTTATTAAATGAAGTTGATTCCGCTGTATAATGATGCCCATTACATGGGCTTAAATACAGCTCATCAACTCCATATTCTCATTGTTTTGCTCCGTTTTAGGAGAGGGAGGAAAGCTTAATATGATTGTATACAGAGAGCTTTCCTCCCTCGTAAATGATATCGGGTTCTCGGCAAAAGCCCTTTACACGGCGTGCAACAGTATTTCCAAGCATTACCGCAGCGTAAAGATTCCAAAGAAAAACGGGGAATACCGCGAGCTTCATGTGCCCGATGAGTTTTTAAAAGCGATTCAGCGAAGCATTGTCAATAAACTGCTTATCTATGAAGATATTTCACCGTTCGCGTCGGCGTACAGATTCGGCGGCGGCGCTTTAAAAAACGCCGAACCTCATCTTGGCGGCAATATTCTTTTAAAGCTTGATATCCGCCATTTTTTCGATAGTATTATTTATTCTTCGGTTAAGGAAAAGGTTTTTCCCGCAGAACGCTATTCGGAATCCAACAGAGTACTTCTGAGTATACTCTGCGTATATAAGGATTCGCTCCCTCAGGGCGCGCCTTCGTCTCCCGCCGTCTCAAATATTATAATGCGTGATTTTGACAATACCGTAGGCAAATGGTGCCTGAGTCAAAATATAACGTATACGCGCTATTGCGACGATATGACGTTTTCGGGAGATTTTGAGCCGAGCGATGTGATTTCGTTTGTAAAAAGCGAACTGCTGAAAATGGGCTTTTTTCTCAATGATAAAAAAACAGTCAAAGCTTGTAACGGTCGGAAAAAGATGGTTACGGGCGTAATCGTAAACGATAAGCTTGACGCACCGATAGAATATCGTAAAAAATTAAGGCAAGAATTATATTACTGTAAAAAGTTCGGAATAGATTCGCATATGGCGCGTATCGGCATTACATTGAGCAGGGAAGAATATTTGAGAAAACTGCTCGGAAGAGTGAGCTACGTGCTTTCGATAAATCCCGAAAACCGCGAAATGAAGGATTATAAAGCGTGGCTGACCGAAACATTAAGGCAATGCCGCTAAAAGACGCATGACGGGTTTGTGTATGCACACTCTAAGGATTTTCATAAGATACGGGAAATTTAATTTGAAATTTTTTTAGTTTTATCCAAAAACCTATTGACAAAGTAGGAAAGGTGTGCTATATTCTACTTACCTACTAAACATATAGGATTTAAAATACAATTCTACGGAAAGCAGGCTTAATAATGAAAAATGATTTTGAGGTTCTTGTAAGGAATAATTTCAGATTCGGGCGAATGTGTTATTGACGCCGTAATACGAAAAATAATACATTGAAAGGACAAATAATTATGAGCAATTATAAATTTGAAACGATTCAGGTACACGCAGGGCAGGAACAGCCCGATTCGGCTACAGATTCGAGAGCGGTTCCCATTTACGCCACAACGTCTTACGTTTTTAAAGATTCCGCGCAGGCGGCGGGACGTTTCGGACTTACCGAGGGCGGAAATATATATACAAGACTTATGAACCCGACGTCGGACGTTTTTGAAAAGAGAATCGCGGCTCTCGAGGGAGGCGCGGCGGCTTTGGCTACAGCTTCTGGTTCCGCCGCTATAACGTATGCCGTTCAAAATATCGCGCTCGCAGGCGACCATATAGTTTCATCGGAAAATCTTTACGGCGGAACGTATAATCTTTTCGCTAATACGTTGCGCGACCAGGGAATTGAAACTACTTTCGTAAATCCTCATAATCCCGAAAATTTTGAAAAAGCTATAAAGGAGAACACAAAATTACTTTACGCCGAAACACTCGGCAATCCCAATTCGGACGTAATAGACCTTGAGGCTATAGCGGAAATCGCCCACAATCACGGAATACCGTTTATTGTAGACAGCACTTTCGCTACTCCGTATCTCCTTCGTCCCATTGAGCATGGCGCGGATATAGTGGTTCATTCCGCCACAAAATTTATCGGCGGACACGGAACGGTAATGGGCGGCGTTATTGTCGACGGCGGCAGATTTGATTGGGCGCGGAACGATAAATTTCCCGGTCTTTCAAAGCCGAATCCGTCTTATCACGGAGTTGTGTTTACCGAAGCGTGCGGAAATATCGCTTACATTATGAAAATCCGCACAACTCTTATGAGGGATCAGGGAGCGACTATTTCCCCGTTTAACTCTTTCCTGCTTCTTCAGGGACTTGAAACGCTCTCTTTGAGAGTTGAAAGGCACGTAGAGAACGCCTTGAAAGTCGTTGAATACCTTAAAAATCATCCGCAGGTTGAAAAGGTCAATCATCCGTCTTTGGCCAAGGGCAGAGATAAGGAGCTTTACGATAAATATTTCCAGAAAGGCGCCGCTTCCATTTTCACATTTGAAATTAAGGGCGGAGCTCAGGTAGCTAAAAAATTTACCGAATCGCTCGAGTTGTTTTCTCTGCTCGCGAATGTCGCGGACGTAAAATCGCTTGTCATTCATCCGGCGTCCACCACGCATTCGCAGCTTTCCGAGGAGGAGCTTTTGGCAGGCGGCATAAAGCCCAATACAGTAAGACTTTCAATCGGTACGGAGCATATAGACGATATCATTGCGGACCTTGAGAACGGATTCAGGGTCGTAAACAAACAATAACCTTAGAATTTTGAGGGTGATAATTATGCGGATATATGCCGATAACGCGGCGACTACAAAAATGAGCAAAGCGGCCGTTGATGCAATGCTTCCTTATATGGAATCCGTCTACGGCAATCCGTCGAGCCTTCATTCAGAGGGACAGAGGGCGGCCGAGGCTTTGTTCGGCGCGAGAAGTGCTGTCGCGAAAAATTTGGGCTGTGAAGCGAATGAAATTACCTTTACCTCCGGCGGCAGCGAAAGTGATAATCAGGCTATACTTTCTGCTGCCGCATTAGGCGCGAAAAAAGGAAAAAAGCATATAATTTCAACAAAATTTGAGCATCACGCCGTTCTCCATACGCTGAAAAAGCTTGAAAAAAACGGCTTTGAGGTAACGCTTCTCGACGTTCACGAAAACGGCGTTGTTTTGCCGAATGAGTTAGCCGAAGCTATCCGCGACGATACCTGCCTTGTTACCGTTATGTATGCCAATAACGAGATAGGCTCCGTCCAGCCGATTGCGGAAATAGGAAAAATATGCCGCGATAAGGGCGTTATTTTCCATACCGACGCTGTTCAGGCGGCAGGGCATCTCCATATAAACGTAAAAGAAGAAAATATAGATATGTTATCGCTTTCAGCTCATAAATTCCACGGTCCCAAGGGGGTGGGCGCTTTATACTGCCGCAGAGGGATTCCTCTTACGTCGGTTATAGAGGGCGGCGCGCAGGAAAGAGGAAAAAGAGCCGGTACGGAAAATATTCCCGCGATAATGGGAATGGCTGCGGCGCTCGATGAAGCCGTCAAAAATATTGACGGAAACGCCGAAAAAATAATTCCCATGCGGTTAAGACTTATTGAAGGTCTTGAAAAAATTCCTCATTCGCGGCTAAACGGAGACAGGGAAAAACGTCTGCCTGGCAACGTAAATATGTGTTTTGAGGGAATAGAGGGCGAATCTCTGCTGTTGCTGCTGGACGCAAAGGGAATCTGCGCTTCGTCGGGTTCCGCCTGTACGTCTGGTTCTCTCGACCCGAGCCATGTTTTGCTCGCCATAGGGCTTCCACATGAAATCGCTCACGGCTCACTGCGATTGACGATAGATGAAAGCATTACAAGCGAAGAAACAGATTATATTATAGAATCGGTACGCGAGGTCGTGGAGTATTTGCGCTCAATATCGCCAGTATGGCATGATTTAACGGAGGGAAAGAAGCAATATGTTATACAGTGAAAAGGTAATGGACCATTTTCAGCATCCGAGAAACGTCGGAATAATAGAGAATGCCGACGGAGTAGGGGAAGTCGGCAACGCGAAATGCGGAGATATTATGAAAATGTATCTTAAAATAGACAACGGCGTTATAACCGACTGTAAATTCAACACTTTTGGATGCGGTTCGGCAATAGCCACAAGCAGTATGGCTACGGAGATGATTATAGGCCGGAAGGTAGAGGACGCTCTGAAGCTTTCAAACAAAGCTGTTGTTGAGGCGCTTGACGGACTTCCCGCGCATAAAATCCATTGTTCCGTTCTTGCCGAGGAAGCGGTCAAGGCGGCGGTCAAGGATTATTACGACAGAAACGGAATAGAATATGACGCATCGCAGTTTCCCGATTGTGAAAACTGCGAAAACTGCGATATATAATATCCGCTTACGGCGCGAATCGTTCGAGCCGTAAGCGGAGTTTTTTAGGGAAAACTATTAAATATTTGTAATTTTTGGATTTATATGTTATAATAAATAAAAGTAACACCGCAAAATCTAAAAAATATTGAAAGAGTATACGGACAAACACGGGGTGATGGTTCTTAATGCGTAAGCGTTCAGATTCAAGGTCATTTTCGGCAAAGAAAAACAATCCGAAAGCATTTTTAAAAAAGAATTTTTCCTTAGTGTGGCTTGCTATAGTGCTGATAACCGAGATTTTCTTTTTCAATTTTCCGTCGTTCCATCTGATTGGCGGAGGATATGAAAAATCGCCGCTTCCCATGGCGGACGCGAGTATTATAGGCGGAAACATAACAGAGGACGGCGGTATAGAAACGCAGGGCGAGCCGATTATATTGGAATGGCGCGGAATAGACCGCAGAATAGGCACTGTTTCTCTCGACGCGGATTTTTCGGGCGCTTCTTACGCGGAATTATCCGCCGACGCATCCGACGATACGAACGCCGAGTACAGATATTCCATTGCTTCAAAAAAGCTCCTTCCAGGGGATACGCGTTCCCATACTATGATTATACGTATGTCGGGTAACGTCCGTGATTTGCGGCTTTATATATCCGTGCCCGACGGCGGAAGTCTGCGCTTGCGCGGCGTCACGGTCAATAGTGCCGTTCCGTTCCGCTTTTCTGTTCTTCGTGCGGGACTTCTTATGATTATAGGCATTTTCGTATGGAGTTATTTTTATTATAAGCATATGAAGCTCCCTTGCTCCGAAAATAAAAAAAGCTTCACACTTGCTGCAAACAGCGTTACTGTTTTATGTCTGACTGCCGCTTTCTTTATGGTGGGCCTGTATATGACCGCTCACTCAAACGGCTTTTTAAGCGAATTTAGGCTTACAAGCGGAAATCAGATAACACAGGAAATCGTAGACGCTTTTGAGCATGGGCAGGTCAGCCTTTTAGCCGAACCGTCAAAAGAACTGCTTATGATGGATAATCCGTATGACTGGTCCGCGAGAAATGAACTGAATGTATCGTATTTGTGGGATCATTGCCTGTATAACGGAAATTACTACTCTTATTACGGTATAGCCCCTGTACTTCTGCTGTTTCTTCCGTATCATATGATAACAGGGTACTATTTTTCTACTATAATTGCAATATTTATCTTCGGTGCGCTCGGTATTGTGTTTCTTTCCGAAACATATAAGGTTTTTATAAGGAAATTCTTTCCCCAACTGCCTTTGCGTACGGCAATTTTCGGTCTGCTTATGCTCCAGATGTCATCGGGCGTGTGGTATTGCTTCTGCGCGATGAACTTCTATGAGATAGCGCAGTCCGCAGGCTTATGTTTCGTAACTGCGGGAGCATACTTTTTGCTTAGTGCGAACGTAATAGGAAAGGAACGCGTTTCGCCCGTAAGAACAGCGGCCGCGACCGCCTGTTTGTCCCTTGCGGTGCTTAGCCGTCCCACGACTGCCGTTTATTGCGCTGTATCTCTTTTATTCCTCGGCTTCGGGCTTAAAAAACTGATTTCCGAGTATAAATTCGGCCCGTCAAAAAAACAAAAGAGCGAAAACGGCGAAAAAGCCGCCGATGACGTATTGTCCGAATCTCCGGCAGAATCGGTTTATTGCACGCGTAAAGCGGATATCGTCGCTTTTACAGTCGCGGCTATTATTCCATTTATGCTTTTCGGCGGACTGCAAATGATATATAATTACCTCCGCTTTGATTCTTTTTTGGATTTCGGAATACAGTATTCTCTCACAATAAATGATTTTACCCGTTCGGAATTTCATGCGCGGTTCGTATCTATCGGGCTTTACAATTATCTTCTTTCGCCGCCTGTAATAACTCCCGAATTTCCTTATGTCGGTTCGTCTTTCCAAACTCTTAATCCCAACGGTTACTATTTTGTAGCGAATGAATACGCGGTCGGTCTTATATGGAGAGCCGCTCCCGTTTTGGGACTTCTTCTCGCGCCGAAAGCTCTGAAAAAAGTCAAAAAAGAGAAACGTCTGCCTGCCGCGCTGCTTGTCGGCTCGTTTTCGGTCGTGGCGCCTTTTGCAGTAATGTTCTCTATTTGGGAGAGCGGCTATGGGGCGCGCTACGCGGTCGATTTCGGCTGGGAAATGATAATCGGCGCTCTTGCGGTGCTCTTCTTCCTGTATGATACAAATAAAAATAAGGATATGCGTTCTCTCGCGGATAAAGCCGCTTTGATTTCGCTTATTCCTACTGCCGTCATCAACTTCGCCCTGATTTACGCGTTCTTTACAAACGAGGTCAAATCCTCTGCGGCTGTTTATTTATACAATTATCTTGATTCCGTTTTTAATTTTTGGTTCTGATTTTGAATTGTTAAAGACCGGTAGGGCAGAAGCGTGACCGATATTTGATGGCAATGCCGCACATTTTGCGGCCGATGTCTTTGCTCGCGCATCTGATTGCGGATTTTCCGTCATTTGGGCATATTGACGTTTTTAAAACAAGCCCTGATACGGTAGCAGATTTTTTGTAGACACACCCTAATAAAGTTTTTGATGTTTTTTATAAAAAACTATTGACAAACATAACGTGTTCTGATATAATTTCAGATGTTCCAAACGGAATGCGAGAGTGGCGGAATCGGCAGACGCGCACGTTTGAGGGGCGTGTGGTAATCCCGTACGGGTTCAAGTCCCGTCTCTCGCACCATCTGTTTGTCCCCAAATGACGAACAGTCGAAAAAACCTTGATTTATCAAGGTTTTTTCTGCTTTTTTAAGGCAAAAATGAGGGTCGTGTCCCATGATGCGCGAAACGGTTTTTTTCTGAACGAGCGGGACTTGAACTCGCACATACGGAAAAACAATTGAATAAAGAGTAAAATGCAGACCGAAATTTTTGAGAAATTAAAAATTTTCGGTCTTTTTTTATTGCCCTGATAAAGTACATAGCCGCCCTTTTGACAAGGCGGCTGATTTTGTTTAGGGAGATAAAAATTGAAACGGATTTACCGAATAATTTTGCTTGTCTTTGTTGTCTGCTGTCTTTGCTCATGCGGCAAAGAAATCAAACCGATATATTTTGTATCGGATTTTTGTTGCCTACCGTCCGTAAGCGAATCGGAAATGACTGCAAGTTTGTCGGAAGCCGAAAGTTCGGCGTTTGAAAATGATGTTACACTGATCAATACGACCGAACCGGATACTTCGGAAATTGATACAACTAAAGCCGCCGAAAAGGTAACACAAATAAGCTGTTCCGAAAAAACGGAAACACAAACGGCTGCTCCGACTGCCGTCAAAGCTACGGCAGAGAAAAAGTCGAAAAAAATTTTTGAAAGTTCAACCTCATACAAACCGACAAATATTTCTTTCGGTTCGGCGGGTCGGTTGGATATTGTGAGCGTTCATATCGGCGTTCCTCTGTACCTTGCCGATTTGTATGACGGAAACGTTCAAAGCATTGTGGACGCGCAGGACAGCGCGGCAATTTTCATTTACAAGGACAAAATACCGGTTATCGCAGACCACAACAATCAGGGTTTTTCCTCTTTAAAAAATGTTTCTGTCGGAGATATTGCGGTCATTTCAACGCCCGATGGGAGCAAAGACGAATATATCTGTACCCGCGTCTGCTCTGCCGGTCATAATATGGGGACATATCTTCTCGATGAACACGGAAACGATGTGGAAAACTGTTCGGCTGATTTGGTTATGTACACCTGTCAGGATTCATGGAGAAATATTGTACTTGTTTTTTGGCAGAGAGCGGAATAGTAAAGTAAACAAAAAGCCGTGATTTGTATGGCAGCAGTCTGTGTATAGCCGTTCTCCGGGCAATGTCGAGTTAGTAAGAACAGGATTATAAAAAAGCAATGTCCATTTCACCGTCAGAGGAATAAATGGCGCACAAAAAAGGCGGGTTTCCCCGCCCTTTTTTTTTCGTCAAGTTGCAACGTTACGAGTTAAGTTTCATATTAACGTATTCGCCTATTGTCATTCCCGCCTTGTTTGCATCCCGTTTTACTTGTTCGATCGTTGACGCGGGCAATCGGACGGAAAACACCGTATCGGTGTCGTCATCTTCAATGGCACCGAAAATACTCTCGTATTTGTCGGCGTCGAGATGTTTCTCTGCCCACGCCTGCGCTTCGGCGTATGTTAGGATTACGATTTGCTCTCCACCACTTACGTCGCCGCCGGAGTAGCTTGCATAACGCGATCTTGCGCCGCCTTTGCCATACAAGAAAAACTCTCCGGTCTTCTTCCTGTACAGGGTTTCGGAACAACGATTAATGTCGTAGCCATAGTATCCGTTGTCCCATTCGCCAAGCATTTCCGCTGTCGATGTGTCATACATTTTCCCTTTGATTATTTTCCTCATTTTTCACAATCTCCTTTGTTTTTGCGGGTTGTCCGCGCCTCTCTTGTTTACATCTGTATTATACCACAGATTTGTATACAAGTCAATACTTTTTTTACAAAATTTCCCAAAGAATTTTGCATCGTTTTTCATGCCGAGTTAGTCCCTCAATGCATGAATTAAACATACGGGCTTTTATTCTACCAACTACGCATGACCGACGATAACAAAGACGAATATATCTGTACCCGCGTCTGCTCTGCCGGTCATAACATGGGGACATATCTTCTCGACGAATACGGAAACGATGTAGAAAACTGTTCGGCTGATTTGGTTATGTACACCTGTCAGGATTCATGGAGAAATATTGTACTTGTTTTTTGGCAGAGGGCAGAATAACAAAGTAAACAAAAAACCGTGATTTGTATGGTCGCGGTCTGTACATAGCCGTCCTGTGGGCGGCTTTAGGCAACACCGCATAATTATTGTCGTGCAGATGTGCCGAAAGATTTTTCGTCAGATTGTCAAAAGCGAGGAAGGAATACTGACGTATTTCAAGGAGCTTTTGGCAAAAATGACGGGAAATCTCGGTGCAGATGCGCGGCAAAGGCGTTAGCCGCTAATTGTGCGGTATTGCCTTATACAAAAAGGAGTGATTTGTATGGTTGTTATCATCACGGGACTTTAGTTGTTCCCAAAGAAAATTTTGCCGATAAAGGAGGTCATATGGAAAAAGGCGAACAGGTAACTCAGATACCGATTTCATTGATACGGGATTTTCCCGACCACCCGTACCGCGTCGTGGACGACGAAAGCATGGAGGAGCTTACTGCGAGCATAAAGGAACAGGGCTTGATAGAACCTGTGCTTTTGCGTCCCATCGGGGACGGACAGTATGAAATGGTATCGGGGCACAGAAGAAAACGGGCTTTTGAACTCGCGGGTATCGAAAAAATCCCGTCGAGGATCGTTGAGCTTACAAGAGATGAGGCAATTTTGGCAATGGTAGATTCCAATTTACAGCGGGAAGTCATTTTGCCGAGCGAAAAAGCCAAGGCGTACAAAATGAGATTGGACGCTATGAAAAGACAGGGACAGCGCACGGATTTAACTTCTGTGCCAGTGGCACAGAAGTCCGCTAAAACATCAAGAGAGCTTTTAGGTGAACAGGTTGGCGAAAGTCAGGATCAAATTCGCAGATATATCCGTCTTAACGAACTGATTCCCGAAATGCTTGAACTTGTTGACGAGGGAAAAATGGCGATGCGTCCCGCTGTTGAGATCTCATACTTTCCGAAAGACAGACAGGAGGATTTGTACGAAGCCATTCGGTACAATGACTGTACGCCGTCGCACGATCAGACGATACGCATGAGAAAAGCGTTAAACGGCGGCAGACTGACCAAGGAGGTCGTCGATACGATCATGGAAGAAAAAAAACCGAATCAGCGGGAAAAATCTCCGTTCCGCGATGAGCGTATAGCGAAACTCATTCCGAAGTCTGTCCCTGCGGAAAAGCATTGCGATTATGTCCTCAAGGCGTTGGACTTCTACAACAAATACAGACAGAGGAAAAGAGAGCAGGCAAGATGATTGTTTGCCCTCTTTTTTCATCTGAGAAAGGATCAAAAAAATGGAAATCAAAGCGGTAAGCAAAACAGCTCGGTCAGAAAGCGAAAAACTTTGTAAAAGCCAAAATTCAGAAAATCAAAACCACGATCAAAACAGCGGAAATGATTATGAAGTGTCAGGCACACCGCGCGCTCGCGGGAACGAAAGCCGAAGCCTACGTCGATACCGGCGTAAAGATCCTGATCGCCGTCGTTATCGGCGCGCTTCTTCTCGGTCTGCTCTACGCGCTGTTTAACAATACGATCATGCCCTCTGTCAAGACAAAGGTCGAGGGGCTTTTTAACTACAACGGCACTTAATTATTCAATTTTCGGAGGTAAAACGATATGTTTAAAAAAATAGCGAACAAAGCAAAACAACTCGGTCAGAAAGCAAAGAAATTCGTAAAAGCCAAGATTCAAAAAATCAAAACCACGATCAAAACTGCGGAAATAATTATGAAATGTCAGGCGCACAGTGCGCTTGCGGGAACGAAAGCCGAAGCCTACGTCGATACCGGCGTAAAGATCCTGATCGCCGTCGTTATCGGCGCGCTTCTTCTTACGCTGCTCTATTCGCTGTTTAAAGGCACGATCATGCCGAAAGTTACCGAAAAGGTAGACGGCATTTTTAATTACGCGGGATAATTCAACAGGAGGTAAAACAATATGTTTAAAAAAATAGCAAAGAAAGCAAAACAGCTCGCTTCACTGTTTTTGTATATTCGTTTCGGACTGACAACAGGGCTTTTGAAAGGGCTGATGCTTTTCTTCATTTATCTTTATGCGTCCGTTTGTGATATTCGGACAAGAAATGTCGCGGACGCGGTATCCGTCTGTTTGATCTTACTCGGTTTTGTCGGTATAAAAGCGGTAAGTTGGATTTTCGGAACAGCCGCCGCATTGGTCGTCTTTTTGTTTATGCTCGGCTGCGCGGTATTCTCCGGCAATAAAATCGGCGGCGCGGACGTGAAATTCATACCCGCTTGTTTTTTTTTACAACAAGGCGCCTTTGCCCTACCCTACGATCTTCTGCAAAGTCATACGGCGAGAACGATGCTCGCGAACTCCGAGTTTGTTATCATGCTCAATCAGGGCAGCACAGACCGCGACGATCTCGCAAATCTCTTGCAGATAAGCGACGATCAGATGAAATATATCACAAATGCAAATATAACGGGGGATTCTCCCAACGGCGAAGCCGTCCCCGAACTGCCCGATATGACGGCGAATGAAGCGGCGGAACATTTTCGCTTCAACGACGAGCAAAAAGCGCAGCTTAACGAGCTTTTAAGCGAAAAATTTGACAGTCTTTGGGACAGCTTACTGAGCGGCGGCGATATTTTACCGTCAAACAGCAGCCATGTGTCAAAGGGATTTTTCGCTTGGCCGCTTGAAAGCGACGGTATCATAACCTCCTACTTCGGTACAAGACGCGATCCTTTTTCGGGAGAGATAAAGACGCACATCGGTACAGATATAGCGATTGACTACGGCTCGCCGATCCTCGCCGCAGCGGACGGCACGGTTGTCGCCGCAACATGGCACGATTCCTACGGCTACTATGTAAAAATTCAACACGACGGTACGTATTCCACCCTGTACGCTCACTGATCTGCGCTCCTTGTTTCGGCAGGACAACAGGTGAAAAAAGAACAGATCATAGCACAGGTAGGCTCAACAGGAAATTCAACAGGCTTGCATCTGCATTTTGAAGTTAGGGTCAATGATGTTAGGGTGGACGCACTGGGGTTCTTTAATTAAAGGGCAACTGTTGGATAATTTTTTTTGTTATGGCAACACCGCACAAATACCTGCTAACGCATTTGCATGTAATTCATGTGCGGTATTGCCTTAAATTATCTTTTATAGGATGTGCTTCTATTGTTTGATAAATAATATTTAGCGATTATTTTTGCCGCGTTTAAGTTTAATGAGAATTTTTTATTTTTGAAATTTTGTAATGAATATGACTTTTTGCCTTTGTTGCTTTGAGTGCAGAAAAAACAAACGCTATTGCCCTGCATGAAAATTATCGTTGTATTTTTTAATTTAGTATATAGTATTTTTTAGTAATAAAAGATCTCGTTTTCATGTTCTTGTAAATATGCTTCAAACAATTCCATAAAAACATCTATCGGAGATTGGGATTCTTTTGTATGGTTTAAGATTAGGGAATCCCATGACAATGCGGATTCCGAAGCGTATACTTTTCGGATAAACTCTTGAAAGTCAAAATAGAACGGAAAAACACTGTCGGTATTCCTTTCAAAGTTTCTTTTTATACCACTAAGAGTTATATGTGGAACTCTTGTTATGTGCCACATGAAGTGAAAAGGGATGCTTTTTTTATACCGTGGCAACAATAGAAATTCATCCATCAACTTAAAAAAGAGCGTAAAACTTTCGTCGTCGTTGCGCGAATACTTTCTTACGAACTCATAACATGTCATGTCCCCGTCTGCGATATCGGAAAACACCCGCTCCTCATATTGCAGGAATCCGCCAAGTGAACCTACTACAGGCGGATCCGTATGGTTTTCCATTTCACGTTCCATATATCCGTGAACAAACATTCTCATGTCATGCAAATTCATAATGCCATAGTAAAATTCACGGTCTTTTTTATTTCGCATTTTGTTAATCAGTACCATTTCTTTATTTTCCATTTAAAAAATCTCCTAATGATATAAATGAACAAGTCTTTATTCCTGTTGCACAGTGAAAGTCGTTTATCCAGTCTGTTTTGTTTAAGCCATATGGATGAACATTACAAAATATTTTATTGTTATATAAAATACCATAGTGGTGTGCATTTGTAGAAATGACGTCGCCTTTTTTATCGCTGTAAATATTCTCATGTACTCCATCTGTATATATAAAACGTAAGTGTACTACGTCTGCATCTATTTTTTTCTTTAATAAATATTTTGCCATCTCTTTTGCTGCTTCTTTACACTGAAAATTCTTGTATTTTTTTGCAATATCCTCCAATTTATTTTCTGTTACAGAAATAGTAATTGAAGCTATCAGTGCTTGTGCTGTAAGCTTAACAGTTGCTACTTTTAGTTTGGTTTGCTGTGCAAGTGCATCTATAGCTGCTGCAAGAACTTCACTAAAACTAATTGTAATTCCTGATGCAGAAAGAACAGTCATAACGATGCCTGTTACCAATATAGCGTATGCGGCAACTAATAAAGCGGATCCAAGAACTCCGCTTACTGTAGCTGATTCTCCAGTCGGGTCAACAAACATTACCGGATTATTATTGCAATATGCAAACATATTGATTCCGATAACGCCTGTGCCGGTATCCGTATGTTTATCCGCGTTCATGAATCTGCCAAGTTCAGGTAAATAGAATCTTGAACCTAAATAATAACACATACCGTTAGGAGTAATAGCATAAATATATCCACGATACAAAATAGGTGTAAACAATAGAGTGAATGCCGCTCCAATTGCAGGGCCTAAGCCCTCTCCGGGGACGGTGGGACTAACATTTCCATAAGCGTCATATGTAAACTCAAGAATCACTTCTCCTGTTGTCGCGTTAATAATAGCTGTTACATCGCCTTGCAAATTTTTGCGATACAGATATATTCCGCCAAATGATTGTGCTGTATCAGAAGACATTTCCAAAGAGAATCCATAAGCTTCACCGTCTGCATCATATAGTATTCTCGAAAGCAGTACACTCTCATTATCTTCCTCATAAAGATTTGTTATTCCTCTGGCTACGAGTTTATCTCCATCCCAAATATAAATAATATCCTGATATTCTTCATCTTCTTCAAATCTTATTTTAGTGAGATAACCATTTTCGTTGTACGAATATTTAGAAGTTTTTGTTCCGTCTGTTGCTGATGCAAGCTGTCTACCTGCTGTCCATGTATACGTTATACCATTATAATATGTAACGTTGCCCATTTCATCATATGTTATTGAAGTGTCAATATTGCTTGATGATGATGTCATATCTGTAAAGGTGAAGTCAGTAAGTAAATCTTTCCATTCGGAATCGTTATAACCATATTTGCTTACTTTTAATGGCTTCATGTCCTCGGTAATTTCGTCAAGCGTATACGGGTATTCTGTTTTTGATACAATATTGCCGCCTACATCGTACACATAAATTATTGTTTTATTATCTTCAAAAATATCTTCGCGTACAAGCTGTCCGGCTTCATCATATTTATAGGTATAATAATAAGTCTTTACTCCGTCAACATAACGATAAATTCCTGTTATATTTCCCGTTTCATCATATTCATAGTTGTCTGTTATCGAATTTGAAGATTCTCCTATTTCAAAATCTGATGAGTAACTAAGTATTTTAGTGGACGCGGTGTCCTGAGTGTCGTCGTAGGTAATGTTATAGTCCGCATTAATCCGGCATTCCGATGTTTCATTGGTGTCAACATTTGTTTGTATCGTATTAACAGATAGATTTTTATTTTCTACTCTGTTAAACCAGTCGTTTGTTACTTTTGAACCTGAGTTTACAGTAACATTATAAGTAGCATCGTCTTGTTGTACGATAGATGTTTTTGAAAAAGACTTTTCGGAAACAGTTTTGCCGGATTCCTGATCGTATTCACTGTTATATTCATAGGATATTTCAAAACCAAAAAGATTGCCAGTTACAGAGCCATCGCTGTTATATTTAGATGAATATACAATTTCATTTTTTTCAGCAGACCGTATTTCCGTAACCGTATCCGAATATTCGGTTATAAGTCCTGATATATTATCTGTAAGCTTTGTCAGCGTTCCGTTCTCATATTCATACTCGTATGCGTTTGACTGACCGTTGTCATATGATATTTCTGTGATATTATTATTTTCATCATAAACATAAGCAACACTTTGACCGTTAGCATAGTTGATTTTGCTCAGCCGGTCATTATTTTCTCCGCTGTATTCGTAGCCGATAAGCGTTCTGTCATTTATTTTTATTTCGGTTTGATTGCCCCACTCATCATAGGAAAAGTTGTATGAAAAGCCGTTATGAGTAATTGATGTTACCTTATCGTCAGTATATGTATACTGATTGGACATAACGGAACCGTTCGCAAGTCCGCTGACATTTTGTGAAAGCTGCGTAAGATTACCGACCGCATCGTAATCAAGCAGGACTTCCATATCTCCGCTTGACATACTGCTGAGATATCCGGCATCATCATATACATAATACACTATATTGCCGAATGTGTCAATCGTCGACTCAAGATGATTTCCGTCATCGGTATAGGTATTTATGGATTTTAATGTTTTTTCGCCGTCAAAAGATTCTTCCGTCAGAACATTTCCGTTTTCATCCTGTGTGGACATCGTTTTTCTTTTACATTGAATACATTCGCATACATCTTCACTTTCGCATTCACAACTGCAATTCCATTCGGTACATTCCGTACATGGATGTATACTAAAAAAGTGGACAAGTGTGATATAATAAAAAAAGCAAAAAAAATAGACAAGTAAGGAGAATAAAA
>CANRNI010000035.1 GCA_947631945.1 uncultured Clostridia bacterium
ATAAGAAAAAATGAATTATTGGATTTAAGTAAATCCTTCAAACCGAGTTTGAGGTTTTTTAGCAAGCACAGCAAGTGTAGCCACACTTGCGACATTTTCACTTTTGGTGCCTTAATCCAAAACTGAAAATTTGCTTGTTGGAGCAACTGCCCCAAACCCCAAAATTAAAAAAAGGAGAACACTATGCCTAACAGAAAAAGACCGATAATTATGCGTCTTGCAGTAACAGAAGATGAGAAAAAACTAATAGAAGAAAAGATGAAAATCCTCGGCACTCGCAACTTCGGGGCATATGCAAGGAAGATGCTGATTGACGGTTATATCATAAAAGTCGATTACTCGGAACAGCGGAAACTCGCCGCAGAAGTCAACAAGATTGGTGTGAATATCAATCAGATTTGCAAGAGGATAAACGAAACAGGCAGGGCTTTTTCGGAAGATGTAGCCGAGCTTAAAAGCAGAATGGAGGACGTGTGGCAGTTACTAAAATCAAAGCTATAAGAAGCACGGTTGACAGCGCAATCGCGTACATAATCAATCCCACAAAGACAGATGAAAAGCTGCTTGTATCCTCGTTCGGCTGCTCGGTTGAAACTGCGGCAAAGGAATTTGAATGGACGAGGAAAACTGCTATGCAACACGGTATGCCAGACACGAAAATTCTCGCTCGGCACGTTATCCAGTCCTTTGATATTGGAGAGGCTTCGCCCGAAGTTGCCCACGAAATCGGAAAGCAATTTGCCGATGAAATGCTCGGAGGGAAGTATGAATATGTTCTTGCAACCCACGTCGATAAAGACCATATTCACAATCATATTATTTTCAATGCGGTCAGCTTCGTGGACCATCATGCTTATAAAAGCTACAAGAAAATATATTATGATATGCGGGAAATAAGCGACAAGATTTGTGCTGAAAACGGTCTGTCGGTTATTCCTCCGACGCAGGGCAAGGGTATGGAGTACAAGGAGTATTCCGAAGCGCAGAAAGGCACAAGTTGGAAACAGAAGTTGCGATTTGCGATTGATAAAAACGTCGTTCTCGCAAAAGATTTTGATGATTTTCTGCGGCTTATGCAGGAGAACGGATATGAAGTCAAATCGGGAAAATATATCTCTTTCCGAGCCGAGGGGCAGGAGCGATTTACTCGTTCAAAGACTATCGGGGATAACTATACCGAGGAGAGAATCAGAAAGCGAATCAGTGGCAAGCGCGGTAGAATCCTGCCTACCGAGCGCAAGGGTATCTCATTGATAATTGACATTCAGAACAGCATTAAGGCACAGCAGAGCAAAGGTTTTGAGCATTGGGCAAAGGTCAATAATCTTAAGCAAGCTGCAAAAACGCTGAACTATCTGACCGAGAATAACCTGCTGCAATACTCGGACTTGGAGGGTAAAGTCGCAGAACTGCGGTCGGAGTTTTCGGAAAATAGTGAAAGCCTAAAGGCGGTAGAGGGCAGGCTGCGAGAGATCCAGCCGCTGATAAAAAGTCTCGATAATTATCGCAAGTTAAAACCGATTTGGGAGGAGTATTCGCGCATAAAAAATAAGCCTGCCTTCCGCGAGAAGCATCAGGCAGAGCTTATGATTTTTGAATCGGCGAGGAAAGCGTTGAGGGAGCATTACGGCGAACGCAAATGGGATAGCTTGAAAGGCTTGCAAGCAGAAAGAAGCAAGCTTACGGCTGAACAGGATAGACTGTATGCCGAGCGCGAGCGGATTAAAAAGCAGCTCAAAGAGGTTGAAACGGTTAAGGGGAATGTGGATAGGATTCTTGGAAATCAAAATCAAGATATTGAGAGAGCAGTTATTAAATGACAAAATAGTCTGACTGTTTGGTTTTATCTATTCAAAGTTGAAATATATGATATTCTATTTCTTATTGAAGCCGTTCTATATATAAATGAATGTTAAAGGCATAACGGTAAAGCTCATCTGTTTCAGAATTTCTATACTTTTTCATATTTTCCTTTCTCATTCGGTGGGAATTTCGATTTTTATGGGAATACTACTGCCCCAACTGCCTCCCCACATATAAAAACTACCATCTATGGTTAATGAAACGTTACGCTCGCCCCCAAGGCTTATGTAGACAACATTATCCATAATTTTTATTGGAACATTGCTGTTACCGATTGTGCCATTACCGAGTAGACCATAACTATTGTCTCCCCACATATAAAGGTTGCCGTTTGAAGTTATCGCAGCGCTGTAATCATTTAATAGACTTACAGAAACAACATTATCCATTATTTTTATTGGAGAATTACTGTCTTCATTTGTACCATCGCCGAGTTGGCCAAGCCAATTACTCCCCCACATATAAAGACTCCCTTCGGTTGTTACAGCTGCACTATGAAACATCCCAAGACTAGCAGAAGCAACATTGTCCATTATTTTTACAGGAACAGCGTTCATGTAAGCCATTGAAACATAGCCAAGTTGGCCATACCCATTAAATCCCCACATATATAGGCTACCATCCGTTGTTATAGCTGCGCTGTGATAGTGCCCAAGACTTACAGAGGCAACATTATCCATTACTTTGATTGGTATATTACTGCTTTCGGTTGTTCCGTTACCGAGTTGGCCATGATAATTATCTCCCCACATATAAAGACTCCCATCCGTTGTTATAGCTGCGCTGTGAGTGAACCCAAGGCTTACAGAGGCAACATTATCCATTATTTTTAATGGGGCACATATATCTATTCCTTCATCAAAATCAGATTGAGTGCCACCACTTATGCCATTGCCAAGCTGACCGAAATAATTATTTCCCCACATATAAAGGCTGCCATCTGTTATTACAGTGGCGCTGTGACTATATCCGAGGCACACAGAAACAACACTATCCAGTACTTTTATGGGAACACAGTAAGAAGTATTATCTGTATCCTTGCCAAGTTGACCACAATCATTCGAGCCCCACATATACAAGTTACCGTCCTCGGTTATTGCAGCGCTGTGATTAACACCAAGACTAACTTGCTTAATTTTCTGGGACTCTATTTCTTGATTAATAATATTTTCAGATGTTGTCGCAGTGCCATCAGACGCTTCAGGAGACGTAGTGACAGCTACCGTCTGTGAGTTAGCCAGCTCCCTCAGCTCATTTATCATATCCTGCAAAACCTGATTTTCAGTATCATCATAGCCGCGCTCCAAGACAGAAATCGCGCTGTCGTAGTCGCCCGTGGCAACATACGCTTCCGCCAAGCCGAGATACGCTTCAACGTTCTTCGGCTCGATTTCGATGACTTTGTTAAATTCTATGATCGCCTGCTCGTAGTTGCCGTCGAGCAGGTATTTTTGCCCGAGGTCAAGGTGTTCCTGCCAGTCGGGCTTTTGAACATTTGCGCAGGAGACAAGGGTGAATATCATCACGAATGCTATTAAAATTGATACGAACTTTTTCATACTTTTCCCTTTTATTTTACCTTTTCTCCGTATTCTTCTTTGAGTTTTTTTCTGAGTCTGCGGCGGGAGCCGGACATCACGATTATCACTATAAGTGCGACGACAAGCGTTATCGCCATGCCCGCCAAGCCTCCGTAAAACAGCATTTCTCCGGGTGTGAGCGCCATAATTATCCTCCTTAATCTATCCAATTATTTTCTTTAAGCTGCTGAATTATTTGCTCCAACTGCTGCATCTCCGGGTCTGCTTCTCCCGGCTTTACAGTCTGATTATACATATTCACCGCGCTGTCGTAGTACTGTTTTGTCAGCGAATAGTCGCGGTCGTCATTTTCAAGCTTTGACTGCTTGTCAGCCTCGAGATACGCCTGCCGCATTGGCACACGGTAGCTGTCGGGGAATTGCTCTGACATATCCGAAAGCAGCGCTGCCGCCTTGTCGTACTGCTCGGTATACTGATACAAAATCGCCAGATCCTGCATTATATGGAACTGCGGAACACTTTCATTTAATTCCTCAAATAGCTTTATTGCGCTGTCGTAATCCTCGACACTCGCGTAGGAATCCGCAAGGCGTTCTTTCATTTCATTGACGCGGTTCAGCGGGATTTTATCAAGGCAGTTATTTAATATTTCGATAGATTTATCCGTCTGACCGAGCAGGCGATATGCCTCGTCCATTGTGTGATATGCACGGTATCTGACATACTCATCTGCGCTGTTTGCCACGGGCTTGAGATATTCAATCGACTTTTCATATTCTTGTTTTGCAAAGGAAATTTCGCCGTTGAGAAGATTGAGATTTTCATTGTCAAGACCAAGTGAACCTGCGTCCGAAAGAATCTTTTCAGCACCGTCAACATCTCCCGTTCTTGCAAGACTGATGGCATAGTCACGATAGTAAACAGGATTATCTTTTACATATTTAACAGCGGTTTCAAAAGCGCTTTTTGCAGATTCATAATTCAGCTCGTCGGGCTGGCTGTAATATGTATTTCCCAAGATATAGTAAATATCTCCGTAATCTCCCTGAGTATCCGGTACAGCCTGAAATTCCGCTATATTGCCTAAATTTGCGGTAATATACTCCCGGCAGGCGTCGATGTCTCCGTCGTTCCAAAGGCGTTCTGCCATGGCGCGGTAGGGGTCTATCCTGTCCCAATACATAGAAAGCGCGCTGTCATATGATTCTTGCGGGTCTGTGCCGTTGATGATCTCATGAACGTCATTATAGTAGCGCTCCTCTTTTTCCTGCGCCATTGTGTTATATCCGAAAACGGTGGTACCTGCAAACAGTGCAAATGATAGCGGCAGTATAACTCCTGCGGCAATCATCTTTGATCGTGCTACTTTCCACCGGGTATCAAGCTTGCGAATGTCCGAAAGAGCGTTGTAAAGCTGCTGTGCGCTCGGAAAGCGCTTTTCGGGGTCAAGCTCGGTGCATTGTGTGATAATGCTGACAATGCCCTCGCTGTAATGCCCAAGTTTTGCGATAGGCTTCATGTCCGCAGCCTTTTCGGGAGGTTTAACGCCTGTAAGAAGATGATACATCGTCGCGCCCAAGCTGTAGATGTCTGAGCGCTGCCAATCGATGCCGTCAGTTGTCGTATGAAGCAGTTCCGTTTTCTGCGTGTCATTATGATCGGAGATATGTTCGGTATCTTTCAAAAACTCGGTTTTTTCCGTATCAAAGTTCAAATCGGTTTTTTCGGTATCGCTAAGAAGTTCAGTTTTCTCACCCGCATTTTCAATTTCCGTTTTTTCTGTGTTTATATTAACAGCGACAGATGAGTTGCCAAAAACCACAGGCGAGTTTTTAAGATTTTTGTACCGTTTATATATTTCATACTGTTCGGGAGAGGCATAACCCAAACTACGGCTGATTAGGCGAACATCATTACCGTTGATAAGAGCCGCATTAAAGTCAATAAGGCAAACATCACCGCTCGGCAGGAGCATGATATTTGCCGGTTTTATGTCTCTGTGACAGATATTTTTCTTATGTATGACTGTAAGCGCGGACGCAAGCTGTGAAAACCATTTTACGACCTGCGGCTGTGAAAACTTTTGTCCGCGATCTAAAGCTTTGTCAAGACTTTCTCCCTCGACAAACTCCATAACAGTAAACACTCTGCCACCGTCCTGAATAAAATCTATGACTTGCGGCAGATATGCGCTTTTAACGTTTTTAAGGGCGTCGACCTCGTTCCGTTGAGCCTCGGTATTAGCTGCGGAACTGCTATAAAGTTCTTTTATGACTACATGTTTTTGCAGCCGCGTATGCCACGCCTTATATACAACGCCACCTCCGCCTGAGCCGAGCTGGTATTCTATTTGATATGCAGAATCTTTAAAATCAATACTTGTATTCATTTTTGCTCACTTTTAGATGATTGGATTTATTCGTTGTTAAGCCTAATAATATTTTGTTTGCCCGAAGCCCATTGGAAATATACGTTTCTTCAATAGACTTCGGGCTTTCAAATTAAGTTATACGATTGTGAATATATTTGCTATTTTCTTTTGGAGAGAATATATACTACTGTTGCAAATACAGATGGGATAATGCAAAAAACTATTCCTGTTTTGGGATTGCTTTCTTCAGTCGGCTGAATGTTATCGTTTTCGCCTGCATTGCCCTCAGATGCCTGACCAACATTTACAGCAGAGTCAATATCCTCTGAATCTTCTTCGTTGGTAGTGCCCTCCTCTGGAATATCTACGTCTGTTTTAGCAGATACAAAAGATATTTTTTCCCCGTCAAATGTTATCGTTAGTGCAATAGTTTGGCCAACCTCTGCAACGATAATATCATCGGTTATCTCTGTATCGAAACCTGAAACAAGCGTAAATGTCTTAGCAGTCTTTACATTTGTGTTGGGATCGGTAATATAAAGCGTATGTCTGCCAAATTCTACATTACTGAACGAGACTATTCCATCAGAATTACAGGTTGCATACTGAACAGCAGAATGGAGTTCAAGAGAAAGATTAGGAACTGCGTTTCCGCTCGCATCGTTAATAATCATAATGATGTTTACAGCGTTAAATGACGGGGTTACAGTAGGATAATATGGATATTGCGGAAGCGGATTACTCGGCCACCACGTTCCAGGATCAGACGGATTCCCGCTTGATTTATTTATATACTCCAGATATACGTTCTGAGCCGAGCGCTTGAGCTCGCTCGCATCGTTTCTAAATTCAGCTGCAAGTGTATGAGGAACATTTCCGTCAGAAAGTCCGATATGTCCGAAAGTCTCTCCCAAGACAGTTATCTTGGTCGAACCTTCTTCGGCGATATAGTCTACACCTTCAGTCAACTTAATACTATCAATATAAAATGCTTTGAATTCATCAGTATATGAACCTTCGGAATGGAACAGATTGCTGTCAATCTCAACTCTATCTATAATGGGCATATTGTTTGCATCAACACCATTATAATAGACAGTGACATATTTGGAAATCCTGTCAGTGAGTTCATAACCTTGCTCATCAACGTTTACAGCATCAACGTTTTCGTCACTGTTGTCCTTGACCGTCATGGTGTATGTACGAGAGTCGGTATAGTCGTCACCGCTGTTTTGCACCATCGTACCCGTGTATTTTGCCTGAACAGTAAATGTGAATTCACCAACTTCGGTAGGAATACCGTACAATTCGCCATTTGGAAGAAGCTCGATTCCTTTTGGAAGAGCGCCGCCCACAACGCTGAACTCCATAGCATCGGTTTCATACATACTGTTTGTCATAATAACGCTCGAATAAGGTACATATTTAACACCATCGTAAATTTTATCTGTAACTATTCTCGGAGTACCCGCAATACCGGTAAGCTTGATAACAATTTCTTCTTGATTATCTGCCGAAATCCTCAAAGTGCCCGAAATTACTCCAAAGTTTTCATCAGTAGGATTAAGACGGATTTTAGCAATGTTGCTAAGCTCACCGTTATATCTGATGTAATTTCCATCATCATCTCTAACTGAAGACGGCGCATAAACGCTTGTGTATGGCGCAAGCTTTTTTACGCCTGACTCAAGAACCGTCCAATAGGGGTCAAGTTCTATTCCGACTGCGTTTTCAAGAGATACCTTTATTCCAGTCAGATCCTGATTGCCTATATTAGCAAACATTATATCATGGCTGTAGCCGTATGATGAATTAAAGAATATCTCTCTTACAGGTATTCCAAGCTCTTTATCATAGTGATCGGGGTTATTGGTAGCGTTTACAAATAACTTAGCCCCGCCTTGTGTGGGAGTGATGTATGTTACCCAATAGTTTTTAAGGTGCGTACCGCTTTCGGAAGCAGCAGAATACTGTATAGGCTCTGCGTTATTAAATACAACCGGCGATTTACCCGAAATCTGCTGATGATTTGTTCCGGTTTCTTCAGAAGCGTCAAGTCCATTAAATATTTTTATCGCAGGGTCTGTGTCAAAAGTAGGATAGATAGTCGTACCCTCAGGTATAGGCTCTTCGCCGTCCATAATAAACACAGTCTGATATCCGTTTACAGAATAACTATCATCAGCGCGCACCATAACATGACCGGAAAGACTGTGAGAAGATTCTTCATCTGCTGGGTCTGTTCTTATGTCGGCTCCTTCAATTCTGAAATATGTATCATCAGAGAGGGCTTTTGGAACTTCTCTTGTGTCAATACCAATGTAGTAAATCGGGTGATGAACAAGTCCGTATTCGTCGAAAACAGTAAATACAAAGGACTTGAGCTGGATTTCAATAAGTTCAGGTTGAGTCCCTGAATAATAACGGTTATAGGCGGCATAAGCAGTTTTTGCTTCGCCCTGCGTAAAGTCGGCATAATAGCCGTCATAAGAAAACAGCTGTTCTTTGATGTTTGAAGCTCCAGCAGCTATCGCAGCTTCTTCAGTATCATAATTTCCCAAATATGCCGAGGTTACATACTCGCCATCGTACTCATAATCATATTCTTCTATGTAATTATAATATACTCCTCTAAGTGCTATCCTTACATGGGCGAAATCAGGTGCAGAAATCACATCGCAGTAATCAATGCGGTTTTCCACAGACGGAGTGGGAGATGAATATGCAATATAGGAAGGGGTACTATAATAGTAACTGGTCCTATTCCGTACAGTGACGTAGTTATCGCTTACATTAACAGCAAGCCTTGTAGGAATAAACACGTCTTTTTCATCTATCGTTACAGCAAACGTTACATCTAAATACCACATGGTACTCGATGACGACGTAGAATCCGTGATTATCGTAGACTCCGTGAACTGATAAGGTTCCGTGCCAATAATCCGGTCTGTTATGTTTTGGGATTCGTCTATACCGCTTTCGTCTTTAAAATGACCAAGATAAATTGCGGTGTTTGTAGCATATTTTTCGGCAAGGATCAAATTGATTTTCGGTGCTGTATCCTTTTCCAATTCCGTGCCTGAAACAACATTGGATAAAGAATAGATTCTTGTGGAATTCCCATTTTCATCATAAATATATGATGTGTTTACAGATTTTTGAGAAATCGTAATTTCTTCATCTGTATCGTTAAAAACTTTTGCAATTGTTCCTGAGAGTAAATCTTTTCCTGTATCAATATATTTGTAACTGATCCTGACACGTTTAAAGCTTGTATCAGTCTCAAGTCCATCGTCAAGAATGAATTCCTCTATGTCAGACGCATAGGCGATGATAGAATCTTCCTGAGTGACTTCCTTCCAATAATAAGAGTACAATCCGGTTTCGCTGTCATATCCGTATTCTTCCATTTTGATCGTGCCGTTATACTTAGGATTTTCCTCGGTGATAAGTCCTTTTTCCAACAGAGCGTCATTAATAAGTTCGCTGATATAAACGGTACCTTCAGGCTGGTCGATGAGCTCTTCGGGGAAACTTTCAGTTCTGTCTATTGTCACTGATTTATTGATATACTGTTTCAAAGAGACATAAACTTTTATTTTAATATTATCGGGATTCAGCTGATCACCATCGCCGAGGATAAAATAAACATCGCTACTATATTCCCCTAAGCAAATTGTCCCATTCCATTCAACGGGTGTATAGTCGGATTGATTATAATTCATAGCATAAACTATAGATCCGTTGTATTTTTCATCTTCTGCCGCCATAAGACCATGTTTTACAAGAGCGTCTTTCAGCACCTCGTAGACATAGACCGTACCTATGGGCTCGCTTGTCAGCTCGTAAGGCATTTTTTCGGTTCGGTCAATAGTGACGTTTTCATAGTAATACTCTAACGGCAAGAGACTCATAGGGGATATGCCGCTATTCGGGTTTCCTTCCGAATCACCCTGCAAGGGGTCGGAAAATCCTTGTGTTTCCTGCGGCTCACTCTGCTCATTGTCCGCCCAGACCGCTTGGGTCAGTAGCGAGAGAAGCATGGCAACCGACAGAATGACTGCCAAAATTTTTCTGGTTTTCATCTTTTCAAAAACCGTCCTTTCAATATAGTTGTGAATCTATAAACTAAGCTTTCGCTTAATTACCATAGTTTTTCGCCATTTCCTTCAGCTCGTTAAGGCTGTAGATAGGCGAAGTCTTTAGATTTCCGTTCGGGAAATCGTAAATCAGTCTGCCGTCGCTTATGTCGCAAAGCCTCGGAAGGATTGCTATTTCGCTCAAGTCCTGATTCATCAGCACCCCATAGAAATATCCGTCGGTCCTGATATATTGCGCTATAATGTATCCGTCGGTTTCGGTGATATAGGTCAGGTAATCGTCGGCTCTCAGCTCGGCGATTTTCTTATCGGTCGTTTTGCTTATGACCTCGGGCGCGCCGTGAAGCGGAGCATTTATAATATATTTTTCGGTTTCAAACTGTTCCTCAAGGCTCTCGTCGGGAGGTGCGGTCTCGGTCTCAGATATGATTTTTCCGTCCTTTGCCGAATAGCTCACTACCTTGCCGCTGTAATATGTCACCTCGAGATAATCACCATCGTGGCGATACTGCTGATCGTAAATCTTATCGCTGTCGGGCAGATCAACGCTAACTCGAACGCTGCCATCGGAGTTCAGAATCGTGAAGTCCTTAATGCTGAAAAGCATTACCGAGCCGTCGGAGGAAAGCCGCGCTTCACTGTGTTCAAGCCTCGGGTCATAATCCAAAAGCTTCGCGTCGCCGTAATCCGTCAGCTTCATCAGATCGATTACGGTATCGCTTCGGTTTGCAAGGGCAATATAATCCCCGGCGGTAATTACGAAATCGGGAGCCGCTTCGCGCTCCTCGGACTGCACCAGTCCCGCACCGAGACTGAATACCGAGAATCCGTCGCCGGTCGCGGAAATGACATATTTATCCGAAACGTCAAACGAAGTGACGTCCTTGTTTTCGGTGTATGCCGCGGGCGACTGTTCAAAGGTTGTCATGTCGATTTTTACGACCGTGTCGTTTTGCGTTATGTAGATTTCTCCGTCGTGATTTGACACCGAAATAGGCGCGTTTGCGTTCAGCTCGCCCAATTTTCTGCCGGTTCTGACATCCACCGCGCCGAAAACCGATTTGTTTCCGTATGCAGAATAAGCGAAAACATCGCCCGCAAATTCGCCGTCAAACACCGTGAAATCCGAAGTTTCATAGATATATAAATCGTTAAATTTGTTATAGATATCAAGCACCCACAGCGCCCCGCCGTTTAAACTGACCGCGCACCTGCTGCCGTCGCTGTTCAGTTCAAATACGTCGCGCATGGCATCGGCAAATCTGTCGTTTTCGGGGATATTGAGATGTCCGTCAAGCTTCCTAAACGAAATCAGCTCGCCGGTCGAGGTGTCGTAGAAGTTGATTCTGCTCTCGTTTTTATATATTGTCGCGGCCATAGTTTTATCGCCCGAAACGGCAATCGCGGTCGCGGGCGCAGCTGTCCAAAGCGTTTTATCCGATTCAAAATCATATGCCGTAAGCCCGTCAGCTCCCGCATATAAAATCACGTTGTCGGAAAGAAATTCCACCTCGCAAAGCGCAGATTCAAGCGTAGGAAGCGAAGCGAGCTTCTCGCCCGACTGTATGTCATAAATCGCCAGCTCATATGCATATGTGACAATAAGCTTAGTCTCGTCAGGACTTTTTATGACCCTAAACGGCGCAGCGGGAAGATTTATTGTCGCATACGGCTTGAAGCTGTCGGACATGTCGTACACGCCAAGAGCGTTAGTCAGGGCAAGCTGTGCCTCCGGGGTATAGGGAATATCAAACGCGCCGGGGTCGTCGACAAGTGCGGAAAGGGCTTTATCAAGAGCCGTTTCAACATCGCCCGCCGAGAGCGCAGAAGCGGAATCCGCAGCCAAAACCTGTGCGGTTTGCAGGCGCTCCATTTGACGAAGCCCCGCAAAAACGGTCAGCCCGCCCGCCAAAAGCATGACAGAAAGCACCGCAGAGCCGATTATAAGCCTGCGCTTTTGCCGCAAAATGCGAGGGTCTTTGTCCCAAAGATCGTAGAACGCCTGAAGCATTTCGTCGGCGGTCTGATACCTTAGATCCGGGTTCGGGTTCATCGCCTTGGTGATTATGTTAACAAGCAGCGCGGAAAATTCCGACTTTGAAAGCGGTTCGACCTCTTTAGCGTCCTTTGCGGGACGTTTGCCGGAGAGGAGATGATAAAGCGTAGCGCCGAGGCTGTAGATGTCGGAGCGTGCGTCGGGGACTACTATCTTTTTTACTGACGACGAACCGGACGTTCCTGTCCGGGTGGGCATGGTAAGCGTTCTGCCGTCATAGTATGCTGTTGCGGTGATTTCAGCAGATACCGCGCTTGCTGTTTGTCCGCTGAATGAATTATCAAGCCCGTAGTGTTCCGGAGAAGCATAGCCCGGGCTGCCTCCGACAATATTTTCCTCGCCTATGGCAAGTGAAATATTGAAGTCTATAAGGCATATATCTCCGTTTGGGCGAAGCATGATGTTTGCAGGCTTTATATCACTGTGAACATATCCCCTCGGAGGATCACCGTGGGTCGGACTGTGAAGATAGCTAAGCGCTTTTAATATCTCAATCGCCCATTTTATGACCAGCGGCTGATCGAATCTCATTCCCTGCTTAAGATATTTATCAAGGCTCTCACCGTCGATATAATCCATGACGGTAAAGACCGTATCGTTCTCGACAAAGAAGTCATAGACCTGCGGTATGTATTCATGGTGAAGCTCTTTAAGAACATCTACCTCGCGGCGTAAAAGCTCGGGGCGAGTGGTTATTTTTCTTTTGTCAGCTTTAAGAACGACCTTTTTCCCGAGTCTTAAATGGTTTGCAAGATATACCGTTCCCCCGCCGCCCGAGCCAATCTGACCTATAAGTTCATAAGTTGAAGCTATTATTTCCGACATGATACACTCCTGCTATCTATTAGGCTTTTCGCCGTATTCCTTGGCAAGGCGGGATTTTATCCTTTTGGTAGTCAATACACTTATCAGTATGAAAAAGGCGGCTGCTGCGGCTGCTGCCAAGATTATCAATATTCCCAGTGCAAACAGGCTTTCTCCGTAAAACGTCATAACTTTCTTTCACCTTCGTTATCCGAATCGGTATCTTTATTTAAATCTGAGTTGGCTTTTCTCTTGTGACGTCTGCAAATCAAACAAATCACAAAAGCAGTAATAATTATGCCCAAAATTACTGCGGAACAAATCGCTGTTATTTTAGCCGGCCGCATTATTTCGTCATTAAGTGCGTTCATCTCAGGCGTTAAGCAAAAATCTTTGATTTCCGGTATTTTTTCATTCTGCATATATAACTACCGCCGAAATATTATCGGTTTCTCCTCTATGCTTATTTATTTCTATAAGATCCTCAATTCGACTTTTCAAAGATCCGGAATCGTCTGTCACGCCGAAATAAAGCGTTTTTTTCATCTCTTCCTCTGTTATCAGATGCCTAAAACCGTCGGAGCATAAAAGATAAACTGTATCCGGCTCAGTATCGCCGAAAAACATATCCGGTTCAACGGTTTCGGAGATACCGACGCATTTGGTAAGAACAGAACGCATAGGAGAACGGAGCGCCTGCGTTTCCGTCATGTTTCCAAGCTCTATTTCGGTTTCGATGACTGTGTGGTCGGTGGTAATTCTTGTAACTCCGCCGCCACTGATTTTATATGCCCGTGAATCTCCGATATTAAGGATAAAATATCTTGTCTCGGTAAGAAGCATAGCTGTGACCGTAGAGCCTATTTTAAACCCGTTCTGCTCACCGAAAAGCCTTATCGCGGCATTCTGCGAATTGATTATTTCCGTCCACTGTCTGCGTATGTCGCCGTCGTATATTTCGCTTTGTGCAAGTTTGGGAAGATTCAGCTCTGCCCAATCTTCAAATGCAGACACTATTAAACGGCTTGCGATCTCTCCGTGCGACAGTCCTCCCATACCGTCGCACAAAACTGCAAACACAATATTTCCGATCGGAGCAAAGTAAATCTTCACGGAAAGGCTGTCCTGATTTACCTGCTTTTTTATTCCGACATCGGTAACAGAAGCTATGTGAAAGTTCATATCAATACAGCAGGAATTCAAATTCTTCGTCAGAGAGGCGGAATTTCTGCCCGTGCGAAAGCTTAATCTCGGTGCTTGGGGTGATCTGCTGTCCGTCGAGGAAAGTGTGATTTTTGGAGTTGTCATCTACAAGGAAGAATTCGCCGCCCCGAGAGACGATGTGACAGTGAGTGTGTCCGACATATCGGTTATCGGTTACAGCATAGTTGTTGAAGCCGCTGTCACGGCCTATTCTGAACACCGGGGAGTCAATGCGAATGCGCTCATTGTTGCGCTTGCGAATAAGAGTGGGAGAGATTGCCGAAGGTTGAGAACTCCTATCGTCAAAACGTGTGGTTTCGTCATCGTCTGCTCCAGCAAATACTGTGTCGCCGAAATCGGCAGATGAAGCAGTAAATGGCTGGTTTGCTTGAGCATAAGGCACACCGTAAGTATGTTGCGCAGGAGACTGCACCGCCGACCCTGCAATAACATTCTGAGGCTTCGGAGCCCTGGGAATAGATTGCTGTATTGACGGCGCAAAACTCTGAACCGGTTGTGCAGAAGACTGTCCCGGAATATCAAACCCGACATTTGCAATATTTGATCTCTTGGCCTTATCTTTATTGGTACTTTTCTTTTTTGAAGCCTTGTTATTATTACCTGATTTCTTTTTTTCCTTTTGCGCCTTGTAAAGCGCAGCGTTTTCTTTGTTATAATGCTGCATGAGGTAGAACCAGGATATTTCTTTTTCCTCTTTTTTTGTTTGACGGCTGTTTTGGACTAAAGGCTGCTCTTTAATAGCCACATTCGGATATATTGCCGGAGAGCTTTGCGGAATCGCCTGCTGAATAGGAACATTGTTTATTGCGCGAGGCGTCTGCATATTTTCAGCTGAAGGCTTCTGCTCCGATCTATACAAAGCATTGTTGGCCTTATTTGTCTCTTCCGATGCGACATGCCTTTCTCGCCGAGGTTCACCCACGCCCTGCAAAAGCTCATAAAATCCCTCAAGAGAAAAACCAACCTGAGTATTTAAATAATTGAGAATCTGCCCTATAAAACTTTCGGAAGGGTCTGCAAACTGTATTGTAAACAAAGTTTCTCGTAAAAAACTTTGCAAATCTTTGTCATTTCTTTTTCCGATAACGGGCAGACAAACAACAGATACATCAGTAGCGGAAATATTGGTAAAAATAAACTTCATGTCAAGAATAAAACTTGATGAATCAAGCATATAATCTTCAGCTTCCATAAGAGCCGATACTATCCCTTTGAACAATCCTACTATCCGCTTTTTCTCAACCGGTCCGGTCAAAAGCTGATCGGCAGATATTTTGGCCGATACATCAAATTTCAAAAATTTTTTATGGTCTATTTGACTATAAAACATCTTGGCGACGCCTGAAATTGAATTATTGGAGATCATTCCAAGGCTTGTAGAATCAATCTGCTCATCATAATCCAACTCATAAACTAAATATGTTGAGCTTCCTACATTTTCGTACTTAAAAGTTCCCATTATTATTCCTCCGCTTTTACCATAATTTAGAGCAGACCTTTTGCTCGATAGCCAATTGTCCAAGTCCAAAAGCGTTAAACTCATATTCCAAATTATATCTAAGAACAATGTACAGCTTGCCGGACTTAATATATGAGCGCGAAAAATCAAGGCCCTCGATTCCGTTGACTACGTGCATTCTTTTTAAGATCTTTTCTGCTTGTTCTCTGTCTCCGCCTGACAGATATGCAACAAATCGATTTTCTATTGTCTCATTGAGCAACGTGCTGTAAGCGCTGTTATATTCGCCGTTTATATCCCTACTTTCAAGATTGGTAAGTCCGTTTTTATCATATTTTTCCTGCGTCTTTCTATCCGCTTCAGCGCGAGCCTCTTCGGAAGCATAAATTGTCCCGTCAAAATCTCCCGTTGATCTTCCATCGTTAAAAAAATTTCTGCTTTTATACCATGTCAAATGCGATACAAAGTCGGAATCAAGAGTCCCTGTTTGTCCGTACAATATATAGAAAAAGCCGTTGCTCACCGCATTTGAGCCCGATCCTGCCGCGTTTGTTGCTTCAATTTCATATTTGTCAAGAGAAAGACTGTTACAGCACGACAGAAGGACATGAGCCAATTCGTTTCTTGCCTCGAAAACAATAAAAAAGCTATATATAAAAAGCATTAAAAATATAAAAATCGAAACGACTATACTTGCTTCCAGCGAAAGAACCGCTTTCTCGCTTTTACTGCTTTTCATGTCTGCTCCTTTCTATAAAATCAGTTTTAATAGCCCTGATATATTATGCGTTCCTGAGATTGAAGCTTATCTTTATTAGATAACGGCATAAACATATTTTCCTTAAAGCTTCCGCTCGCCCTTAAATATGTATATGAATAAGTCAAATCAAACTTTTGTGTCTTATCGTCCTTAGCCGCGTTCTGACTGCATTCCATTTGTATGATATCCGATATACCTGTAAGAATTTCTTTTTCCGGCTTAAACATTGAATACATCAAAAGAATCAGTTGATAATCTATTTTGAATTTCTTATCATTTTCATCCTTCTGCACTGGAGACGACAGCACTCCCGTTTTCTCGCTGTTATCTTCATTAAAATTAGTAAATACAGCTTGAGCGGCCTCTTTTTCTTCCTCTTTCACTTCTATATTCGACACATCGTTTATAAGATCGTCTATTCCATCCGGGGTGAGATAAAGGTCATTTTTTATCAGAGAAATTTTTCCTCCGCCGCACAGGATCATGGTATCAATAAGCGGTTCAGCCAATGCGTAAAAAATATAAACCAAGAAATACAAAACCGGCCCGACATAGGGTATTTCTAACGCTAAGTTTGCAAAGTTTCTAACAGTATCGCTTGAAATGACCGGCACAAAGTTAAATAACATTCTCATCACATATATACTCCAGAATGCTGACTGCTGATTTGATTTCTCGCTCAAATTTCTATATAAAATATACTCAAGCTCAGCGCCCTTAAAGCTTAGTTCCTCGCCGCTTTTGGTATCAACATCAAACAGCGGCGCAAGCCCGTCCTTATTATAAAAACTGTCGTATGATATTCTGTTTGACATATTGTAATATAAATATCCTGAAATCAGCGCCTTGCTCTTCAAGGCGTCAAACAGAGAATGGAGAGAAAAATTCTTAACAATAGTTATAAGGTTGTCAACTATAGCAGAAGCGCATTCAACAATACTTAAAATCTTTCTTCCTACTTCTATTAAATTCCAAGTGATTTTAAATTCGCCAAATGCATTAAACAATTCTTTTATATTAGAAATCAGCTTATCTATATCGTCGAGCAAATTTCCTGTATATCCAGAGCTGACATCACTATATGATGTCATTTCGCTCTTATATCTATCAGAAAGCAGCTTGTCGCTTTCAGAGTATTTGCTCTCGAATGCCGACTGTGCTTTTGACGACGGCAATCCTCCCATCGAAGCATAATAATTACTGTCTATATTTGCATTTAGAACCGGGTTATACGGCAAGCCGAGATTCATGATTTTTTTCCAAAACTGCACTACTTTGGTCAAAAATCCGATAACTCCGTCGTTTACAACTTTTTTCACTATATCTTTTTGATATTCGTCAACTTCCTCCTCGGTAAGGAGATTGCTCATATCAGCGTGATAGTTTGATTCCGACCATTCCGGGCTTGGATCTTCGCAGTTAAAGCCGTCAATATTGCCCTTCAATTTATCAAGGGCTCTATCCATGGCGTCATATTGAGTTTCATCTTCAATTTTATCTGCGTTGACAACGCCATCTATTGCATCGGTTATAAGATCTTTGCTTGAGTCGGATACAAATTGATTTCTTTCAAGCTCTATCCTACGATCATCATATGCGTCTCTATACTTTTGCGTATGTTTAATGCTTGCGTCAATGGCACTTTTTTCAGCGTCATCCTTTGAACTGTTATAATATCCGCGCAGTTCTTCCAGTTCTTTATCCTTATTGGCGGTCAGGCCCTTAGCAACTTTGATATTTTGCTTGCGCGACTCTGATTGTTCTTCTTGAATTGATGTGACGCCCATATCTATTAGATCACCTGCGTTTTCCATCAATTCTTTCTTTGCATCAACAACATCGGACATCATTGACTTCAAGGTTGAAACGGTTCCAGAATAAACGCTTGCTTTCTCCTCAACCGTCGCTTTAAGTACATTAAGTTGTTCAACTGCTTCATCGTACTGCTCTTTTGCGTCATTATAGGCTTCTTCTTTGCTTGAAGCCTGTGAGTTCCCGATTATTTCATTGAGATCATTCTGCTGAGATTCTAAACTGCTCTTCTGAGATTGTAAACTTTCAATACTGCTGTTTAGCGCCGCTTTGTCTTCGTCGCTTAGACTTTCGTCTGTCAGGCCTGACTCTAAATCAGAAATCTGCGTCTCAATACCTGTCAACTCGCTCTCAATGCTGCTTAAACTGCTCTGCGCCTGTGATTCTTCAAGAAGGGCAGCCTGCCATTCGTCATAAGCCTCTTCTTTTGCCGTTTTAAGAGACTCAACCGTTTCCTTTTGAGCTAAATAAGACTCATAAGCCTCTTTAAAAGCAGTGTATGCCAATTCATAATTTTCGTCAGCTGTTTTTTGAGAAGCGGTTTTATTTTTTAGCTCATTGATTGCATTTCCGATATCTATAACTTTGTTTGCCGCGTTAAATCCTTTTGTTATTTTGTCAAACAGGTCGTACCCCGGCAATGACTTTTCAAGATCCTTAAAAAAGTCTTCAAGGTTTATGCTGTCTTTAACAAATTTTGCGGGTATCTGATATTTGCTGTATTCAAGAATCTGATTTTTAAGGACCGAGTAATCTGCCAAAGGATAGATTCCGTCGGCGTGAGTTGTTACGCTCTCCTCATCATATGTTCCGGGAAGGGCACTGCAATTGACGGCCATATAATCTTTGAATATACCGTTTATGAATTCCTGAGCGTCTTTTTCGGTCAGCTCCCCATTATTATTCTGCTTGATGGCCAAAAGCCCGAATCTTTTCTTCAAAAATGAATCATATGTACCAAGAGTAGAGTTTGAAGCGTTGCAAAGAGCCTCATCGAAAATTGCCACTGCGCTGTATATTCTTCCGGTATCAATAAGCGCTCCGGCAACAACCGTAAAAGGAACCATCAAAAGAGCAAGAAAAATAGAAATTACTCCTCTTGTGCCGTTAATATATTTATATTTTTTTCTTTTTTTCCCGAACATTTAGGCTTCCCCCATATTATGATTGCTGATATGCATGCTTATAGAATAATTTGAAAACAGAGTTAATCATTTTAGCTGTCTTTGACCATTCAAAGTCAACGACGCTTCCCATAAAATCTGCTGTTGAAATATAATTTGCCAAGTCCTGACATTCGGCATATGCGCAGCATTCATAACTTACAATTTTACTCATACCAAAGAAATCAAGTGCTTCACCGATGGGAGTATTAAAAGTGCATACAGCCTTAAGGACAATATGCCCGCGAGATACTCCCACGTTGTCTGTCTTATAAGTCAGTGTGACGTCAATATTATTAACCATATCTGACGAACCGAGTTTTCCAAGCATATATTTGATATAGGATCTTGCCCGACTTTCGTTGGAATCCCTAAGTTCATATGTGTTAATGCTCCTATATAAGTCCCTCGCGCTGAGGTCCTCGACGCTAATATATCCCATGACCATATCGCTTGTAGGATTATTATAAGTTGCCGCAACTTTCTTAGCCGCATCATTCACGACGGCGGTTACAATGAATCTTTGATAATGTAAAAATCCCACGGCAAGAATCCACAGCATTAGAAGCATGGTCATAATAACTACAAACATGCCCTCGATCATTATCTCTCCGGCTTCTTTCTTTATGATTCTCATAATTGCAAAGACTTCTCCCCCGCTAATTGTTGTTAAGTTCTATCATCTGCCAGCCTCCGCTATCTACAAAGCAGCAGCCGCTGTTATTGAAATACCCCACGTCTTCAAACTGATAATCGATTACTACTCTGCCGGATTCATTGATAAATCCCCACGATCCGTTCTTGTAAACCGCGCCAAGTCCAGACGAAAAACTTTTTGCATTTTCAAATTGCGGTTGTATAACAATTTGCCCGTCTAAGGAAACGTATCCCCACAGTCCGTTTGAATCCTTATATGCAATCAGGCTTCCCATGTACAAATCCATGTCATCGGCGCTAAATTCGCACTGCTTGATTCCACTGCCGGAGTACACAGAGTATTTTCCACCCTTCGAGGCAATCATAACGTCTGAATATGTGCATGCACCGTTCCGGTGAATTTTGATATTGTCAAAATTATCTCCAGTCGGAGACAACGTCTCGTCGATAAGCTGCCATGTCGTTTCTTTTTTTACAGCAGCAGTTCCGTTTATAAATGACGAAACTTCTTTATACTGTTCGCTTTCGCTTCCATCTGTGCAGTTTAAGTAATACCAGCTTCCGTCCTCGCGCTGAAGCGGTATATATCCGTTGCCATATGCCAATGAAGATTTAATGCCGTCAAATACTACTGTTTGTGCTATCCCGCTCTCATTTACAACGTGTTTCCATTTATCGGTCACAAGAAGAATCTGTCCTTCGGAACCGTAAGGGCCTATATATCTATATGATAGTGAGTAAATCTGTTCGCCTTCTCTGTCCAAAAGCCCCCAGTACTCCCCATCGTTGACGGCCGTAATCCCCTCTGGTGAGGATACGATTTCTTTATAGCTCATTCCAATATATCTGAAACCATATATTATTTTATAAGCTGTTTCTAAAATTTCTTCATCTGTAATTCCCAACTCCACTGCTTTGACTGCACAGTCATATGCGTCGGAGCTTGAACCGCCGCTCTTCATTTCATTGAGAAGTTCTCTCCAAAAATCAAGATTTGACGTACACGCATAGCTCGCCGCTCTTAATCCTTCTACATAACTTCCCCATGCATAGCTGCCTTCTTCGTATGCCATTCGGCATGTATCAACATATTCCTTCCAGACACTTTCATCTTCGCCAGAAATACTTAATGCGCTCGCATAACTTTGCAAAGATTTTACATATAACTGTTTATCGGCAAGACTTCTTGCCTCGTCGAGAGCCGAGGAATACTCTCTGTTGTCTTCTCCAAGGCTTCCAAGATACCCTCCCCAGCCGAATATCATAAGAGCAAAAAACATCACGCATACAACTATTCTGCTTGCTTTCATTTTCATCACCCATTAAAAAATGTTTAAATATATCGATATCAAAAGTCCCGCTAACACAAAAGGCGCAAACGGCAGACCTTCTTTTGAAGATTTCTTTTTTAGAATTATAAGCCCAAGACCTGTTAAAGCACAAAGCAAAAAAGAGAAAAACAAGACTGCACAAATAAGATATACGTCGCCTATAAAAGAGAGCGCAGCAAGAAGCTTTATATCTCCCATCCCGACTCCACCGCGGGTAAGAAACGACGAAATAGTAAGAAGCAACGTTACTGCCACAACAGAAATCACGGTGCCGGCAACATAAGACATGATCCACTGCTGATCGGTGAAAAATCCTATAGCAAGCATAGCTATATTTATCAGCGCCATAGTGAGAGGAAAAATATTCGGTATCCTATGCTCTTTATAGTCTGAAAAACTGCTTCCCGCAACACAAACGATCGACATACACAACTTTGCCGCATTTATCGCTCCATCGGTGTAATTGAGGACTAAAGCGCTCGCTGCGGCACATGCTGCTGCAACTATTAAAGACATTATCAATATCTTTGTTTTCGTAAAAGGCTCATGTTCAAACACCTCTTCGGAATTAGTGGGCCGAAGGACGCGAACTTTAGAAGAAATATTATCATCTAATATGGCGCAGCCAAGCAGAAAAACAGCAGCTGCCATAAAAATACATACAATGATTGTTATTATCATAGTTAAGTCCCTCGCCTGCCGACGTATTTGCCGGCAGGCATTTAATAAAGGCATTAGCCACCATTTTTGGGCAATGTTGCATTCGGATCAAAAGTGACATTGTCTTTCCAGCCATTTGTAAAGCCTTTTATCATGTCTTGAACCTTTCCTACAATCTGGTCTTTAAAGCCGATAAATAAAGCAGCGAGTACAACCACAATTCCAAGAATAATTATAATAGAAATGAAGTTAGTGTCACCACGTTCGCTTTTTATTTTCTCCTTGGCAAAATAAATACCATTCTGTACTCTGACAAATGCTTTAAGGGACATTTGATTGATTTTGTCTACCATTTCATTTTCCTCCTTTCAATTCTTTATTTATATGTCAACAGCAAGCTGTCGAATATACAAAATTAGTTTATTATCATTCTAAAATCAGGGTCAGACATAATATGCTTCATAACCGATTCCACGATCTCGTCTTTAAAAGCCATAAGCAGGGCAAATATTATCACAGCAGCCGCAAGCATGAATAACATGGCGGTCGTTTTGACATTTCCTCTTTCCGACGTGAGTTTTCTTATCTTGCGTATCTTCATATGGAAAAGCTTTGCAATGCGGCTACAAGAACCAAAATTATAACTCCGGCAAACATTAATCCTATTGGAGCCAAAAGCGCGCTGGCCGCTTTTTCACCTTTCTGAAGCATATACTGCCTTTTAAAGGCCATGATCTCTGCGGATTGCTCGAGCAGGAACATTGGAAGCTCCCCGCCGCCCTTTTCAAGGCTTTGAACAAGCGCGGAAGTAAATTTCTTTATTTCCGCAGACCCGCATTTTACTCCAAAATTATATACTGCATCAATGCTTGACACGCCGTTGTCCATTTCATCGCAAGCCGTTTGCATAAGCTCGTAAAACGTGCCGTTTTTTCCGTATGCCACTTTCTTCCATGCGTCATTCAGCGTCATGCCGGAATTAACCAAAAGAGCCATTTTAGATATTGCGTTTGGAAATTCTTTTTCACATTCCTCAGTACGTTCAGACACTTTATTGCTGATATATGTATAGAAATAATAGGCGGCAACTGCGCTTACGATTATTCCTATCAGCGCAAAAAATCCGCTGTTAAACGCGCTGGCAACAAGCATGAAAAGAGAAAACGAAAGCAAGGAATAGGTAAGCACCTGAGCCCATATCATTCTTGAGTAATATTCGCTGTATTTTGCACCATAGTATAACGAAGTAACGTTTCTGAGCTTTGAGCCTGCCTTTCCTTTCAGCGCAAAGATTTTAATGCTTTGCATGCCAAGCCCTGCTGTATACAATCCCTTTATAGGGTATGCGTCGTTATCAAGCGGATCAAGAAGTCCCTCTTTATTTCGACCCCTGATCATCATAAGCATGAAAAACAGAGCAGAAATCGTCCCTGCAAGCAGATAAATCAGTCTCATCTTTATACCTCACTTTATATTGATGATTTTCTTTCCCCAGAAATATGACCCTATGACTATTCCAACAGTTATAGTTGTTGCGACCACTCCTATCGGCGTTGCAAGGTTTTCTGCAAACATTGAACTCATATTTTTAAGCATCAAGACTAATACTACAGGAATAATGCACATTGCATTATGTTGAAGCTTATTTGAAGAGACTTTAGTGGCGATTTCGGCAGATACAGCCATTTTATCCGAAATTACGTCCTTAGTTGTTCGTACAACGCTTTTAAAATCTCCGCCCATTCTGTAACAGTTTTCCACTACATTTGAGAAATTCTGAATATCCTCGTTATCGCTTCTTGCGGCAAAGTCAGAAAGCATCGCTTCAAGAGTCAGCCCGTTGTGAATTCCGACTATTATTTCGTCAAGCTCCTTTATTATATATGCTCCCTCGCCGTACTGATTCAAAAGAGCCTTAGGCGCATTGATGAACGCATCGTTCATGGTGCTGCCGGAGGATAGAGATGTATTGATACTGTCTAACAGTGATCTGAACTGATCGCTTAAAGCGGCCGCCCGCTTCTCTTTTAGATATGTATTTACACTTTTAAAGAAGACTTTAAGAGCTATAATCCCCGAAATTGCCATAACGATCAGATTACTTATTTTTGTAGCCGTTGTAGCTTCGCCGTTCACTTTAAAAAGCCCGCCGTAAAATGCCCAGCCCACCAAGGCTCCGGCAACAAACAAAAGAAGCGAATATAAGACTTTTTCACCCGCCGACATATAATACTCGGCATAATTAAGCATGGGCTCATCAAGCTTGCCTGCCAAATACTGCGGTCCTCTTTCAGACTTTTTCATATATTACCTCCTTAAATCTGATCATAAATTCCGGCAAGTCTGAGCTTGAAAGTGTTTACCATTTCATTGTCTGTCCTTTTGAGCGTTCCCGAGACCTTTTCGACCGTACTGTTTTCGTCCTCGGTGAATTCATATAAAGGATTCAATACTATTTTGCCGTTTTCATATTTAACTACCTCGGTTATAGCAACGGTCTTTCTTGTCTTATCCCTCATTCTTGAAAGGTGGATAATTATATCTACTGCAGAAGCTATTTGCTGTCTTATAGCTTCGAGCGGAAGTCCGGCTGATCCCTGCAAGACCATTGTTTCAAGCCTTGAGAGCATATCTTCGGTAGAATTGGCGTGACCGGTTGAAAGAGAGCCGTCGTGTCCCGTGTTCATTGCCTGAAGCATGTCAAGCGCTTCACCGCCTCTGACCTCGCCGACGACTATTCTTTCCGGGCGCATACGAAGCGATGATTTTATCAGATCTCTGATTGTAATCTGACCTATACCCGCTGTGTTGGCATTTCGCGTTTCCAGACTTACAAGGTTATCTACTCCGACTATCTGAAGCTCCGCAGAGTCTTCTATCGTTATTACACGCTCGTCTTTGGGAATAAAATTTGAAAGCGCGTTGAGAAAAGTGGTTTTTCCCGAGCCGGTTCCCCCGCTGATGAATATATTGTATTTTGCTTTTACCAAAAGCTTCAGCTTATCCGCAATTTCACGAGTTATTGAGCCATATTCAATAAGCTTCTCCACGGTCATCGGGGTTTTTGAAAACTTTCGGATAGTAACTGTCGGTCCACAGAGCGCAATAGGCGGAAGTACGACATTGACACGGGAGCCGTCGGGAAGACGGGTATCGCAAATCGGATTTGCTTGATTAACTTCTCTTCCCGCCTGACCCACAATTCGTTGAATAACATCTTCCAGTTTGCGTTGACTCTCAAATTTTTTATCCAGTCTTTTCAATTTGCCTTTCTGCTCAATAAAAATGTTTTCAGGACCGTTTATCATAATCTCTGTAATTGAGTCGTCATTCATGATTACATCAAGAATATCAAAGCCCCTTATAGAGCCGAAAACTTCTTTAACGATAGCAACTCTTGTTTCTATAGAGCAATATTCGCCGTTCAAATATGACGACAAAATATTTTCTATACTGCTTTCAAGCTCCTCGTCGCTAAGTGAAGACAGCGGCAAATTATTCATAGCGCGATTTTTAATTTCCGAAACAATCTGAGAACGCCTAATACTATCCATTTAAACCTCTCCGTTTCACATCAGTTTATCCAGCAGCTCTTTGGAAGAAAGATTTGATAAAACAGACTGGGTTTGTGCGTGCTCATATTTCGGAAGTCCGCCAATATTTGTCAGCCAGTTCATGTTTAACGTGCTTCCTATCTTATTGCTAAACTTGTTGTATATAAGACTTACCTTTTCTAAAAGCGCACATCCTGATTGTTTTTCAATTATAGTTATTGCTTCGGCAGCTCTTGTAATTTTCTGATTTGACGAATCTGTGCCCTCTGAAATCCATACCAATCTGTCAGCAGCACTAAATATTTTCAGCGTACCCTTATCTATGCCAAAATCCATATCCAAAACCACATAATCAACTAAATTCATCGTTCTAAGTTCGGAAACAAAGTACAAAATTTCTTCTTTTTCCAATTCTACAATGTCAAGCGCATTATCAGCAGAAGCAATAAAATAAACTCCTCGTTCATCAGCCCTTAAAGCACTTTCTATCTTGAGCCTAAGATTTGACTTTCTTCCCTTTATGGCATAAATCAACTCGCTCATATTGGAAATCCCCGAGGAGTTGAAAAATATTTCTGCACCGCCAAATTTTTCCATGTTTAAATACAGTGCCTTTTTACCGCTGTTTGCACATCTGATAGCAAACGCAGCGGCCATACTGGAAGTTCCGACGCCTCCGCAAGGGGAGGAAAAGATTACAAGATTACTCATATTCTCGGATCTGCTGAACGAGTATATACTGGGCATATCGGAATAAATGTTGAGAACCTGACGATAAAAGTTTTCTGCCTTTTGATAACGAGATATTGCCGGAAAGCCGTTTACTTTTGCTACATCGGTCAAGTCGGTAAAGAATGCAAGGGCGCAGTTTGCCGGAAGATTTGTTAAGTTTTTGTCAAATTCTTCTGATGAGACAAGAACGTTAATTCCGGTATTTTTTATTTCCGAAACTGCCGCTGCCGGATCAGTAAACAAAAAGACGTCTAATTTGTCATAAAATTTATTAAGCAAAACTGCAGAGATCCTATTTAGATAGTTTATATCAGAATCCAATATGGCCACTTTAATTTTCATTAGAGATATTTCCTCCTTGCAAAAACTTTATTCACAAAAACCTGTACATTTTTGCCAAGGAAATTTTGTTGATTTTTTTCGTCAGTTTTAATCAAATTTAGCTCAGTGGCACTTGATTTTTTAAGAATTATGTAGTATAATATTATAGGCTATTTTTTTGCCACGCATTTACAAAAAACTACACATTGTTGTAAAAACGGTCTGCTACAAAATAGCAGACTTTTTGTAAATTTCTGCCCTGTAGCGAAACGTGGAAAGCGGCATATTACAGGCTTTTGCGGCTGCTGTGCCTGTGATTTTACCCGCCCGCCACCGTTGATAATTGCTGTAGAAGTTCTCGGGCAGCGGCTCGGGCGGTCTGCCGAAACGTACACCGCGAGTTTTTGCCGCTGCAATTCCCTCTGCTTGCCTTTGCCTGATGTTTGTCCTTTCGTTTTCAGCAACAAAGCTCAAAACTTGCAGCACAATGTCACTTAGGAATGTTCCAACCAAGTCCTTGCCACGGCGGGTATCAAGCAAGGGCATATCTATCACGCAAATATCCACACCTTTGTCCTTGGTGATGATTCTCCACTGCTGTTGAATTTCCTCATAGTTTCTGCCAAGTCGGTCAATGCTTTTGATATAAAGCACATCATCTCGCTTGAGCTTCCGCAATAGCCGCTTGTAGTTCGGACGGTTGAAATCTTTGCCTGATTGTTTATCCATATAAATGTTTTCAGGTGGAACGTTCGCTTGGCTCATCGCAATAAGTTGCCTATCCTCGTTCTGCTCTTTCGTGCTGACCCTTATATATCCATAAATTGCCATATAGTTATCCTCCAGTTTTATTTTCTGATTTTTATAGTATAAAATACAAAATCCCCGACCGATACCCTAAGATACCAGTCGGGGATAAAAAGTGTTGATTTTGACCTTTTTTCTTACATAAAACCGCTTTTCAGCCTTATAATGAAATTTCCCTACCCCTACCTCCAGAACTCCTCACAGCGCAAATTTTTGCCGATTTTCAACACATATTGCGACAGTAAAATCACCACTGCCTGCGCTTTGAAATGTAGCTCGGACAGTCCACCACGACAGCCTTAAAACTCTGCTTGCAGTCGCGGGCGCATTTCTTGCACAGCGGGTTATACTTCCTGCGCCCGTCCGAGCCGATGAACATCTCCCACTCGGACTTCCAGTGTTTACTTCTGCTCATAAATCCCTCACCGCCCTTTCGGGTTCAGCCTTGGGCAGCTCTGTTTTCGCGGCTTTCAGCCTTTCGATGATTGACGGCTTTTCCGCCCTTTCATCTTTCTTGCCGTTGTTGATGATTCCGTCAATCATGCCGTAATCGTCCTCGGCAGACATCTCCGCAAATTTCAGATAGTTCTCACGTTCAAGCTGCTGAATCCATTCGACCTTTTAAACGCCGAAAATCCCGCCTTTCGCGGCGTGGGCGGTTATCTGCGATTTGTCCGTTGCCATGCTCTCGGTATTGTCGGCATACAGCAAAAACACGTTGCAATTTTGCATAACTTTGAGCGCAGCAGTTTCGTTCATCGGAAGCATACCGCCCCAAGCATAGCCGTATGACTTCATTTCATCTGTTGAAATAGTATCATCGGGCAGTTTCGGAACGGACACGACTTCTTGCCTAAGTAGCTCCACGGTATGCTCATCAAAGCCGTCATAGACGTTATCCAGAACGAGCCTGCCGCCGCAGTCAACCACTATGTTCGCCATATCCGTGTATGTATCGTTTTTCATCAGGAAGAAATCTACACCGCCGACGTTTGTGTTGCCCGCGGTGTGCCAAGTGCCGAGAAAGCCTTTAATTGAAAAGTTCTCGGTATTCATGTTGACCTCAAAATTCCGCTGTTCTTTCGCGGACTGCTTGCGCTGTTCCTCGGAGATCATCGGGATTGTTTTTTCTTCGTTTGTGGGCATAGCTTCTCCTTTCAGATGTCAAGTCCCTTGTCGGGGACTTTTGTTTTCGGCTTCTTCGGCTCAAGCTCTTTCGCTATCGTTTTAAGCTGCTCCCGAATAGACGGCTTTTCGGCGGTCTTTTCAGCTTCGCGGAGCTGTCTGCGAACCATATCCGTCAAACCGTCCACAAGGCAGGGGTGACCTGTTACGCGTTCAAATACGTTGTCCGAAAGAGCCGGGAATGTATTCGCCCACGCTTTATTATCCCGAGAATATCTGCCGTCCCAATCCGCTTGCTGAATAGTATTTGCAAGGACTGTCTGCACCCTATCCGCGCCGAACTTGTCGATTACATCTTTTATTCCGCTGTCATCGAGCTTGTTGTCGCGGTAATTATCCGAAATATACTCGCTGATAGCATGAGCGCATTCCCGATTCAGCTTTGCGGATTCTCTGTAAGAATCAAGTTCTCCGTGGTCCCTTGCATATGCGCCGGTTTCGACGTAAACAGGAGGGATAGTCGGCGGTTCTTGCTCCATTTCATCAAGATTCTTGCCGCCATTTTCTACCTCATTCACCTTTTGCAAAAGCTCCTCTCGGTTGGCTATCATAATGTTTGAAAGTCCATTGTCGAGCCAAACCTTTTCAGCCGCTTCATATGCTGAAATGCGGCTGTTTTCCATGACGCCGTTATCCACAGCCTTGAAATTGATGTCATAGATAGTAAAGCTGATTCCCTCGTCGGTCCGATGAGCTTCTACAAAGCCGAGCGGAGTTCTTAACGCAGCTTCGTCGCGGTATTTTTCCTCGATCAGATCGTTCGCCCGCGTTTCAATACACCCGCGGATTATATCCATGTAATCGCCCTCAATTTGAGAAAAATCATTGTAAATCTCATCAAGGGGAGCGTTTGAGGATACAAGGCTTTGGGGCTGCCGATGGTCGCGCTGTTTCTTTTGGACAACGGCCTATACGGACTTTATTTGCAGCACCACACCAAAATCGGCATACTCTGCCCGAGCATGGAGCTGTTTAATATTCAAACCGCATTCAACGATTTCAGCAAGATAAGCCGGCTCGTATGGCTCTACTATGCGGCGATATTGCTGCTTTTAGCCCTTATTTACCTTTTGGGCGGTAAGATTTTCAGAAAGCGGGTGATGAATTGAAGCGCCTCGGAATCGCATTTTCGGAGTATGTGAAATGGCTCAAAAACGATAAACAGATTATCTTTTTATTCACGTTGATCTGCCTGTATATGTTCTCAATTTCGCCGATGAAAGAGTATATCGCGATGTTCGGCGAACCCGTCAACACGCTTGAGCCGTATGTCACGTTCATCACAAACGTTTTTTGCGTGCCCGTGATTACGCTGACCTTTGCGGTGCTGATGATAGATTTCCCCGACATCTCGGCGAACGCGACGTTCGTGCTGATAAGAACAGGCAGGGCGAGGTGGTACCGCTCGCAGGTCGGGTTTGTGATAATGGCTGCGGCGACAATGCTTGCAAT
>CANRNI010000036.1 GCA_947631945.1 uncultured Clostridia bacterium
CCAAATATGCTCTACTTTTTTCTTTATTTTTTCGTAAGCTCTATTTGGTTTACCCCAACATTTATTATAGAGCCTATATTTTTCCGGAAATCGGACTTGCAACAAAACGTTGTAATCTTTATATAATATTATGAGGTGATACGTATGCTGCTTGAAAGCGTTTTTGAAATATTCAGAAATTTGATTTTTTTCGCCCTGCATATAGGCAGTCCGAATTTGTTTCCAAAACCGCTTACACGTGCTCAGGAGGCGGAAGCGGTAGAAAAAGCGAGGAACGGGGATATTAATGCAAGGAATTTACTGATAGAACATAATTTGCGTTTGGTAGTACATATTATAAAAAAATATGATTCAAAATACAATGAGCAGGAAGACCTTATTTCTATAGGAACAATAGGATTGATAAAGGGGATAAACAGCTATAATCCCGATAAAGGCGTCCGCCTTGCCACCTATGCCGCAAGATGTATAGAAAATGAAATCCTTATGTATTTCAGAGGCACAAAGAAGTCATCGCAGGAGGTTTCCATGAACGACCCGATTGACAGCGACACAGACGGAAATCCTCTTACCTATTCCGACGTTATATGCACAGACGACACTATAGTTGATGATTTGAATGATAAATTCAACAAGATAAAATTACGGCAATTTATTGAAAAAATGAATAGCGAACGCGATAAGACAATTATAATTCTCCGCTACGGTCTGAACGGCTCGGAAGCGATGACGCAGCAGGAGGTAGCGAATATTCTGGGGATTTCAAGGTCATATGTATCAAGAATTGAAAAACGCGTTTTGACAAAAATGAAAAAAGAATTTGACGAATGTGATTAAGGAAACACTGAATAAATCACGCCTGACGGCTGAACGCGCATCTTGCGCCGCCGGATTTTCGGTCATTTTTGCCAAAAAATTCCCCAATACGCCGGTATTCCTGCGTCCGCGTCGTCGCAAACTTCACATCGTTCGTTTTCGCCTAACGACGAAAAGTTCACTCGCTCCGTTGCTCCTCCTGTCCCCAAAAAGCCTAACGGCTTTTCGGGGACCACTATAGCTTTCTGACGAAAAATCTCTTGGCTTAATCTGCATGTTCGATTTAATCAGTTTTTCCTTGGTAATATCTTTGCAAACCCCTTTTCGGCAAAAAAATAAAACCGCCCTGTGAGCCGTTAAGAGTTCGCAGAGCGGAAATACTAAAATACCATTTATACAACTAAAGACAAAACAACCGTCGATGATATATAATTTTCATCGGCGGTATTTATTTTGCTTCGGTTTGGCGATTGACTTTCAGAATGGCCTTGCCTTGTTCAATAAATATCTTTTGCTGCGTATTGTGCATTTTTCTGAAAATATAAATCAATTCATCTTCATCGTGATTTTCTGTTTCTGCATTTCTGAAATCAAGGAGATAATCCGTTGAAACACCGAAATATGACGCAAACATTTTAAGAGTATCAAAATCCGGTTCGCTTATGCCTTGAAAATATCCGCCGACGGTCGAAACAGGGATATGCAAATCAATGGCAAGCTGTTTTTGAGTTATATTTTTATCCTCCGCAAGCGAACGCAATATTTCACAAAACGTCATTTAACATCACCATATTAATTTTAAATGTTAATCACCGCACTTGCATAAAAAAACTAAAAATTAATTGACAAAACTAATTTTTAATATTATAATTATTACAAAAAAAGACAAAAGGAGTTATTAAAATGTTGAAAAGTATTAAAATTGTTAATGACGGTGAAAAATGCGTTGTAAGACTAAAAGATAACGCAGACGGCGCTCACCTTGAATTAAGAAAAATCGAAGCTGTTTATGATGACCACACCGACACAGGATATACGTTCGTATGGGTAAATAAAGACGGAGTTGATTATCCCAAATCAAATATCGGACAGGTTATAATGTCGAAAAATGATATTGCAAATCTTTTTACGCTTGCAAACGCAACCGATTGGTTTGATTAAGGAGAGTGCAAAATGAAAAAATATAAAAAAATAATAGGAATTATATTTTGCGTAATAGCTTTAATATGTGTGTCGTTCATTTTAACAATGGGTAAAAATGCAGAACCGGATATTAATTCCCTGATTGAACCTATATCGGGTGGATCTCACCCTTTGCCTGATAAAGCAGTTTGGAAATACAAAATTCTTGACGATGGCACAGCAGAAATTTCAGGAACAACCTTAAATTCTGCACATCTTGATATTCCGAGATATTCCGAGAGAAATTGACGGTTATATAGTCACAAGTATAGGAGAAAGTGCCTTTTACAGATGTACTGCAATTACAAGTGTAACTATTCCCGATAGCGTTATCAATATCGGCGGAGGTGCATTTGAAGGCTGCTTTTCGCTTACAAGCGTAACCATTCCCGATAGCGTTACAAGTATCGGAAGTAGCGCATTTGCCGGTTGCTTTTCGCTTACAAGCGTAACTATTCCCAATAGCGTCACAAGTATTGACAGTTCTACATTTTCAGGTTGTAAAAATCTCACGAGCATAACGATTCCCGACAGCGTTACAAGTATCGGTAAAAATGCATTTAATAATACACAATTATATAATAATTCAAACAACTGGCACGATGGAGCATTATATATTGACCGATGTCTGATTCAAGCAGATGCTGAAAAAATCCCAAATGAATTTACAGTAAAAGACAAAACACGTCTGATTGCGAATTCAGCATTTGCCAACTGCGATTCACTTACAAGCGTAACCATTCCCGATAGCGTTACAAGTATCGGAAGTAGTGCATTTGCCGGTTGCTTTTCGCTTACAAGCGTAACTATTCCCAATAGCGTTAAAAGTATTAATGATTTAGCATTTTGTGGTTGTGAAAATCTTAAAATCTCTACAATACCCGATAGCGTTACAAATAATCCTGACTGTCAATATCCAATAAAGTTTTTAATAGATAAACTCTCCATTTGCGCTTTTGAATTTCAATATCAGATTTATCATTTTCTGCAAATTCCTTTAAAATTTTATCGAACTTAGAATTATCATGCTCGCAAACGAGTGAAACAATACTGTCTGTTTGTTCGTCAATATTATTAAGCAAAGTGTAAATATAATCAAGAATCTCATCTTTGGTCAGTAGTACCGGAATTTCACATAATCCATATAACCCGATTTTTATAAGTTTCCACGTTATTTTGAATCCTAAATCTTTCAGTATTTTTAAGGCAATACCGCATAATTATTGTCGTGCAGATGTGCTGAAAGATTTTTCGTCAGATTGACAAAAGTGACGCAGGAATACTGACGTATTTCAAGGAACTTTTGGCAAAAATGACGGAAAATCTCAGTGCAGATGCGCGGCAAAGGCGTTAGCCGCTAATTGTGCGGTATTGCCTTAATTTATTCATGGCATAATCGGAATACCATTAATTCCGCCTCCAGGTGCAAACATTCGATGTGTTACTTTCTGATTTTGTACTATCCGGTTGTACCTTTTTTTATTATGTTTGATATATAATACCGTATATTCGGATAAATTTGAGCTATTTATAATACAATCCGCATTAATAAATCCACCACATACCCTGCGCGTTATACGCATAATAATACATTTCGCCGTTGTATTTAAACGCAATCCTTGTCACGTTCGCGTCATAGTAGAACGGCATAACCGTGCTTCCTGTTTTTTTGACAAGCATCGTGCTTCTGTTGAAAAGATACTCTGTCTTTGTGCTGCCTAAAAAATTATTACCGAGGCCACGAATATTTATTTTTGAGTATCAAGTATCTGATGTGTAAAACTCATTCGCCCCCATACATTTCTCAATAGCACGCCATCGAAATTTCGATGCACAAATTACTGTTCCATTGTAATTGTCTAAATCTGTTTCAGATAGACCACCACAATCACACCAATAAATGCAATCATTTTTTATAATCATAGTCGAATCGAGTATTTCACAGGTATATTTATCATCAAGCGGAAATAGTTTTAGGTATATCAATCCTTTAAATTCCATTTCAATCATAGAAATATCTTTAGATTGACGCTGTATAATAACCTTTAATATTCTGTGATCGTTTACAGGATACATTGACAATTCGTCATCAACATATGCTCCGCTTAAATACTTAAATTCTTTTATACAACTATCGTGAAAATAGTTGATATTATCCATAAAATTTTTTAGGTCATTATTATCAATGATTTCGTTCCACATAAGCACATTGTATCTCCAATTTGTTATTATGTTTTAAAGAATAGGTATTATTTCTTATATGCAATATACAATACTATATTTAATGATAATGATTGTTATAAATATTTTTCGTATTACGTCTTAGACGTAAAAGATATCGTGCTATAAAGAATATATAAATGCCGGTAACTATAAGTACGCCGAGAAATATTGATATAACTCTTAAAAAATGGGATGAGTTTACATCATAAATTTTATTTGTATCACCATTAGCATCGGTGACAACTAATTGAGAATACGACGATGCAAAAATATTAAAAAATCCCATATCATTTTTTAAAGTGTATTCAGTGTTTTCGACAATTCGTTCCTTTGAAAAAACAGAGTGATGTCAATATGTATTGTTTTCCATTGTGTTTTGTATTGCTAAAATGCTTTCGATATCGCCTTTTGGATTTACGGAAACAGCCAAATCGCTTCGGACAAAGTAAATTATTATGTTATTTCCATCCCATTCAACACCAAACTTGCCACCGGTATTGAATTTATATCCATATTGAAAAACACCATCCGGAGTATAAATGCCAATCGTTTTTGTTTCCAAATCGCTGCATCCCAAGGCAATCATTCTGTCATCAGATACATCAAAACACGATATTGTATCTTTCGCAGGTTCTTCATCCAACACAGCAATGCTTATATTTTTAATAATACGGTTTTGTCTGTTTTCAGATAGGATTTCCGTTAAAAAACCTGTATTCATAGCAAATGCCATTGTTTTTCCGTTTATTATCAGAAGAAAAAGAGTTAGAATAAAAAAGAAAAACTTTCTATATCTCATAATCATCACTCCATTATTTTTACATAAACAGCACCTGCAAAATCATATATATTAAAACTCAGTTCATTCCATGTAGAAGTCTCACCCTATTCAACATGAACTTCTACGCCAAGCTCTCCAAGCCCAATACCAACACTTGTTCATAGTTCACTTTATACATACCCACAACTGATTTGTCCGCCTTCATTATGTACGTTACATCGCCCTGCAAATTGTATATATAATAATACATCTCGCCGTTATATTTAAAGGCAATGCGTTTTCTGTACGCGCCATAATAGAACGGTACGACCGTGTTGTCTGTTTTTTCGCAAGTATAGTACTGCCGTTGAATAAAGACAATTTAGGTTTATTTTTCCATTACCAAAATTGAATTTTCGTTCACATTTATAATATATTGATTATTTAAATTTTCAACGTAAGCAAAATATGTGTAAAAAGTTTTGTTAAGCGTATTATTGAATTTGTCCAAATAATAAAATTCTGAGTTTTGATTATCAGTTATTTTACTTTCACCTCCATTAGTATCTAACACAGTAATATAATAATCATCTGAATTTCTATATTGATACACATAAATTATTATTCCGTCAGAAATTTTTTGAACTATTCTCTTTGTATCTGCTCCCATGCCTAATTTCCAACCGTCATCTGATTTCGGAATAATAGCGTAAATATCAGTATCTCCATTTTCACCAATCACGAAATCTGATTTTTTGCCGTTCACAACAAGTTTGACTTCACCTTTGTTGACATAACCATATGCTGATTCCGGAGAGGAAAATGTCACAAATATATTTTCAATTGGAATTAATGCGGACAGTATTGTCAGCATTACGGCAATAATAATGCAAATCACATACCAACGACGTTTCCGAAGTACACTGGATTTTTTTATTAAGAAAAAGCAACCAACTAAAGCAATAATACAAAATATTAATCTAACTATTCCAAACATTGTATTGTTCTCCCATTCTAATACCCACTTTCAAGCCCGACCTTTAATTCCAAAAGTAACATCAACGCGGTACGACGGAAAAAGCTCTGTTATTTGGGTATTTTGGAGATTTTCAGACACTCATAATGACTAATTTTTTCTTTTCTTGATTTGTATATCATTGTAGGGACAAAAATAAATAAAATAACAAATACTGCAATAAACATCAGCTTTACAATATAATCCTTTACAGGCATATTATATATGACATTCCCATCCTCCGAAACAATTTTCTTTCGTCCAAATGAACTTTTTAAAAAATATGTTTTTCCGTTTGCTGCGGTAAATTTTTTTTGATGCTGTAACATATTAAATGTTTCTAATTCATAATCTTCCCGTTCGCTAACAATATTACCGTTTAAATCCAATGTGTATACAGTAGAGGTAGTTGATAAAAGTATTGTATCATCCTTAATTGTAAAAGCATATGCTCTGGATGTTTGTGGATCAATTGTTTCAATAAGTACATCGTTATAATATTTTTCAATTTTATTTTCTTTCCCAACATACAGATTATCCGAAGAGTCAATTGCAAAACCGTTATAAGAAATTGAAACATATCCTGCATCTGTTGATATACCTAAAAATATCAGAAACGGCCAAACTATTATAAGATAAATTACTAACATTTTTATTGGTTGACCGATTTTCAAGACATTCACCTACCATTCCATTATTTTTATACATAAATCGTCCATAGTATCATGACATTTTTACAATATCAGTTAACTTATCCAAAGCTTTGTTAACACTGAGTGTTTTTTCTGTCTGTTTCCTTTTGTATAGAATATCCAGAAGTTTTTTCTTATCAAATCTATCGGAACATTTTTCAAATATATCAATAATTGAGTTTAATGCAAAAAGCCTGTTTTTATAAAAGCGATTATTAATATTATTAATCAGCACTTCTAAAAACGAGTCCTCGCCTAACAGAAACAATGAACCGGCAATTGCGATTTTGCACCATTCTCCACGCTCTCGTTTAAAACTGCGTTTTAAAATTTCAATCGTTTCATCAAAATCCGTTCCGATATTATTTTGCACATCGCCGAGACTTAACGCCGCATATCCCCTTACCAAAAACCGATTGTCCTTTAGAGAATCTCTTAATACATTCAATACAGTTTCCGATTTACTAAAACTAAGTGAATCTATCACTGTAGTTCTAACAAGATATTCACTATCATTAATCATAGACAACAAAATATTTTCACTCATTTGACATGGAAAAGAAGACAGCATCTCTCCAACATCTAAACGTATATCAGTAGATTCATCTTTCGAGAGTTCGCTTATTATTTGCCAATCGGTTTGATTCAAATCTGTTTTATCATAGCATTGACTAATGTATTTAGCCTTATCTTCAAATGTAAACATATTGTTCATAAGATATCACCTGTTTTTAAGGCAACACCGCACAATTAACGGCTGCCGCCTTTGCCGCGCATCTGTACCGATATTTTCCGTCATTTTTGCCAAAAGCTCCTTGAAATACGTCAGTATTCCTGCGTCACTTTTGTCAACCTGACGAAAAATATCACGGCACATCTGCACGACAATAATTATGCGGTATTGCCTTAAATTTTTCTTATATGATTCGGCTTGTACCCTTTTCAAATACATCAACAATAGGTAAAACAAGAACATAGTCTGCAACACCTACCGCAGTTATATTATCAGATGCAACAACTACAATTCCTATAGTATATTTATAATCCGGTTTTACTGCGATTACATTGTTTCCTACAGCTTCATAATATCTTGAAGTTCTGCCCGCCGCATCGTACGCCCGGTTAAATCTTTCAACTTCGTTTCCCTTAGAATCATTATATGCCTTTGTTGTAACTCTGTCAAGATTGTCGTAAATGGATACTCATAGCCCGAATAATTACTATTGAACATTTGGCAGCCAAGCGTTCAATAAATTTTATTTTTCATCGCTTCCTCTTTTTTCTGCAAAAAAGTTTTTCCGTAGTATTTGTTCAGAAGTCTTTGGAGCTGGCGTTCGCACAGACCTACCTCTTCGGCAAGCTCCGACAGCGTTATATTTTCTGCGTTGTATATGAACGCCGATTCTATAATTACAAAACGTCTGTCATTGAGGTTTTCGCCGATCTCAGGAATATTTTCGAAATCAGGAAGATATATTCTTGTAATTTTTGTCAGGATATACTGCATAACGGCTCCTACCGCAGCGGTATATCCTAATTTTCTTTCAGTTTGCTCTTTTATGATAAGCTCGAAATACTTTTCAAGCTCCTCATGTTTCCCGATATAAAAATGTGTATCAAGAAACGCCGATACAAGCGCGTCGGCGGTCTTTTTTCCGTTTGTTTGCAAATAGATATAAATTTCCTCTAACGGCTCATTTTTATCGGTTATTTGCTTGTGATATATTTCCGGGCCTGTTATAAAGAAATCGTCTTTTGAAAGTATATATGTTGTGCTGTCGGTTGCGAGACTTCCCTTTCCTCCCGTTATATAGTGCAATTCATATGAATTTGCCGAATGACTGTGACCCGTCATGTCCCTTTTAAAAACACCCTTGCCAAACTGCATAATGCTGAATTTGTAATTGTTCCAGATAAAATTTATCATTTTGATCACCGCTTACAGCTTATCACAGGGGCGACATTTTGTAAAGATTTATGTCGTGGTAAAAGTATATTTGATTTTTGTATAATGAAAAAGGGTGACGGTTTATGAAAATTTTACAATCAATAGTATCCTTAATTCTCGCGATATTTTGTTTTCTTTTCCCTAACGGAAAATTTATCGGCGAGTACATTTTAAAAAGGAACGGTGATGTGAGCATGATCGGAAACGATGATAAAAAATGCTTTTCACATGAATATTACGAGGTCATTCCGAATCCCGACGACGGAAAAAACAGGGACAACTGGAAAGAGGGCATGGTCAGCGGCAACGGTGAAAACGGTGTAATTTGCTCCGGTTCTCCCTATTCCGAAACGCTGATTTATCAGAATATTTATTTCATTATGCCGTCGCGCGACCCGCGTTATACGCCCGACGAGGTAACGTCGGAGCTTGACGACGCGAGGCAGGCCGTTGTCAATCTTGACGACACGTGGGACGTAAACGGCAGAAACAGAACCTTTGACTACTGTTTTCATCCGTCTCATCAGTTAAGGCTTACGATGAACAAACGCATTTACGGAAATTATATCCGTTGGACGGATTATGAAACTGCCGAAGTCGGCATAAAATATACCGACGCGGACGGCGTATGGGAGCGGACAACGTTTTCATCGCGTGAGGACAACGTCACTATAACGAAAATTTCACAGTCCGACAAGGGTAAAAAAATAAATATGACTTTATCCATTGACGATTGCTCCGCTATGCGCAAATTCGGTCAGGGGGACGAAGTCAATATCCGATACAAAAAGCTTGTCGATGATGATTGCAATTATATATCTCTTATAGCTCATTATCCGTCGTATGACGGCAGCGAGCTAAAAAACGGCGGATACTGCGGTTTAACACAGGTTATTGTTGTTGACGGTCAAAAAGAAAAAATCGTTTTTAAAGATACCAATGAAACACAGAATGTCGGAAAAGAGCAAAATGTGGGTATAAAAATTACGGACGCGTCAGAAGTCTATCTTATCACAAAATCCGACAGGACCTTCAATATGGGAGCCATTGAGGATTTTAAGGACGCGACCGGCTATGCTCTCTTGGATGAAATTTTGACCGATACAAATGCTGTTGCAAAAAAATATTCGTCGGACGGAAAATTTGATTACGATAAAGCTCTCGCACCGCATAAGAAAAGGCAATCCGCATTGTTTAACGCCGTTGATTTTTCTCTCGGCGGTGACAAAAACAAATCGCTCTCAAACGAAGATTTAATAAATCTCCAAAAAAAGAGCGGCAAACTTTCGGACGCCATGGTCGAGCGTTCATATAATCAGGGACGTTATGCGCTGATATGCTGTTCCGGAACACTTTTTCCAAGGCTTTCAGGAATGTGGACGGGCGAATGGAACCCGCCGTGGAGAAGCATATATACCATGGATGCGAATGTCAATTTGCAGGCATCGGGCATGAATACGGGCAATATTTACGACGCGGGCGTTGGATTTATCAAATTTGTGCTCCGTCAGGCACCAGACTGGGAGGAAAACGCCGCGAAAACATACGGCATGACCGACGCTATACAGGTTCCGGTCAATACGGACGGCGACAGAGCCATGATGGTCGAATACGATAAATATTATCCGTTTCAGTATTGGAACGCGGGCGCAAGCTGGATGCTGTTGCCGATATACGAATTTTGGCAGTGTTACGGCAACACGGATATTGAATATGAGGGCAAGATGCTTGATTTGGAAAAAGATATTCTTCTGCCCTTACTTACGAAACAGGCAAATTTCTGGGAACAGCTTTGCACGCCCGAATACTACACAGACGTTAACGGCAACGCGAAATACGAAAAAGGAAAAACGGCTCTTGAAGCGGGTGAAAAATATCTTATTATACCGAGTTATTCTCCCGAAAACTGCCCGAACGGCTATAATTCGACAATAACGGCGAACGCCTCGATGGATATAGCCGCCGCGAGAGACGGACTTTTAATGACTATAGCCATGGAAAAAGCGGTTGCAAACCCAGGATATGAGGAAAGAATCGCGAAGTGGGAAAATCTTATGTCATTATTGCCCGATTATAAATACGATAGCACAGGTGCGCTTTGCGAATGGGCAATGAACGAGTACGAGGAGAACAATAAGCACCGTCATATAAGCCATCTGTACGCGGCGTGGCCGGCATATGAAACGCAGGATAACAATTTTCTTGCCGAAGCCTGCAAGCGGGCGATAGAAAACAGAAACAGGGAAAATGAAGGCTTTGACGATACCGCCTCGCATGGCTGGGTTCATAAAGCTCTTGTCGGAGCAAGGTTAAAGAACGGCGAATCGGCGTATCATTCGCTTTACACTCTTATGCACAGCGATATCCATTACACCTCCATGATGACCGACCATAACACGAACAGGGCATCTGGCTGTTACTGCACCGATACCGGCATCGGCATGATAGGTATATTGGACGAAATGCTGCTGTATTCAAATACGGGCGTAATTGAAGCCCTGCCGGCACTCCCTGAAGATTGGGAAAACGGCAGTATAAAGCGACTTAGGACAAGAACAAACGCATCCGCCGATATTGAATGGAATAAAAAAACGGTTACCGTAACCGTTACAAGCGATAAAGAGCAAACGATTGAAATCAGCCTTTACGCGGGAGAAAAACAGTCGGTTCATTTTAACGCGAACGAAACGATAACAATCGTTTTTGACAGATAAACGGAATGTTAGTGTGAAAAATTTAATGAAAGGAGCGATACCGGGCGCAAAAGGCTTAAATTTTCATTGCGCTTTGTGCGGCATCTGTATCGCATGGCGATTAATATGAAAGAATTTATTTGCATAATTATGTCAATTATTATGCTGTTGTTGAATTTGGTGGGAATAGATATGAACAAGAAATCGGAACAACCGATTATGGCACAAATTTATGTCAGCGCGCAGGGAAACGACATGGGGAGCGGTGAAAAAGACGACCCGTTTCTGACTGTTGAAAGAGCGCAGCAGGAAGTCAGAAAGATAAATAAAGAGATGACCGGCGATATTATAGTTCATATTGCCGACGGAGTATACAAACTGAGCACGCCTCTTGTTTTTGATGAAAGGGACAGCGCTTCGGGCGGATTCACGATTCGATACGCCGCCGATGAGGGAGCGAAACCTGTCCTGAGCGGAGGCCGGGAGATAAGCGGATTTACGCTTGCCGACGCGGAAAAAAATATTTACGCGGCAAAGGTCGATAAGGGCTTTACGTTCCGTCAGTTATACGTAAACGGCGAAAAGGCGGTTCGCGCAAGGAGCAATACCGATTATTCCACAAGAATTATCGGCGCTTCAAGATTTGATGCGGACGGGCATTTGATCCCCGAAAATCTGAATTACTCCGGAGATGACGCACTTGTGAAAGCCGAATACGGCGAAATTTATCTTAATGCCGATGAATTTACGGATTTTGACAACCTTCAAAAGGTTGAACTTCATGTTCTTACCGCTTGGGTCGAAAATATTCTCAGAATAAAAACCGCCGAAACAGATGGGAACCGTGTGGTTATCCGCGTACAGGACAATGAAAATGACCTGATATTTAACCGTCTGCATCCCAATATTGACGGATACTCGCACAAAAGCACACACGACTTTGTGTATTATATCGAAAACGCAGGTCACCGCTCCCGCGCTTGAAGATTATCCGTATTCATATGGAGCGCTATAATAACCTGATAATTTTTGCCCCACATACGGCGTGCAGTTTCTGTTCCGATTTCAAGGGCAAGTTCAGAAGTAACTTCACCCGCCTCAAAGCTCTGATATCCGTGGTACGCGATATTTTTGCCGCGCTCACCGAAACGCTTTTTGATTGCTATCATTTCGTTATACGCATTCCGAACGGAACAGTTTATACCGGCGATATATTGCCGATTTTCTGTTTTCTCTCCGTTGGACGCATATTCTAAAACGGAATGAAGCTCATCTTTGACCGTGGTCTTTTCGGGATTTTCCGTATAGTTCAGTAAATCCTTTAAACTGCCCTTTACAGGCCAAAAGCCGGTGGTCGCCATTATGAAACAGCCTCCCTCTGCGGCAAAAGAAGCGATTCGGTAATATTGGAGAGCAGCACACGAATTTCGTCATCAGTTTTTGGCAAATGAGTTTTATTCTCTAACGCTCCGATTTTTTTAATCAAACAAAAAAGAACATCAGGCGGAACACCTTTCGGTTCATAGCCTAATGCTCTCTGCTTTACATATTGACTTACACTTAATCCGCATCTCTTTGCCAAGGATTTGATTTTTTCCTTGTCCTTTGCGTTAAGACGAATAGTTATAGTCGATTCTTTTTTCTTTTCGATAACATTTCCTCCAATCAGAAATTTTACTGCAAGGGGTTTCAGGGGAATTTTCCCCTGAGTAACAGCCACCCTCGGCTGTTCGGAAAATGCGCAGTACATTTTCCCTGCTTGCTATAGTGTAGGACAATTTCATCTACTGCATTTTTTCACCTCGTTTTATCAAAAAATTGAGGATAAAAAGAACGTCCGTAAAAATCGAACATTCTTCATTTTACTCTCCAATATATAACCGACACTTAAAGGATAAAATTATTCCACCTTTCCAAATTTTTTTAAAAATTTTTATTTTATGATTTCGCACATTCGACAAGCCACCATTTATGCGATAGAATAAAACTATCAATTAAACAGGAGGACGCGAACATGGAAAAGTACATAACGACGAAAGAACAGGATTGCAGTATGAACTCGCAGGTGATTATTATCTGTTCGCCGGAGAAGATGAATCGGAGGATCATTTGCCCGAACATATCCCGTGCAGACAGCAACGAATTTCCGTTTTTAATATTTCTCAAACGAAACTTGAAAGTTTTGCAAACATTCGGGCGGTACAATAATATCATCAAGTGAGAGATCACGAATCAATTCGGAGGTGCATTTCAATGAAAAAGAAAGATTTTGTAACGTTATTGATGAGCGTAGTAGGCGGATTGCTTTTCGCGTTCGGTATGTGCATGGCGCTGCTGCCAGAATGGAATGCTATGAAGCCCGGTATAGTTCTCGGCGTAATAGGGATTGTCGTATTGCTGATAACAATTCTCGTACGCCGCAAGATGGACGGCAAGCCGATGATTGTTTTTAACGGCAAGGTTATCGCGACCGCGCTTATCGGTATTGTAGGTTCGCTTGTTTTCGGCGCGGGACTGTGTCTTATCATGGTTTGGCAGATGATGATACAGGGGATTATTGCCGGCATAATCGGATTGCTGCTTCTTCTCTGTCTTATCCCTGTCTGTAAAGGTTTAAAATAACGGTCACTTATAAGAGCCTAAAAGAAAAGCCGATATTGATATTTAGAAAAAAAGGAAGTTTAGAGTATGAAAAAATATATAATTTCCGCTGTTATAGGCGCAGTTGCCACAGCCGCAGCCGCCGTTGCGATTATCCTAAAAAAACACAGTAAATAAAATATGAATACCCAATAATAAATGTTGTGGTAAACCAAACAGAGTCTGCCAAAAAAAGGTGTGAGTAAAGAATGGCAAAATCAAAACTTATAAAGGTTAGTAAAAAAATTGCCGATAAAGCTGTCGGCGGATATAAAAAGATTGAAAACGGCGTAGTCGGAGGGTACAAAAAAATCGAGTACGGTTTTGTGGACAGATTTCTTACACGCGACGGGGAAACTGTTGAACAGGCTAAAAAACGTCTTGAAGAAAGCGTTCATCGTTCATAAGCCTCAACGGAATAGTACATATTTTCGTATAATCGAATTGCCTGTGTCGTTTTTCGCGCGTCACAGGCAATTTTTCACATACTTTGCGGATAAAGGAAACACTGAATAAATCACGCCTGCCAGCTGAACGCACATCTTGCTCCGATATTTTCCGTCATTTTTGCCAAAAGCTCCCCCAATACGCCAGTATTCCTTCGTCACTTTTGTCAATCTGACGAAAAACCTCATGGAGCAATCTGCACGTTCGATTTAATCAGTGTTTCCTAAATTTTCTTATTCGAGATAAAATGCAAACAAAACGTTAACATTTGAATGGTATAATACAATCGAAAATTAATTTTAAAGGAGTTGTCGGAATGTTCAAAATACTTGTTGTTGAGGACGATAAGGAGCTGAACCGCTCGGTATGTACGTTTCTTAACAAGAACGGATATAACGCTGTCGGCTGCCTCAATGCCGACGAAGCTTACGACGCGATGTACGGCAATACTTTTGATTTGCTGATTTCCGATATTATGATGCCCGAAACGGACGGTTATGAATTAGTGAAAACCGTACGGGAGCTAAATGAAAATATTCCCGTTCTCTTTATGACGGCGCGCGATGATTTCGCGTCCAAACAGCGCGGTTACAGGGTCGGCGCGGACGATTATATGGTAAAGCCCGTCGATCTCGACGAGATGTTTTTAAGAATCGGAGCGCTGCTGAGAAGGGCGAAAATAGCGAACAGTCACCGTATTGAGATAGGCGGTCTTGCGCTTGACGCTGACGAGCGTTCCGCTTCTGTTGACGGAGAAGAAATATCCCTTACGACAAGAGAGTTTAATATAATATATAAGATGTTATCATATCCGAAAAAGACGTTTACGCGCGCTCAGCTTATGGACGAATTTTGGGACGCCGACAGCGATACCGCGCCGAGAGCTGTAGATGTTTATATAACAAAGCTGCGCGATAAATTTTCATCATGCGATGATTTTGAAATCATTACAGTTCACGGACTGGGCTACAAGGCGGTGCCGAAATGAAAACAATGAATACAAAGCGTAAAAAACAACTGCTGCTTTTAGTGAGAAGCTATATTATATTCTTTTTATCCATGTCTTTTGTATTATCCTGCTGTATGATATTATTTCTGCATCTTATAGGAACCTCCATGAATATAACATATACCGAGGAGGGAATCGGAAAAGCGGCGATGTATACGTTTTGGAATGTCGTATGGCTCAGTTTTGTATTTACCGTTATAGATATCGTACGACGCAAATATACAGTCGAGCGTCCTATCAGGAAAATCGTTATCGCGGCAAAAAAAATTATGAGCGGCGATTTCTCGGTCAGGATAGAACAGGGAAACTTTATCGAAAAAATGAACAACTTCGATGTGATTACAGAGTATTTCAACCAAATGGCTCAAGAGCTTTCGGGCGTTGAAACTCTGCGGACGGATTTTATATCCAACGTATCGCATGAGCTAAAAACTCCGCTTGCGGTCATCGGGAACTACGGAACGATGCTTCAAGCCGAAAATCTGACGGATGAGAACAGAATTGAATACGCTAAGGCAATTACGGAATCGGCGCGGCGGCTTGCCGACCTTATCACCAATATACTGAAGCTGAATAAGCTCGAAAACCAGCAAATTTTTCCCGAAAAGAAAATATACGACCTCGGCGAACAGCTTCGTTTATGTCTGCTGAATTTTGAAAGCACGTGGGAAAAAAAGAAAATAGAAATAAATACCGATATTGAGGACGGCGTATTAATAGAATCCGACGGCGAGCTTTTGTCGCTTATATGGAACAATCTATTTTCCAACGCGCTGAAATTTACGGAAAGGGGCGGAAGCGTTTCGCTAAAGCTCAAATCCGAGGACGATTCCGCCGTTGTAGAGGTTAGTGACACGGGTTGCGGAATAAGTCCCGAAACGGGAGCGCATATTTTTGAGAAATTTTATCAGGGCGACACGTCCCACGCCGCTCAGGGAAACGGTTTAGGGCTTGCGCTTGTAAAAAGAGTAGTCGATATAGTCGGCGGCGATATTTCGGTCAGCAGCGAAGTGGGTAAAGGGAGTACCTTTACAGTTAAAATACGGAAAAAAACAGATGGATAAATTTAAGTGTTTTCTAAAAAAAATATTTGTACTTTCTCCGATGTATACGGCTATATTTGCGTTTTTCGGCTTTTCATTTGTTCTCGCCGTTGCAATTTTTCATATTAAAATTCCGGCGCTGCAATATGCGTCATATGTAAGTTCAGCTTACGCTTTAATTATTACCGTTACAGGTTTCCCGTATATTATAGCATTGACTAAAAATATAATGCGTCGCATAAAAGAACATGATCTGATAAAAAAACTCCAAAACACAAAATACGGCAATCTTTTTTTAACGATATTCATTTTCGTACAAAAATATTTTTATATCAGGGATTTTTCATGAATATTCTGTATATTGCCATAAAAATGGCGTGCGGTATTTACTATCGTTCATCTTGGTTCGTTTCACTTGCCTTCTATTATTTGCTGTTGGCGATTATGCGTCTTATTCTTTTAAGAAACGGAAAAGGTAAAAAAACGTCCCCGAATCTACAGATGGAAATGCGGCTTTATCGAATGTGCGGAATTGTACTTCTCATAATGAATGAGGCTCTTATAGGGATTATATTATATATGCTGTATGAAAACAAGGGCTTTAACTATCCGGGAATACTTATATACGCTATGGCTTTGTATGCATTTTATGCCGTTATTACCGCAATAATAAATCTTGTGAAATTCAAAAAATACAAAAGTCCTGTATTATCGGCGGCAAAAACAATCAACCTCGTTGCGGCGATGGTATCCATACTTTCTCTCGAAACTGCTATGCTCGCGCAATTCGACAGAAACGAACCTGTGTTCCGAAAAGCGATGGTAGGCACGACCGGAGGATGCGTCTGCGCTGCGGTAATTATCATGGCTGTTTTTATGATAGTAAAATCAACCAAAAATCTTAAAAATGATGTTAGTTTTTAAAACAAGACCTAAATAACTCGTAAAAACAAGAAGAACAAACTGCGTATATAATTATAAAAAATATTCCAAGGAGTTTTTTATTATGAATGAAAAAAATGATACGTTCAGCTATATTTACTCTTCCGAAACGCAGAAAGAAATTTTAAGCATACGGAAAAAATACGAAACGGACGGGCAGTCGAACGGCAACAAGCTGGAGCGTCTGCGCAAGCTTGACAGGAGCGCGTCAAGACCCGGCACAATAGTATCCTTAACAATCGGGATAATAAGCTCTTTGATATTCGGTCTCGGTATGTCATGTATAATGCTATGGTCGGAAAACTTATTCATTCCCGGCATTATTATAGGCATAACGGGACTTGCCGGTATAATAGCCGCAGCGCCGATTTACAGTATTATCACAAAAAAGCGGAGAAAAAAAATAGCCCCCGAAATCATAAGATTGTCGGAGGAATTGATGAAATAATTCGGGAATATGCGGCGTTTTTGTCAATCTGACAAAATTTATGGCTGAACAATTTTATACATCAGATTAAATCAAAGCTTCTTTAAGTGTTCGGGTGATATTCCCATTTCATCGTTCAGTTCCCTAATTTTCGTTTTTATCCTGTTCTGTCTGTCCTCGGAAATATCTGAATGGTCAAAAAACGTTTTGCAGCCCGATAACCGCAAAAATCTTGCCGCGTCCCTGTTTTTCGGCTATTCCCGATGTAAAAAGAGTCATTTCTCCGCCGTCGCCGAATGCTTCGTAAAGGAACTCAACAGCGTTTTCAAGGCGACGCGACGCTTCATTTATCTCGTTTTTTATTTCCTCGGCAATTTCTGCGGCCGCCGTTCGGATATCCGCTTCGTCAAAAATTCTTTCAAGAACCGCGATTACCGCGTTTTGTTCTTTTACGCTCCTGTCTGAAAGCACTCGATAATCCGATTCGCAGTCAACAGCTTTCTTCTTTTCGGATATAAGTTCTTTAAGAGAAGCTTTTATATCCGTATACGCGCATTCATTTAACAGCGCTTTTATCTCTCCGACCGCCTTTTCGGCCGCACTCTCCTTTCTCATAACGGAGGACAGCATTTCTGTAACGACGCTAAGCAGAATTTCCGTAACGGCAAGCTTTTCCCGAGCCGATAAGACGGAAACGCCCGATACGGTCTCCTTGCCGAAAAGTCCCCGCATAATATCGGTCGGAACACATAAATCCCTGTATCTCGTAAAAACCATATAGCTGTCGGTAAAATCGGCGGCTATTTTCTTATTGTTAAGATACTGGCTCACAAGTTTTTCGTCCGCGCTTATGCCGAGCTTTTCATATATAAGAAGCATCTGCGACAGATCCTCCCAGCCCCTCGCGGTAACATAGCTTTTGCCGGACGGCGTATTTTCAATAACATAGAAATCCGACGGACGCGCGTCAAGATATCGGATTACGGCTTCATGAACGCCTTTTGCTCTTGCATATCCGCGCCATACGTCATAATCGGGCTCAACGTCAATTTTTTTTAATCGGTCGAGCGTCGCTATATCGAAGTCCTTTACGGAACTGTTAAATTCGGGCGGTTTTCCCGCCGTTACAACTATCCACCCTCTCGGCACTTTATGCGCACCGAAGGATTTGTACTGCAAAAAGCGCAGCATGGACGGCATTAGCGTTTCGGACACGCAGTTTATCTCATCAAGGAACAATATTCCCTCTTTTATTCCCGTACGCTCGGTAAAATCATAGACGGACGCTATAATTTCGCTCATGGTATATTCGGAAATGCTGTATTCTTTTCCGCCGTATGTTTTGGTTGTAATAAACGGAAGCCCGAGCGCGCTCTGTCTTGTGTGGTGAGTCATAGAATATGAAATAAGTCCCACTCCGAGTTCCTCCGCGATTTGCTCCATAACGGCGGTTTTGCCGATACCCGGCGCTCCGCAGAGAAAAACAGGCCTTTGCTTTTCTGGAGGCAAAATATAGCCGCCGTATTCGTCCTTTGCAAAATACGCCTTCATTGTCCTTTGCGACGTCAATTCCGACATAAATCATAGTGATACCTCCGGCAGTATTTTTCCGATGCTGTATGGAACCCACAGGGCACTTTACGTCTTGTAACCTCGTTCTAAATTAACCGTCCGGCGGTATCTAACTTATTAACAATCCCGTAAAGGGCTGTGGTTGGAGCCTCCTTGAAACCGTCTTGCGGTAGGTATAATGACCAATCCACAGCATCCTATACAGTTTACCATAGTTCTTGGAGAGGAACTCTAAAAACTACTACTTTTATATAATACGAGGATATATAAAATGCCTGATATAGAATTAAAACCTTGTCCGTTTTGCGGCGGTAAAGCTGTTTTTGACTGCAAAAGACACTTCTCAAAATGTACAAATGTCGGTTTTGAGTTCGATGTTAATGTGAATCTTGCAAAATAACACTTAACAGGGATTTTAAAATTGAGATTAATCTTACGCCTAAAGGAAATATAGATTTTCTAAAAGACGAAAGACAAGAAGCAATAAAAGCATGGAACAGGAGAGCTGATGATGGACTGGATAAGCGTTAAAGACAGATTGCCGGAAAACGGAATAGGACGTCCTGTTGTGATTTCGGACGGTAAATCTTATTCCTTGGCGGTTTTCAGCGAGGGATTTTGGTATGCAGGACGTGGCACAACTTTTAGTGAACGCGAGATTAAATACTGGATGCCGCTGCCCGAACCGCCGAAAGGAGATTGAAAATGTCAGATAAAATTATCGCCGTCGATTTTGACGGGACGCTTTGCGTAATGAGGAAAACGGAATGAACATCAAAGAATTCGGCACAGGTTACGTTTGCTTATTTAACAAATGTCCGTACAAGCAATACATAAACGGTAAAATATGGTTGTGTCCTTTTAAGGGTTGCATTTATGGTAAAGTAAACGGCATTAAGCTTTACAAAAAGCAAAAACGGGAGTGAGTTTATGACAGCGAGAGAATTAAAAAACTATCCTTACATAATTGAAGCTATAAAACGATATGAAAGAGAACTCGCTGAATTGTGGGATAATTCGGTCGGCAGTCTTACGCCTGATATGTCAGGAATGCCGCATTCTCCCAGCTTTTCTGTAAGTAAAGTAGAAAGTGGATACGAAAACAATGAAAAATATATCACTGAGGTAACGAAACGTCTTAACACATACCGTAGTCGCAAAGCTCGTATTGATAAATTTTTTGATTATATTCCTGATGAACAGACATACCAGATTTTTGAATTGAAATTCAAAAAACAAATGACTTGGGAACAAGTTGCCGCAAATATCGGAGGTAATAACTCAAGTGATTCCGTGAAAAAAATATGCTACAGATATTTGAAAAAAAATTAAAAGTTGTCCCCTTTGTCCCTTTTTTATATGCTAAAATAGTACCATAGAAAATTGTACAATACAAGAATTTTAGTGTGTTTCATAAAAATCCTCCAAATGCATACCGCCGTCCCTCCCCGGGCGGCGATGTGTTTTTTATTATGTTTCCGGCGGTGATGTATTGCGGGTGTTTTAAATGGCAAAAGGTAAGTATCAGAAATGGCTTGAGCCCGAAAACTTAATATTGCTTGAAGGCTGGGCGCGTGACGGGCTGACGGACGAGCAAATCGCCAAGAAAATAGGTATTAACAGAGATACGTTAAACGATTGGAAGAAAAAGTATCCCGTCATTTCCGACACCCTAAAAAAGGGAAAAGAGATTGTCGATTATCAGGTTGAGAACGCTTTGCTTCAATCGGCTCTCGACGGCAATACGACAGCTCAGATATTCTGGCTTAAAAACCGCCGTCCCGATAAATGGAGAGAAAAACAAGATAAGGACGATAATTCCGCTCTTGAAAAGCTTGACGATATTCTCGGTGAGGTAAAAAGAAATGCAATACACGGCAAAACAGAATAGCTATATCCCGAACGCGAACAAGCGTTGGAATTTTAAGACGGGTGCGGTTCGTTCGGGAAAATCATTTGTCGATGTGACTGCAATCATTCCAATGCGAATCCGTGAACGCATAGGAAAAGACGGCTTATGCTTTATCATCGGCGTTTCAAAGGAAACTATCGAACGCAACGTTTTACAACCCATGCGCGAAAAATACACCGACGCTATTGTCGGAACTATCAACAGCCGCAACATCGCCCGTATCTGCGGCGAGGACGTTTATTGTTTAGGCGCGGAAAAGGTTTCTCAGGTAGCGAAAATTCAAGGCGTGAGCGCGAAATACATCTATGGCGATGAAGTTGCGAAGTGGAACAAAGAAGTTTTTAATATGCTTAAGTCGAGACTTGACAAGCCGTATTCCTGCTTTGACGGAAGCCTTAACCCCGAAGATCCTAATCATTGGTTAAAAGAGTTCCTCGACAGCGACGCTGATATTTATTGTCAGAAATATACAATTTTTGACAATATATTTTTATCTCCCGATTTTGTAAGTAATCTTTGTAAGGAATATGAAGGCACCGTCTATTATAATCGTTTGATTCTCGGCGAGTGGGTAAGAGCAGAAGGCGCGATATATAGAAAATTTGCCGATAATCCAAAAAAATTTCTCTGTAAAATCGTATCGAAATCTGAAAAAGACCAGGATAAGGAAAATCAATTTTTATTCTCACAGCTTTGCGGTATCGTTATGGCGGTTGATTTTGGCGGCAACAAATCAGGCCATGCGTTTGTCGCTTCCGCTCATACAAAAGATTATAAAAATCTGATTGTTTTAAAATCCGAGCGGCATTTCGGCGATTTTGACAGCAATGACATCGACGCGCTTGCGATCGGGTTCGCAAAATCTGTCATGGATTTATACGGTAATCTTGACTTTGTTTATTGGGACAGCGCGGAAACGGTTCTCGGGCGCGGAATTAAAAGAGCTTTTCAAAAATCTTTTCCGTCCGTTATCGTACGTCCCGCCAAGAAACATCATGTAAATGACAGAATAAATACAACTCTGCGTCTTATGGGCGCGGGGCGATTCTTTATAACCGACGACTGCGAGACGTTAAAAACAGCTTTATCGCAAGCGGTATGGAATGAAAAGGTATCGCATGACGAACGGTTTGACGACGGTTCGACGGATATTGACAGCCTTGATGCGTTTGAGTATACCTTTGAAAGGGATATGAAAAGATATATAGGAGCTGGATAGTTTGGGATTTTTAGATTATGTAAAGGGAGCGATAAAAAATTTGTTTTCCGTAAAAGATATAAAAAACGCCGTAAAAACAGATCTGGCTTTGTCCGATGAAACTCTGAATAAAATATGCGAATGGTACAATATGTATTCCGGCAAAGGGCGCTGGGTACGCGATAATATATCGTCCTTAAGACTTGAGCAGGCTGTTTGCCGCGAATTCAGCAACATAGTTCTTAACGAAATGACCGCTAAAGTATCGGTTAAAGAGCTTGACGATATTTTCTCTTTAGCCATAAGGGATATAGATATGCATTTTCAGGAAAGGCTTGCAACGGGAGCAATGATTATTAAACCTCTCGGGCGTGGCGGCGTGCAATATGTTTCACAGAATGCTTTTATACCAGTTGAATACGACACAAACGGCATACCGATAAAAGTTATATTTCCCGAATTTAAACGGCTCGGCGAAAACCGTTTTTACACAAGGCTTGAATATCACAGTCTTGACCGCGATAAAGGACTTACAATCACAAATAAAGCGTTTTTCAGCGCATCAAAGAATTCCCTCGGTCGCGAAATACCTCTTGAAAGTGTCTTAGAGTGGGCGGATATAGAACCTTACATAAACTATCCGAAAATGCTTCGCCCCGCGTTCGGCTATTACAGAAATCCTTTGAAAAACACGGTCGACAGATCTCATATGGGGATTTCAATCTTTGATTCCGCGACGGAAATTATAAAGAAAGCCGACGTTCAATTTGGACGGCTTGATTGGGAATTTGAATCAGGTGAAAGAGCGGTTCATGTAGACGCCGCCGCATTAAAAGCCGACGGAACGTTTCCCAAATTAAATAAACGCCTATACCGTGGAATTGATATTGAAACGGGCGATAACGAAGCGGAGCTTTTTAAGGAATATTCTCCCGAACTCAGGCAGACAGATTTTATCGCTGGACTTGAAGAATATAAACGGGCGATAGAATTTGCGGTAGGTTTGTCGTATGGCGATATATCAAATCCCCAAACTGTGGATAAAACCGCAACGGAAATCAAGGCATCTAAAAAGAGAAAATACAATACCGTTTCGGCAATCCAGCGAAATTTAAAGGACTGTCTTGAAGATTTGGTATACGCTCTTGCGTTTTGGAACGGACTTACATTATCAGGATATGACTTCATATGCGATTTTAAAGACAGTATCCTTATAGATGAGGAAACCGAGCGCAAAGAAGACAGGCAGGACGTAGCCATGGGCGTTATGCGTCTTGAGGAATACCGGGCAAAATGGTATCATGAACCAATTGATAAGGCTCTTAAAAATCTCCCTGAAACGGCACGGGTGATTGAATGACGCCGGGTGAACTTGAGGGACTGCCGAACGAGCTTGTAATTTATTTCAGACAGCTTGAAGAACACGTGATGTCGGATATAGTCAGGCGTTTGAAAAATAACGGAAACGACGTTATACGCTCTGCTGACTGGCAAATACACCGTCTTGCCGAACTTGGGAAAAGCGGCGAAGAAATAAAAGCTTACATTCAAAACGCTTTGAAGCTTTCCGAAAATGAAGCAGACGTTATATTTCAAAAAGCTATAAACCAAAGCTATGTTTATGATAAAGAAGATTACGTCGGAGCGATTACACCATTTGCGGAAAATGAAGAATTAAAACAGTTCGCCGAAGCAATACGGAAGCAGACCTCCGATGAATTAAAAAATATTACTCAATCAATGGGATTTGCGGTAAGACAGTCTGACGGAACGCTTAAATTTCTTCCGATTGCCGATTATTACCAAAGAACTCTTGACGGAGCAATGCTTGATATTACCTCCGGAACGTTTGATTACAACACCGTTTTAAAACGCATAGTTTCCGAAATGGTAAACAGCGGATTAAGGACGGTAGATTATGCATCGGGACATTTTAACAGAATAGATGTGGCGGCGCGCAGGGCCGTAATGACTGGCGTGTCGCAGTTTACCGGCAGAATAAACGAAGATAACGCTGCGGCTCTCGGAACCGAGACTTTTGAAGTATCATGGCATTCGGGCGCAAGACCGTCACATATGGTTTGGCAGGGAAAATGGTACACAAAATCTCAGCTTGAAAGCATATGCGGATTGGGAAGCGTTACAGGACTTTGCGGAGCTAATTGTTATCATTCTTATACGCCGGTTATCCCGGGAATTTCCATGCCGACATATACGGCCGAAGAACTTGAAAGAATGAACGCCGAAGAGCTTACTACCAAAAAGTACGGCGACAAGCAGTATACGAAATATGAAGCCTTGCAGAAGCAGCGAAAAACAGAAACTTCAATGCGAGCGCAAAGACAAAAAATAAAATTGCTCAAAGAGGGCGGCGCGGATGAAAACGATATTATAACAGCGCGGTGCAGATACCGCGCGATTTCTGCGGAATATACGCGCTTTTCATCGGCTATGGATTTGCCGCAGCAACGGGAACGGGTGTATATTGACGGTCTTGGCAGTATCGGAAAAGGAAAATACACAAAATCGAAAAAAATGTTTACAAATTCGACTGACGGTGGTATAATAAAAATTGATAAACAAAGAGGAATAGAAGAACAGATGGATATTGTTGCTGAAAAGCACACTGCGGCAGGAAATCGCCGTTCACCGTATTATGTACTCACTGAACAAGATATAGAACAGGTTAAAGAAGAAATTAAAAGTATTGGTGCTGATGTTAATGATTTTGTTTTTAACAGTAATTCTACAAGAGGAACATGTTTCCTCGCAAGTGACGGTAAAGTACATATAAAGGGGAATATTTTTCCTGATGAATATTCAGAACACCCAAGGGATAAAATGTCAGTGAGAGCTGTTTTAGCTCATGAATATTACGGACACAAACCGTATCGTACACAATACCTGAAAGAGGATAATGATTCATCACCAGATTCTATCAGTAAGATAATGGCAAGAGCATGGGCTGATGAGTTTCGCGCAAGCTATATGGCTTCAAAAAATGCGCCGAATCTTTTAGCAGAAGATAGATATTTGCTTATATCAGATGCTCTGACACGAGCAGAGGAAGCCGGTATAAAAATCAAATATAATGCCTATATAAGGAGGGTTCTTTATGACCAATCAGATAACGGTTAATGAATATGACATTCTTAACAAAGCTGTTGCGGAATATATAAAAAACGGACAAATAACATTAAAATGCCCTCGCTGCGGAGATAATTTGATTTATGAATCTTTTGGATCCGTTGAAATTATCCATTGTGCAAATCCTACTTGTATAAAATCTGTACGCAGAGGTATTTAATTTAGTTTTACCGTCCTATTTGCCGGGGCGGTATTTTATCCCTTAAAAAATCTAATAGTTGATTCAAGCGCTTTGCATATGCAAGGTGCTTTTTTCATACGCAAAAACACTATGAAAGGATGAAAAAATGAAAGACATTCACGCTATTTTAAGCGAAATCGGTTTCACGGTTCCCGAGGACAAAAAGGCCGCGTTCGATTCTGCCGTGAAAGAAAATTACAGAACGGCGGACGAGGTCGGCAAAATTATCGCCGCGAGGGATGATTTCGAAAGCCGTCTCAAAATCGCGCAGGACGCTCTCGAAGACTTTAAGGGCGTTGACGTAAAAGAGCTTCAGGGAAAAATAACCACGCTCACGAACGACCTTGCGACAAAGGATAGGGAATATCAGGACAAAATCGCCGATATGGAGTTTATATCCGATCTTGATTCCGCCATGACCTCCGCAAAAGCGAAGAACACGAAAGCCGTCAAGGCTCTGCTTGATATCGATACGCTTAAAGCGAGCAAAAACAGAGCGGATGACATCAAAAAGGCGCTTGACGAAGTGAAAAAAGATAACGACTATCTTTTTGAATCCGACGAGCCTGTAAAAAATCCCGTAAAAGACACGGGAAACACCCATATAACAGGCGGCATGGCTGATATCATGCGTGCGTCTATGGGACTTAAAAACAAATCTTAATTTATGAAAGGATGATTTAAATGGCAATTAAACTTGCAAAAAACTATTCGGATCGCTCTCCTTAGTGCTGGTCTCCAGAAACAGCTGCTGAAATTCATCAACGATCAGAAGAATACGAGACAACACCACTTTCGGATATGCTTCGCGGAATTTTGCGATTTTTTCAAAACCCATTCTTTTAAGGAAATCCTCACGGGCATTCATGCAGTCAACAAGGTGCTGAATAAGGCTGAGTACGTAGCGCACCTCTCCCGTTGCTGCGCATGCGGAAACATGCGGTGCCAGATGCTTTTCGTCCATATATTTGGAAAATTCAACGCGTTTGAAGTCAGCCAGATACAAATCCAGTTCCCACGGCGGATACTCCGCCATGAGATTAAATATCAAATTATGTAGCAAAACCGACTTACCGCTACCGGTCTGACCGGCGATAAGACCATGGACGGTAATATTACCCAAAGGCATTGTGATGGGATCCGTTGTACTTTCTTCTATACCAAGACGTAGGTTGATTTGATCTCTTGACGTACTCCACCAAAAACCGGATCGCGCCGGAAGTCGAAGCTTGTCAAACTTTAACTGTTTTTTTTCAAACAGCGCGCGGCAACGTCCCTTGTCATTTCCAAGTTCATTAAAATCCTTCAAGAATAATACAGGTTCAGGGCATATTATCAATTCGTCCACAACGCCATAAGGAACCAATGTATCATTTTCAAATTCTTTTCTTGACCTAGGTTTGTTGCCGCTTTCTTTGAATATATAGTCACTCAGCTTTCTCATTAAAAATCATGATGAGAAAGCTTTATTCCTCCACTCATTATACATTTCTCCTTGATTGATTAAATAAAGTTGTCTATAGACGGCCAGTTCGGACCTATAATCCTCGAAGATGATGTGGATGCTATATTTGCAATAGTACGACCTACCCCCTGCCGAATACAGTTCTGAGCCTTCCAGAACTTTATTAATCATATTGTGGAAGCATTCGCACATACTCTCAGCTGAGAATGATTGGATCATATTCAGATTATCCAAGTGTCTGCGGAATCGAGTACAAGTAAACTGACATCCTCTAT
>CANRNI010000037.1 GCA_947631945.1 uncultured Clostridia bacterium
TCGAGAGAATTGTCGCTTGTCCGAAAGGACGGCAAAGGAAATGTTGTAAATAACGTGGTGCATACGCTCTCCCGACCATCCGATAACGAAGCCTATGACATTACGCAAGAGGATTTGGTTGTCGCTTCTCTGCGCTTCAATCCCGATATTGTCTGCGTCGGAGAAATGCGCGACGTTGAGTGTTATTCGGCGGTTGAAGCATCTCTTACCGGGCATACCGTCGTATCGACCGTTCATGCGTTCGCCGCCGATTCCGCGCATATGAGGATTGCGCTTCTCTGTCAGAAACGGTTCCCGATCGATTTCAAAACCTCTCTTATGCAGGCGGGACAGGCGTTCCCAATCGTCGTATACACGCATAAGCTTGAAAACAACGAAAGAAAAATCATGGACATCTCAGAGTGTGAAATTCTTTCAAACGGCGAAAGGAAATATCACACTCTTTTTCGTTATCACATTACAAAAAATGAAATAGTGAAAGGCAGATTTGTTACCGAGGGATATTTTGAACAGCCGGAGTTGATTTCCGAAAACCTGAAAAGAAAACTTTTGCAGTTCGGCGTTCCGCAGGATAAGCTTGCCGAATTTCTAAAGAAAGGGGCTGATTACGCTTGATATTCAAAGTGATTTCTTCTTTGTTTTTAATTGTCGCCGTCATTTGTTTGCTCGGTTTAACGCCGAAGCAGATTTCTGAGGATATTATCTCGATGACCGCGAAGAAAGAAAGCATACGCGACAGGGTTCACGCTGTCAGAACGGGCAAAAAGAAAAAGAGCGTCGGCGAACGCTTGGTTTATGTGCAGACTTCACTTGAATCTATGGGCAAGGGCGGCAAATTCGCCTTTGTTGTCTGCGCTTCTCTTGTGTTGTTCGTCGCCGGAGCGGTTCTTGCCGTATTCATAAACAACGCTTTTCTCGTTCCCGTTTTTGCTCTCGCTTTCGCCGTTATCCCCTTTGTCTATGTTCGGAACAGTATGAGCCGTTATGAAAAGCACATCAAGGACGAGCTTGAAACAACACTGTCCGTTATCACTACGTCGTATCTCCGAAACGAAAATATTATTGACGCCGTTAAAGAGAATATCCAATATATCAAGCCGCCGCTGAAAGAGCATTTTTCGGCTTTTATCGGCGACGCGGCGTTTGTATCCAACACAAAGCGGGCGATCCTGAATTTGAGAAATAAGATAAACGACGATATTTTCAGAGAATGGTGCGACGCTCTGATACAGTGTCAGGAGGACAGCACGCTAAAGGACACATTGCAGCCCATTGTATCAAAGCTCACCGACGTAAGGCTTGTGAACAGCGAAATATCCTCTATGATGGCGGCTGTGAGAATGGAGTATTACACAATGGTCGGACTTGTCGCGGGCAATATTCCGCTGCTGTATGTTCTCAACAAGGATTGGTTTAGGACGCTGATGTTTGAAACTCCGGGAAAAATTACGCTCGGCGTATGCGGCGCTGTCATATTGGTAACGTATTTGTTTATGCTCAAATTCACTAAGCCGATAGAATACAAAGGGTAAGGAGGCTGACCGTAATGAAATTTTTAATCGGTATTTTATTCGGCATGGCTTGTTACTTTATCCTTGCCGATATTTACAGACTGCCGTATATACGCACGTCAAAAGCCGTGAACAATTTAGCAAAATCACAAAAGGAACGCACGAGCAGCATTGATATATGGCTCGGCAATGTAGCGTCATTTTTCGCAAAGCGCGTCCCTATGAACGAGTTTAAAAGACAAGAGCTTGAAGCGGATTTAAAAACGGCGCAAATGGACGTTACGCCCGAAATGTATACGGCGAACGCTATCGTTAAGGCGCTTTTGGTAGGCGTTTTTGCTATACCGTTGTATTTCATCTTTCCTATTCTCTCTCCGGTCGTGCTGTTCCTCGCTTTCATTCTGTACCGAATCAATATTAAGAGCGTCAGCGTCAGGATAAAAGCGAAGCGCGCAAAGATAGAGAACGATCTGCCGCGTTTTGTCGCCACGATTTCAAAAAAGCTTGAATATCAGAGAAATATTATCACGATACTTGAGGACTTCTCCAAAAGCGCGAATCCCGAATTAAAGCACGAATTGGATATAACGGCGGCGGATATGCGGTCGGGCAATGAAGAAGCGGCGGTTACAAGGCTGGAAACAAGGGTCGGTTCTCCGATGATGAGCGACGTTTGCCGGGGCTTTATCACGCTGATCCACGGCGATACGGCACAGGTTTATTGGTCGTCGCTCGCGATGAAATTTTCCGATATTCAAAGACAACGGCTCAAAGCCGAAGCGAACAAGATACCGAAAAAGGTCAAAAGACTTTCCATGTGCCTGCTCGTCTGCTTTATGCTTATCTATGTTGTGGTTATCGTCGTTCAGATCATGAACAGCATGGGGGTGATGTTCCGATGAATCAATCGCTACGGTCAAAAAGGGGCGAAGGATATATTGATATTTGCGTCGGTATTGTTGTGCTTTTGTCCGTACTTGTTTTAACATTAAATCTTTACTCTTTTTTAACGCTGAAACAGGATCTCGACGAGATCTCCGAGCAGCTTATCAAAACCGCGACTTCTTCGGGCTGTTTCGGCGATGAATTTAATGAAAGAAGCGAAGCTCTGCAATCACAATTTTTTGATTTTGATGTGTCGGTTTCGGCTGACAGCTACTACAATGCGGCATACAAGCGCGTCCAACTTGGCAAAACCATGCGCGTTACCGTTTCCGTCAGAACAAAAATCATCGGAGTGGGCGTTGTCAATATCCCTGTTACCGCTTCAAGTACAAGAAGCGGTATATCCGAAAAGTATTGGAAAGGGTGAGCGCTAAATGGAGAATAAAAAAGAACGGCACGACGCCGGGCAAAAAAAGCCGAACAGCCATCGGTACTCGCTCGGCGCGATAAACAGAAAGGGCGAGATTTATGTTACCGTCTGTATATTTGTACTCATTATCGTTACCGTTTTCTCCGTTATCCTCTCCTACGCGTCCGTTATCACGAACGTGAACGTACAAAAAACAAATACCGAAATTGTTTTTGACAGTTTTGTTGCAAATAACTCAATTATCATATACAATAATATAAAGCAGGGAAAGAACGCGACGGACGGAGTTCGCGCGGACAGCTTTCATTCGTCGCTGAAACAATTTTGCACATTGGACGCAAGAGACGGAAAATGGTACAGTTTAGATGCGGACGGGACGGAAAAGTACAGCATGACGGTTCCGCAGATCGGATATACAAAGGACGAAACGCTTGAGCTGTACGCTTCGTTTACCATGTATGTGCCGATACGCTTTGCGGGACGGACGGTAACGACGGCAGTCATTCCCGTAACCGTAACATCCGCTCTGACGAGCAAAAATTAAGGAGGATTTTTCATGAAAAAAACGAGAAGAATTTTAGGGTGTATTTTATGCGCGGCGCTTATGTGTTCGCTGATGGGCGCGGTATCCGCGTATTCCGCGAGCGGGAAACTCGGCGATATTGACGGGGACGGAAAAATCTTATCGTCCGACGCGAGAGCGATCCTGCGCCATTCGGCAAGGCTCGAGCTATTGGAGGGCGACGCGCTCTCAAACGCGGACGTAAATTTTGACGGTAATGTCACGTCGGCAGACGCGAGGATCGTACTCAGGGTATCCGCGAAGCTTCAGGAAATGCCCGAAAAAGATGTCGAAACAACGCTTGAGGACAATATGCAGATAGCAAAAGACGTGCCTTGTCCTTACTGCGGGAAAATAGACTGCGTTACGGTAAGTTTTGACCCGAAGCTCGGAATCTCCATTCACGACCCGTCAAAGGCTGAGCTTTGTCCCGAATACAAGCCTGCCGAAGAAACGACCGAAAAACCGATAACACCGATCCCCGACCCGTGTGAAATATGCGGTTTCCTTGTGGGACACCTTCCCGAATGCCCGAACTACAGTATTTATACCGACCCAGTTTACTATTGTCAGACCTGTCATTTTCCCGTTGGAATTGGACTTGACAAGTGTGATATGTTCGTTTGCGATACGGTATGCCCGCATTGCGAACAATACGTTAAGGCATGGGAATGCCATCATTGTCCCGGCACAAAATAAAGGATAAATAAAAAAATATAAAAAATTACGAAAAGCCCGGTTTAAGCCGAGCTTTTCTTTTTTTGGAAAGGAGTTTGATGTAATGGAAAGAAGAAAAAGACTGAAAAAGCTGTTGATTCTTTTTCTCGTCTTTATGACTTTGGCAGTGGCATACGCCTTGCCCGCGTCGGCATTAAACTGGAACGGTACGTCCGTGAAAAGCGTCGGCGCTTCAAACGCACAGGGTACGGCGGGTTATACCATCAGACTTGTCGGGGAAGACGGTTGCTTCGGTTACCGGTTCAGCGTGGTTGACGCGTCGGGGAACACAAAAAGCAAAAGCGGTTATCCGAGTGCCATCGACGTTTACAGGGATATTTCCCTTGACTATACGATGAACAAGGTCTACAACAGCTACAATTCCGCTTCGACGAAGTACAACAAGAAGCAGCTGATAACAAACCGTTCCTCGGTAAGTTTGTCAATGACCGCTATCAAAAATCAATCGAACAGCTTTATTGCAAGTAAAATGGGTTTTGCTTCTGCCCTACCCGCTCCGTCCGGAATGGAAATGTGGCAAAGTGAAAAAGCAAATTTAAATAAAGTATTGGAAAAGTTAGGACAAGGCAGCGTAGGTAATTTTGTGTACGGCGACAGACTGCTTGTCGAGCCGCTTTTCGCCATGCAGATCGGCGGCGGCAATTACAACGCAATGACCATAACGGAGATCGCGCTTTACGGCGCGGCGTTTTACGGAGATTCAAGCTCCAACGGCGGCGCGAGCTACAATTCAGGCACCTGGGGCTTTGTCGCGTCTTACACCAATATGTATTTCCCGCGAACGCTCTTTACCGCCAACAGTACAATGCTCGGAAACCTCTGGGGTACGGCTTCCAATCTCACGTCGAAAACGAGCTTTGAAAATATTATTACAAAGGGTTACGGCGTGGGTATCGCGTATTCCAATTACAGTTCGTATACCGTGACGCTCCAAAAAGGTACGGGGATTGCATCCGTTTCGGGCAACGGCACTTACAGCGCGGGACAAAGCGTGAAAATAAACGCGACGCTGCAAACGGGCTACAAGTGGAAAAACTGGACGGGAACGAAAGCGGCAAGCGCGAAAGAATACACATTCAGTATGCCTGCGAGCAATGTTGTCAACAAGGCAAACGGCGAAGCGATCTCCTACACGATAAAGCATGACCCGAACGGCGGTTCATGGTCGGGCGACAGCGCGGTCGATTCAAGAAGTTACACGATTGAAAGCTCCGTATATGTTATTGTCCCGCCGACGCGGACGGGATATTCTTTTTCCGGTTGGAAAGTAACGAGCGCGTCGGGTAACTGGACGCTGAACAAGGTCTATACCGTTTCAAAATCGGCGATACTTTTGAGCGGTATGTACGGAGACGTTACCCTGACCGCGCAATGGACGAAAAATTCCTACACTGTAACTTACAACGCCAACGGCGGCAGCGGCGCGCCCGGAAATCAGACAAAAAATCACGGTGTAGACCTGACATTATCATCAACAAAACCTACAAGGACGGGCTATGCCTTTAGTAGATGGAACACCAACGCGAACGGTTCGGGAACAAGCTATAATCCGGGAGCAAAGTACACAGGCAACGCGAATCTCACGCTTTATGCTATCTGGACGCCGAATAAGCTGACGGTCTGTTATGATTGCTACGGATCGGCGGCAAAGGTTTCGGATTCGTCCAAGGGCTTTTTCTTCGGCGACTACAACCGAATTTGTTCAACCTCGTCAAAGAATAAGACGATCGCGGGAACGAATAACGTATATTATCAGTCTTTTAAGTACAACAACGTGATGGACGGCAACGGTCTGCATGACTTTAAGACGTTCGGTCTGTCCGCTCCGAAAGGATATAAATTCATCGGGTGGAAAGGCGGCAATAAAATTTTCGATCAAAAAGCCGCGACCTACAAGCCGACCGATTTTACTTCCGACATCAATAACGGAGACGCGTATATTTGGCTGACGGCGCAGTTTGCGCCTATCAAATATACCGTAATTTTTGACGGTAACGGAAACACGGGCGGCGCAACCGCGTCTGTGTCCATGACCTATGACACGGCGAAGAACCTGACTGCAAACGGATTTTCAAAAACAGGCTATACTTTTAAATCTTGGAACACAAAAGCGGACGGTTCGGGTACGACCTATACCGACAAACAGTCCGTCAAAAATCTTTCTTCGACCAATAACGCGACCGTAACGCTTTACGCGATCTGGACGCCGAACACCTATATCGTCAGCTACAACGCGAACGGCGGCGACGGTGCGCCAGGAAATCAGACGAAAACACACGGCGTGGATTTGTCTTTATCCTCTAAAACTCCGACAAGAGCCGGCTATACTTTTGCCAAGTGGAATACGAACGCAAGCGGTACGGGAACAAGTTACAATCCGAGTGGAAAATATACCGCAAATTCGGCTGTTACTCTTTATGCCGTCTGGATCCCGAACACCTATACCGTCAGCTACAACGCGAACGGCGGCGACGGTGCGCCGGGAAATCAGACAAAAACCTATGGTGTGGATTTAACTTTATCCTCTAAAACTCCGACAAGAGCCGGCTATACCTTTGGCAAGTGGAATACGAACGCAAGCGGTACGGGAACAAGTTACAATCCGAGCGGCAAATATACCGCAAATTCGGCTGTTACTCTTTATGCCGTCTGGATCCCGAACACCTATACCGTCAGCTATAATGCCAACGGCGGCGACGGCGCGCCCGGAAATCAAACGAAAACACACGGCGTGGATTTGTCTTTATCCTCTAAAACTCCGACAAGAGCCGGATATACCTTTGGCAAGTGGAATACCGACGCGAACGGTAAGGGAACAAGTTACAATCCGAGCGGAAAATATACCGCAAATTCGGCTGTTACTCTTTATGCCGTCTGGATCCCGAATACCTATACCGTCAGCTACAACGCGAACGGCGGCGACGGCGCGCCCGGAAATCAGACGAAAACACACGGCGTGGATTTGACCTTATCCTCTAAAACTCCGACGAGAGCCGGATATACCTTTGGCAAGTGGAATACGAACGCAAGCGGTACGGGAACAAGTTACAATCCGAGTGGAAAATATACCGCAAATTCGGCTGTTACTCTTTATGCCGTCTGGATCCCGAACACCTATACCGTCAGCTACAACGCGAACGGCGGCGACGGCGCGCCCGGAAATCAGACGAAAACACACGGCGTGGATTTGACTTTATCCTCTAAAACTCCGACAAGAGCCGGCTACAACTTTACGAAGTGGAACACAAGCTCGGACGGTAAGGGGACGAATTACGATCCGGGAGCAAAGTACAAGGGCAACGCAAATCTCACTCTCTATGCGCAGTGGGAATCCGCCCGCGTTCTTTCTCTTGAAGCCGTTGCGCCCAACGCGCCTTACAGAGAAAATACGGAAGTCGTAACAAGCTTTTATCTTTTAAACAGCGGCACATTGGATTGTATACCGTCGGATCATATATCTGTCGTTTTTAAGGTATACAAGGACAGCAGTTGTATCAAAACCGTTACAAGAGCCGATGTTGCCGTACCGAAAAACGATAAAAATATTCTGTATTTCAAATGGACTGTTCCGGCTGATCTCGGAAACAGCGGTATATCAATCAGCGGTGAAATCGTTGAAAACGGCGGCTCATACGGACTTGTGAAGCGCGGTTATGAAACAACAAAATACACAATCTCCGCAACGCCCGATACGCAGTTTGAAATCGGTGCGCCGGACGGTTTTGTGAAGCCCTCGCTTCCCGCCGAAAGAAACGGCAATATGACATGGAGCGAGTGGAGCTATGTAAACGGCGCATTTAAAAAGACGAATTACGGGATCGGCATTTCAAACGATTCCGCGTCGTTAAAGCCCGCTGCAAGCGCAAACGCTTTATTGAAAAACGGCGTTTGGGTGATGAAATCCGGCTACGGAGTGGAAATCTCTCTGAAAAACGGTTACAGGTCGGTAAGCGGATACACCATGCCGTCCTCGGACGCGTTCACCTCCGCTCAATACGCTTCGGCGCTGTTCCCCGAATTTTCCTATTCCGCGAACGCGAACGGATACAGAACGCTTGAACTTGTATCGGGTAATTGGATATTCAGAGAAAACGGAGACTACGGCAGAATACACTTCACTCCCCTCTGGTATCCCGACGGAGATTACACTGCGTCCGTACTTGTCAGCGATTTCTGGACGCCCGCGGGCATGATTTCAAGAGCGGTCAATACAAACACGATCACAATATCGGGTTCGGCTTATGACGATTGGTATCTTGGATAGTAAGCAAATCGGCAGATAAAAAGCAAACGGGCGGCAGAAATGCCGCCCAAATTTTATGGAGGTAAACAATATGAACTGTAAATACAGCGAAAAAACGGCGATAAAATGCGGTATCAATTCCGCGCTTATCGCGGGATATTTATGGGACAATATGGCGGAGAACGGCGCGGAGCATCACTCAATGGAATGGATCCGCTGCGGAAAAAAGAGTATATGCGCTGTATTCCCGTTTATGGGTGTAAAAGCGGTCGGCAACGCTTTGAAAAGATTGGTGCGGGCGGGGATCCTGAAAAGAGCCGAATACAACGACAGCCGCTTTGACCGAACGGCAAGCTACGCTTTCACCGAATACGGCAGCGTCCTTATGGAAGAAACGGAAAACGATTATTGATAAAAAGGCGGCTGAAAATGCCGCCCTTTACATATCAAAAACAAAGGATCGCTTGGCAGCCGGCTACCGGTTATTCGGCATCAACCGTTTCATTTTCTTTCAAGATAGGCTCATGAACGCCTTTTACCCAGTTCATGTCTTTACCGTACTTATACATTCCCTCATAGAGAGGTCGATTGCTCAGAATACTGCTTATGCTTTTTGCCTGAAACCTCGTACCCTTACGGGTCCTATACCCTAAGTCAGTAAGATTGTTAGCAATCGTCAACATCGGCGTACCCTTTTCATGTTCGGAGAATACATACTCCACGATAGATCTCTCATCAGGATTTATAATCAATTTACCATTTTCGACTTTATATCCATACGGACATCTACCGCCGGAATAACAACCGCATTGCGCCTTGTTACCTCTCCCTTTGCTTGTATGGATGGCATTTTTCCTCTCTTGCTCCGCAACAAATTGAAGCAATGAACGATAGATATTCGCAAAATCCTCTCCTTCCGGAAATTCCTCTCTTGTGCTGAGCAGAGTAATGTTCTTTTTTTCGAGAGTGTAGTGATAATAGAAATACAGCTTCGTGTCTCTGGTGAGCCGACTGTTTTTGAAAACGATCACTGCTTCATAGGGTGGATTGGTAACAGTATCACCATACAGGATCTCATTAAGCGCCGGACGATCTTCTTTCTCATCAGACACTTCGTCGATTTTCCAATCCACAATGTTATAACCTTTGTCATTCGCGTAGAGAAGAATATCCTGCTTCTGAGCGTCTATAGCGATCTTCTCATCATCTGACCGTTGCTCTTTATGAACTCTGATATATCCGACAGCGTTTTTAAAAACTTTCATAAAAGGCGCCTCCAAACGTGTTGTATTTATTGTAACACAGGTAAATACAAGTATCAATGGGTTTATTCAAAAATTTCTTGAAAATTCTTAAGGCGGCTGAAAATGCCGCTTTTTACATATCCAAAACCAAGAAAAGAAAGGAGAATTTAATTTGAGCCGAGAAAATAACTCAGCAAAAAAAAATTTCCATGCGGTATCTCTTTCCGGAGGAAAAGACAGTACCGCCATGCTGCTTCTCATGCTTGAAAAAGATATGCCGATAGACGCTGTTTTGACAGCGGATACCGGCATGGAATTTCCCGAAATGTACGAACACCTCGCGAAAGTTGACGAACGATTGTACAAGGAACGCGGCATCCGGTTGACTGTTCTTCGCCACCCAAAGGGCTTTGAGTGGTTAATGTTCGACGAACCGAAGCAAAGACCGTCCTCTATGGAGAAACGCCGAAAAATCGGCGTGCCATGCTACGGCAACGGATGGCCCGGCATTCGATGCCGCTGGTGTACGGGACAGTTAAAAACACATTTAATAAGCAAAGAAATTAATCGGCTGAAAGGGCAATACCGCGCTTTGAACTATATCGGCATCAGGCTCCGGTCAACGAATACCGGAAACCGGGCGAATACAGCAAAGCAATCGACAGCAGTATCCGGCGTTGGTATCCCGATTATTGGGCGGCACGGGAGGCCGGACAGACACGCCGAATCGCCGCCCGAAAAAGAACGACGGAGGAGCGTGAGCGATGATGAAATATACTGTATCTTTATTGTTCAAAGACATCAATTACAGAACAACTGTTGCGTCAGAAACCCGCAACGGAATACGCGAGGTGGCACAAAATGAATGATTACCTGAAACGACCGATGATTGGGACGGAAGATAAATATACCTTTCGCCAAAGCAGCCAAATCAGCGGACAGACCGGACTGATCGGTTATCTACGCGCGGACTTCGGCGGAAACGGAAACGAGTTTTTTTCCTCTTGGGAGGACTGGGACACGGAGCGGAAAACGCCCGACTTCAAGCAGGAGTTTGACGATGTTATCAACTCTCTGCGTGAAGAAGGCGATATTTTAAGCGGCAGAACCGCTATGAGTAAATATTGCAGAGAAACGCCGCAGAGTAAAATGACAATAGAGCCGCACTTCTATGGTGTTCGTGTCGATACGGAGCAATACGCCTATCTCTTGCGTCTGAACCCAAACAAAGGCGACTACAATCTGTATTGTTACTGTTATGAGCGTCAATGGCTTGACAATCATATGCGGAAAGCCGAAAAAGGAATACGGTTCATCACTCCCGATTACAAGGAATTATTCAGACTTGCAGACGGGGACAGTATAAGAATAAAACCGCCTGACGGAGAAGAATCCGATCGTGTCTGCCGATATATCGACGATTATCATGTCGAAGTGGGACAGAATCTTTTTCATATCTGCGAGTTCGCCGAAATTATGCAGAGAAACGGCAATACGGTCATTCCCCTGCGTTCCTCTCTGCCCGAATCCTGCTACGCATATATTGAAACCGCAAATGAGATCGGCATTGTTAAAAAAGGTGAAAGCGGATATTACCGCAGCGACCTCTCTCCTGTGTATGGGGAAAACGGGCGGGAGCTTGTCGATGAACTGAACAGTCGGAACGGCGTGACCAAAGCGCAATCGGAAGCAATGAAAGCAGGCTCTATGTTCGGCTGGGCTGTTCCCGCCGCCGATCCGAAAAACTACGATGATAACGGCGAACCCGTAAAAAAACCAAAGGTCAGGGGTGAAGCGCGATGACAAAAACGGCAAAGGTTATCGGGGAGGGCTATGAAAGTTAATGAAGAAAAACTCGGATGCCGCCGCTGTTCCTACAGAAACGGACTTGTCTGCAATATCTGTTGGCGGGATTTCTATGAAAAATACGGAGAAAGGACGAATAAACCGAATGGCAAAATCAACATGCGATATACAGAAAAAACTGAAAATTCTTGAAAAACTTGTATCTCTCGGCGTGGCGACCGAGGAGGATATGAAAAAGCTGACGCCGGGCGGTCTGCTAAAAGACAATACGTTATCTTTCGCCGACCTTTCGTTGGTCTATGAAATGCAGGAAAGCGTAAAAGCAAACAAGCTGTTTTCATTCCTTGCCAAGTCCGACGAATGACGGGGTGAAAATATGGCAAACAAACCGGAAAAGATCGCTGAAAAACTAACCGATGAGATCATAAACGTGTCAAAATCCGTACCGGTGTGGGAATCGTTTTTAAGAACAGCGGCGTACAGCTACAAATACAGCTTTTTGGAGCAGATTCTTATCTATTCGCAGAAACCGCAGGCAACGGCGGTCGCCGATATAGAGTTCTGGAACAAGCGGTGCGGACGATGGGTAAACAGGGGCGCGAAAGGGATCGCGCTTTTGGATTATTCCGGCGAAAAACCGCGTCTGCGATATGTGTTTGACGTTTCCGACACCAATTCACGGGAGGAAATGCCCGCCCCGATCTGGCGGTTTGAGGACAGATTCTCAAAAGAAGTATGCGAAGCTCTTACCAATGCTTTCGGGGCTGCGACACAGAGCGGCGTTGGATCCGTTATTGTCGGCGCCGCCGTAAATCTGGCGAAGGACAATGTGGAAAGCTTCTTTGAAGTTTTGCAAAGCGGGACTGTCGCGAGCGCGCTCGAAAAAACAGCCGACAATGATTTAAGGCGGATTTTTAAGAACATCCTATCATCAAGCGTCGGATATATGATGTTGCAACGCTGTTCCCTGCCTACGGAACAATTTTACGACGCGGCCGCTTTTAAAGATATAGAAAAATTAGGTGTGGCTAAACCGCGCATATTACAAGAAATCAAGAATAGAAAAAGGCAGTTCACGAGAATCAGAGGAACGATTCAGTCTAAAATTCATTTTAGCAACACCGAAAGCATTGTAGGCTTGAACGAAAAGTTCTAAAACAGCACGCAAAGTTTCGAGCTTTCTTGGAAAACAACGGCTACGGCGACGTAAAATAGGAATATAGTGTCTTAGATCGGCATTAACGCTTTCAACAGTAAAAGTATTGCTTTTGTCATGAACATTACGAATATGTTTACCGGGATAGACAATATCAACATATCCGAGATAGCCGTCAGTGCAGTAATATTCTGCTTTTGAACCGTTATCAACAATTTTTTGAATTCGCTCGGGTGACTTATCCAATGCCACGTCAAAACCCACGATTTGACGCGGCAAACGGCTTACCATCGTTATAACATAGACGTTTTCCCGTGTTTCTGTTTTTGCTTTTTTTCCTACAAACCAGTATAATTCATCTAATTCCAAAACTTGGTATTTACTCTTCGTGTTCCGAATCGTTTTTTTTAATCCAATTATATACGTTTGCTTTATTAAAGCCGAATATTTTGCCGACGCCTCGTCCGCTTGCTCCCGCATAATATGCTTTTATCGCTTGTTGGCGAATCTCTTCGGAATATTCCCGCGTTTTCGGTTCTATGGTGTAGTATTTTTTGCATTCCTTACAAAAACACCTTTGTGTTCCCGATCGGTTTTTTCCCGCATTCGTCTGGTTTTCATTTCTTCCGCAGTTCGGACATTTCCTTCCTGCCATTTCTTTTGCTTTTCTCATATCCTTATTTTATCATATCCTGCGTTATTTGTCCACACCTTTTATTTATTTTTACCACACGTTTATAAAGACAATATTTGATTAATCTTAACAATTTATTTCCTTATAAGAATTATAACTATATATAAAAATGCTATACTACGTGTAAAAGGATTTTGGTGGGTGCAATGAAGAATTATATTTCAAACATTTTAAAAAACTGCTCGAAGCTCGAGCTGATTTACTGGTGGATACTCCGCCTTTTAATGATTTACGGAATAATTAAAAGTCTGATTTTCGGAGACAAATACTTGGGCAGCTCGCAGCCGCTCCAAATGGCGGCCAATCTTGTGGGAATGTTCGCTTATGAGATAATACAGCTTTTTCCGAAGAATAACAGACTGCGCACCTTTTCACCGTATTTTCAGAACATAACCTGTCTTGGATTTTTCCTCGGCTCATTCTGCGGCGCGTTTCTCAACTGGTACTACGTAGTTCCGGGATTTGATAAGGCTCTGCACGCGTTCGGAACGGCGGAGGCTGTGTTTATAGGCTATGAATACGTCGCGGCGACGCAGAGAAAGTATAAGACATCATGTCACGCTGAAATAGCGGTGCTTTGCGCGCTCGGTCTCGGTTTCGTGCTTTCGACCGCGTGGGAGCTGTTTGAGTTTACATACGACCAGTTTTTCGGCGGAGACGCGCAGCATTGGAGCTATGCGAACGCTCTCGCCTCGGCCGGCGGAGATCCGAATAAAATTTTTAATCTTTTCGACCCCGTACACCCCGACAGATTTTCGCTTATGGATACGATGGGCGATATCGTTATGAATTTCTGCGGCGCCATTCCTATGTATATAATACTTCGCATAAAACCGTATCTTCACAAAGGCAAGAGAGACGTGAACCGCGAAATAGAGGAAATGAAGAAATAAATTAAGTCGGTGGAAATAGATTAAGTTGGTATCAATGATTATTGACTTACGATAAAAACAGGTTATAATAATACATATCAGGAATAATTTTCGGAGGTAAAAAATGAGTGAATGTACGCATGACTGCGGCTCATGCTCGGAAAACTGTTCGGAGCGCAGGGGAGCGCCCGAGCATGAACAGCTCAATGAGTTAAGCAGCGTTAAAAAAGTAATAGGTGTAATCAGCGGCAAGGGCGGCGTCGGAAAATCGCTTGTGACCTCAATGCTTGCCGTCATTATGAGACGGCGCGGTTTCAGAACCGCGGTTCTTGACGCGGATATTACGGGACCGTCAATACCGCAGGCGTTCGGAATACATGAAAGAGCAACAGGAACGGATAAGGAGCTTTTCCCCGTAACGACGAAAACGGGAATAGAAATAATGTCGCTTAATCTTCTTCTGGAGAACGAAACGGATCCGGTAGTATGGAGAGGCCCCGTTATAGCCGGAGTCGTAAAGCAGTTCTGGACGGACGTTATATGGAAAGATATAGACTTTATGTTTGTGGATATGCCTCCCGGAACAGGTGACGTTCCGCTCACAGTATTTCAGAGTATTCCCGTTGACGGCGTTATTATTGTAACGTCTCCTCAGGAGCTTGTTTCAATGATTGTAACAAAAGCCGTAAACATGGCTAAGCTTATGAATATTCCCATTCTCGGAATAGTTGAAAATATGTCGTACTTTGAATGTCCGGACTGCGGCAAAAAGCATTTTATATTCGGAGAAAGCAATCTTGAAAGAATCGCGGCATCAAACGGCATTGGCGAAATTGCCCGTATACCCATTAATCCCGATTTCGCGCGTCAGGCGGACAGCGGTCTTATAGAGCTTTTCGAGGGTGATTGGCTTGAAAAAATCGCCGACGGAGCCGAAAAAGTATAATGACAAAGCGTGAGAAAGCAATGGAGCTGTTTTTGAGCGGATATAACTGCGCGCAGTCCGTTGCCGGAGCTTTTTCGGATGAAACGGGATTTGACTTTGAGCTTTTGACGAGGCTTGCGTCTCCTTTCGGCGGCGGAATGGGCAGACTGCGCGAGGTTTGCGGAGCAGTTAGCGGAATGTTTATTGTGACGGGTATTTTATACGGCTATGACAGTCCGAAGGATATTGAAGCAAAAAAAATTCTTTATTCACGCGTGCAGCTTCTCGCGTCGCGGTTCAAAGAAAAAAACGGAAGCTATATTTGCGGCGAACTGCTCGGACTTAAAGAAAGATGCCCCGAAAGTCCCGTTCCCGAAAAAAGAACAGACGAGTATTATAAAAAACGCCCGTGCAAGGACCTTGTAGGTGACGCGGCGGAAATATTGAACGAATTTATTGAAAATAATAAATAATAACTAAACCGAAACCGTCGGGATTTTTCGTTTAGATAAATCCCGACGGTTTTTTTACCTATAATAAACTGACTGCCGAAAAAGTAGTTTTTTGTCAAAGAAAACTATGGGGAACCCCATACGTGGGTTCCCCACGAAAAAAACAGTCACACAGGACTGTTTTTTCTCCCCTCCTGCGTTTTTTAAGGCAAAAGGAGATTTCGCGCTCTGCGGAGCGCGACACGGTGACGCTGTCCCCGTGACCCCTGCAAGCCTTTGTAAAGGCTTGACCGAAACTTTTATACTCTTTGCAACAAGTTTTTCGATACGCTGCAACTGCCGTCATGGGCAGAACCGTGACGGCAGTCTTTGTGGGATTATTTTTTACAGTTACACTAAAAATTATTCGGCGGGTACATGACTCGGATTATTATCAGTAATATAGAAGCTGTTTTTCTCGGTCATAGTGCTGGTGAGATTAACATCTCCTTTTGCTTTTATAGAAAAGAAATGACCGTCCTCGCCCGTAGCGCTTACATTGATATCCATTGAAAGCGTTATGGAAACGTCGTAATGGAAGTTATAATCCACGCCTACAACCGCACTCGTACCGTGGTCAAAGTAAACGGTTACATAAGAATCATAATACTTAACGCCGTCGAATTTAGGCGATATATCAAACTTGCCCATTTCCTCCATGCCGCTCATGCTTCCCAAACCGCTTGATTTGAGAATAGCGTCGACGTCACTCTGCTCAAGAACGTTAAATACTCTGCCGTTATTAAGAGTATTTATATCTTCGGGTATCGACGTCATGCTGTCGGGCTTTACATATACGGTAATACTATCAAGTCCCTCTACGGATTCACTGTACGTATTTACTCCGGCTCTGTCATAATGGGTATAGGTATAAGTCTGATTTTCTTTATAATCGGCTTTAATAATATTGTCCGGCATAAGTGTACTCGCGTATTCCTGACCGAATATCGGGAAATTTGAATTGGAAATATTATGCTTTCTGTTAAGGAGAAAACTGCTGTATGTGGTTTCGGTCTGAGTAAGCTCTTTGCCGAGATCCATATGCTCGTGTGTGAGCGTTTCCCATTTGTTGACCTGATCGTCAAGGCTTTTAATAACGTTATTTTTATCAACATACGTTACTTTATCGGTTGAGGATATAGGCATCGCGTAATAATTATACTTATTAGGCTTTACGGTATTGATTACATCATTAAAATAAAGCAACGCGACAGGGGAAATATCAATATTTGCGGCGATTCTCAATATAAGTCTCGCGTCAATAGCGGTTATTATACCGTCGCCGTCAACATCGGCCTTTTCAATAGAAACATTGTTTTTTAATCCTGCGGAGGCGCGAAGCGTCTCTCTTGCGTCGGCGGCATTGGTTGAACCCGACCCGTCAGCGTCAAATCTTGTCTTTTTAAATTCTTCAAATGTAACTAATCCGTCATTACTTACCGCGGCGGACGCAGCAAATGAGCATGAGGAGATAATCATTACAACCGCACATAAAACAGAAACAAGCTTTTTCATAAAAAATCTCTCCGTTCATTCTGAATTTTTAAATTTATATATATAATAGCACAATATTTTTCATTTGTAAACACCTGATATTTATAATTTTGCTATTGATATCCTTAAATTTTTTTTGTATAATAAAAAAGTGGTAATATTTATCGGATATTTAAACCGAAAGGAGATAATAAAATCATGACTTATTCACACGAAGTAGAAACAATGTGCACAGTCAAGAAAGGACCCCATCACGGTCCTGCTCCGATTCCCGAGGAGGGCAATTGGGTAAAAGCATACGAAATTAAGGATATTTCCGGCTTTACGCACGGCATAGGCTGGTGCGCTCCGCAGCAGGGAGCCTGCAAGCTTTCTCTCAACATCAAAAAAGGCATTATTGAAGAGGCTCTTGTAGAAACTATCGGCTGCTCGGGCATGACGCATTCCGCCGCTATGGCCAGTGAAATACTTCCGGGTAAGACAATTCTCGAGGCTCTTAACACGGACCTTGTCTGCGACGCTATAAACACCGCCATGCGCGAGCTTTTCCTCCAGATAGTTTACGGACGTTCGCAGTCTGCTTTTTCGGAAGACGGTCTTACCGTAGGCGCGGGACTTGAGGATCTCGGTAAGGGACTGCGTTCACAGGTCGGCACGATGTACGGCACTAATCTCAAGGGAGTACGTTACCTTGAAATGGCGGAGGGCTACGTTACAAGAATGGCTCTTGACAGCGATGACCAGGTTATCGGCTACGAGTTTGTATCTCTCGGCAAAATGACGGATTTCATTAAAAAGGGCGACGACCCCAATACCGCTTATGAAAAGTCAAAGGGTACCTACGGACGTTTCGCGGAAGCCGCAAAATATATAGATCCCCGCAAAGAGTAAGGAGGTAAATTGTAATGGCATTATTTGAAAATTATGAAAGAAGAGCCGATAAAATTCTCGGCGTTCTTAAAGAATACGGTATTGATTCAATCGAGGAATGCAAAGAGCTTACTCTCGCAAAGGGCATCGACTGCGACAAAATAGTAAGAGAAACTCAGCCTATCTGCTTTGAAAACGCGGTTTGGGCATATACGGTCGGCTGCGCCATCGCTATTAAAAAAGGCTGCACCAAAGCCGCCGATGCCGCCGCCGCTATAGGCGAAGGTCTTCAGGCGTTCTGTATTCCGGGTTCCGTTGCGGACAACCGTCAGGTAGGTCTCGGACACGGTAATCTCGGTAAAATGCTTCTTTCGGAGGAAACCGAGTGCTTCTGCTTCCTTGCCGGACATGAAAGCTTCGCGGCCGCCGAGGGCGCAATAAAAATCGCTCTTAACGCAAACAAGGTAAGAGTTAAGCCTTTAAGAGTTATCCTTAACGGCCTTGGCAAAGACGCGGCTATGATTATTTCAAGAATCAACGGTTTTACCTATTGTAAGACGGAATTTGACCCCTATACAGAGACCGTTACGGTTACGGAAGAAACCGCGTATTCAAACGGCGACAGAGCAAAGGTAAGATGCTACGGCGCGGACAACGTTCCCGAGGGCGTGGCGATAATGAGACTTGAAAATGTCGGCGTTTCCATTACGGGCAACTCGACGAATCCCACACGTTTCCAGCATCCCGTCGCCGGCACATACAAAAAATGGTGTACCGAAAACGGAGTTAAATACTTCTCGGTCGCTTCGGGCGGCGGCACGGGACGTACGCTTCATCCCGATAATATGGCGGCCGGTCCTTCCAGCTACGGCATGACAGATACTATGGGACGTATGCATTCCGACGCTCAGTTCGCAGGCTCGTCCTCCGTTCCCGCTCACGTCGAAATGATGGGACTTATCGGTATGGGCAATAACCCGATGGTAGGTGCTACGGTCGCCTGCGCGGTCGCTGTAGAAGAAGCTGCGAAATAAAGGCAATCTAAAAAACATTATAAAAAGAGAGTCAGACACATTATCCTTGACACTTTGTCGGTGATGTGTCTGATTTTTTATAGATGATTTAAAATCAAGGCGTCTCCGCATAAAGATTGGATTAACCGTCATTTTCAGACAACTGCGAAATGCATTGAGATAATAAAACCGAGGTGCCTTGTTTGTTTACAAAGCACCGTGGTTTTTAGTATTCTTTTCGCGATTAGACTTTATCAATCGGTTTTTATCATATGTTGTTCAATGACCTCGGGCGTGTCCCATATGAGCCCCGTTGGGTGTTGCTTGTTCAATTTTTCAATACTCGATACTTTTATATTAAATACCAATTCTTCAATAACAGGCTCTTCAAAAGAAGCTTTAAGCTGCAAGTTTACTTTATATACTCCCTCTTTTAATCCGTTAAACGTAAAGCTTTGATATACGGGAGTCCCCGGATTCATTATTTCACGTGACGGCTCCGTAGTCATATTGTATTCCATTCCGTCCGACGGGGAACCTTCATTGGGAGTTACGGTACACTCCCAGTTATACATACCGCTTCCTCTATTAAGCAGCGGTCCGTAAGTAATCTTGTCTCCCTCATAGAGATATATTACTCGGTTGTCAAATATTTCCAAACCTGCCGATACGCGTAGAATTTTCCTCGCTGCGGAGCTTGTGGCAAAACCTATTCCTATTACGTCCGCCGCTTTAAACTGCTCCTCGTCAAGAGTAATCATATTTGCCGCCGCTTTAAGACATAAACGCGCGTCCGCCGCCGTTATTTCACAGTCCCCGTTGATATCGCCTAATTTATGGCTGCCGAATACTTTGTCAACACATGAATACGCGTCCGTAAAACGGAAAGAATCTTCATTACTGTCTTTATTCTGTCCGACTGCAAACGACGTGCCTGTAAACGTCGTGATAAAAATACAGACAGATAGAATTACACCTAATAATTTAAGTCCGCTTACTGTTTTTTTAGTTTTCTTTTTCATAATCTTTTTCTCCTTTACGGTAATACCGTACAATTCGCGTATAACGCCTTTGCTTGCATATTTTTGTGATTTTTACCGGAAACTCTTCGCGATAGTGCTTCGTCGGTTTTTTGCAAAGCGATAATTATGCGGTATTATTAAAAATTTTTGAGAACGACGCTTATTTATTTTCGTTTGCGCCTTTCATAATTGTAAACACATCGGAAACAAAAAACGGTTACAAAAAAACAGACAATTTAAAAAATATCCGATATTTTCTATATAAGAATTATAAATACTATAATATGGTGTAGAATACTGTAGGGATTTTAGGTTTGTTAAGGAACCACTGAATAAATCACGCCTGACGGCTGAACGCACATCTTGCGCCGAGATTTCCCGTCATTTTTGCCAAAAGCTCCTTGAAATACGTCAGTATTCCTGCGTCACTTTTGTCAATCTGACGAAAAATCTCATGACGCAATCTGCACGTTCGATTTAATCAGTACTTCCTTAAAAAATTATCTTAATTATAAAACAGGGGATGTTAATAATGTTAACAGCTATAGTGGGAATCAATTGGGGCGATGAAGGCAAAGGTAAAATGGTAGACCTTTTTTCAAAGGATAACGATATAGTTATCCGCTATCAGGGCGGCAACAACGCAGGTCATACCGTTATAAACGATAAGGGAAAATTCATATTAAATCTTCTGCCCTCCGGCATTTTCAGAGAAACGACCGTAAATGTTATGGGCTGCGGTATGGTTATAGATATAGAGCATCTTACCAATGAGATGAATAAGCTCGGCGAAAGAGGAATTTCGATTACTCCCGACAATCTTAAAATAAGCGATAAAGCGGTTATATGTATGCCGTACCACAAATTGCTTGACTGCCTTGAGGAGGACAGGCTCGGTGACGCGAAATTCGGCTCTACAAGACGCGGCATAGCTCCCGTTTACTCCGATAAATATATGAAAAAGGCTATAAGAATGGGCGACCTTCTGTACCCTGATATACTCAAAACGAAGCTTAAATCAATAATCGAATGGAAAAATCTTACAGTCCGTGACGGCTATAAGAGCGAGGCTCTCGACGCGGGCGAAATGTACGATTGGCTCATGAAATACGGAGAGCATCTCATTCCGCATATAACAGATACTACAGTATATCTTAACAAAATGAATTCCGAGGGCAAAAACATTATGTTTGAGGCTCAGCTCGGCGCTCTGCGCGATATTGATTTCGGCATTTATCCATATACCTCGTCGTCGTCCACAATAGCCGCTTACGCTCCCATAGGCGCTGGAGTACCTAATCTCAAGCTTGATAAGGTTTTGGGTATAATGAAAGCGTATTCGACCTGCGTAGGCGAGGGACCGTTTACCTGTGAAATGTTCGGAGAAGATGCCGATAAGCTCCGCGAAGCGGGCGGCGAGTACGGCGCGGCTACTGGCAGACCGAGAAGGGTAGGAGGCTTCGACGTTGTGGCGTCAAAGTACGGCGTATCGGTACAGGGCGCGACTTCGCTTGCTCTTACTAAGCTCGATGTGCTTTCCGGCTATGATAAAATTCCCGTTTGCGTTTCTTACGATATCGACGGAGAAATCGTCCATGATTTTCCGACAGGTGTAAGACTTGATAAGGCTAAACCCGTATATGAGTACGTCGACGGATGGAACTGCGATATTTCGCCATGCAGAAAGAAAGAGGAACTTCCCGAAAACGCGCTTAAATATATTGATTATATTGAAAAGAAAGTCGGCTGCCCGATAGAATATGTCGCGGTAGGACCGGAAAGAGACGCATATATAAAAATGTATTAATAATTGACAATTGACAATGTACAATTGACAATTATTAGGTCAATATTGCAGAATAAAAAGTCAAAGCCCAAAAGGCTTGGGGTAATTGCGCATTACTAATTATATTTTTCGCAAGGCTTATGGTAATTACGAAACACAAATTATACTTTCCGCTGTTTTCAAAACTTAATTTTTAGATAATTGACAATTGACAATGTACAATTGATAATTAGTAGGTCAATATTGCAGAATAAAAAGACAAAGACCGAAAGGCTTGCGGTAATTGCGCATTACTAATTATATTTTTTGCAGGGCTTTGGGTAATTACGAAACACAAATTATACTTTCCGCTGTTTTCAAAACTTAATTTTTAGATAATTGTCAATTGTCAATTGTACATTGTCAATTATCAATTGTTTGGGGGCTGAATTTAATGATACTGGAACAAAAAGAGGTTATGAATTTTTTTGAAGAGAACGACGTAAAATTTATAAGGCTGGCGTTCAGCGACGTGTTCTCGGTTCAGAAAAATATTTCCATAATGCCCTCCGAAATGAAAAGAGCCATGACAACGGGTATTCATATAGAATCAATATCCGTTGAAGGCGCCGATTCCGGCAGAAGAACAGATTTATATCTGTTTCCCGACCTCACCACGGCCACGCTTTTGCCATGGAGACCGCAGTCGGGAAGAGTAGCCCGCTTTTTCTGCGATATAAAATATGCCGACGGAACTCCTTATGAGCTTGACTGCCGCCATATGCTCAGGAAAACCGTAAGACAGCTTCTTAACAGCGGAATATCCTGCACAGTCGGAGCGGAATGTGAGTTTTATCTCTTTAAAACGGACGAAAACGGCGAAAACACGTCGGTGCCATTTGACAACGGAACATATCTTGACGCGGAGCCGCGGGACAAAGGTCAGAACGTCCGCCGCGAAATATGCCTTACTCTTGAGAATATGGGCGTTTCTCCCGAAAGCTCGCAGCATGAAGTCGGACCGGGACAGAACGAAATTGATTTCAGACATTCCGACCCTCTTACCTCCGCCGATAACGTTATCACGCTTAAATCGGTTGTTGAAACTATCGCCGCGCAGAACGGACTTTACGCTACGTTTCAGCCTAAACCGCTTCCGAAACACGCCGGGAACGGCTTTCATATAAATCTTATACCATATAAAATAAACGAAACGGATAAAAACATAAAGGATTCATTTATAGCCGGTATTCTTCACCATTGCGCCGAAATGACGGCATTTCTGAATCCGTCCTCTGAGTCGTATCTGCGTCTGGGCGAGCATAACGCGCCCTCTTACGTTTCGTGGGCGGCGGAGAATTTCGGTCAGCTTATAAGAGTACCCGAAACAACGGGCGGCAGAAGGAATACAATAGAGCTTCGCTCTCCCGATTCCTGCGCCAATCCGTATATAGCATACACACTCCTGCTTATGGCAGGTTTTGAGGGCGTTGAGAAAGAACTCGAATTGCCGGAGCCCACCAATTTCAATCTTTTCGGAGCCGACGCAAAACGTCTTGCCGCGCTCAGCCGTCTGCCGAGAACTTTTGACGAGGCAATAGAAACGGCAAAGCTGAGTAAATTCATACATCGGATAATTCCCGAACAGCTTATTGATATTTATGAAAACAGAAATATGCATAACCGATAATAAAAATGCGGAGCAATAATTAAACGGAGAACTGAGTCTTATGATAAATAATGCGCCTCACAGCGTTCTCCTTATATCTTCGGGCGAAAAAGGCATTACCGCGATAACAAAGCTGCTGAGTCAGAACGACTTCAGCCCTGTCTCAACAGTAAAGAGCGCGGGCGAAGCAAGACGGCTGCTCAGTGTGCAGAATTTTGATATAATCATTATAAACGCGCCGCTGACAGATGAATTCGGAACGGAGCTCGCGATGCAGCTTGCCGAAAATACCTGCTCGGGCGTAATGCTGATAGCCAAATCGGATATAAGCGAAACAGCGGCAGCGAAAACCGAAGATTTAGGTGTGGTTACAATAGCGAAGCCGATAGACAGGACTGTGTTCCATCATACTCTCAAGCTTCTTTCTTCAATGAGGGATAAATTCTCCGTTCTTGAAAATGAAAACAAAAAGCTTAAACAAAAGCTTGACGAGGTAAGGCTCGTGCAGCGCGCTAAGCGTATGCTTATGGAATGTCTTAAAATGTCGGAGGCGCAGGCGCACAGATATATAGAAAAACAGGCGATGGATATGCGCGTTACAAAATATGAGGTCGCAAACTCCATAATAAGAACATATACGGACTCTTACTAATTGACAATTGACAATGTACAATGTACAATTGACAATTCGGGCCGATAGCGGTAGATTTTAATTGTTGTATCCGCTCGGCAAATCGGAATTTTGTGAAGGTGATTTTGTGAACGGCTATAGTGACGAGTTTTGGACAGCTTTGGACGAATTGGTAAGTAATTCGGAAATTATAATAGACAGACCAAAGGGAACGGCGCATCCCGGGTTCCCGAATTTCATTTATCAGGTGGATTACGGATATTTGAAAAACACATCTTCTATGGACGGCTCCGGAATAGACGTATGGGTAGGAACCGGCGAAAAGAAAATTGACGCAATTATGTGCATTGTAGATTTAATGAAGAGAGACTCCGAGATAAAAATATTGATTGGATGTACAGAGGAAGAAAAATTGATTATTAACCGGACGCATAATGAGACGCAATTTATGAAAGGTATATTAATACGCCGATGACTTCAATTTTAAAGAGGTGAGGAAACAGAAGCGATTCTCACCGCCGAGTTAAAGGGGATAATTTTATTTTCCTTTTGTATCAAAATCGCAAAGAATATAGATATAATCTTGCAGAGTTTGATACAAAGCCGAGGAATAATTGAAAAGTGCGCTTTTGCGGTGTATGCTGCCGCTTGGGGTGTAAAATGAGTGCTGGAAGTGGATTTATTCACAATTTTTTGATGAGATGA
>CANRNI010000038.1 GCA_947631945.1 uncultured Clostridia bacterium
ATTACTGTCGCAAGTTTTTTTCAACTTACTTTTATCTCAGGGTTCCTTATCGTCGTTGTTTAATTTTCAAGGTCCATAAACAAAACTCTTTGAGAGGGATTTAATTACCTCTCGTTAAGTTGCTTGAATATTATATCACGCGTAAACTTAATTGTCAAGAGTTTTTTTAAATTTTTTGCTGTCAAATTTACGGAAGTTTACTCAATCAAGGTGCTGTCCTTTTCGTTTGACGGCTTGCATATCATAACACACAGACAGCGCTTTGTCAACACCTTTTTTATCAATTTTTATTGATTTTATATTTATTTTTTGGAAACACAATATATTGGGATTTTTATGTCGGTCAACCACAATTTTACCGTCATTTTTACAATATAATTACAAAAAATAAGTCTGAAATATTTTAGGAGGATTACACATGAATAAATTTGATTTAAAAGCAGGAAAGGAAACCGCTAAGAAAATCTGGCAGATCGTTGTAATCGCGCTTCTTGTTATTCTTATGACAAAAATGATTGATTACACATCGGAAGTTTACAGCTATTTGGCAAACAGTGATTCGCAAACGGAAGTATATCCTGTTTTGTCCAAGCTTGGTTCAAGAGGGAATGAAGTTCGTCAAATACAAACTAAGCTTAAACAGCTTGGATATTACAATGGGAGTATTGACGGCATTTACGGAAATAATACACAAAAAGCTGTAATTGCTTTTCAAAAAAACTGCGGTCTTACTGCCGACGGTATAGCGGGGCCGAAAACATTATTATATATGGGGCTCGGTTCAGGTTCAAGCTCCGGCTCATCGTCCTCGGGCTATTCTTCAAACGATATGTTTTTGCTCGCGAAAGTCATTGAGGCGGAGGCGAGGGGAGAGAGTTACACCGGTCAAGTTGCAGTTGGCGCGGTTATTCTAAACAGAGTGGAGCATTCCTCTTTTCCCGATTCCATCTCCGGCGTTGTCTACCAATCGGGCGCGTTTAGCTGTGTTTACGACAGCAACTGGTCGGTTCAGCCGAGTTCGACGTCAAGAAAAGCCGCGCAGGACGCAATTAACGGCTGGGATCCCACGGGAGGAGCAATATATTATTATAACCCGGCTAAGACGAGTAATAAATGGATGCTTTCCCGTCCTGTTGTCGCGGTTATCGGCAGACATTATTTTTGCTTATAAAAATTGGGTCGGAGATAAGTTTTCCGACCCGATTTTATATGTCAATACTATATAATTATTGTAATATTATTCCATTAAATTACATCTGACTGTTACTCTCGCGTTTCCGCTTAGAGTGCAAGTAAACATAGTTAAATCCCAGCCGCCCGACTTCATTTCCTCAACCGCCGTTTTTTCAAGTGTATCGACCTCGGCGACACGATATCTAAACACGTTGTTTTTCATATCGGTAAAAATAACCTCGTCGCCTTTTTTAAGGTTTCCTATAGGTCCGAAATGAGATCTGTAATTATGTCCGGCAATGACCATATTATTAAGGTATACCGAGCCTGAATAATGACACGGTGATATTCTCAGTCTTGTATAATCCCAGTCCTTCATTACGGGAAGCTCAAGATTTATTGCTGGAATATTAAGAGTTCCGATATAATCATAGCCGTCTATATTTACGACGGGCATTTGAGTTTCGGGATTTTTTATATAATCTAACGTATCCCCGTCTTTATCCGTATATAAATCGGAACTGTTTTCTTCATTTGAATTATTTTGAGATAATTCTCTTACTCTGGCGATTTCATCAAGCAGTTCATCAGCCTCAGAACCTGCTCTTGTGTTATCCCAAAAATTATACAATGTGATAACAAGAGCGACAGCAGCAAGCAACACTCCGAAAATCATCAGTATGCCGCCTAAACGGCTTTTACTTTTCTTCATTGCGTTTTTTCAAAGCAGCGCCTATTCCAAAGAGTATAAGACCTATACCGATACAAAGAGGAACCGGCCACCAAAGCTGACCTGTTTGGGGCAGGAAAGGGGAGGGCTTTGTCGTTGGCTCATCGGGATTAAACGGGTTATCCGGCTTATTCGGACGCGTGGTTTTATCGGGATTGTTCGGCTCGTTCGGATTTGTAGAATTGCCGGGTTCATTGGGATTATCCGGAGTAGTTGTACTATCCGAACCGTTGGGGTTCGTTGTGTTATCGGGATTGCTTGGATTATCCGGCTTTGTGTTATCATCAGGGTCAGACGGATTTTCAGAATCACCGTAAGTATTTGTAAGTATAAACGTAGTGTTCTGGCGCTCAAAGGATACGGTATAATTGGCCGATACCGTTTTTTCCGTGATTTGCCAAGTATATGAAGCTTCAAGGTCTTTCCATGTATGGCTCCAATTATTAGAGACGTTCAATATTATCTCATCATAAATTTCGCCGTTTCTTAAAAGCTGGACCGTTATTGATTCGGGACGTTTATTAGCCGTATCATTTCTCCACAATTTTCGGACGCTGCGATCGACAGTATTTCCGTTTGTGTTTTTATCGTGAACATCGTATTTCGGTTCGGCGGATATATTATAAAGCTTATTGCCGTTTTCATCTGTAAAAGGAACCGAAACGATAAACGGCTGAGGAGTATATATTTTATTTTTTTCCGTTACGGCGCTTCCTACGATAAGGTAAAGTCCTTTTTCCAAATCACTGAAAACAACTCTCCCGCGCGTATTGGTTTTTCCTTCCGCGTACGGTTTTACAGAATCACGCGCCGCATACGCGGAAAGCGCATTCGCAATACCGCCGAGAGTATCGGAAGTAAGAGTTTCAAGCGACACGGGGTATTTTGTAAAATCGCCTCTCAGAAAATATTTTCCGTTAATTTCATCTGCGATACGGTAAACTTTAAATTGGGAATCCGCTACAGGATATGTTTCATGATGGAAAAGAACGGATACAGAGCCTTTTTTTTCGGCGGCATAAGCCGTAAGCGGCAGACAAAGCGCTGTAATAATACATAGCGCTACCGCCGTAAGCTTAAAAAAACTAATTTTTTTCATACAGCCTCTCCTTCTGCTTTTTCTTTCGTTTCCTTTTGTGTGCGGCAAAAACTACCGCAATAATTATCGCAATGGGAATGTCGATTATAATTATTATCTTAATAACGCTGACATTAGATGCATCGTCACGGGATACGGTATAAGACGACGTAAAATCATCCAAGTCTTTCGGAGTTTCAATTCTGTGACCGCGTACAAGCAGTCTGTGTGTATTAATGCCATAGGGAGTGCAGGTTACAAGAGTGCAGTAATCCTTACCTTCTTCAATACCGAGAGAACTTACTTCCTCAGGCTTTACCGTTTGTATATTGTCTACCTCATAGACGCATACTTCATTAAGAACTCTGATTATAAACGTATCTCCCTGCACAAGTTTATTTATATCGGTAAAAAGCCTTGCTGACGGGAGCCCTCTGTGAGCCGAAAGTATGGAATGAGACGATTCTCCGCCTATAGGCAGCGACGACCAGTTTATATGTCCTACGCCGGCCTGTAAAACGGATTCATCAGTACCGTGATAAATAGGAAGAGAAATATTTACTGACGGGATTTCGATATAACCCATAATTCCCGTACCCGTAATATCCAACAGGGTATTATAATATTCCTCGTCCTCCTCGCTTAAAGACGTACTTACTCCTCTTTCCGCGAGTTTTTTGTTATATTCAATCGCCGCATTTAAAATATCGTCATATTGTTTGCTGTCAAGTTGTTCAACGTCGTGAACATAATCATAAATTGCGCGGCGATGGCTCAATGAATTTATCAAATCGCTGACTGTCGGATACAGCAGCAAGGACAAACCTGTAAGTGCGACAAGTATAATAATAACGGTCGTCAAATGCTTTTTCATATAGGTTTCTCCTTACTGCTGCATCAGGGGACTTTAGTCCCCCGACGCAGCAATTACGAATTACTGTTTCTGAACGGAGCCTTTCTTCTTTGTAATTATAAGAAGAACTATAGCAGCCGCGAGAATGACGCCGCCAATGATATAGAATACATATGTACCCATACCGCCTGTGCCGGGAAGAATTGACGCAACCTCGTTTACAAGCTTCATGTTCGTATCGGAACCGCTTACGATTACGTCATCTCTGTCCGTTTCTCCTTTTTCGGTTACGGTAACGCTTTTAAGAGTATTGGTTTCATCGTTGTATTCGGCTTTGATTGTAAACTCAATATCCTTCATAGTATCAAAGCCGGGGAGGGTAGTGGTTTCTGTAAGGAAGTAATCGCCCTGGTCAAGACCGCCGACATTGAGCTTACCTCCGTTTTCTGTAAGCATTTCGGTAGCGTCCGCAATATCATTGACCCAGTTTGTAACCTTGTAGCCGTAATCATCAGTCTTAGACAATTGAGCGTATTTTTTAGTGCCGTCTACTGTTTTGTAAAGCTTGAAGCCTACGCCGTCAAGCGCGATTTCCGGTGATTCCTCGCCTGTACCGACTTCCTTTACTTCCGAGCTTATTTTCGTAACGCCGATACCGAAAGTATAAACGTTTACTTTCTTTTCAACGGTCTCGCCCGTTCCTTCACCGTAAGGATCGTTTGAAAACTCAAGAACTACGCTATTTTCGTTTATATCATTAATATTGGCCGCAACATTAAGCTTTGCTGTGTATTCCACGATAATTTCAGAGCCGTATTTAATTCCGTATTCCGTTAAATCCGCCGCTTTGAGGTCTTCAAAGGCTATCTCAAGAACATTTGTATTCTCTGCGGGATTTTTTACACTATATTTATCGGCGGAAATTGTAGCCTCGGTCGGGTCATTTTTTACCTTTACCGTAACTGAGCCTTCATTAAACGTAAGTCCCTTTGAAAGAGTATCCTTAAATTTATATGAATATTTTTCAAACATATCGTAATTTTCGGGAAGAGTACCTGTAAGACGGAACGTAATGTCCTGTCCGATTTCATAATCGTCGTATTTACCGACTGTTCCGTCTGCTTTTACGATATCCTTTTCAACGTCGGGAGCCTTAGATTTAAGGTTTATGGTTTTGTTGTTAAATACGTCAAGAATATAGGGAGATACGGCGTCGTATTTATCGCCATAGGGCTCGTTACCGTACGTATCCTTTACAATGTAGTAACCGGGGTCAAGATTCTCAATTACAAAATTATTTCCTTCAATCTTTGATTTTCCCGATGCTACGGAAAGATGTTTGCCTGCTATTTTTGCGAATATCCGAACATTGGGGTCATCGGTTTCAGCAAACTCGGAAAGTACGTTGGCTACGTCTTTCGCTGTTTTCGCGCTTGCAAACTTAGTTCCGATAGTAGGGTCAGACTGAAGGTCCAAAAGTAACTGAGCGGAATCGTCTATACCTGTACCCCATTGAATATTGGCGAGCTGGTCGTCATTTCTCGGATGCTCTTCATCGTTAGGAGTAGGATTTATATCGCCCCCAAATATCTGGTAAGCTTCAAATCTGTCTTCGTATTCTTTTTCAACATTTGTGAATTCGGCAGGAACGAGCGTAATTTTATATTCGCCCGCCGCCATTGCGGGAATTGTGACGGTCATCATAAGAATAACAGCAACAATAGCCGCAAAAAATTTTTTGACATTTGTGTGCTTCATTTTTTTGTCTCCTTTTTCAGATTTTTTATTTAAAAAGAAATTATTGCCGATAATCGGTTTTTTTTCTCTTTTTACGTAAATCAATTAAATACATAAATATTTGACATTATCCGACAGCTCCGAATAAACTGAACGGCCATATGCAAAATATAAGTTTACTTACAACTTTATCCTTACTTATACACCCGACCGAAGAGTTTCTCGAATCTTCGGAAACCGGTCTGTTGTCTCCCATTACAAAATACTCGTTTTCGGAAACAACATAGGGAAATTCAATATCACAGTTGCCCAAAGCTTTTTTACTGATATAAGGTTCGTCAAGCTTTTCTCCGTTTACATAAACGTTTCCTTCTTCGTCTATTCTTACGGTATCTCCGTTCGTACCTATAATTCTTTTACAAAGAATGGTATCGCCGTCGTTAAAAAAGCATATATCTCCGCGTTCTATTTTATCTGTTTTTAAAGAAACCGTGATACTTCCGCTTTTCAGAGTGGGTTCCATAGATGTTCCGTATATTTTCATAACGGGTAAAAGCATACTGTTAAGTAAAAATACCGCGGCAGACGTAATTATCAATATCGCGATTGCTATAATTACAGAATTTTTTGTGTCCGAACGGTTATTTATACGGTTTAATTCAGCTTTAAGCTGCTCGGAGGTCGGAAGTGAAAAAGCGAAATCGTCAGTATGTGTATAGGCTTTTTTATCTTCTTTTTTCATTCGCCAAGCGCTTCCTCCTTTTATTCGGACTTCTTAAGACAATATCGCATAATTATTGTCGTGCAGATGCGCGGCAAAGGCGTTAGCCGCTAATCGTGCGGTATTGACTTAAAATCATTAAGTATTTTTTCTAATTCGTCTTTAATTTTTAAAATTTTTGTTTCAGTCTGATTTTCAGCCTCTTCACAGCGTTTTTGTGTTTCCATAAGCATTTTATCGCAGCGTTCACTGCATGATTCAATATTATTGATATATAAATCGGCTGCCGCCTGTGCGGATTCAAAAACTCCGTTTAGCTGTAAAGCCGTCTGAGCAATGTTACCCGGACTCTTTGAAAAAACCCGGTTTTCCGAAAGCTGTTTTTTTAAGTCGGATGTCATTTTTTCAAGTTCTTCTGCGCGCTGTGTCTGAATCATAAGCAACTCAAGAATTTCACGGCGACTGAGCTTTTTCAATTCTTTTTCAGTCATTAAAAATTTCCCTCTTTATGTAGAAAATCCGCATACAGCCAAATATACTGATATCAAACAAAAACACAGAACAATTTATATGAAAAAATTAATTGGCTGATAAAAAATATTTACATTGCCCCATTTTCTCGGGAATTATATCACAACACGAAATCAAATGCAAGTGAATTTTATAAAAAAATTTAAAATACTCAAAAATTACTCAAAATAAATATTGTTCCGTAAATAAAAATCAGATAAATATAATAAAAAAAATTAAGGAAACACTGATTAAATCGAACGTACAGATTGTGCCATGAGATTTTTCGTCAGATTGTCAAAAGCGACGCAGGAATACTGACGTATTTCAAGGAGCTTTTGGCAAAAATGACGGAAAATATCGGTGCAAGATGTGCGTTCAGTCGACAGACGTGATTTATTCAGTGTTTCCTTAACACACTCGGCATAAATAACAACCGATGTTATTTGCCCATATCTGCTTGTAAGTTTTACTTTATTTTTTCATTTTAGAAAAATTAATGTTTTTACGGATTTATTTTGATTTTTTAATGTATCGGGACATTTTATGGCCGAATATAATATAAACAGTAAAGAATAAGGAGTTATTTTTAATATGCCTTACAGTTTTTCTATTAAATATGATAAGCGGAAAGATGACTTTATAAATGAATTATATAAAAAAATTGAAGCGAACAACAGCCGTTCTTCAAAGTATGCGAAAGTTATTTCGGTTATAAACAAAGAAATTTTATTATTGACGAATAAAAGCATAAAGCATAATTACATCGTAAGTAAGATTTTGAATCTTCCTAAGGATAAGGATATAATTATATACGACAGGAGCGGATTGGTCTTTGATAAAATATTAAGATATATCAACGGATTTTATGATTTAAGAAAATTAAAATTATATGTGGTAAGCGATTACTTTTATCCCAAATACGTTTCTTCATCATTATCTCCCAATCGCTCCGGTTCTTCTGATTTTTATATTATCGACGCTTCTAAATTTATCAATAAAAAGATAATTAAATCCGATATAAATAAAATTAAATTTCTTTTGCAAGTACGCGATGATTTTACAAGCGAATTAAATAGCATTACCGCCGAAAACGATTGTTTAAAAAAGCTTTTGTGTTTATATATGCAATATATACAATAATGAAGTGTATATTATTTGATTTATTATGTAATATGGTAAATATAGTAATATAAATATATTTATTAATATTTCAAATGTTTCACGTGAAACAAACAGCCGGTCCGTTGGTGAAGACCGACTGTTTGCTTGTTTGGATGTGGGTGTGAAAGAAAAAGATATGGATATATATAGAATCTATACGGCATTGCCGGAATAATCAGAAATATTAACAGGAGAGGATGTAATATTTTTCGGGATTCTTACGACATATTCATAATAATCATTTGTTTCATATTCGCGTGAATCCGCCTTTATTCCGGCCTTGCGCATAGTATCTACCGCATGGTTAATAGTGTTTACAAATATTTTTATATCCTTGAGTTTTTTTAGTTTAGGCGCTTGTCTAATCATAACGGGAGAAATAAGAGAATCAATATATTTATCGGTTTCGCTTACGTTTAATTTTTTTTCTATTATATGAAGTAAAGCCGTATATTGTTTTTCACTTGATTTGAGTTTAAGCAAAGCTCTCGCATGGCGCTCGGAAAGTCCGTTTTCGGTAATTATCTTTCTTATGTTTGTATCAAGAGCTAAAAGTCTAATCTTATTGGAAAGACATGACTGAGACTTTCCGAGCTTTAATGCAATTTCACCTTGAGACATATTATATACGCAGGCAAGTCTGTTTATTGACTCGGCCTCTTCAAAAAAATGTAAATTATCCCGCTGAATGTTTTCTATTATTGAATAGAGAGCGCTTTGGTCATCGCTTGCGGACATTACTATACATGGAACTGTTGAAAGTCCTACAAGCTTCGAGGCACGCAGTCTCCGTTCGCCCGATATAAGCTCATATAATTCAGAACCTGTACGTCTTACTATAAGAGGCTGAATGATTCCATTGCTTTTAATAGAGGCGGCAAGACTTTCAAGCTCGTCATAATCAAATGATTTTCTCGGCTGATTGGGATTCGGAGATATTATATCAACAGGAAGAAATATAATTGAACCGCCTGTTTTATATTTTTCAGAAGCCTTAAAAATCATTTTTATCCTTCCATTTACAAGATTAAGTACCGAGAAAATATCTTTTTGTCTTACAAGAAGATAATATCACTAATTAAATGAAAAATTAAACGCATTTTGTAGAGTAAAAAACAAAATATAAAGGATAATAACAAAATTTATAAAGGTTTTTTGGAAATTTGAGACATATTACGAGGATATTTTGACGGATTATGCGATATTTTTTTTGCGATTATTAAATTTCTTTTATCTCCGTTATGAATACTGTAAAATATATTATCATATAATTCGGAATTTAATTTATTAAATGATTCATAACCGGACTTTCTTTCATCATCCGATATAACTCCTTTCATGGAAAGAAAATATCCGCCCGTTTTCAATAAAGGAATACAAAATTCAGATAAAATACGAAGCTGCGCAACGGCTCTGGCGGTAACAAAATCAAATTTTTCACGGTATTTACCGTTTTGTCCTGCTTCTTCGGCTCTCATATGAACCGTTTCGGCATTCAATCCGAGAACGGATAAAATATATCTTATAAATTCAAGCTTTTTGTTTACGGCCTCAAACATCGTTATTCTTATTTCAGGTAAAACAATAAGAATCGGAATGGAAGGAAAACCGGCTCCCGTCCCCACGTCGGCAATCAAAGAATCCGAATTAATATCGGAAAATTTTAAAAGCGCAATACTGTCGGCAAAATGCTTTATAACAATATCGTCAGGCTCGGTTATTGACGTAAGATTTACTTTTTTATTATATTCAACCAATTCTTTCGCGTAAATATCGAATCTGTCAATAGCCTCATCATTTAAGTTTACACCAAATTCCTTTGAAGAATTAATAAGAAGCTCTTTTGAAATAAACATAATATTACCTCATTATTCTTAATTAGAAATTATATATTATATTTTACTCTTAAATAAAAAATCTGTCAAGTATATCAAAACAGTATATATATAATGAAAAGAAAAAACAAAGATATTTAAATCAAAAGCTTGATTTAATTAAAAAATCATGTTATAATAACCGAGAATAGGATTATCAGCCGAAATTACGGCATATAACAAATGTTATCGCAATTACTAATATAAAATCAGTATAAAAATAAAAATCCGTAATACAACGTCCGGAGAGGAAAATATAAAAATGGAATCATTTGCTGAAGTATGGGAGCAGGTTCTTGAATACTGCAAAGGTACAATGGCGGAGACAACCTTTAAAACATGGATATATAAAATCGAAAATCCCGAATTTATAGACGGAACGGTAGTCATCAAGTCATCGTCAGAATTTAGAAACACTATATTAAAAGATAAATTTTATACTATTTTAAAAGAAGCTTTTCAATCGGTACTGGGAGGAATAGAACTTGAAATAGAATTTAGGGTCGAAAACGGCAATAATAACGAAAACCGTAAAAAAGAAAACAATATAAATGAATATAAAGAAGAATCCTCAATTTTTTCCAACTGCAATTTTGAAAATTTTATAGTCGGTTCGTCAAATAAGCTCGCACACGCGGCCTCATGGAGAGTGGCAACGGCAAAGCTCGGTTCCGTATATAATCCTTTGTTTATATACGGACATTCCGGGCTCGGTAAAACTCATCTTATGATGGCTATTCAAAACGAAATAAAAAAGCACAACAGCGGAATAAGAATTGTTTATACAACAAGTGAAAATTTTCTTAACGAATTTATATCCTGCGTTACAACTCAAAGCAATATAACGTTCAGAGAAAAATACAGAAATGCCGACGCTTTATTTATAGACGATATACAATTCTTCGGCAAAAAAGAATCAACGCAAGAGGAATTTTTTCACACCTTTAACGACCTTATCAATACAAACAAACAGATAGTTATAACCTCGGACCGTCCTCCCAAGGAAATCGAGGGACTTGACGAAAGAATAAGAACGAGATTTGAAAGCGGTCTTATAGCGGATATACAGCCTCCCGATATAGAAACGAGAACAAAAATCATCATAAAGAAAGCCGAACAAAACAATATAAAGCTTTCAAAACAGATGATAAACTATATAGCTGAAAAAATCAAAGATAATATAAGGCAGATAGAAGGCACTATAAACAAAATAGCGGCTATGCAGTCGCTCTACGGAATAGACCCGACAATGGGCAGTATACAGCAGATTATTCACGATATTGAAACGGATAACAGACCGGTTTCCGCAATAGTAGACGATATTATAGAAAGCGTCGCAGATAAATACGACATAAGCAAAACCGATATAATATCCGAAAAAAGAAACGCGAATATATCTCTCGCAAGAAATGTGGCTATGTATTCAATAAGAGAGGTTACGGGTCTTTCACTTGAAAACATCGGCTCAAAATTCGGCGGAAAAAAACATTCTACAGTAAAACATTCCATTGATACGGTCGAAGAAAAAATGTCGCGCGATGTAAAATTCAAAAATACGGTATATAACATAATAAAACAGTTTAAGGATAATTGATATACATAAATTATATATTATATGCATATATAAAATGTTTTAAGTCAATACCGCATAATTATTGTCGTGCAGATGTGCCATGAGATTTTTCGTCAGATTGACAAAAGTGAAGAAGGAATACTGACGTATTGGGGGAGCTTTTGGCAAAAATGACGGGGAATCTCGGTGCAGATGCGCGGCAAAGGCTGTAGCCGTTAATTGTGCGGTGTTACCTTAAACAAGTTATGAGTTTTAATCATTGATTTTTGAACATTATCTGCATTTAGATTTTATTCATTTTTAAGAAAAATGTTTTAAACACGTTTTAGGAGCTTTTTAAACGCCTTAAACAGTAAGAAAAATATAGATATATCAACAATTTTTCAGATTTTGAACAGTTTGAACGGCCCCTACTGCTAATACTACTAAATAAAGTAAAGCTGTGCTGTGTAAAAGATGAAAAAACAGGAAAAGTCTAAAGAAGGGAGATATGCGGTTGTTTAAAAGTTTGACCGCATTGTCCAAAATATGAAAATAATATGCAATACTTCCATTCTTAACGATGCCGCGATGAATGTACAAAAGGCTGTAATGACAAAAACCACAATGCCTATACTTGAAGGTATTTTATTTGAAACCGATTCGGACTGTATAAAGCTTACAGGCTATGACCTCGAAATAGGCATAGAAACAAAAGTAAAGGCCGACATAATTGAAGAGGGATCAGTCATTTTAAACGCTAAAACGTTCTGCGATATAATAAGACATATTCCTTATGACAAAGTTATATTTGAAACAGATGAAAAAATGCAGTGTAAGATTTATTGCGGTGATATAGAATATTATATGACCGGAATAAACGCCAAAGATTATCCCGAACTCCCCGTAATAGTAAACGGCAAAGAAATAAGCATTAACCAGAAAATTCTTAAAGATATGATTAAAAAGACAATTTTTTCCGTCGCCGTCAATGATGTAAGAGTAATTCACAAAGGAATTAAATTTGAGATAAAACCCGGAGAAATAAGACTTGTAGCCATAGACTCCCACAGAATAGCCTTAAGAAAAGAATTTATAGCTTATAACGGCGAAGAAATTTCATTTGTAGTGCCGTCAAAAACAATGGGAGAAATAATGAAGCTTATTCCGGAAGAAGATAACTTCGTAAAAATAGGCTTGGGAAGGCGCCATATACTTTTTGAAATAGACGGCTATACTGTAATATCAAGATTGCTTGAAGGCGAATTTATGAAGTATGAATCTATTATACCTCAGAATTTCAATACCGTCGTGAGAGCCAAAACGAGAGAGCTTACCGACAGTATCGAAAGAGTTTCGCTTATAATAACAGACAGATTTAAAGCTCCTCTAAAGCTTGAATTTAACGGCGATGAGATAAAAATATCGACCGCTACCGCGCTCGGAACAGCCAGTGATAAATTAGAAGCATCTGTTGACGGTAACAATATTGAGATAGGTATACAGTCAAGATATATTCTTGATGCTTTAAGAGCGAGCGAGGAAGAAGAAATACTTATTAATATGGTAAATCCCTTGTCCCCCATATGTATAGTGCCTACTACCGGAGAGACGTTTTTATACCTGATACTTCCCGTAAGGCTCAGCTGATAAATTAATTATGAAAAAAATTATAAAAGTAAAAGCCGTTAAAATAACGGAAGAAACGGTTTATATTGAAACTCCTTTTATAAAGCTCGATTCGCTTCTTAAACTTTGCAATATTGCCCAAACAGGCGGCCATGCCAAGATAATAATTAACGACGGTCTTGTTGAAGTGAACGGAGAAATATGTACATGCCGCGGAAGAAAAATAAAACCCGGAGATTCGGTAAGATTTGAAAAAACCGTGTATAAGATAGCTGAAAAATGAATGTAAGTCGGTTAAAAATAAATAATTTCAGAAATATAAGTGAAATTGATATTGAGCCGGACGCAGGAATTAACGTAATATTCGGAGAAAACGCTCAGGGAAAAACAAATCTGCTTGAAAGCATATGGTTATTCAGCGGTTTCAGGTCTTTCAGAGGTTCAAAGGATAACGAGCTTATAAAATTCGGAGAAAGCATTTTAAAATCCGAAATTGATTTTTACGGCGGCGGCAGAAGGCAAAATTCAAAAATTTTAATAAACGACCGACAAAAAAGGATAATTCTTAATTCCGTACCTTTGAGAGCGTCGTCGGAGCTTGTCGGTAATTTTAACTGCGTTGTTTTTTCTCCTTCATATATATCGCTTGTAAAGGGAAGTCCTTCGGAACGGAGAAAATTTATAGATTCGGCTCTTTGTCAGATAAAGCCCTCTTACGCAAAAATTCTTACGGATTACAATAAAATTCTTGTACAGAGAAATTCTTTCTTAAAAGAACTAAAATATAACGATAAAAATTACGAATTTCTTGAAATATGGAACGGCAAGCTTATAGAAAAATCGGTAGTTATTGTAAACGACAGAATAGATTATCTTAAAAAACTTAAAGAAGAAGCTTGCGGTATTTATAATGAGCTTTCGGGAAAAAAGGAAAAGCTTGACTTACAGTATAATTTAAGAGTATCTCAATCGAAATACAGAAATACCGATGAAAAGATAGAAGCAAACGATATAAAAGAGCTATTTCGTCAGTCGGAAAACAGCGATATACTTTACGGAAACACAAGCATAGGCGCGCACAGAGATGAAATTGACATAAGTATAAATTCGGTTTCGGCTAAAAATTTCGGTTCACAGGGTCAGCAGAGATCCGCCGCTCTCGCTTTAAAGCTGGGAGAAGCGGAAATTCTTAAAAATATAACGGGTGAACGTCCCGTTGCTTTGCTCGACGATGTTATGAGCGAGCTTGATATACACCGTCAGGACTATATTCTTAACCATATAAAAGACTGGCAGGTGTTTATAACCTGCTGCGACCCTTCAACGGTTTTGAGACTTTATAACGGAAAAACCTTTGAAATAAACAAAGGAAGAATAATTTAAAAGAAATATTATTAGGTTAAAATATATAAATGTACGGGAATATTAAAAATGTATCTTCATTTGGGTCAGTCAACAGTTATTACAACGAAAAATCTTTTAGGAATTTTTGATATGGATAATACCACCGTTATGAAATCTACAAGGGATTATCTCAATAAAGCCGAAAAAGAAGGACAGGTCATAAACGTATCATATGAATTGCCCAAATCTTTTGTTGTATGCTGTGAAAATAATTCAAAAAAAGTGTATATAGCTCAGATTTCTCCTTCAACTCTCTTAAAAAGGGCGAAAGAAACCGTAACAAATAACTTGGGCTTAAATTTGTAATAATTCAATTCATATAAACAAAAGCAAATAGTTTTGTCTGCTGAAAGGATGTTTTTCTTGGACGAAAAAAAAGAATTTAATAAGGACGTTTTTGAAAAAATTGATGAAAACATTGAAGAAAGCGAAAACGAAGATCTTGAAATAATGGATACAGCCGTTACCGAAGAATACGGGGCCGGTCAAATTCAGGTACTTGAGGGTCTTGAAGCGGTCCGTAAACGTCCGAGTATGTATATAGGCTCTACTGGACCTAAAGGCTTGCACCATCTTGTTTATGAAATAATTGACAACTCAATAGATGAGGCTCTCGCAGGCTATTGCACTCATATCGAAGTAAAAATATTGCCGGATAACGTTATAGAAGTAAAAGATAACGGACGCGGTATTCCTGTCGATATAAACGAACAACAGGGACTTCCGGCTGTAACGGTAGTTCTCACGGTTCTTCATGCCGGAGGAAAATTCGGCGGAAGCGGCTATAAGGTATCCGGAGGACTTCACGGCGTAGGCTCGTCCTGCGTAAACGCTCTTTCCGAATGGTTTGAAGTCGAGGTATCGAGAAACGGAAACGTTTACAAGCAAAGATTTGAGCGCGGAAATATAGCCTCCGACCTTGAAATAGTCGGAAAATCCGAGGAAACGGGTACTCTTATACGTTTTAAAGCCGACGGCGAAATTTTTACGGAAACCACTGTATATGATTTTACCACGCTTCAGACGAGAGTGAGAGAAAGCGCGTTTCTTAACGCCGGTCTTACTCTTACTATTTCGGATTATCGCGATGATGAAAATCCAATCGACGAAGTTTACTGCTATCACGGAGGACTTTCGAGCTTTGTCGAATATGAAACGCAGAGCAGGGGACTTACTCCGATTCATAATAAACCGATGCATTTTTCTGTGGTATCGGGCGATAAATATGCCGAAGTCGCCATGCTTTACAACGACGGATATAATGAGCTGCTTTTAAGCTTTGCAAATAACGTAAGAACAATAGACGGCGGTACTCATGAAGACGGCTTCAAGAGGTCCCTTACAAGAGTATTTAACGATTACGGCAGAAAATACGGTCTTTTAAAAGAAAATGACAAAAATCTTTCGGGCGACGACGTAAGAGAAGGACTCTGCGTAGTTATAAGCGTAAAGCTTACCGAGGCGCAGTTTGAAGGACAGACAAAAGCAAAGCTCGGAAATACCGAAATGGCGCAGCTTGTTTCACAGCTTGTTTATGACAAGGTAATGACGTTCTTTGAAGAAAATCCCTCCGTGGCGAAAGTTATTTTCAATAAATCTCTTGACGCGTCGAGAGCGAGGGAAGCCGCGAGAAAAGCGAGAGAGCAGGCGAGAAGAAAAACGGCTCTCGGAACAAATTCACTTCCCGGAAAGCTTGCGGACTGCACAGATAAAAATCCGGCGAACACCGAAATTTATATAGTAGAGGGAGACTCCGCCGGAGGCAGCGCAAAAGGCGGCAGAGACAGAACTATTCAAGCTATACTACCTCTTTGGGGAAAAATGCTGAACGTCGAAAAAGCGAGACTTGATAAGGTAATAGGAAACGATAAGCTTTCTCCCGTTGTCACGGCTCTCGGAACAGGAATCGACGAAGATTTCGATATAACGAAACTTCGTTACCATAAGATAGTTATAATGGCTGATGCCGACGTTGACGGCGCGCATATCAGAACTTTGCTTTTGACTTTCTTTTTCAGATATATGCGTCCTCTTATAGAACACGGTTACGTTTATATAGCTCAGCCTCCGCTTTTCAGATTGACTAAAAATAAAAAACACTATTACGCGTATTCGGACGAAGAACGCGATTCTCTTATGAACGAGCTCGGTCAATGCGATATACAGCGTTATAAAGGTCTTGGCGAAATGGACGCCGAACAGCTCTGGGAAACAACAATGAACCCGGAAACGAGAATAATGCTAAGAGTAACTCTTGAAGACGCTATTGAAGCCGATAAAACTTTTTCAATTCTTATGGGAGATAAGGTTGAACCGAGAAGAGAATTTATAGAACAAAATGCAAAATATGTTCAGAATCTTGATATTTAAAATATACAATTGCCGATTATTTGTAAGTAAGAGGAGTTTAAATAAATGGACGATAACAATATGATGGACGATAATAATATTACCGACGAAGCTATGGAAGAAGCCGCTCTCGAAGGTAATTTATCCTCCGATTCAGGCGGGAAAATGATAAACGTCGATATAAATAAGGAAATGAGAAAATCATTTCTCGATTATTCGATGGCGGTTATAACTTCCCGAGCTCTTCCCGACGTAAGGGACGGTCTTAAACCCGTTCACAGACGTATTCTGTATACCATGTTTGAAAACAGACTTATGCCGAACGTGGCTTACCGCAAATGCGCGGATACTGTCGGTGCTGTTCTCGGACGTTATCACCCGCACGGCGATGCGTCGGTTTATGACGCTATGGTACGTCTTGCGCAGGATTTTTCAATGAGATATATGCTCGTTGACGGTCACGGAAACTTCGGTTCGGTTGACGGCGACCCGCCTGCGGCTTACAGATATACCGAATCAAGAATGAGCAAATTATCCCTTGAAATGCTTACCGACATAGACGAAGATACCGTTGATTTTATGCCGAACTATGACGACAGACTGAAAGAACCCACTGTTTTGCCTTCAAAATTTCCGAATCTGCTTGTAAACGGCTCGACCGGTATCGCGGTAGGTATGGCTACCAATATACCTCCTCACAATCTCGGTGAAACCATAGACGCTATTTTCTGTCTTATGGATAATCCCGAAGCTTCCGTAAACGAGCTTATGGAGCATATAAAAGGTCCCGATTTTCCGACTGCCGGTATAATTATGGGCAAAGCCGGAATAAGAGCGGCATACGCTACGGGCAGAGGAAAAATAGCGGTTCGCGCAAGAGCCGAAATAGTCGAAGGCAAGCATGATAAATATCAAATTGTAGTCACAGAGCTTCCGTATCAGGTAAATAAAGCGAGGCTCATTGAATCTATCGCGGATCTTGTAAAGGATAAAAAAATAGATGGTATAGCCGATATAAACGATTATTCAAACCGTCAGGGTATGAATATGGTAATAGATTTAAAGCGCGATGCTAATCCTCAGGTCGTGCTGAACAGACTTTATTCGTTTACTCAGCTTCAAATAAGCTACGGCGTTATAATGATGGCTCTTGTAAACGGTGAGCCGAAGATTCTGTCTTTAAAAGAAATACTTAATTATTATATTGACCATCAATGCGAGGTTATAACAAGGAGAACACGTTTCAGACTGAAAAAAGCCGAGGAAAGAGCTCATATAGTGGAAGCTCTTTTAAAGGCTCTCGATATTATCGACGAGGTCATAGCCGTTTTAAGAGCGTCAAAGAGTATCCAGGAGGGAAAAACTGCCCTTATGGAAAACTTCGGATTCGATGAAATACAAGCCACTCACATAGTACAGATGCGTTTAGGCCAGCTTACAGGTCTTGAAAGACAGAAATTGGACGACGAAATGGCCGAGTTAAGAGCAAAAATTGCGGAGTATAACGAAATTTTAGGCTCTCATGAAAAGGTACTCTCCATTATAAGGAACGAGCTTACCGAAATAAAAAACAAATATAACGACGAAAGAAGAACCGAGATACAGAGCGTCAACGGAGAGGTCGATATTGAGGATCTTATTCCCGAGGAAAACTGTATATTTACTCTTACCACTATGGGATATATCAAGCGTCAGCCTGTGGATACCTATAAAATACAGCGCAGAGGCGGTAAGGGCGTTATAGGTATGACGAGAAGGGAAGAGGATTTCGCGGAAACGATGTTTTCATGCTCCACTCATGATTTTATAATGTTCTATACCTCAAAGGGCAGAGCTTATAAGATGAAAGGTTACGAAATACCCGAAGGCAGCAGGACAAGCAAGGGTATGAATATAGTAAATCTTCTTCCTCTTGAAAATGAAGAAAAAATTTCAGCGATGATAAGAATACCCCGAGACGATGACGAGGGTAAATATCTCTGTATGTTCACAAGAAAGGGAATAATAAAGAGATCGTCGCTTGACGAGTACAGAAATATAAGAAGAACGGGCGTTATAGCGATAACTCTCGATGACGATGACGAACTCGCGTGGGTAAAGCTTACAGACGGCAACGACGATATTCTTCTTGCCACTAAAAAGGGAATGTGTATAAGATTTAACGAAAATGACGCAAGACCCATAGGCAGAACGGCAAGGGGAGTAAGAGCCATTACGTTAAAAGACGGCGACGAAGTTGTGGGAATGGACGTTATAACCGATGACAGTTACGTTCTTACCGTAAGCGAAACAGGCTACGGCAGACGGAGTCTCGGTTCGGATTACAGAGTACAGTCAAGAGGCGGTATGGGTACTAAAAATTATCGTACCGACAAATACGGAGAGGTCTGCGCTCTTAGAGTTGTAAACGACGATGAGGATATTATATTGATATCGTCGGACGGAGTAATTATAAGAATCCCCGTTGAAAGCATAAGTGTTTACGCAAGACCGTCAAAGGGCGTAAGAGTAATGAGAATAAAGGACGGAGAAAGGGTAGTAACTCTTACCAACGTTGAACACAGCGAGGACGAAAGCGACGCTTCACTAATAGAGGACGACGGAGAATCCGACAGTGAATCCGACGAAACGGAGACCGAAGCGGAAGAAAACGGCGAAACAGAGGTAAGCGAAGAATAATTTATTAAAGCGTATTATAATAATTGCGGATAAATAATTTCCGAAGGGATTTTGGGTATGGAAAAAAGATATGATGTAAGCGAGGTTGTGGAAATTCCTCGAAAAAAGAAAAAGAGCGTTATAAAAAAAATATTCATTACGTTTCTTATTTTAATTCTTGTTTTGATAATTGCGGCGGTCGCGGGTGTATTTATTTATCTTCATTCGCTGGGAATAACCCATGTCGATACCAATAATTCAAATGAAAGCAATACCGGCAGCTCGGAATACGGTGAATTATCGGACGAAAAGGGAGAAACCTACTACGGCACGATAAATACGTTGTCGGTAAGCGGAAGTTCCGATTCGGAGCTTCGCGGATGGTATAAAAACGGCGAAAGCGACCTTATGAATTCGAGAAATGTACTTAACATTCTCATTGTAGGTATAGACGCGAGAGACAACTCCATGCAGGGCAACAGCGACGTAATGATGCTCGCTTCAATAAATAAGAAAACAGGCTCGATAACGCTTTGTTCTTTCCTCCGCGACAGCTATGCGTATTTTGAAACCTCGGACGGAAGCGGACATTATAATAAGCTTAACGCTTCATATGCTTACGGCGGACCCGATTGCCTTATAAACGCGATTGAAAATAACTTTAAAATTGCGATAGATTATTTTGTGGCTGTAAACTTTGAAGCTTTTGAAAGCGTAGTTGACGCCATAGGCGGAGTAAACGTCAACGTTACCCGTGAGGAAGCCGAAGCCATGGAGGAATACGCCAATATTACAGGCGTTCCTTACGGCGAAAACGTTCATCTTAACGGCGAACACGCTCTTCTTTTCTCAAGAATGAGAAAAATTTATGCTACGGGCGACGTTCAGAGAACGGAAAACCAGAGAAAGGTTATAAACGCTATTATAAAAAAGTCTAAAACGCTCGGACTTAAGGATTTGAATAAAGTCCTTCAGACGCTCGGTAAATATGTTACCACCGATTGTCCTATGACAAAAATCGTAACGCTGGGAGCAAACGCTATACTCGGCAAGTGGTATGACTTTAAAATTTACTCGATGGAAGCGCCTCCCGAAAGCGCGAGAGAAGCCCATAACGGCGCTGTGTGGATGTGGTATGTCGATTATCCTTATTCGGCGCAGTTTGTTCAAAATCAAATTTACGGAGATACCAATATCGTTATACAATAATTAACAATGTACAATGTACAATTGACAATTGACAATGAATGAATGTAAAATAACTTTTTTCTATAAATTTTAATATACAATAATTTAAACACAATAGAAAAACATACTGTCTCGCTGAACCGTAATTGTCGATTGTACGTTGTTAATTATCAATTGATAATAAATGTAAATAATTTTTAATTCTATAAAGAGAAAATCTAATACACAATAATTTAAACACAGTAGAAAAACTTATTGTTTTGCTAAAACCATAATTGTCAATTGTACATTGTCAATTGTCAATTATCAATTATGAAAGGACTGAATTTTTATATGTTTAATCATGACAGTTTAAAAGACAGAGTCGCCGTTATAACCGGCGGCGGCGGAGTTATATGCAGCGCTTTTGCAAAGGATCTCGCGTCTCAGGGAATGAAAATCGCGGTTCTTGATTTAAATAAAGACGCGGCGGGCAGGATTGCCGATGAAATTACCTCTGACGGTGGAGAGGCTCTCGCGGTTGAGTGTAACGTGCTTGAAGCTGAAAGCCTTAAAAACGCAAGAAATGTGATAAATGAAAAACTCGGAACCTGTGACCTTCTTATAAACGGCGCCGGCGGAAACAATCCGAGAGGGACTACTACAAAAGATAAGCTTGAGCTTTGCGATATAACCGAAAAAGCAGAGGGTGTAAAAACGTTTTTTGACCTTGACCCCAAGGGTATCGAGTTCGTTTTTAACCTTAATTTTCTCGGCACTCTCCTTACTACGCAGGCCTTTGCGATAGATATGATAGGCAAGCCGAACGCGGCTATTATAAACGTATCTTCTATGAACGCATTCAAGCCTCTTACGAGAATCCCTGCGTATTCTGCGGCTAAGGCTGCCGTTTCAAACTTTACCCAGTTTATGGCCGTTCATTTTTCGGATGTAGGTATAAGAGTAAACGCTATAGCTCCGGGATTTTTTTCTACAAACCAGAATAAAGCTCTGCTCTATAATCCCGACGGTTCTCTTTCTCCGAGATCGGAAAAAATAATCGGTCATACTCCTTTGGGGAGATTCGGTACTACGGACGATTTGACAGGCGCGCTCCTTTTCCTTGCGGACGAAAATTATTCGGGCTTTATTACGGGAGTGATTCTTCCCGTTGACGGAGGATTTTCGGCTTATTCGGGAGTATAACTTTGGAAAAATTTTCATTGTTTCGGAATTTTAAACTAAAAATATAAGAATTAACTTCTATTTTTATAAAATTCTTAATTTTTATTTTCCAAGTTTATTGACAGATTAATTTTTTTGGGTTATAATTCAATAGAAATACTATCATTGTATGTTTTGATGATAATATTAAGGATTGAAAAACAAATCATATGGGAGGATCTTTCTAATGAAAATTACAAGGAAGTATACCAAGGTCATGTCCTTTGTTTTTGCGGTTATAATGCTTTTCGGCGTCGTACCCGTAACGGTTTTCGCGGCCGATTATACATTTGATTATGACTTTACGGACGATACCATGACAGAGGTTTACGTCAGCGAATTTAAAGGAAACGTTCCCGCTGACGGCATTGTCGAAATTCCCGATACTATTGACGGTTTTACCGTAGTAGGTATAGGTGAGCAGGCTTTTTCCAATCTCAAGAATCTTAAAAAGATTATAGTTCCGTCAACTGTTGTTTATATTGACAAAAACGCTTTTTACGGTTCAACGGGAATAGTCGATGTTGAGATAAGAAATAAAGATGAAATCGACGTAGGCGACGATGTCTTTGACGCGACCGAATGGTATGAATCGCACAAGCAGGATTTTGTTATAAGCGGTACGACTCTTATAAGCTATAAGGGTACAGATGAAGTCGTAGCCATTCCCTATAACTGCACAATGATAGCCGACGGCGCTTTTAAAAACAATACATACGTTAAAACCGTTTATATTGAAAAAGAACTTAAAAGCATAGGAGCTGACGCGTTCAGCGGATGTACTTCTCTTGAAAATGTTATAGTCGGCAATGGAGTTAAAGATATCATTGTTGAAAAGAATGCCTTTGAAAATACTCCCTGGCTTAATAATTATCCGAGTACATTTGTAATTCTCGGCACAACTCTTGTAAAATATAAAGGAACGGCGAATTATGTAGCGGTTCCCAATGTAGTCAATGTTATTTCGGACGGAGCTTTCTATGTCGGCGATGAAAAGGGCGCTGCCTTTAAGGTAAAGGTTCCCAAATCGGTTCAGGTTATCTGCGGCGATTGCTTCTATCTCTATGATTCGGCAAGTAAGGTATACCCCGAAATAGTGGTTTATGCGGATTCGGCGGCAGAAAAATACTGCAAAGATAATAATCTTAATTATACTTACGCTCTTCTTCCCGGCGACGTAAACGGAGACGGCATCGTAACAGCCGCCGATGCACGTTACGTTCTCCGTGTTTCAGCAAAGATTGAAATGCCCTTGAACGATGAAGTAAAAGATGTTGCGGATATTTCCTGCAACGGTATAATTGCCGCAGAGGACGCGAGACTTATTCTCAGAATAGCCGCTCAGCTTGACGAATATTCTCTCGACCAGATTCTCGCTATGCCCAAGACGGACTATGAAGTTCTCCTTACAGCGTCTAACGCTCTTTCAATAGCAAAGGCTTACGGCTGCGCGTATTCAAAGATTGCCTATCAGAGTATTCCTTCTTATAATATAAACGTTAATACTCAGACATATCTTGCTCAGTTCAAGAATGAGCTTACACCCGAGAAAAAGGCACAGACGGTTACTTACAGCCAAAATTCACAGGAAGCTATTGATAATCTCTTTGATATAACTCTTATTGACGCAAGTAAGATTAAAGAATACAGTTGCGTTATAAACGACGGATATTATGAAATAAAGATTGTCCTTAACGATGAAACAATAAACGGCGCCGATGTTGATAAGGTTACAAGTACGGAAAAAATGTTCCCTGTTGCAACCGTTTCTCATTTCACAAATAAAATAGCCAATAAATATTGGTCAAAGGACGTTAATTATGATTTGACCTATACCGGCTGTACTCTTGAAATGAAGGTTTTAATAAGCACTCTTAAGCTTGATTCCTTAACAGTCAATATGAATTATGATTTCTCCATAACAGGAAAAATCCTCGGCATCGGTATCCACGGCGATAATAATAAACCCGCCACCGCGAGAAGATCCGATACAATTAAATATACTAATTTCGTATATTTTGTAAACTGATTAAATCTAAACATTTAAAGGCGCTGTAAAAAAAACAGCCCAAAATGACACCGATATTTTCAACAAAGCGAATATCGGTGTCATTTCTTTAACTTTTCTCTCATTTTTTAGGGTTCTTTGTCAATAGTTGGGGTAATAAAAGGAAAAGTCAAGATCAATCAACTGAGTTAAACGGTAGCATATTGT
>CANRNI010000039.1 GCA_947631945.1 uncultured Clostridia bacterium
ATGCCGGTGTGTCGGAATTGGCAGACGAGACAGACTCAAAATCTGTTATCCGCAAGGGTGTGTGGGTTCGAGTCCCACCACCGGCACCAAACCAATATAATCCGAACCTTTTTCCTATAGGAGATGGGCTCGGATTTATTATTTATCTTAAGTACGGGTATTTTGATAACGGCGCATCAAAGCAATCCACATCAAAGACGAGAAGATCAAGAAACAAGGCGATATAAAACAAGAAAAACGGGGTAACATCGTTCTTCACGGTGTTACCCTAAAACAATTATGCGATACTTTTCTTAGTTTTCATTTTCATACTTTCCTCATATTCCTTCTGTCGTTTCCATTCAGCAAATTCTTTCTGCATATCATCGTTTTCCCAGGCTGATATTATATCAGGAAATATTATACGAGCAATAGCTTCAAGTTTAAAGTCGGGAATACCGGTGTTATTTATAATTTTCTTCCGTCTCCCCATAGGCAGTCACCTCATCGAGAGTCCCTGTCTTTTTGACGGAGAAGATATTTGTAATAGTGTTCGCAGGCTTTCACTACAAAGTTTTCAAGTTCTTTTTCTTTTATCTTTGGTGCAACTTTTTGTAATCTCTCAACCGAGCACTTTACCATAGATTTCTGATTCGCTTTATCCTCCTGCATAATTGTTTCAATCTGTTCATCTGTCAGCTCATTTGCCTGACTTAACTTTTTGAAACGGACAGCCTGTGAAAGTGACGGCGTTCTATCTTCAGTTTCAATCGTGCCGAGAAGAGAATACTGCTGCTCTTCGCTGAGATACGAAAGTTCGACGGCGGGTGTGAGAGCAATCTTGCCTTCGTCAACAATCTCACGCAGTTCAGGGATAAGATAAGTTAGCCTAATATAGCGACGGACTTGGTTTTTACTCTCATTAGCCTGCTCACCAATAATCTCGGCTGTTTCCAACTTCCGCCCAACTTGGGTGGAAGTTAAATCTGTTCGTTCTCCTTGCCTACTCATAGCATCCATTTTCAGCTTGTACGCGAATGCTTTTTCGGATGGTAAAATGTGTTCACGGTGAAGATTGCTGTCTACAAGCATTATAGCCGCTTCATCACGGGAAACGGCATAAATTAAAGCAGGTACTGTTGTCAGCCCTGCTTTTTGTGATGCCCGAAGTCTTCTGTGACCTGAGATTATTTCATATTCGTCTTCTGTGTTTTCCAAAGGTCTTACAACAAGAGGCGAAATCACACCTTTCTGCTGAATACTTTCAATGAGTGAGTTCATTTCCTCATTGTCTAAAACCTTATATGGATGCCCTTCAAAGGGATGAATTTTTTCGGTAGGTATATTTACCGATGCTTTAAGTTTTTTAATAGCCATTTTATTGGCTCCTTTCATTATCAATATTTTTTGGTTTAATGTTTTTGCGGTATTGTTTTCTACGTTCCTCTGAAATTTTTCTTCTTTCTTCCTGCTCTTTTGCCCAGCGGTCATAGTTCTCCTGCTGATATATTTCATGTTTTGTTAAATAGTGCGGAGGTTCTTCGCCGATTAGTTTTGAAGCAGCGTCAACGCTTCGGTTAAATTGAAATTCTATTGAATTGTCGGATTCAACATTTAATTCTTTCCGAGCCTCGTCTTCTTTTACGGCGCGGATTTTTTTGCGTTCGGCAGACAATTCTTCTCTGTCAAGATTTTCAGTCTGCTTTTCGGTATCCTTATAAACAGATAGTGTCTTTTGAATTTCATCATCCATTTTTTGCTCCTCAATTTCAAGCTTTGGAATCCGGATACGGTAGTCATGTTTCCTACCAATATACTACCTGAGAAAAATTTCGATTTACTTTGGGACGCAGATCTTATAGTTCTTGCAAGGGCAAGTGAAATGGGCATATTTACAATGGAAAGTACGCGAGTAACGATGGATGCGATCCATGTCTATAAGGGCGATTTAGAAGACGGTGATGAGTTTATTCTCTGGCAGAACAGTAGGTTTATGTATGCGGGTTTATCATTGGATACACCGACTATACGTCCGGAGGAATTGTCAAACATTATCCTGCCGGATAAGGAGTATATCGTTTTCGCAAAAAAGAAGGAGTTTGGAGAGATATATGAAAAGTATTCGGATAAGCTATCTCTTACGCCCGAGTACATTCCGCCTACACGACCGCTTATGACATTGGAAGATATTCAGAACTCTACCTCATGCTATTATTTTTTAATGGATGAAACAAAGGTCGGCATTGTAACAAACCCATACGATAGCGATGAAGGTAATTATACTCCGTACTCTGAAGTCGCAGACTGTGAGATAATTTGTACCTCCGTGGAGATTGCCGACGAATATAACGACCTAAAAGCGCGTGTTCTGCTGAGACTTAAAGAAGATTTTGACTGAAATTTTCTATTACTCACTTTTATCTATAGAATCTGATCTGACAGAGAAATTATACTGGTAACTAAAAATACTACTGTACCAGTTTTGGCACAGTGGTATTTTCCCATCCTTAAAAATCAAACATTATAAATCAAATCTGCATTTACTATTTCAATGGCCCTGTTGCGGATATTATTCATACGCCATACCCACGCCATTTGGTCTTGCGCTTTAAGGGTTTGAGAAACGCCCTCCTTTTCGGCAAGTTCCTTTACCAGCCGAGAAAACATATCACTTGCTTGCTCATTGATGTCGGCAAGATAAGACCAAAGAGTGCCGTTAGCGAGCATAGTATTAAAAGTAACCTCGTTATATTTCTTTAAATAATCCTTGTGCCTTTGCCCCCAAACACCTATTGGCTTTTTTGCTTCCAGCGGAAGAGTAAGATTAGAAATGAGATAATCTCCTACCTGTCTGTATGTACCGCCGTTTTGTTCAAATGATAATTTCATGTTTTCAACCTTAATCTTTGCACTTGTAAATGATTTTCAAAAGAAAGTCATTGACATCTTCCGTGGGCATATCCTCCGCTAAAAGTATATTGCGGAATTCATTCAAACCATTGATAAGCAGATTGCATTCAAAATTATCAAGTTTGAGTTTTGTTTTCTTGTTTTTCTTTGTAATGTTACCTCCTGTTGTTTGGTATTTTTATTGTACCTTATGGCAAAAGGTTTGTCAAATGTACGGATTATTTTCATACATTTGCTTAAAAATATCAAATCAGGTAAAATACAGTCGAAAAATAAAGAAAAGAAGTGATTGCTATGAATTGTTGTTTTGTGTATAATATTTTCGAAGGGAGATGGCATCAATGAAAGCTGTAATATATGCCCGTTATTCTTCTGATTCTCAGCGAGAGGAATCAATAGAAGGACAAATCCGTGAATGTACTGCTTTTGCAGAGAAGAACGGCATTACAATCTTAAAGCACTATATAGACCGTGCTTTCTCAGCTAAAACCGATATGTAATTGACGCAGACCAACATTTTCAGATGGATCCCTTAACTGCTCCCCTTGTTCTTGACGCCTTCAAATTGTATAACGAGGGAAAAACAATAATTCAAATCAGAAATTATCTGAACAGCAAGGGATTAAAAAGTGCCCGTGGTGGCGTTATGAATTTCAATAATGTTCAGCATCTTCTGCATAACAGAAGATATATAGGTGAATTTAAGTACCGTGATGTTGTTGTACCCGACGGCATTCCTGCAATCGTTACAAAAGAATTATTTGATTCTGTACAGGAAAAGCTTGAGAAAAATAAAAAAGCTCCTGCAAGACATAAAGCAGAAGATGATTATTTGCTTACAACAAAATTGTTCTGCGGTTACTGCGGAGCATATATGTGCGGAGAGGCAGGTACGGCAAGAAACGGAACAGTATATCATTATTACAAATGCGTATCGGTTAAGAAAAAGCGTACGGAATGTCACAAGAAATCTGTACGCAAACAATGGATTGAAGATATTGTTGTAAATGAAACCATGCGGGCTATCAATGATGATAAAATGCTTGATGCGATAGTTTCTCTCGTTATGGATTTACAGGACAGAGAAAACACAAACCTGCCGCTATATGAGCAGCAGTTATATGAAGCAAATATTGCAATAAACAACATGTTAAATGCAATTCAGCAAGGTGTTTTAACAAAGTCAACAAAATCAAGACTTGAAGAACTCGAAGCCAACAAAGAAGAAATCGAAAAGCGCATTGACCAAGAAAAAATCTCAAATCCCAAAGTCACAGCGGAATTTGTTCGTTTCTGGCTTGAAAGATTCAGAAGTCTTGATATTACAAAGAAAGAACACAAGAAAATACTTATTGATACTTTCATTAACACCATTTATCTTTTCGATGAAAAGGTTGTAATTGGCTTTAATTACAAGAATCAAACAAGAACTATTCAGTTTGATGACTTAAAGAAAGCAACTGATAAAAACAGTTCTTGCGGTTCGGATTTGGATTGCTCCAGTGCACCATCTGTTTGTCCCCAAATGACGAACAGTCGAAAAAACCTTGATATATCAAGGTTTTTTCTGCTTTTTTAAGGCAAAAATGAGGGGCGTGTCCCATGATGCGCGAAACGGTTTTTTCTGAACGAACGGGACTTGAACTCACACATACAGAAAAACAATTTAATAAAGAGAAAAATGCAGACCGAAATTTTTGAGAAATTAAAAATGAATGTGCAGATTGCTCCATGAGGTTTTTCGTCAGATTGACAAAAATGACGGAACATTATCGAGATAAGACGTGCGTTCAGTCCTTAGAACGTGATTTATTCTGTGGTTCCTTAGTTCTGCCGTATTTTTGCAGCATAAAATACAACTCGGCGGCAGCTTCGGCGTCCGCCGCCGCCCTGTGATATCTTTTAGGCTCTATACCGAAATAATCGCACAAATAAGAAAGATTGTGGCTTTTCATTCCCGGAAACGGTTCGCATCTGTAACGGACAAAACGTAGTGTGTCAAAAACATCGTTGCCGATATAAATACCGTATTCCTCAGCCCAATATCTCATTATCCTACAGTCAAACGACAAAGCGTTATGACCTACAAGAATATTGTTTCCCGCAAATTCACAGAACATTGGCAGAATTTCATATATTTTGCCTGCGTCCTTTACCATATCGTCATCTATGCCCGTTATGGCGGTAATTTGGGGTGAAATAAGTACATCGGGATTTACAAATTCGCTGAAAGAATCCGCAATGGTTCCGTTTATAACTTTTACGGCGCCTATTTCTATAATTTCGGCTTTTTTACTAAGTCCCGTGGTTTCTATGTCAAAAGCGACAAATGATGAAAAATCAGGAGTTTTTATTTCTTTTGCGGGAAAAATCTTTTCAGTATTTCCGAATAAATCAGTCATTTGCCTTTACTTCCTCTTTCAGCGTTTTTCCCAGAACGCATTGAATATCCGTAAACGATATTCTTTTAATATCCAATAACTTGTCTATTTCGTCGGCAACCGTTTCGGCGTTCATCGGCAGAGCATGAACGAGTATATATTCCGCGCTTTTTATATTGTGTTTCTCGCGCTCCAAAAATTCAAGCATCGGAGAACTTATGCCGCCGCACCAAACGGGTGTGCAGATAACCGCTTTATCATATTCCCCGACGTTTGTTTCGTACGGAAACAGCGTCATTCTCTTTTTAGACGAAGCGAATTTTACGCAATTGAAAAACCCGTACCAGCCTGCGGTGTTTTCTATAGTTTCAAGACAGAGAAAATCGGCGTTGTCATTTTTTGCTTTTTCAAGCGCAATGCTTTCCGTGTAACCCTTTCTTGAATAATAAACAACAAGCGTTTTCATTTGAGAAATCACCTTAATGTTCGTTATTTTTATGCGCGGCGATTATTTCAAGATTTTTCTTTATCATATCGTCGCGCTGTCTTACGCAGTCCGCGCTTCTGAGCATATCGGGAGGAGTGTTAAAAACGTAATCGACAAGCTTTTCGGTCGTTGTTGACGCAACGTGAAGTCTTGTATCGCTGGACGCGTAATAAATATATATTTTGCCGTCAAAATCGCGTATAGCTCCGTTTGTGAAAACAACGTTGGAAACGTCGCCTATACGTTCGTTATGGCTTGGGGCTATCATATATCCGCCCGGTTCCGCTATAACCTTAGACGGGTCTTTGAGGTCGGTCGCGAACGCATAGATTACATATCTTAAGCCCGCCGCTGTGCCGCGCACGCCGTGAGCTATATGGATCCAGCCCTTTTCGGTTTTTATCGGAACAGCGCCCGAGCCGTTTTTTAATTCGTTTATTGTGTGATATCTGCGCCTGTTTATGATTTTTTCTTCATTTATTACAGCTTTCGTAATATCGGAGCAGAGGCCGAAGCCAATACCGTCGGCATTTCCTATATCTATGAATCCGTCCATGGGACGAGTATAAAAGGCGTATTTTCCGTCTATAAATTCAGGGTGCAGAACAACGTTTCTTTGCTGTGAGGAAAATACGGTTATAAGGTTTGGCAGCCTTTCCCAGTTTTCAAGATCCTTTGTCCTCACTATTCCCGCCGACGCTTTTGCCGCGGTTATATCACTTGTGGTTTTATCTTTGCTTTCCGAGCAAAAAACGCCGTATATCCAGCCGTCCTCATGTTGAGTAAGCCGCATATCGTAAACGTTTACTTCTTCGCTGTCCGTATCGGGAAGTATTATCGGATGCTCTCTGAAACGAAAGCCCTCCACGGGACTGTCGCTCTCCGCTATTCCGAAAAATGATTTTCTGTCATATCCCTCTATACGGGCGACAAGAATATATTTGCCGCCGAGCTTTATGGCGCCGGAGTTAAAAACGGCGTTTACTCCGAGTCTTTCCATAAAAAACGGATTTGTCCGTTCATCGAGGTCATATCTCCAGAAAACCGGGATATGACGAGCCGTTAAAACCGGATTTTTGTATCTTTCAAAAATACCGTTATATTCGGACGGCATTTTTTCGTTTTTACGCTTTATCAGATGTTCATAGTGGCCGATTTCTTCGTAATATCTCGGATGCATAAGGATTCACCGCCGTTATATTTTCGTGTCGTCGTAAAAATATATTTACGACGTTATTATATCAAGACTATTGGTAATTATCAATATAAAAAAAGAAAAAAACGGAAGAATATTGTCTTACGGCAACACAAAACATAGTGTGTAATTTTTTCACCGTTAACTTAGGGAAGTATTGATTAAATCACGCCTTTATGCGTTATCATGAAATATTATCCTTTCAATTTCAATTCGGCAATAACGGGATAATGGTCGGACGGAAATTTACCGTCTGACAAATCCGTTACGGTTTTAAAAGAAACAGACCCGAAACCGTATTTTACAAAAATAAAGTCGATAATATCGCTGCATTTTCCGAAGTTATGAAACGTACCCAAATCATCTGTTTCAGGTGAAATATATCTCGCGTCCTCAAAACCTGCGGCGGTTATGGTCTTGTATGCTTCGGATTCGGGCGTTACGTTAAAATCGCCTGTTACTACTGTAGGAACACCGTTGAACGCGGCGGCTCTGTCGGCAATCATTTTAGCTCCCTCACTCTGCGCGACAGGTCCCACATGGTCAAGATGCGTATTGAAGTGCGCAAATTTTTCTCCTGTGAGTTTATCCTTTAAAACGGCGTAGGAGCATATTCTTACGCAGGCGGCGTCCCAGCCTTTTCCGGGCTTATCGGGAGTTTCGGATAACCAGAAGTTTCCTTTTTCAATGACTTCATATTTATCTTTTTTATAGAAAACGGGAGAAAACTCGCCGAGCCTTTTTCCGTTTTCTCTGCCTACGCCCACATAATCATATTCGGGCAGAGCTTTGCAAAGGTAATTCATCCATCTGTAATGCGCTTCCTGAAGTCCGAATGTGTCGGGAGAATATTTCTTTATGATATCGCTTACAAGTTGTTTTCGTTTAGTCCACCAGTTTGTTCCTTTGCCTCCGCATAGTATGTTGAACGACATAACTTTCATATTTTTTTCTCCTTGATTCTTATTTTCGCCGCCGAAATTGCCGAAGATTCGGCATAAATAAAGCTGTTTTAGGTGTTCTTTGTATCCATTATAAACGGTTTTTTGCAAAAGTCAATATTCTTAATCGCGATATTCGGTTTCGGTACGACGAATGGTAAACGGCAAAATAAACAATAATATAAGTTAAATATGGTTACATGATTGTGTAAAATGCTGAAAATACAAAATTTTCAAAAAATTTTGCAAAAAAGGTGTTACTTTTTCATCATAAAAGCAACTTGATATATATAGGGGTCTTAAACCCACAGCTTATTTGAAAGGAATGATAACGATGATCGGAACGACCCGCGTATGCGTGCGGGGGGGGGTAATCTATATCTTATTTCTAATGTAAGTTCATTTGATTTACACGATTTTACATCAAACATCTTCAAAATAGATGATTTTATCGCAGATACAAAATTTGCGATAAATAACCCCGTTTCCAAACGATTTCGCAGCAAGACCGTTATAAGATCAAGCCGGTTTCTTTAAATAATCAACGCGGACAAGCGTCATGCGTTGGGACTTCGGCATAACGGTATCGTTCCGCATTTTAATTAATGTAAAATAATAATTGAAGTCCCTAAAATTACGAAAGGAACTTCAAATAATGAAGAAAATAATAAAAAAATCTTTTGTTGTCTGCTTGGCATTGATAATGACGGCATTGACACTTATCCCCGCATTCGCTGAAGCCGAACCTGTACAATTGTCGGAAACAAATGTTGTCGAATATCCTGCGGCAACAGGTGAAATATACTATACTCAAAAAATAGGCGATTGTTTAACTCTTGAAGGTGGAAAAGTAACAATTGACGGTACGGCAGAAGGTGAAGAGATTGCCGGACACTGGGAATTTGTCAATCCCGAAGAAGTGCCTGCCAAAGTCAGCAGTTCGGCATATTCCGCTATTAAATTTTTACCGGAAGATAATGAAATATACAGCGAATTTGAAGTTGCAAAGCCGTCAAAGCCCGCTCGTTTTAATATAAAAAAGGCTGTGATGGAATTGACCGACCCGAATATGGTACCCACGGCGAGCGAAGTTGAAGAAAATTCTCAACTTCAGGATTCTTCAATTGTCGGAGTTGATTTGAAATGTTCGATTACCGGAGCAAACGTTTCAGACTTTACAACGCCGAAATGGAAATGGGTAGTAAGGTCGTTTGTAACTAAAAGCGGCTGGTATCAAGCCAAAGTAACGGCAACGGGCTTTTATGATTTACAGTTCTTTATTTATGTAAGAGTAAAGGGCGATACAAGCGAACCGATAATTAAAAATTTGCCCGCAATCGCGCCTATTGAATATTATGACGGTTTGAAAGCGGGAGATTTACAGTCTCTGCTTGAAAGCGGCGGCGGAGAAGCGGCTGTTCCGGGACATTTTGAAATCGGTGAACCAAGTCAAGAATTATCAGTCGGTGCTAATCAGATTGAAATTGTATTTAAACCCGATGATTCTTTAAAAGAAGATGAACACGGATATATTTTTGTGACAGTTAATAAAGGCAAAGCGTCATATCTTGACGCTGAGGGAAACCCCGTTGTGCCTAACGCCGTATTCGGAGCAGATGAAAGAATTTCTTCGAGCAATATCACAACAAAGCTTAGTGAATCAGGCTATACGACGAACGTAAGATCAACCTACGGTAAAATGACTATAGAGGGAGTCAGCTCCGACTGGCAGGGATATTTTGATACGTCTGTTCCCGGCACATATAAAGGAAGAATAGACCTCAATTCCGCGGACGCTAATTATGAAGGCCCGTTATATTTTTATCTTGTAATAGGCGCCAGAGAAATCGCACCCGTAATATTCAACCACGGATTATCCATCGGCGGTTCCGGGATGATACACGACGAAACGTTTGATATTCATGTAATAGAAAACCTCGGCACGGCTCAGGCTTCAACAATAAAACCGCAGGGTACATTTAACTTCTATGTTGACGGCAATCTCGTACTTAAAGGAATTAAATATGCCGAAACATTCACATGGCGTCCCGAAAAGAGCGGCGTTTACGACCTTAAAGCCATTTACGTACCGATTGAAAATGATACTTACAAGGTCGCCGATGCTGTTTCGGAGAATTTTGATATAAATCTCCAATGGAATATTAAGGCTGAAAATTGCAAAATAAACAGCACTTCGGGATCTTTAAAAGTACGTTTCGGAACTGAAGTAAGCATGACACAGTCGCTCGGAGAAGATTTCGGCGCGTGGAAATTCTACGACGCAAACAATAAGGAATTCACTCCCGAAAACTTAAATATCAGCGAGGACAATAAAACGGTAACGTTCACTATGCCCGACCATGACATAACGGTTAAAGCAATTGACAAGACACAAAGCAATCTTCCCGGCGGCGACGGTAATTTCTCGGATTTCTTCTCAAGCTTCCTTGCGTGGCTGAATAATCTGCTTGCGAGATTCAGAGCTTTAATGGACGCGGTGGCACAGCTTCTTACGGTAGTAGGCTGAAATTCGTAGGTTTTTACCTATCGTCAAATTTTAAGTAAGACTTTCTCATACTCTAATATCTCTTTTCAAACCGCCCTTGGCAGGTAAAACTGCCAAGGGCGGCCTTAAAACAAACGGCTGTCAAATAAAACAGCCGTTTGTTTTAAGGAAATACTGAATTTCTTCCTCGCTTTTGACAATCTGACGAAAAATCTCACGGCACATCTGCACGTTCGATTTAATCAGTATTTCCTTAATTTTAACATAAACCATATTTGTATGTCAATTGTATGTCAATATATTTTTACGGCGATTACATCTTTGCCCTTTTTTGTTTTTCTGAGAACGCCGTCGAAAATAAATCTTCCGAATCCTCTTACGCTGATTATCGAGCCGTCGTTCGGCAGGAATGACGCGCTTTTTACAAGGACGCCGCCGCAAAAAACTTTTTCCGCATCAATCAGAATTTGCGCCCTGTTCCGCGACAAATTATATACAGCCGCTATAAGTACGTCTATACGCTCGGACGATACTGTGCGTTCCTCACATTTAAGCTCCGGCAATGCGTTTTTGGGAAGTTTTTCAACCGTTTCACATTTTACCGTCGTATGCTTGACTTCTTTTAACTCGGACGCAATATAATCGGCGATATTATCAAGACCGATAAGATACGCCGTATTATCCCTTACTATTATATCGCCGATTTTTTCTCTTTTTATCCCGAGAGCCGTTACAGAGCCTAAAAAATCGCGGTGAGTAAGCGCGTCGGCAAATTTTTGAAGTACAGGGGATATTTTCACAATTTTTAACGGTATATCGGCGGAATAATATATATCATTCTCGTTTCCGAATACCGCGATTCGTCTCTCCGCGCCGTCATATCCTCCGATGAGTTCAAAATTTACGGGCAGTCTCATTTTTTTAAGCTCGCTCTGCTCCGCCTGCGTAAGAAAATCGGAATAAATCCAAATTCCTTTTTCGTCAGACCTCGCGGCAAGCTCAAAAAATCTGTTTTTCAATAGGCTTAAATCGTCCATAATCGTGCAAAAAATACGGAGGTAACGATATGTTTCTCCGTATTTCGGTAATGTTATTTTGTTCCGAAAATTCTGTCGCCCGCGTCGCCAAGTCCCGGGACTATGTATCCGTGGTCATTGAGCTTTTCGTCGAGAGCCGCGCAGTAAATATCCACGTCGGGATGAGAGTTTTTAAGAGCATCAAGTCCTTCCGGCGCCGCTATGGTACACATAAACTTGATATGCTTGGGTCCGCGTTTTTTGATTTGCGAAATGGCGTCGATTGCCGAGCCTCCCGTTGCGAGCATCGGGTCAACAACAAGAACTTCTCTTTCTCCTATATCGGCCGGCAGCTTGCAGTAATATTCAACGGGCTGAAGCGTTTCGGGATCGCGGTAAAGACCTATATGCCCGACTCTTGCGGAAGGAATCATGTTAAGTACGCCGTCAACCATGCCTATTCCTGCTCTTAAAATCGGAACGACGGCGAGCTTTTTGCCCGAAATTTTTTTGGCTGTCATTATTGTAATCGGAGTTTCTATTTCAACATCTGTAAGCGGCAAATCCCTTGTCGCTTCATAAGTCATAAGCATTGCGATTTCTTCTATGAGTATTCTGAAATCCTTTGAAGCCGTACTTTTGTCTCTTAATATAGAAAGCTTGTGTTGAATCAGCGGGTGATCCATAATCATTATTTTTCCCATTTGCAATTCCTCCGTTTATCTTTTTCCGAGGCGTATCCGCACTATAATAATTATGCGGTATTGCCGTAGAGCGTATCTGAAAACCGTCAATATGCTCTAATAAAATCATACAACTTTTTTACATAAAATACAAGACCAAATTACATATTTATGTATATAATTAAGTTTCCGCAGTCATATAATTTAAGGAAGCAATTAATTAAATTTCTCATTATTGCTCAATAATTTTCCCGACAGGCTTAAGGCCTGACAGGAAATCTACGTGATATAACGGAATTTTCGCGGTCAGAATACATATCAAATAAGGGCGTGTTTAAACGTCGCGCCGAATATCTGTCTTTTTCTTTTTCTTTGTAAATTTTTTACAGGGCTGTGACAAGTATTTCACATACCAAAAGATATATAACTCCGGGAAGTCCGCCAACTGCGCCGGCGGAAAGAGAAAATATATTCATGGGTATATGTACGCCTATAAAATCGCCCGCGAAATTTACCGCGAACAGCGCCGCCGCGCCCTGTATGCAGGAAATAAGAATCGCTTTTATAAAATGCTTTGATTTAAGCATTGAAATAAGAATTACTGCCGCGGCTGTACATGAAATAAACATAAACATGGTAAAGCTTATCCCCCTTCAAAAATATCATATGAGAGAATATGCGTATCATATTCATATAAAAGCAAATATTTTTAAGATTATGCAAACTGTAAATGAGAATAATAATATCGGTACGAGGTGAGCCTGATGAAAAGTCATTCAAAAGCATATGAGCAGTATTGCAGTATAATGAAAAAAAACGTGGTGATTGAGGAGACTACCTATCACGACGGAAGAAAAGTTCTTATATGCACAATGCGTCCGCAGTGTATAGAATGCAGGAATATAATATTAAAGAAACGCTTTGAAAATAATAAAAATATTGAAGTATAGGGTATTAAAAATTTAAAATACTGTGATTGACAACTTAAAAAAAAGATGTATAATATATTGGGATTATAATAATTTAAGGAGCGCGACCTGATTTTGGGTATTTTGTTTTTAAAGCCCGCGCTAAAAGAGACGATATGGGGCGGAAACAGGCTTAAATCCGATTTCGGAATGGAAACAGACCTTAACAACATTGCCGAGGCATGGATGCTTTCATGTCATGAGGACGGCGAATCGACGGTTATCGGCGGCGAATACGACGGCGAGACACTCTCGGACGTTATAGAAAAAGAACTGGGTATGGAATGTCTCGGCACAAATTGCAGGGATTATACAAAAATTGAGGATTTTCCCATTCTCATAAAGCTGATAGATGCCCAGGATAAACTCTCGGTACAGGTACACCCCGACGATGAGTACGCCGCGGCAAATGAAAAGGATATAAGAGGAAAAACGGAAGCATGGTACATAATAGACTGCGATGAGGACGCGGAGCTTATTTACGGCTTTAAGGACGATATTACAAAAGACGAATTCAGACGTTCTATTGAGAACGGAACTCTTTTGGAAAAGGTGAACATAGCAAAAGTAAAGCCCGGAGACGTAGCGTTTATATCGTCGGGAACTCTGCACGCTATAGGCAAGGGTATATTTCTTGCGGAGGTTCAGCAGAGCTGCAACACAACGTACAGAGTTTTCGATTATAACAGAACGGGGCTTGACGGCAAACCGAGACAGCTTCATATAGACAAAGCCGTTGACGTTACAAAATGTACAACTCCCGATATGCCCCTTTCGCCGGAGGGTATGCCCGTTAAGCATGACGGATATACAAGCGTTCTTCTTTCGGAATGTCAGTATTTTACAATGACGCTTATTGATTCTTCATCGCTTTTTACTGATTTTTCCGATGAAAAGTCTTTTACATCGCTGATAATCCTCGGCGGAGAGGGCGAAATAAAATGCGGCTCCGAAACATACCGCGTCAAAAAAGGCGACAGTATTTTTATTCCCGCCGGCAGCGGAGAATATACCGTATCGGGAAATGTAAAAATTCTTCATACAAAAGTTTGAAAAGCCGGCGTCGTTAAATTAAAATAATATTAAAAGAATTTAATTATACAAAAAAATGTCAATTATAAGTGCGCATGAGCTCACAATGGGATTCCTTGATAACGTGCTGTTTGATAAAGCGTCGTTCGATATTGAAGAACATGACAAAGTGGGCTTGATAGGCAGAAACGGAACGGGAAAAACAACTTTATTTAAGCTGCTCGCAGGCGTATATGAGCCTGCGGACGGCGGTCTTTTTGTATCCTCGGGCGCGCGGACGGGGTTTGTGGAACAGCACGCCTGCTCGGATTTCTCAAAGACGGCAAAAGAGGAAATGCTCTCTGTTTTTTCCGATTTAACAGAAACAGAAAAAGAACTCGATAAACTGCACGCGGTTATAGATTCATCGCCCGAAAATATTGACGAGCTTATAGAAAAGCAATCCGCGATGACTGAAAAATTTCAATCCGACGGAGGACTTACTTTCCGTTCAAGAGTTAATTCGATGCTTTCGGGGCTGGGATTTACTCCCGATGAGCAAAATCTTTCCGTAGGAGCTTTAAGCGGAGGGCAGAGAACTAAAATAAGTCTCGGCAAACTTCTTTTATCGGATTCCAATCTGATACTTCTTGACGAGCCTACAAACCATCTTGATATAAAAAGCGTGGAATGGCTTGAAGATTTTCTTGTAAAATATAACGGAACGGCTATTATTATTTCGCACGACAGATATTTTCTCGATAAAATTACAAATAAAACTATGGAAATCGAGCATAAAAAAATAACTGTGCGAAAAGGTAATTATACCGTTTTTTCACGCCTTAAAGCGGAGCAAAAAGAAGCCGACAGACGAAAATACGAGCATCAGGCTAAGGAAGTTGAACGCATAGAGGGTATTATTCAGCAGCAGAAGCGTTTTAATCAGGCGAGAAACTATATCACTATCGCAAGCAAACAGAAGCAAATCGACCGAATAAAGGACGATATGATTAAGCCGGAATCGGACGTGAGACCGATAAAACTTAAATTTGAAACTGCCGTAACAAGCGGTAACGACGTGCTGGCGGCGGCAGACTTTTCTAAATCATATTCCGACAAGGTGCTTTTCAAAAACGTAACGCTCAATATTTATAAGGGCGAAAGAGTTTTCCTTATAGGTTCAAACGGCTGCGGAAAATCAACGTTTTTAAAGGCTCTGCTCGGAAATATTCCGGCTGATACTGGGTATTGCCGATTCGGCGCAAATGTGCGTATCGGCTATTTCGACCAGATTCAGTCAGGGCTGTCCTCCGATAAAACCGTTCTCGAGGAGATATACGACAGATTTCCGTCGCATACGATTTCAGAGCTTAGAGCTTTCCTCGGCGCGTTTAATTTCAGAGGAGAAGAAATAAATAAAAAGATGAACGAACTGAGCGGCGGAGAAAGAGCGCGAACGGCTCTGCTTGAGCTTATGCTGAAAAAGCCGAATCTGCTTATTCTTGACGAACCTACAAATCACCTTGATATAGCATCGCGAGAGGTTCTTGAGGACGCGCTGAAAGAATATGACGGCACAATCCTCTGCGTATCGCACGACCGTTTCCTTGTCAATAAGCTTGCGACAAGAATTTTGATTCTTAACGGCGGTGTACTTACGTCTTTTGACGGAAATTATGATGATTACGCTTATTCTTTGACTTTACCCGAAAAGTCGGTAAAAACGGAAAAAAAACCGAATGAATATCAGTTAAGAAAAGAACGCGAATCGCTCGAGCGAAAGAAAAAAACAAAAATAAAGCGTCTTGAAGAAGAAATTGAAGCAACCGAAAACGAACGGAACGAGGTGCAAAAAATTTTAGAGCTTCCCGAAACGGCCGCTGATTATGAAAAATTGCTTGAGCTTACGTCAAAGCTTGAAGAACTTAATGAAAAACAGGAATCACTCTACGAAGAGTGGGTTGAATTAAACTGATAAATGAGGCGCGAAAAATTCTGATGTTCTTTTAAGACACAAACGAAAAAGAGGTATATTATGAAAATCGGAATTATGACGGATATACACAATAACGATGTCGCTCTTGAAGCCGTTCTTGCTTATTTTGAAAAAGAACGTGCCGAGCGTATAATATGCTGCGGAGATATTATCGGAATAGGTCCTTATCCCGAAGAGACCGTTCAGCGAATGAGAAAAATTCCCAATTTAACAGCCGTTCGTGGAAACCATGAGCGTTATCTGCTTGAAGGAATCGACATGAGCGAGATGGAACAGCCGGAAGCGGAGCATCACAAGTGGGAATATTCGCGTCTTTCCGAGAGTTCCGTGGAATTTCTTAAAGGTCTGCCGTATAAAACGGAGATTGATTTATGCGGTATCCATATTGCCGTAATGCACTATTGCATGAATAATAATAACAAATGCTTAAATCAAAGACCTGATGAAGATGATGATTTAACTCGTATGTTTGCTCACGTTGACGGCGATATAATAATATACGGTCACGAGCACAGCAGAAAAATTGCCAATGTTCGAGGCAAACATTATATTAACGTCGGCTCGCTCGGATGCCCGTCAAGCGATAAGAATATCGCGAGAGCGGGTATTCTTGAAATCGGCGCGGATATAAAAATAACGCCTGTCGATATAAAATACAACGCCGAAAAAGTTGTTGATGAAATTGACAGACTGAATTATCCCGCAGCCGACGAAATAAAAAAATTTTTTTACGGAGTGTGAAAATGGCGGAATACGAAAACACGGACAGCGAATACATAATTCAATATATCGACGGAGTGCCTTACAGAATGAAAAGCGAGTTTGATTTCGGCTTTATTTCAAAGTACGGCAAAGTGTTTAGGGTGTTCGACGACCAGGATTCGGGAAATATCTGTTTCGGAATAAAAAATAACGGCGAAAAATTTTTTATTAAATTTGCAGGCGCGCCTGCCGCCCGATACGATGGAGAACTGTCGGACGCGGTGCGGCGGCTGAAAAACGCATTGCCCGTATACAGCGATTTGCGCCATAAAAATCTTATTGAATTTATCGGTTCGGAGGAAATCGGCGGCGGTTTCGCCATGATATTTAAGTGGGCGGAGGGCGAGTGCATGGGCAGAATGTACCCCGATTCATGTAAAAAATTTATGCTGCTCCCTATAGAAGCCCGTCTTGAAGTTTTCCGAGATATACTTAATTTTCTCGAATACACAGCGGCGCAGAGCTATGCCGCAGTCGATTTTTACGACGGCAGTATTATGTACGATTTTGAAAAGAAAAGGACTGTGATATGCGACATCGACTTTTTCAGAAAAATACCGTCGGTAAACGATATGGGGCGTATGTGGGGCAGCTCTCTGTTTATGTCTCCCGAGGAGTACACGCTCGGCGCACCGATTGACGAAATCACAAATGTATATACCGCAGGTGCAATGGCATTTGCGCTTTTGTCGGATTACAGCCGTTCGCGCGGCAAATGGACGCTCGGCGAAGAACTCTATAATGTCGCTGAAAAAGCCGTAAGCGATGAAAGAAGCAAAAGACAAAAGTCAATAAAGCAATTTATAAGCGAATGGGAGAACGCTTTAAAAGGTTGTCCGGTCTTCGAATAGCGTTTGTTTTTGCTTTATCGGACATAAATTATTACCTTACCCTTTCGATATATATGCGCATTTTAAAATAAGCCATAGTTCGGCTATGGATTTTCCAAACCTTGATAATTCTTTACTTTTGATAGCTTGATAACCGCCGCCTTATATGATAATATTATGTAATAAGGCGGTGTGTATTTATGTACAGGATACTGATAGTTGAGGACGACGACGTTATATCGGACGCTATACTCAAAAGTCTTATTTCATGGGGATTTGAAGCGAAACCCGTATCGGATTTTAGGAATGTGTTAACCGAATTTAAATCTTTTGAGCCTCAGCTCGTTCTTATGGACATATCTCTGCCGTTTTTTAACGGATATCATTGGTGTTCCGAAATACGCAAAATTTCGAGCGTACCCGTAATATTTATATCCTCAGCCGCCGATAATATGAATATAATAATGGCCGTAAATATGGGCGGAGACGATTTTATCGCTAAGCCGTTTGATTTAGACGTACTGCTCGCGAAAGTGCAAGCTATGATAAGACGCGCCTACGGCTTTTCAAAAACGTCCGAAGCAATAGATATAGGCGGCGCGATGCTCAATACGGACGACGCCACTCTTATTAAAGACGGACAGAAAATAGAGCTTACAAAAAATGAATACAGAATTTTACAGGTGCTGGCGGAGAATAAAGGCAAGGTGATATCGAGAGAGACGATTATGACGCGTCTTTGGGAAACGGACAGCTTTATAGACGACAACACGCTTACTGTAAATGTGACGAGACTCAGACGCAAGCTTCTTCAAAACGGTCTTGACGATATAATAAAAACAAAAAAAGGGATAGGATATTTGGTGGAATAAATGAAACTGTTTTTATCGTATCTTAAAATTCATATAAAGCCGCTTGTACTGTTCCTTCTTTTCACCGTTATCTTTTTCGCCGTTACTTATCTGTATTCATATCCTGCCGAAGCCGTAATTTACACTTTTGTCTTATGCAGCGTTCCCGGAATAATCACAATCGTGTACGGATTTATAAAATTTAAAAGAAAACACAAAATTATGAGCCTGATAGCGGAGAATATAATGATATGCGCAGACGAGCTTCCCGAGCCTGTCAACATACTCGAGGAGGATTATACATACCTTATAAAAGAGCTTAAAAACTCGATGAACTCCGCTCAGTCCGATATGGACTCGCGTCTGCGCGATATAAACGATTATTACACTCTATGGGTACATCAGATAAAAACGCCTATAGCCGCCATGCGTCTGCTTTTGCAGCAAAACGAAAACGACGAGATATCGGAACAGCTTTTCAGAATCGAGCAATATGTTGAAATGGCGTTAAATTACATAAGATGCGGAAACGACGCTTCCGATTACGTCTTCAAAAAATGCCGGCTCGACGATATAATAAAATCGGCTGTAAAAAAATACACAAGGTCTTTTATACGAAAAAGGCTTCCGCTCAAATTCGCGGAAACGTCAATGACGGTTGTAACGGACGAAAAATGGTTGACGTTCGTTATAGAGCAGATAATATCGAACGCCCTTAAATACACTAAAGAAGGTTGTATTTCAATTTATGCAGAAAGCGGAAAATACCTTGTAATAAAGGATACCGGAATAGGCATATCGCCGCAGGATTTACCGAGGATAACCGAAAAGGGGTATACAGGCTATAACGGCAGGCTCGACAAAAAATCAACGGGGATAGGTTTGTTCCTCTCTAAAAAAATTCTCGACTCGCTCGGTCACACGCTTAAAATAACCTCGGAAGAAGGAAAAGGCACCGCTGTGAGGATAGAATTCAGCAATCCTAATATAAAATACGAATAAACTATGACCTGCTAATTATTGGCAGGTCGGCTTGTCGAAAATCTTGTTGCAAAGAGTATAAAAGTTTCGGTCAAGCCTTTACAAAGGCTTGCAGGGGTCACGGGGACAGCGTCACCGTGTCGCGCTCCGCAGAGCGCGAAATCTCCTTTTGCCTTAAAAACGCAGGAGGGGAGAAAAAACAGTCCTGTGTGACTGTTTTTTCGTGGGGAACCCACGTGTTGGGGTTCCCCATAGTTTTCTTTGAAAAAAACTACTTTTTCGACAGCCTGACCTGCCGATTATTGGCAGGTTTTGTTTTTTATACTTACCGTTCACTACGTGATTTATTTAGTGTTTCCTTAAAAGCGACCTCGCCGTCAACAAGTTCTATAATCGGCAAAGAGTATTTCTCAACAAGCTCCTTTTCGCTTTCAATACCGGCCGAAAGCCTTAAAATAAGTCTTGCGTCGGCGGCGTTCACGCTTGAATCGTTGTTTATATCGCCGAGCCTTTTCTGTGTGTCGTTAAAGCTTACAAGTCCTGCCGAATATCTAAGGGCAAGCCTCGCATCGGCGGCAGATAACATCTCCGAAAGCGTAACGTCGCCCCAAACGGGAAGATAACTTACTATTTTAATCCATTTTGCATACACCGTAATATTTTGTGCGGTATACGGTCTTATTACGCTCGCTTCCTGTGTAAACTCCTTATCGTAATACCAGCCTCCGAAGCTGTAAGAGGTGTTAAGCGTCTGCGCTTCGTCAAAGCCTACCCTTTGAGTAGTCGTTCTGACCGTCGGATTGGTATTTACCACCTGTGAAGCGATTACCTCCTTATCCTCTACAATATATTCTATTGTATAAGTTTTCTCCGTAAAATCGGCGTAAAGCTTAATATCTCCCCACGTATCCTCCGATATCCCGCTTATGCCGTTTTTTAAATTTTCATCTGTACGCCAGCCGTTGAATATAAAGCCCTCAATCTCAATCGGCCGCAATTCAAAGCTGTCTCCGTAAAGGTATTCGGTAGGATTATTGTTTTCAAAGTCAACGTATACGGGATTTACAACGCCGTAATTATACGTTATTTTATACACGGCTGTTTCCCATTTTGCATAAACCGTTATCTCACCCTGAACAGACGCGCTTATTTCAGTTATTCTGCTGTTATCGTCCCTCTCGGGAGACGTATACCAGCCGGCGAATTTATATTTTTTGTTGACTGATTCGGGAGAACTCAGCATAACCGATTCACCCGCGGCGCGCGACGTGGGATTTGAGTTTGTGATTTCAGAGGGTTCGGTAATATTATTGTCCGTAAGCACATAATTTATATTGTAGACAGCCCTTATCCATTTCGCGTATAATGTAATATCTCCGTAAGTTCCGGCGGAAATATCCGTAACCGGCATTGTAAAAAACTCATCTGAATACCAGCCGTCAAACGTAAAGGCAGGGTCGTCGGAAATCAAAGGCATAAGCCGGAGCGGTTCGCCGTACTTATAAGACGCCGGATTGGGATTTTTAAAGGTATATAAGCTTGTGGAAATATCACCCGGTATATATTGCAGCGAAAACTCCGAATTTACCCAATGGGCGTACAGAGTAACGTCGCCGCAGGTATAACTCTCTATATATTCGGCTTTTTCCGTAAATTCCGCGTCAAAATACCAGCCGTCAAAGGTATAATATGATACTGCGCAGTCGGGCGCGGCAAGGTACACCCTCTCGCTCGAATAGCGCGACATGGGATTTGTATTGGTTATTTCGTTTTGAGTAAGTTTTATGCCGTCGGACGTTAAAACATAGTTAATGCCGTATGTCAATTCGTACCATTTTGCATATAATGTTATATCGTCCGATACATTATCCAAAGATGTAACGAGCGTTCTGTAATCCGATTCAAGATACCAGCCGACAAATTCAAAGCCTTCGCATACAGGCTCTTTCAGATTTACCGTTTCGCCTGATGTGTAAAAAAACGGATTATCGTTTTTTATATGCTCCGCTCTTTCGGCGGCAATGCCGTAATCATAATAAACGGTATTAATATCAGCCGCAAAAACGCACAAAGAGCAAACCGCCAGCACCGCAATCAACACGGAAAAAACAATTATATTTCGTTTCATGATAAAATTCCTTCTCTAAAGTATATCTATATTATAAAATAACAATTAAAATAAGTCAACCGCAACATTTAAGGTAACTACTGCAAATATTACAGAATTGTTACAAACTGTTACAAGTTTGTTATATTGCTTGACTTTAATCGGAAAATAATGTAAAGTTAGTCTTGCAATGAGATAATATTCTCTATGCGAATTTTAACTGTGATTATTATGAAAGGAGCTAACATAAGAATGAAAAAACTTGTTCTTACTATTTCTGCACTTCTCGTTTCAGCCGCTATGGTATTTTCATTTGCAGGCTGCACAGGCAATCAGGATGACGACCAGAAGAATCCCAGCAACGCTGTTGTTAATGAAGAAGATTCTTCCGATGCCGCTCCCGTTGCAGACGCTACAAACGAAGCAGCTACAGTATAATTGTTAGCAAATAATTTTATTTATGAAAATTACTCCCGCTTTACGGGAGTTTTTCATTATAAGCAACGTATGTGAATAATAAAGGCTCTATAATAAATGTTATTGCAAACCAAATAGGCCTTACGAAAAAATAAAGAGAATTAATCCAACCGGTGAATTAACTAAAAGGATAGAAAAATTATGCTTAATATTGACGACGTTATTTCAAAATTTGATGATAGTTCGGATAATACAAATTTATATGTTTTGGATTATTATCCATATCAAATTTCAAATAATGAAAAGTATTTACAAATTGAATGTTGCTATCAGAAACGATTAAAAAGTATTTTTATGAAAAAATATATTTCGCCGGAATCATATTTATATAAATTTTTACTGTATATGTGGTTGTATTCCGATTTAAAAATTTTTTTATTTAATGACGGAACTATAAGAAAAGATATTTTTTGCCAATTACACATAAAAAACAGATTACATTTCAACAATTTTGAAATTATACGTTCTGAAAAAGACCTTAGATTTATAGCAAAAATGCTCATTAGAGAATATATGGACGCATATATGGTATTTGAAGATTTATTTGATTTAGGTAATGTATTTATGTATATCAATGGCCCATTTCCACTCATATATTTAAATGATATTGATATAAAAAATAGGATTGAAAAAATCGCATCTCATTGCGGACTTTTTTTGAGAAAATATTAATAACACACTGAATAACTCCAATGCATCCACACTCACGTTGAGTTCCTTTCTGTTGGATTTATTTATAACCTTATTTTAACAGGGAAACTCAATCGCTTTTTCTACTGCTATGCGGTCTTACATCAATTATAACACTACAAAAAATTTTTAAAAATATTGAATTTTACTATTGACAATTACGTCCTGTATATGCTAAAATTAGCAACGTCCTTAAATGTGCGGGTGTAGTTCAATGGCAGAATCCCAGCCTTCCAAGCTGGTCGTGTGGGTTCGATTCCCATCACCCGCTCCATTTTATGCGTTTGTAGCTCAGGTGGATAGAGCAACTGCCTTCTAAGCAGTGGGTCAGGGGTTCGAGTCCCTTCAAGCGCGCCATTTGCGGTGGATATAGCTCAGTTGGTTAGAGCGCCAGGTTGTGGCCCTGGAGGCCGACGGTTCGAATCCGTCTATCCACCCCATAAAATTTATCGCAAATCATACGATTTGCGTTTTTTAATATAAAAACCGAATTATAAAAATTTTAATAATGAGGAGTCGTCAAGCGGTAAGACACAGCACTTTGACTGCTGCATGCGTGGGTTCGAATCCCGCCTCCTCAGCCATTTGTTTGTCCCCAAATGACGAACAGTCGAAAAAACCTTGATATATCAAGGTTTTTTCTGCTTTTTTAAGGCAAAAATGAGGGTCGTGTCCCATGATGCGCGAAACGGTTTTTTTCTGAACGAACGGGACTTGAACTCGCACATACGTAAAAACAATTGAATAAAGAGTAAAATGCAGACCGAAATTTTTTGAAAGATAAAAAATTTTCGGTCTTTTTTTAGGCTCTATAATAAATGTTGGGGTAAACCAAATAGAGCTTACGAAAAAATAAAGAAAAAGTAGAGCATATTTGGCAAA
>CANRNI010000040.1 GCA_947631945.1 uncultured Clostridia bacterium
TTTTTGACTGTCCTATGACGGTCTGTTTTAGTGCGCCCTCTTTTGGTATCGTGCTTAAATCATAATGTTTCAACCTTTTCTCCTTACAGTCTGTAAACTCCGTCCATGCGGCATATGTTTCTCGTATCGAGTATTATCTTGCCGAGGAGCTTTTCCGGGTTGTTTCTTATTTCGCTGTGCCCCACGAGAATAACGACCATATCCACGTCGTTTAAAAATTTATCGAAATCATGATACTGATTTTCGCATATATCGCGCTTTACATACGGGTCATAAACCTTGATTCCCGAGGCAAGGTGGCGTTCCATGCTTTCGAGCATCTGCAATGTCGGGCTTTCCCTGATATCGTCTACGTTTTCCTTGTATGTAAGCCCGTAAAGACCTACTCTTGAAACGTCTTTTATTCCGTTTTCTTTCATTATTTCACTTATTCTGCCGAGAACGTATTCGGGCATTGAATCGTTTATCATTCTCGCCTGCTTTATAAGATTCGCAAGCGACGGATAATCTCCCACAAGAAACCACGGGTCAACGGATATGCAGTGACCGCCCACACCGGGCCCGGGAGAGAGGATATTTACCCTCGGGTGTCTGTTGGCTATGGAAATGATTTCATAAACGTCCATATTGTCGCTTCTGCAAATTTTCGCAAGCTCGTTCGCAAACGCGATATTTATATCTCTGAAGGTATTTTCCACAACCTTTGTCATTTCGGCTGTTCTTATATCTGTAACAACTATTTCTCCTTCGCAGAATGAGGAATAATATTCTTTTACTTTTTCTCCGATTTCGGGGTTGTCCGCTCCTATCGTTCTTGAGTTGTGTTTAAGCTCGTAAACCATATTTCCGGGGATAATTCTTTCAGGCGCGTGGACGAGGTTTATATCCTCTCCCGTTTTCAGTCCGAATTGCTCTATAACGGGTCTTACGAATTTGTCAACTGTTCCGGGAGAAATCGTTGACTCTATTACAACGGTTGCGCCTTTCGGGCATACGTCAATAACGTTTTTAACAGCCTCCGTTACATATGAAGCGTCGATTTTTTTGCTTGCCTTGTCATAAGGAGTGGGGACGGCGATTATATACGTATCTGTTCGCATATATTCGGTCGTAAATTTAATTCCGTGTTTTACGGCCTCCCCGAAAAGCTCGTCGAGTCCGTCCTCCTCAAAAGTCGTATGCCCCGCGTTCAGAGTATCGACAAGCTCCTTATTGTAATCGGTACCTACTACCCCAACTCCGTGAGACGCGAACATCAGCGCTGTCGGTAGCCCTATATACCCAAGACCTATAATATTAATCATATCGGTTTACCTCAATTCTATCAAATCGGTTTCTTTATCTATCGTATATTCCTTTGACGACAATTTTCTTACTCTCGAAGCCGCGTTTTCGGATAATTCGAGAAATTTTTCGGGTTCTCTGATAAGCTTTAACACAGCGTCCGCGACAGCGTCAGCGTCCTCCGGCGGAACAAGCATACCGCAGGTGTCATCGACAAATTCGGGAATGGCGGCGACCGCGTTAGCGACGGGAACAAGCCCCGACGACATGGCTTCGTCCCTTGAAACGCCCTGTGTGTCCATTCTTGTAGTCGCGATATAAATTCCGTGGGATTTATGGAGAGCGGCAATTTGAGACTGCGTTAAAAATCCCTTGTGCAGATGAACGTTACCGAATTTTTTTAATAAATGCGTGTCCTCGTCAAATCTTTCGCCGTCCCCGTAAAGGTCTATTGTGATTTTTGAAAATTCGGGAGCCTCGCTGAGCCTTAAAACCGCCTTTTGAGTTATATCGTTTGCGTATGTCAGCGTGCTGAAGGATTTTACCGACATTATACTAAAACGCTGTTCGGCGTCTTTTTTCACATAGCCGAATAAATCCGTATCTATACAGTTGTGAATTACAGTGCATTTGTCATCTAAGTTTACCCCGTAATCCTCCTCAATTTGCTTTTTAAAAAATTCGGAGACGTATACAAAGTGAATGTCGTAATTTTCGCTGTATGAGAAAACCTCTTTCCACAGAGCCTCTCTTTTGACCGACGCGGCTTTCGCTTCTTCAAGCTCTTTTTCCGTTTTATAATTATAAGCTCTTCTGTGCCACGGCTGGATATCGCTGCCGTGGCTCCATATTATAAGCTGTATTTCGTCGAGGTAATTTTTGAGAACTCCCCAGATATACGGATTTAAAAAATGTACGCAGACAGTCTTTATTCTGCCGTTTTCAAGCGCTGCGGCAAGCCTTTCGGCAGAGCCGCAGGCGACGTTTATGCCCTCAAATTCCCTGTATTCGTTTTCGTTATACATATTGATGCACATCATATCCGTAACAAGGGAATTTTCTTTATAAAGAAGATTTCTCTTATGAACGAACATATATCTGTATAAATCCTTGTAATCGGGGTAATGGTCCGCGACGATAACGGTTTCCGAACGGGATAAAAACGGAGTATCGCTGCACTGTGAAATACTGCTGCCGGCCGTAATGCCGGAAAATTCCTTTTCTCCGCTTCCCTTTACACGGAGCGAAAGCTTGACATAACGCGTTCCGCTCGGAACCTTTGCGGTAAGAATGTTGTTTCCTATCGAATGAGCGGTGCCGAGCTGTTTCATGGCTCCGTCGCAGAACGTGCAGAAATTTTCCGTATCCAATTCGCCGGAACCGGAAAACATGACGGAAAACTTATCCTTCGCGAAGAAATCTTCTATAAGAAATTTACGCGTAAAAGAAATATACGCGACTTTTTCGTCTTTAAGCCTTGAGGTTACTACAAATTTGCAGCCCTCCAGCTTTACGTCGATTCCCCTTATTCTTGGAGGACACATATTCATGATATCCTGAGGCGGAATCCGCATAATATCGGAATCGAGTTTTGTATAATCTATCTTTTTGGCTTCGCCGTTTATAATATCGAGAGGTATTCCCTTATCGGCAACGAAAATATCGTCGGTTTTTTCGCATCTTTCGCCTTTATATGCGCGGCAGTAGTTAAATTCGTCCGTACAGAAAAACGCGCCGCTTATATATTCGCCTTTCGCAAAGCTTTCAAAATCTTTTACAAGGGACGTTTTTATAATGCTCCTCGCGCTGAAAAGAGTATCGCAGGAGCGGTAAGACGCGTCCGACGAATTTAATCTTATGCCGGACGGCGTATTTTCGTAAAAATCGACCTTGCCGAAGCCGTCCGAATCGCTGTAACGGACAGAGAGAGCCAAATCGGTCAGATAATTTTCGCCGTAATAGTCGTTCGGGTCAAATGCAGAAACAAACGCCGATTTTTGTATATCGGCTATATTATAGTTCCCGTCGTTTAAAAAAACAAGTCTTTTTTCGCCGTATGTCTGCCTGTCGAAAGCGGCTCTTACCCTGTCCCTTTCCTCATAAGACGACGCGGCGGACAAAACGCATATTTCCGGCATGGGTCTTTTTAAATCCCTACCGAAAACGCATTTGGTTATAAAGCCGAGTCTGTCCTCGCAAAGATGCTCGCCAAGCACCTTGCGAAGCCCCAAAAGCCTGTATTTTCGGTAATTCTCACGGGTCCCGCAATATTTCCGCAGATGCTTTTCCATAACGTCCGCGCTGTTGGTGCATACCGTCAAATCTCCGAAGAAATTTTTGGCTCCTCTCGCGTAGTTCCCGACCGAAACCGTGTTTGAAGCGAGCAGTTCAAATACCCTCCTGGCGAACATAGTCTGCGATTGACCGGCGGAGTTCATATTTATTCCGTAATTGTAACCTTTGTACGCTATATGGATATCGTCGGGCTTCAAATTGCCGACAATCATTTTGTTGTAACGCTGCGGAAACGCGTGCTCGGGTCTTGCCGAGCCTAAATTCCTGTCGAATATATCAAGACCTTTTCCTTTTTCAAACACGTCCGCGAACGCGTCGAAAACAGCGGAACGCTCCTTATATCTGTGGTAATACGCTCCGGCAAAGCAGAATTTATCCTTTCTGTCGTGCATTTCGATTGGATTATGAACTCTCGGCTGAGCGGAGAAATGCAGAAGAAATACATTATTGTGCTGAAGCGTGCGCTTGTATCTTTCAATACAGTCGAAATCGGTCGTAAAAACAAAATCCGCGCACGACGCGGCCGACATAAAAACATCGGTATAAACAGGGTCCTCCTTGTTCCAGAAAACTATGGGTATTCCTTTCGCGCGGCAGTATTCGGTAAGGTCGTAAAGCTCCTTGCTGCCGTTGGCGATTTTTTTATACCATGAATTATTTTTCCCGTTCCATGCCGATTCTATAAACATCATATCGGGCATGATTTCGTCGATTTGCGTTTTCCAATTGTCGGAAGTTATTTCCGTTAAATCACATTCGTCCCTGAAATTGCCCAGCGTGAAAGCGTCCATAATCGCCGCGACCTTAAGCTTTTTAAGGCTCTCGCAATCGGTTTTAAATGACGCGGACGCGGTATCGTCGTCTTCGCCGAAGCTGACGCCGTTTTCGGCAAGAAGCGTCTCGAGCGATTCCTTTCGCTTTCTCAGCTTTTTAAGCATCTCGTCAATATTTCTCGTGTTCATATTTTAGCTCCGATAAAGTTGTTCCGCCGACGCGAAACAACAGACTTTTAAAAATCACAATATTTACTGTTATACCGTTATACTTTTCGGTGTCTGTATCCGGGTTCGCTACTGCGATATATATCTTCTTTTAAGCTCTCTTAACAATCTGTAAACTCCCAGCATAAGTCTGCCGACGGAGTTGTTTTCTATTTTCGCGAATTTATTTTTAAACTCGTTGTTTTCCGTTTTAAGACTGTTGAGCTGAACGTCTTTTCTGCGAAGCTCGTTTCTTACGGAAGCCGCGGTTTCAATCTGAGAGCATATATCGTCTCTGCAAATTTTAAGCTCTTTTAAAAGCTCGCCGTTGAGTTTTTTCAGCCGTTCGTTTTCTTCTTTAAGCTTTTGTATATCGTCCATAAAGAATCCACCTGTCAATCAACACAGTATTTATGCTTGTAATCCTCCAGACGCGGCATAATGCTTTTGCGCTGTTCGTTTGTCATTCCGTTGTATTCCCTCGCGAAGCCGCAGTAAGGTCTGATTATTTCGTCGGGAGTGCCTACGCCGATAAGCTTTCCCTGATTTATCCATATCACTCTGTCGCAGAAGCTTGTCATTTGAGTTACGGCGTGGCTTACAAATACTATAGTTTTTCCGGCCTTTCTGAATTCGTCAACTTTATCAAGACACTTGTCCGTAAAGCTTGAGTCGCCGACCGACAGAGCCTCGTCTATTATAAGGATTTCGGGATTTATATGAACCGCTATGGCAAAGCCGAGCCTTGAGCGCATACCGCTCGAATATGTTTTTACGGGCTGATTTATATGAATCCCTATATCCGCGAAGTCGATTATATCCTGCTCGATGGCTTTTATCTGCTTATCCGTATACCCCATAAGCAGACATTTAAACCTGATATTATCTATTCCCGAAAGCTGTGAGCGCATTCCCGAGCTTGCGCAAAGCATACTTACTTCGCCCTTTACCGTAACGCTGCCCTCCGTGGGAGTTGTGATACCTGTAATTATGCTCGCGAGCGTTGATTTTCCGCTTCCGTTAAGCCCCACAAGACCGACGCACTCACCCCTTTTCATCGTTATGCTTATATCGTCGAGCGCGCGGAACGTTGAAACCCTGTTTTCTTTAAGCAGCAGTCCCTTGAGCTTTTCGCCGAAGGTGGAATAGAGCGAATAATCCTTGACTATATGGTCGCATATTATAACGTCGCTGTCGTTCGCAGCCAAAGTCTCTGCCATTTTTCCTCCTCCTTAAAGCAAATCAATAAACTTGTGTCTCAATCTCATATGAATTACGCAGCCTGCTGTAAACATCGCTATGGAAATCCCCCAGAATATAAGCCCCGTATCGAGATTTTCCGAAAGCGTCCAGCCGTAAAGAATCGTGTCGCGGTAGCCGTTCAAAATATAAGCGAAAGGATTTAATTTCATTATTGTTATAAGAACGCGGCTGTCCTCGGCAGGTTCCCACATGACAGGGGAAATAAAAAAGAGAAATCTGAATATTGTGTTTGAGAAATTATGGAAATCACGGAACAGCACGTTCACGGCGGAGGAAATAAGGGAATATCCCACTATGAAAAACGTACTCGCGAAAATGTAATACGGCAGGAGCCATACGCTCGGACTTATGCCGGAGCCCGATACCAATACGACGGCGAATACGATGACCATTGAGCAAAGATGCGTTATAAAATTCGCGGCCACCGTTTTTGTGGGTACTATTGAGATAGGAAAGCTCATTCGCTTTAATACGTCGCTGAAATTTATTATCGACATATCCGCCCCGAGCATTGCCTGATTCATATAGTACCAGCATATTATTCCTATTACAAGCCAGACGATGTAAGGAACGCCGTCAATATCGTTGCCGCGTCTCAGTCCTATTGCGAATACGAACCAGTAAACAAGTATTTGAAGCGCGGGATTGAAAAAATTCCACAAAAAACCGAAAAAAGTTCCGCCGTGCTGACTTTTAAGCTCATATCTTGCCAGACGGAACAGTCTTACTTTATTCTTCCATATTTCGGAAACGACTGTTCTCACGGATTTTATAATTCCCATAACAACACCTTAGAAATATCACCTAATAAATATATTTTAACTTAATACATGATAATCATACTTATAAATTCAATATTGCGGCAGATATTATAAAAATACCTTAAAGTACAGTAAATTATAGCATTACAGAAAAGTTTTGTCAATAACGGACGAAACACGCGCATTCAATAAAAATTTTCTTGACCTATCCGACGTTTTAAGTATAATAAATTACGGTGAACGTAAAAGAAAGGAACGGTACCGTACACAAAAATCCATGTTTTTGTAATTTCCGTACCGAACGGCGGCTGTAAAATGTCTCTGTGCAATGATTGTCCGAGAAAATGCGGCGCGGACAGAAAAGTAAAAACGGGAGTATGCGGCATGGGCGATACTCTTAAAATCGCGCGCGCGGCGGCGCATTTTTGGGAGGAGCCGTGCATAAGCGGATACGGAGGTTCGGGAGCCGTATTTTTCAGCGGCTGCAATATGAAATGCGTATTCTGCCAGAACAGCGAAATAAGCTCGGGCGGCTTCGGCAGGGAGATAACCGTTGACCGCCTTAAAGAAATATACAGCGAGCTTATTTTTGAAGGCGCTCATAATATAAATCTCGTAACGCCGACGCACTACAGCGAAAAAATTCTTGAATCGCTGAATTTTCCTTTATCGGTTCCCGTAGTTTACAATTCAAGCGGATATGACAGCGTGGAAACTTTGAAAAAATTCGAGGGCAAAATTCAGATTTATCTTCCCGATTTAAAATATATGGATTCTTCTCTCGCGGAAAAATACTCGTCCGCTCCCGATTATCCCGAGAACGCGAAAAACGCGATAAGGGAAATGTACCGTCAGGTAGGGGAATTTAAGCTCGACGACGAGGGGATTATGGAAAAAGGCGTTATCGTAAGGCATCTTATGCTGCCCGGTCATATAGAAAACACTCTCGACGTTATAGATTTTATAGCGGACGAATTTCACGATAAAGTAATTTTCAGCCTTATGAGCCAATTTACGCCGAACTGTTCCGAAAAATCGCGCAGGTTTCCCGAGCTTTGCCGAACAGTTTCGGAGGAGGAGTATAACAGGACTGTTGATTATCTTTATCTCGTAGGATTGGAAAACGGATACGTTCAGGATTTTTCATCGGCGAAAAAGGATTATGTTCCGCCGTTTGATTTAACGGGAGTTTAAGGCAACACCGCACAATTAACGGCTACCGCCTTTGCCGCGCATCTGCACGACAATAATTATGCGGTATTGCCTTAAAACTGTCCGGGGAAATACTGATTAAATCGAACGCGCAGATTGCGCCGCGAAAAACATTCGCAAATTTTTTTCGGAATTGGTATTGTATCGTCTTGTTTTATGTTGTATAATAAATATATTATGGAAAGTAATATGAAGTAACATTAAAGAAACGGAAGGTGCTGCTGATGGATAATAACGAGCTTAATCCCGATATTGAAAAATCGGAAGATAACGCGGAAAATAATTTATCCGGGCAAGAGACTGAAAAAAATATTCCCGGGAACGGCTCGGCGTCGGGAACAAACGAATTTGAGGAATTTATGAGGCAAAACGGAGAAAGCCCGTTCGTATCCGCGCAGAGCGATTCGCAGGCGGAGAGTGGAGCCGAATACGGAAACGGTTCCGACACTTCCGAGGCAATGCCCGATATGCCGATACAGGAATCTCCCGAAAATGAATATGCAAGCTCGCCGGACGCGGACGGCTCAGGCAAAAAGAAGAAAAGCAGGGGCGCCGCCGCGGCTGTCATAATACTTATTGCCGTTCTCATTGCGGCGACAGGCTTTATGATTTATTCAATTATCGGTTCAAAATCGGGACTTAAAGTTGACCTTGACAAAACCGTGGTCACGGTTGACGGCATTGAAAACAGCGCGGCCGAGTACATGGCCGAATATATGCAGGTATATTCTTATTACAGCGCTTACGGTTCGTATTATCAGTATACGGAAGAAGATATTAAAAAAGCCGTTTTGCAGGAATTTATATACATGGACGCGTTCTATGCAAAAGCTATAGCCGAAGGGTATACTTTGACGGAAGAAGATACGAAAACGATTGACGATACGGTAGCCGAGCTGACGCAGTATGCGGAGTCCGCGAGCATGACGGCGGACGAATACCTTGAAGAATCCTTCTGCAAGGGCTTCGGCGTTGACGAATACAGAGCCTTTTTTGAAAAGAGGATAATCGCCAACAGATATCAGAGCGACAATATGGATAAAATCGCAGCGCAGTTTAAAGGTAACGATGCTTCGGAAAAAATCCTGGCCGAGTACAAGAAAAACAGTAAAAAATACGATTTGTGCAACGCCGAGCGCTGGATGGTCGATTCCACAGATGAAAATTCCGACGCTTATGCCGATAAGGTTCTCGCGGAAATCAAATCCGGTAAAACTCTGAAAGAAGCGGTAGTTTCCGTAACGGGCAATTCGGAAACCGTCATAAACGACATGAAAGGTTATTCATATGACGACGTAAGCTCCAATTTCTCAAAGGACGCGGCCGACTGGCTCTTTGAAAAGGGGAGCGACGGCGAATATACTAACGGGAAAGGCTCCGCCGAGATTGTTGAGGCAAACGACATGACGTTCGTCATATATGTAACGGGACTTCCCGCGCGCGACGAAACACTTCCGTCAACGCTGAAATATATTCAGGTTAACGTAGGAACGGATACAACCATAAGCACCGAGGACGAGCTTAAGCTTACTGCGAAAGCGAACGCCGCGAAAATTCTAAACGAATTTAATAACGGCGATAAATCTGCCGAATCCTTTGAAAAGCTTATGGAAAAATACGAAAACGGTGCAAACGGTCTTATCGGTACGGGCGAATTTGATAACGTTAAGGGCGACGGTTCAAACGATTCCGCAGTAGAAGACTGGGCCGCCGACGAGTCAAGAAAAGTCGGAGATTGTGAAACAGTAGAGAGCGACGGCTGTTATTACGTTCTTTTCTATGCCGAAAAGGCTGAAAATCCCGTGTGGTATCAATCCGTATATGATTCGCTTGTTTCCTCCGCTCAGTCCGAATGGCAGAAAAACAATGCAGATGCGGAAAATACCGACAGAGCTGTAACGGACGACGACGCGATAGCGAAAATCATAGCTTATATAAATGAAAAAAGCGCAGTTGCGGCTTAATATTAATTATGAGCACGCTTAAACGGTCTGCGTCTCGGATTAAATCAAATCTTCCTAAAAAAAGTACTTGTATATTTCGGAAAATTATAGTAGAATATTAAAAGCGCTGTAAAAGCAAATATGTTGAAAGGTGTTTGTTTTATGAATAACAACGAAAAAGATACTCTCAACTCCTATCGTCAGGAGAGAAAAGAGAGAATTTCAAAACAGGCTAAAAAAGCAGGAAAAAAATCAAATTCGCATGAGGGCGCGAAAAGGGTTATCGGGAAAATATGCGGAATCGTTATTTCCGTTGTCGTTATAGTCGCTATACTTGCCGCGTCGCTTAATTTCTTAGGCGTACCGCAAAAAATCATAAAAACTATAACGATTGACGGAAAATCGTATTCAATGAGTGAACTAAGCTGTTACTATATGCAGATGTTCAATAATGTATATCAATATTCCAGTTCTTACGAATCACAGTACGGTTCGGGATACGGTCAGATGCTCACGGGCTACAATACGGCTCTTTCGCCTACAGAGCAGACGACTAAGGACGATGACGGGAACGAGATTACTTGGGACGAGTATTTCCTTGAGGAAGCCGTTGAAAGCATGGCCAACATTAAGAGATACTATGCGGCTGCGGTTGACGCGGGAGTAGAGCTCGACGAGGACGACCTGAAAGAGATTCAGGATACGCTTGACAGCATAAACGCGAATACGGGCAATTTCTCGCTTTCAAGATACATTTCTTTAAGCTACGGCAAGGGCGTTACGCTTAAGCTTTTCAAAAAAATACTTACCGAGCAGAAGACGGTTGAAAAATATCAGGAATACCGTCAGGACGAGCTTAAAAAAGGTCATACCGACGCGGACGTTGAAAAGGTTTATAATGAGGATAAAACGGCGTACGATGTTGTAAGCGTTAGATGGTATACTATAGACGTCACATCTGAAACGTCGTCCGGCACATCGTCCTCCGAACCTGCAAGCGGTGAGAGTACGTCGGAGGAAGCTACTGTAGCGGCTCCCTTGGAGGAAGAATATCAGGCTCAGGATTTCATAAAAAAGGTTCAGTCTCAGCAAAATTATAACGAAGAAACATTTAAGAATGTGATTCTTGAAACAGAGGATCCGGACAGCGAAAATTACGAGACATATAAGCAGGACGCCGCCTCGCTTCTTCAAAAGGTTTCCAAAGATTCCGTTAAAACGAACATCAGCGAGGACGCTGCGAATTGGCTTTATGAACAGGATAAAGACAATAACTATGTAAGACAGACGGGCGACATGAAATATTTCGTCAGCTCGGACAGCAAGACGGTTTACATTCTTTACGCCACGGGAACGCCTTTCCGCGATACCACGGTACCTGCATCGGTACGTCATATACTTGTACAGTTCCCGACGGAAGCCGTGAGCGAGGACGTATCGGGCGAAGCTTCAACCGATACGGAGGAAACAACAGTTTCAGCCGAAACAAAATCAGAATGTGAGAGCGAAGCTGAATCCATACTTAACGATTATAAGACGTATATTGAAGAAAACGAAAGCGGCGTCTCAGACGAGGATTATTTCGGTGAACTCGCGAGCAAGCTTTCCGATGATACAGGTTCGCAAGGCTCCGGCGGTCTTATTGAGGATATGAACAATAACGGTTCCTACGTTAAGAATTTTGAGGATTGGGTATTCTCAGAGGGCGATTACGAGGGCGAAAGCAGAAAATCAGGCGATACCGGTATTGTTGAAACCGAGTACGGCTATCATGTTATGTACTATGTTGGCGGTCATGAGCACCCCGAATGGTATGAAACTATTCTTGACAACCTTATAGGCGACGAATGGGAAGACGAGCAGAAGAAGTTTGAAGAAAGCTTTGCCGAAGACGCTATAGTCAGAAAAGAAACGGTAATGGGCTGGGTCAAAAAGTCATGCCTTAAAATGATTGACAGATAACAAATAATAAAGACAGTAACGCGGCTGTAAAAAATAAAAAGATTGCCGTCACGGAGGACCGTGACGGCAGTTTTTGCTTTAAAAAACTTAAAAAGAGTTTCCTGTATATTTTACTTTCTGCCATTTTTCAGACATATTATTATTTTTCAGATATTTTTCTGTATCTCTTTTGCTGTCAAAAAATTTATAAGAATCATCATTTGTATTTATAACCACATATCTGTCACAATAAATCGGCAGTCTAAATAAAAAAGTATACCCTATAACCTGATCATCTTCACTACATGGCAAAACAGGATTTTCAAACGCGCGCAATTTACTCTGCATAGAGTCGTCTATGTAAATATGAAAAGCGATGAAATGGTCACCGGATATAAATTTATCAATCTTTCCGGCAAATATATCCTCTTCTTTATTTCTTACGGCCGTTATTTTATCATCGGTAGTAACTATTGTCCAATCGCCGTTCTCATCAATTGTTTCTTCCGGGGAAAAATTATAATACCATTGTCCGAGAGTAATATTATTTTTTTTGGCATATTCACACAATTCCGTCATGGAGGCAAACTTGACCATTGTATTGTTTATAACAGAATAAATGCAGTATTCTCCACTATCATCTCCTTTCAAGTAATTATAAAATGCAACATATCCATTATCGGAAAAAGCATATTTTTCATAATAACCTATATCGGTAAGGAAATTTTCACTATCGACCTTCCATTGGGTTCCATATGTTTCAGGATAATATTCCTCCGGAAATGATGCTATCTGAAAATTTGCATCAGATATATAGACGCCAATGTCATTAAAAAGTTTATGAAAACAACTGTAATCGTTTATTGTGATAAGCTTTGAGCCGTCATCGTATTCTTCCCGCACCCGTGAGCTGGTCTTTTTATTGCCGCATGAGGTTGTTAATACAGTAATTAATGTTGCAATTAAAATAACCGTAATCATAATAGAATTTACGTGTTTTTTCATTTGAAAAACTCCTTATTCATACCAAAGACCGCTCTTATAATTGCAGATGTATTAAAGATACTTCTTTGAGACGGCTCTTTTAACGGGAACAGCGACTGCGGACGCCGCCGCTCCTCCTATAACGGCTTCCGGCAGACCGTTTGTAAGCACGACCATTCCCAGAAACGCCAAAAGAGTCTGAGAACCGTCGCTTACAGCCATTGAATAATATTCCTGACCGAAAAAAACATAAATTCCGAGAAGTACCAAAAATGTGTTTGTAAGTGTTCCGAGCACTCCCGCTATTGCGGCGGCGGCAAATTCGTTTTTGACGATTTTCATCATTCCTTTCATAACAAGAACCGTAACTACGCCAATAAGTATTCTCGGAACGAAGCATATAAGCAGAGAACCGAAATTGCCCGAATACTCGCCTAAGGTGTAAAACGGCGTGTAAAGGAATGAAAACGCGCCGGGAGCCACAAAAGTCCAGTAAATAAAGCTGCACGCGCCAAACGCCAGTCCCATGAGCGCGCCGGCTTTTATTCCGAGTATCACCGCCGTGATGATAACGGGGACATGGGAGAGCGTCGCGCTGAGCATACCGAGTGACGGCAGTGTTCCCAACGGTGTGAAGCAGACAATGATTTCAATTGCCAGAAGTATGGCAAATTGACACAGAAACAATATCTGCTTGCGGTTGTTTTGTTTTTTTGACATATATATTTCCTCCTTGCTGCTGTTCCGTAAAGATACAGCGCATATTGAACAATATAAATGTGTATTAATTGACAATGTACAATGTACAATGTACAATTGACAATTGACAATTCAATTTGTCGATAAAGTAAATTTTGTCAACAAATTGAATTGTCGGAGGTCCAAAGAACTTAATTTAGAATATATACAGTATATTGTAAGTATATTAATATTATGTATATGAAATTACACAATAATAGGGAATAATAACCCGAATAGATAGTAACAAATGATATTCGAAAAGATGCTGTTTAAATCCAAATTAAATTGAAATTAAACTTATCAAGTGCAATATACTGATTTTAATTGTCAATTGTACATTGTACATTGTCAATTATGTACATTGTCAATTATTTTTTCTGTATATGCACATAAGTCCGTCAAGCAGCAGATTCGGGTCGTATACCATATCTATTTTGCAATATCTGATTATACTGCCGGCAATGCCGCCTGTCGCAACTATTGTTTTTATTTCCTCTCCGAGAGCTTCTTCAAGTCTTATGCATAAGCCCTCTATCATAGCCGCCGTACCTAGTACGGTGCCTGACTGCATACTTGAAATTGTATTTGTGCCTATGGCGCAGGAGGGTGCGTCAAGGGATATTGCGGGTAACTGCGAAGTCCCCGATGAGAGCGCGTTCAGAGATATTCCCACTCCTGCCGAAATCGTGCAGCCTCTGTATGTACCGTTTGAATCAATAACGCTTATTTTTGTTGCCGTTCCCATATCGAGAACAAGGCACGGCAGTTCATATTTGTTTATAGCTCCTACAGCTCCGGCAACAAGGTCGGCGCCGAGCTGAGCGGGATTGTCGATTTTTATGTTAAGACCTGTTTTTACTCCCGGGCCTATTACTATCGGCGTGTGATTCGTTACGATTTCAAGAGCGGTTTTCACGGCGTTTGTAAGCTCCGGCACTACAGAGCTTATTATAGAACCCGTAAAGCTTTCCGCGTCAACTCCGTAAAGACCGAATATAGCGTACAGCTCCGCCGCATATTGGTCGGCGGTTCTTAACCTGTCGGTAGCTATTCTCGATACCAGCATTACTCCGCCGTCATCATATGAGCCTATCGTTATATTCGTATTTCCTATATCGACCGCCAGAACCATATCAATTACCCTCTATATTAAAAATTACATATATTATAAAATATTATATAAAAATTTTTATTATTTAACAATTCGCAAATTAACATATATATATTGAAATTCAAAAAAAATGTGATACAATTTAAACAAATATTTACATAAGGGCGGTCGTTTATGAATAGTATCGGTTTTATCGGCTGCGGAAATATGGCGCAGCCAATAATAAGAAATACGGCAGAAAAAAATGTTTTTGATAAAAACAATATTTATGTTTATGATATAGACAAGGAGAAGCTTCATAATTTTTGTAAAATAAACGGAGTAAATCCTGTTTTATGCGAAAATGAAATAGTTTCCCTGTGCGATGTCGTTATGCTGTGCGTTAAGCCTCAGATTTTTCCGGATTTGCTGCCGAAAATTTCGTCTTTGCTTGCCGAGAGGAAACCGCTTTTAGTTTCCATAGCCGCAGGCAAGACGACGGAATATATCGCTTCTTTCTTAAATTATGACGCTCCGATTGCCAGGATTTTTCCCAATCTCAACGCCGAGGTAGGCGAGGCTTCTTCCGCATATACCGGCAACAGCTTCGTAACGGAAGAACAGCTTGAAACAGTGGGTAAAATCTGCAAGGCGTGCGGCGAAGCGAAATATCTTTCGGAGGATTTGTTTTCTGTTTTCGGTGTTCTCGGAGGATGCGTTCCCGCGTATACTTTCATGTTTATAGGAGCGCTCGCAAAAGCGGGAGAGGCGGACGGACTTGATCCCGAAACAGCGAGAGATACCGCGGTTCAGACGGTTCTGGGCAGCGCCGCTCTTCTTAAAGAGCGCGGCGGAAACATTGACGACTGGGTAAAAAAAGTCTGTTCGCCGGGAGGAACCACAATCGAAGGCGTTAATTCTCTTAAAGAAAACGACCTTGACGGTATTGTAAAAACGGCGTTTCATAAGTCGTACGAAAAGGATTTGCTTTTGAGCGGAAAATAATTATATGAGGCTTCTCCGAAGAAAAAAGGCAAAAAGTTCAAAAATATAACAAAATTATAAAAAACTATTGACAAACCGAAGTATTTGTAATAAAATATCAATAAACTGGCATAATTTACTAATGTAATTTTTTCGTATATGTTTTAACGGCTTTTTTGGTTAAAGTTTTTTAATTTTATGCTTGACATACCGTTTCATATAGTGTATAATATTTTTTGTGTTACGGTAATATTTTCTTGTAATTTTAGGTATATTGAGTCTCAAGGCTCATTATATAGAAAAAATTTTTTAAAGGAAGGTTCTAAAAATGAAACTTGCAAAGAAAATGCTCGTAAGTGTTCTTGCACTTGCAATGGTAGCGGCTCTTGCTCTTACAGCTTTCGCTGCTAACCCCGCACTTGTTACACCCGATGAGTTGTCGGCAAAAGTCGGCGAGGAAGTAACTTTCACAGTTAAAGGTTCGGATGTAGAGGGCCTTAAATCAGGCGACCTTGTATTCGAGTTTGATGACACTGCTCTTCAGTATGTAAGCTGCAAGAGAGGTTATTCCGATTTCGACCTTTTCACTGCCGGTCTTCAGGCTGAAGATGCGAAAAAGCTTTCCTGCTCTTTTGCTTATATGGAGCAGAATGCTGACGGCGCTGATGACGACTTCTTCTGCACAGTTGTTTTCAAGGCACTCAAAGCAGGCGCTACCGATATCAACCTTGTAGTTTCTTCTTGGGAAACTGACGACGGTTCAAAGGCTGCCGGTAAGACCATTAAGGTTAACGTAACAGCTGACGAGCCCACAACAGCCGAACCCACAACAGCTACTCCCGGTCCCGAGCCCACAACAAAGGCTCCCGTTGAAGACCCCAGCAAACAGCCCGTTAACCCCGGTAAGATTGACCAGACAGGTGAAACAGGCATCGCTATCGTAGCCGGCGTTATGGCAGTTGCAGCAGTTGCTTTCGTAGCAACAAGAAAGAAAGAAGAACAGTAATATCTGATTCTTTTCGATAATTAAGCATTTAATTGCAAATTAAGTTTTTGGGGATTAATACTTCGGTATTAATCCCTTGAACTTTATATTTATGTTTACTAAATCGGCATTTTAGGCATAAATATAATGCCGACGGCGTGTCGGCATTTGTTTAGCATTTGTTTAGTAGAGATTATTATATAACTCCGCTTTCTGTAATGCTAAAGCTCTTATTGTTGCAATTAATTTCCGCCTTTGCGCCATAAGGCAATATAAAAATGGGCGAGGTATGTCCGAAATTCATATTCGCTATAATAGGCAGATTCGTAAGACCGTATTTGCCGTTTATAATTTTAAGCAATGCTTTTTTATGTTCTTTAAACGGCTCGTCGCTGCATAGCTTTCCTATAATCAAGCCTTTGAGCTTTTGCAGATAGCCTGTGCGTCCGAGCCAATCAACAAAATCGGCAAGCTTTTGAGGTGTAAAAAATTCACTGATATCTTCTAAAAATAAGATTGTATTTTCAAAGTCATCTGCTGTCAGAAGCTTAAAATCCTTTAGCCCCGTATGTCCGCCGAAAAGTCTGCCAGAAGCTTTGCCTTTTCCTTGTATCCATAAAAAACCGTTGTCCTTTTTGTATTTTTTTACGTAATTCTTATCAGTATAGTTATTATTATCACAACTGTAAAAATCCGAAGGACTGATTTCACCTATGACGCCGTTGTCAAACAGCGTCTTTTTAAACCACTTTAGACTGTACGGGTGAACGCTTGGAACTTCGGCTAAAGTCGGCAGTAAATTATGACCGTAAAAGGTTGACAGTCCTGCCCTGCGGCAATATAAATGAATATTCATAACATCAGAATAGCCTATAAATATTTTTGGATTTCGCGCTATGGATTCGGTGTTTAAAAACGGCAATACTTTTTTACTGTCATTGCCGCCAATATTTGCGATTATTGCATTTATATTCTTATTTTCAAAGGCCCATAACAGGTCATACGCGCGAGCCTGAGGATTTTTCCGCAAATATTCTTCACCTCTTTGTGAATTTGGGGCGGAAACAACTTTCAGTCCCATATTTTCAAGACACGCTTTTCCGATATTGTATTTCCATAATACATCGGGATTTCCCGAAATTCCGAGACAAGGACTGACTGTCGCTATGGTATCGCCTTTATTAAGTTTTCGCGGTTTTATAAGCTGAGACATTTTAACATTCCCGTTTCCTGATTTTTTTCCGTCCGATTAAAAATACGATTTTTTTACAAATATTCTTCAATAAATTTTATAACTCCCGCCGACCAGCCATGACACAGGCTGTGTCTGAATCCCTTATAGCAGTAATCTCCGAAGTCACCGTGAATATCGCATTCTCCCGTTTTTGGCATTCTATCTATGGGCGAAGCGTTTTTTCCCCAACAGACGTCAAAATCTTCCCAAAAAGAAGTAGCGCCGAGCTTCAGCATTTCACCGTAGTACTCTTTCATAATATCGGAAGCTGTTTGTACTCCGGAAGTTTCGGCAATCGCTTTCAGAATATAGTAACTCATAAAGGTTGAAAGTCCCTTGGCTCCGCCGTCGGTTAAAAGCTTAATTTCTTCGAGTGAAAGCTTATTTTCAGCGAAGTATTTAAGCGCGGCAACTTGTTTCGAACGGACAACCTTTATCGGTTTTTTCCTTAACTTATCAAGAATTTTATCGCATATTTCCGTATTTTCGCCAAATACGTTCAGCAGTTCCTTTGCCTTGCTCTGGGCAATGATATTTAACGCCCTAACGCCGCTTTCCTCGTCGGCCTTACCATGCGTCGGCCAGTCAACAAAGTAGCCCGGAAAATTCATTGCGCCGTCACAGTTAACACAGCCGTCAATCTGAATAAGAAGCTGTTTAAGATAATCAAGTTGTTTCTTAACATAATCTCCGCATAAAGTCAGCTTGTAATAGTCGGTCAGAATGATTATCCACCAAACGGAGTATGAAGGCATTCCGTTCATCCAGTTCGGTAAAGGGTACTGTTCTAAAACCGAATCAAGTGAATCTTCGATTATGCGATGTCTGCCGTAAAGCGCCGTTACAGCGAGCATTTCCGGGTGCATATCGCCTATCCATACGAGCCTGTCGCGCTTAACGCCGTCCCAAAGATACCCCGAGGACATACATAAATCCACAGTATGCGCCGCTGTATCAAAAATCTTTTTTACAAGCGTGTCGCTACCCTTGTAATCATATATTCTTACGGCTGAAAAAATTTTACATGAGGCGGTTATTGATTTAATCGAAGCCTCTCCGAAAAAGTCTATCCGAACGAATCGGAAACCCGTATCAAGAAACGTCATATCGGAAAGACTTACAAGCCGAACCGTCATATCACGGAGAGCGTGGTCGTTGCTGCTTCCCTTTTTATTGATTTCCGACATAGCCTCCGATAAGGACTCTCCTGTCCTTATTCTGATTTTCAATTCTTTTGAAGCGAATGAAGTGAGTATTCTGACGCCTCCTGAAATTTCCGTTCCGAAATCCAGCAGTATAAAACCGTTGTTTATTTCAGTAACGTCAGATTCATTAAGTCCTATTTGCAGCCTTTTTTCTTTCAGCAGAGATTCCTCGTTTTTTAACGCTCCGCCCGTCAGCAATATTCTCTTAGGAAAGACTGTGTACCGCAATATATCGGAATCCATTTTATCACCGCGCTAAATTATTATGCCGAAAGTATATCAAAATCACGGCTGATTGTCAACAAAAACGAGGCCTGAAACGATACAGAGTTTTTTCTTTAAATAGATTATGCGACAAATATTATCTTGTATTTATTTCTGTAGCAATATTTTATTCAATCCAATTAACCACATCTGTTCTTCTTGCTATAATTTTCGGTTCCTCAGCAGCGTAGCCAAAACAGAGCATGGCATATACTATATGTTTTTTAGGAAGAAAAATCGTAATAAATCTGCGTCATAAGCGCCATACTCTTTTCAAAAACGAAAAGGAATTATGAGTTCACGTTTTTATCCGTTTTCTTTCACAAGTTTGCTTCCGCACAAAGCGTCATTTTTTGAAAAATCGAAAAGCATCATTAGCTTTTTTTCGCATTGAACTGTTTTTCCGAATGCGCGATAGTGATATTTTGAATTCAGTTTCCATAAATCAAAAAGTCTCCTTGCAAATGCGGAACATTCCATTTTATAATATGTTCCGTCTTTCCCTTTTTTCCATTGTACCGCTTCCGGTTCTTTTGATAAAGCAGGTTTTATAAGTATGCATCTTGATTTTTCATTTACATAAATTTCTATCGCGTCGCAATCATTAAAGGCTGCATGTGATGCGGCGTTGAACGAAATTGCGGTTTCCCATATTGTCATGGAAGGCTCTGCCTGATGGGTAAAATACATACTATTAACAATACGGAATCCATCGAGCGAAATATTTTTTATTCCAAAATCGAACGCCATTACATCGTGCCTACCTTTCCTGTTGAAATATAGCCTTCCGCTAAATCAATTTTATATGCGTCTTCATGCTCTTCAACCGGAACGCCGAAGTAATCTCTCCAGTCAAGCGGAAGATATGATATATTCTTTCTTTTTCCCGTATTTACAAAAAGTTCAAAATCATTCAGCTTAAAAAGGTACAACGCCTCGTTGCCGGATACTGCCGCGGTACCGAGCATTTTATATCTGTATTTCGTGTTCCATTTCATAAGCTCAAAAAGCTTAGCGGCAAATACACGACAAATCATATCCCTGTTTTTAATATCCTTTTCGCCGCCTCCTATCGCCCATCTCAGTGAATCAGGCGTGTCCTCCTCACAGGGCCGGATTACCAATCTTTTTTGCTCGGGATGTACCAAGAGCTGTATATGTGTTATTCCGGGAAATTTTCTCAGACACGCCATATTGAATTTTATTCGGTTTTCCCATACCGTAACGGCAGGCTCCCTTGTGTGAGCGAACAGTTCCGCCTTTGTAACCTGGAATCCGGCAAGATTTACTATTTCCGCTTTTTCCGATTCCTGTATTTGCTCCTGAATATTTTCAAAAAGAGCAGCATTTACACTATTCATCTTTTTCTCCCGCTTTCTTCTTTAAATTTTCGGCTAACTGTAGAATTTCACTTTTATTCATTATTTTAACTGAATCATCAATTATAACAGGTCTGCACTTTTCATACATTTTCAAATCTGTATTTTCGGAGGAATAATACTCCTTGTTTTCCATGCTGAAATCATAAAACTCATTACCGAAGGAATCATCCCATTCTTCCGGACAAATATCTATTCTTTTTACTGTCGGTTTCGACTTTTCGGAACTTTCGGCATAATTTTTTACTGTTATATACGGCGCGGCTCCGGACAAGTTAAATATAACAATTTCTTCTCTGCCTCTTTTTATCAGCGTCCCCATCGCTTTATATGAATAATCCGGAAACCACTCCATGATTTGATATAGCGCACTGCAAAAATGAACGCAGACTATTGTTTTCGCCGAGGCAATACGCCCCGTATTTTTTTGCCACGGGATACTGAATATATCATCTTTTGAACACGGTCTTATCGCTATTTTTCGTTCTGATGGATGCAGCAAAAGCTGAATATATTCGGCAGAATCAAGTTTTTTTATACAAAAGCGGTTGAAGGTTATTTTGCTTTTGTTAAAAGTTATTGCCGGAAACTCGGAACGGGCTGTTAAAAACTGGCATCTTACGACCTGATAACCAGTAAGATTGAATTTACTGAAATAACTCTTTTGTAGCTTTTTACTTTTTTTGTGAACCGCCGCATTGTCGGATGCGGTATAATATGTTTCGGGGACATCATTTATCCAATGATGATTTACAGGCACATATCCGCAGAAAACGCCCATATCAATAACCTGCATTCTTGGAATTGCGTTTCTGTAACCATGTTTTCTATTCTCGATAAGCACCTGCACAGCTTCAAATTTCTCCATAGGTATTATAGCTTCATGGACATTTGTGTATAGATATTGATCCCTGTCCTGTCTGTTTTTTCTTTTCTTATGCTCAAAAATATCAGCTGTAAATTGTTTCCATGTAAGGACGTTGCCGCAATATCTCTCGTTTCGGAGAATATATAAAACGGAATTTTTATTCCACTGTGTATTTCCGAGCTTTGTTTTGCATTTCATGCTTTCCAGAATATCGCAGATGCTTTCAACTGAAAAGCCGGAAAGAAACGCATTGTATATAAACCGAACAATTTCAGCTTCGTTTTCTTCGATTTCAAGCTTTCCGTATTTTACATAATTTCCTGCGGCATCGCGGGGACGCCTGTAGCCGAACAATTCGGGCGTCAGCAATTTTTTATTCTTAAATCTTTCGCTTAACGACCAATTCATACTTTCACTTTTCTTTATTGATTCTTCCTGCGCAAAGGTAGCTAAAAGAGATAGTTTTAATTCTGAATCCTCTGAAAGAGTAAATAAGTTATCGGTTTCAAAAAATACTCCGACCGGATAGGTCAGATTTTTCAGTTTTCTGACAAGAGAAATGCAGTCGACAAGATTTCTCGCAAATCTAGAAACACTTTTCGTTACAATAAGGTTGAACTCTCCGTTTATACAGCGCGAAATCATTTCGTTAAACTCATCACGCTTTTTTAATGATGTTCCCGAAATCCCTTCGTCTAAGTAGTATCCCAAAGCGATACAATTACATTTTGCCCTTATACCTTTTAATTTTGCCTTGAACCTTTTAACTTTGCCCCTATACTTTTTGATTTTGCCACACTTTTTAATTTTGTCTCGTTCCGCTGTTGCCGAACCTTTTAATTTTGCATAGAGAAAGCCGGACATCTCGCAATCCGCAAGGTGTCCGGCCGTGTCCTGCTTCTTTTATTTCACACTGATCTCCGTCCCGTTCTTGAAGGTGAACCTCACATCCATCTTTGAGAAAACCGTCATGTGGTCAAGCAGGTTGAACCATAAATCATTCGTGAATTCCTGTACATCCTTGTCCATCTCAGCCAAGTCACGAAGGAAAGCCTCGATCATCTCCCTCTTTGCCTGCCGCTCCATGATCCCGGCGCTGACCTTATCCAACCGTTCCTTTGACCTGTCGTAACGTTCGGAAAGGGCATCGTACTTCTTTTGGTAATCCTTCTGGTTCTGGGCGACATGGGCGTTCTCGCTGATGCACTGCTCGACCAGTTCCGTCACCACTATGACTTCCTGCTGAAGGGCTGCCTGTTCCGCTTCCATCTCTGCGGTATCGTACATTTCGTCCTTAATGGCATCAAAGGTGGCTATGATCTCGTCACGCTCCTCTCCAAGAATCCGCAGGGCTTTGAGGTACAATGTCTTGATGGTGTCCTCGTCCAAATGAGGCGTAGAGCAGTTCTTCCCGTCATCGTACTTGTGGTTGCACTGCCATACGACCTTTCTGTACTTGTCGTTGGAGTGCCACACCTTTGAGCCGTAAAAGCCGCCACAGTCGCCGCATCGGATTTTGC
>CANRNI010000041.1 GCA_947631945.1 uncultured Clostridia bacterium
TTATCAAAAGACCTCTCGAAAGTCTGCAAACCCGCATAAATACTGGGTTTTTACGACTTCTCAACTTATTCCCACTCTATTGTTGCGGGGGGTTTGCCTGTTATGTCGTATACTACGCGGTTTATGCCTTTTACTTCATTTGTTATTCTTACCGATATCCTTGACAGCAATTCGTGGGATAGGGGAGCGTATTCACAGGTCATAAAGTCGTTTGTCACTACGGCTCTCAATGCCGCCGTATAGTCGTACGTTCTGCCGTCGCCCATTACTCCTACCGAGCGTACGTTTGTCAATACCGCGAAGTACTGGCTGGCTTTTTCGCCCGATTTTATTATTTCCTCTCTTAAAATCGCGTCCGCTTCGCGCAGAATATCGAGTTTTTCCCTCGTCAGGTCGCCTATAACTCTTATCGCGAGTCCCGGTCCCGGGAACGGCTGACGGTCTACAAGGTAATCCGGCAGTCCCAATTTTCTGCCGACTGTTCTTACTTCGTCCTTAAAAAGACCTCTTAACGGTTCGACAAGTCCTGTAAAACCCAGTTTTTCGGGCAGTCCTCCCACGTTATGATGGCTCTTTATTGTCGCCGCCTTTTTATTGCCCGATTCTATTACGTCGGGATAAATCGTACCTTGGGCGAGGTATTTCGCATCTCCGCATAGCATTGCCTGCTCCTTGAACACCTCTACAAATTCAGCGCCGATAATTTTACGCTTTGTTTCGGGGTCGTCAATTCCTTTGAGCTTAGTTAGAAAACGTTCCGACGCGTCTACCATAACCATATTAAGAGGCATATTCTTAAACGCGTCCCTGACTTCAATCGCTTCGTTCTTTCTCATAAAGCCGTGGTCAACGAAAATACAGGTAAGATTTTCACCTATCGCTTTTGATATAAGAGCCGCCGCGACCGACGAATCGACGCCGCCTGACAGACCGAGTATGACTTTTTCATTTCCGACCTGTTCGCGTATAGCTTTTACCTGCCTGTCGATATAATCGTCCATCGAGTAATCGCCCGCCGCGCCGCAGATATTATAAAGGAAGTTATGTATAATTTTTTTACCGTTCGGCGTATGCTCGACCTCGGGATGAAACTGCACGCCGTACAGCTTCATTTCGGGATTTTCTATCGCCGCGTTGGGACAATCCGCCGTTTTTCCTATGTTTACAAATCCCTCGGGAAGCTCTGCCACGAAATCCGTATGGCTCATAAGCGCGGTCTGTTCCGTTTCAAGCCCCTTAAACAGAGCGGATTCGGGATCAATTACCGTCTGTGTTTGTCCGTATTCGCTAACATCGCAGGATTCAACTTTTCCTCCGAGAAGATAGCTCATAAGCTGGAAACCGTAGCATATTCCGAGTATCGGCACCCCGCTTTTGAAAAGCTCGGGCGAACATTTTGGGGAATCGTCGCTGTAAACGCTCGACGGTCCGCCCGTGGTTATCATTCCGATTGGAGCGAGGCTTAAAAGCTCCTCCACAGGTGTGTCGCCCGGTTTTATAATTGAATAAACTCCGCATTCTCTTACGCGTCTTGCTATAAGTTCCTTGTACTGACCTCCGAAATCAAGTACGATAACAGTTTGATTGTGCTGCATATTTTTTTCCTTCCAACAGTTTTGTTTATTATGCGTTTCTTCCGCAGCATTTTTTGTATTTAAGACCGCTTCCGCAGGGACACGGGTCGTTTCTCCCTATTTTTTCACCTTTTCTGACAGGACGCTTTTTCTCGCTTCCGTCGCCGCTGTTAGTTTCGGACGGTTTCATTTTCTGTTCGCGTTTTACGTCCTCCTCCGATTTAAGAACGGCGCAAAGGACAAACTGTACTGTACCTTCGCGTATGTTCATAATCATTTCGTCAAACATATCGGAGCCTTCTTCTCTGAAAGCGACAACAGGGTCTTTTTGTCCGTATGCTTTAAGTCCGACGCTTCTTTTAAGCTCCTCCATAGCGTCGATATGATCCATCCAGCGCATATCGACGTTTTCTATAAGCGCTTTGTGTTCAAGAGCTTTAAGAAGCTGTTCGCCGTATTTTTCCTTCTGCGATTCAAGCTTCTGCGTCGCGAGGGAAAGCATTTGCTCAAGAATAGCGTCATGGTCGGTTTCGTCATCAAGCGTATTTTCACCGAGAAGCCACGCGTATTTTGTTTTAAGACCCTCCAAATTCCAATCCGAAGCTTTGTTTGAAGCCGGGCAATAAAAGCCTACCGCGTCGGTAATGCTGTCTTTTATCATTTTGCGGATTGTCGAATCGAGGTCAACGCCGTCAAGCACCTGATTTCTTTGGTTATATATGATTTCGCGCTGCTTGTTCATAACGTCGTCATATTTTAGAACGTTTTTACGAACGGCAAAATTGTTTCCCTCGACTTTCTTCTGAGCGTTTTCAATTGTCTTTGAGAACATTTTCGCGTCGAGCGGCATATCGCCGACACTCTTGAAGCTGTCGAGGATATTAAAGAATCTGTCGCCCGCGAAAAGCCTTATAAGCTCGTCTTCCGCCGAAAGGAAGAAACGGCTCTTGCCCGGGTCGCCCTGACGTCCCGAACGTCCTCTTAACTGGTTGTCGATTCGTCTTGATTCATGTCTTGACGTGCCTATGATGTAAAGTCCGCCGGCTTCTCTTACCTTATCGGCCTCGCCCGCGATTTCTGCTTTGTATTTCGCCTCAAGTTCCGAATAAATTTTTCTCGCTTCAAGAATTTCCTCGTTGTCCGTTTCGGCAAAGCCTGTCGCCTCGGCTATAAGCTCCTCGGTCATGCCTTCCATTTTACGCATTTCGGATTTCGCAAGGTATTCGGCGTTTCCGCCCAATTGTATATCGGTACCGCGTCCCGCCATATTCGTGGCTATTGTCACAGCGCCGAACTTACCCGCCTGAGCGATAATTTCCGCTTCTTTATCGTGGAACTTCGCGTTGAGGACGTTATGCTTTATACCGTTTCGTTTAAGCACCTTGCTTAACTGCTCGGATTTTTCGATATTGATAGTGCCGACAAGCACAGGCTGACCCTTTTCGTGAAGCTCTTTTATAAGGTCGATTATCGCGTTGAACTTCGCTTCCTCGGTTTTATAAAGAACGTCGGGCAAATCGTCTCTTATCATGGGTTTATTGGTGGGAATCGCGATAACGTCAAGACCGTATATTTCCTGAAATTCGTCGCTTTCCGTCATTGCTGTACCCGTCATACCCGAAAGCTTTTTATAAAGTCTGAAATAATTCTGGAATGTAATCGTCGCGAGAGTTTTCGATTCCGAGCGGACGTTAACGCCCTCTTTCGCCTCGATAGCCTGATGAAGTCCCTCGTTGTAGCGTCTGCCTATCATTATACGGCCTGTAAATTCATCGACTATAAGCACCTGACCGTCTTTTACGACGTAATCTATATCGCGCTTCATAACGCCTCTCGCTTTCAGCGCCTGATTGAGATGGTGCTGCAAGGTGAGGTTTTCCGCGTCCATAAGATTATCGAGATTGAAATAATTTTCGGCTTTGGCGATACCCAATTTTGTAAATGTTGCGGTTTTCGCCTTTTCGTCAACTACGTAATCGCATTCGTCGTCGTTTATGTCGTCTATTTCCTTTTTTGTGTCAAGCTCTTTTATGCGTTTTTCTTTAAGAGTTTTTACAAAATCGTCTGCGCGCTTATAAAGGTCGGAGGATTTATCTCCTCTGCCCGAAATTATAAGCGGAGTTCTCGCCTCGTCTATAAGGATAGAGTCTACCTCGTCAACTATAGCGAAGCTGTGACCTCTCTGCACTCTCAGCTCTTTATAGGGAACCATGTTGTCCCTGAGGTAATCAAAGCCCATCTCATTGTTTGTGCCGTAAGTAATATCCGCGGCATAAGCTGCTCTTTTCGCTTCGTTGTCATCGCCTTGAACAATAAGACCTACCGTAAGTCCCATAAAACGGTAAACCTTGCCCATCCATTCGGAGTCGCGGCGGGCGAGGTAATCGTTAACGGTAACTACGTGAACGCCGTTTCCCGAAAGGGCGTTAAGATATGCCGGAAGCGTTGCGACGAGCGTTTTGCCTTCACCTGTTTTCATTTCGGCAATTCTGCCCTGATGCAGTATAATTCCACCGAGTATCTGAACGGGGAACTGCTTTATGTTGAGAACTCTCCATGAAGCCTCGCGGCAGGCCGCGAACGCTTCGGGAAGAATATCGTCGAGCGTTTCACCGTTCGCGAGTCTTTCCTTGAACTCCGGAGTTTTAGCCTGCAACTGCTCATCGGTAAGATTTTTATATTCCTCTTCAAGCGCTAAAACCTTGTTCTGAAGCGGCATTATTCGTTTTATTTCTTTTGCGGAGTAATCTCCGAAAATTTTTGTCAGAATAGACAATAGAATTACTTCCTTTCCGTTTCCATAATTCTCTGATTCTTTTATAATATTATATAATATACCTGTTGGTTTAAAATGTCAAATATTTTTCAATGTACAATTGACAATTGACAATGTACAATTGACAATGTACAATTGTCAATTCAGCCCTTAGATAAAGTAATTTAATCAAATTAGGAATTAGGAATGATGAATTAGAAATTATCGGAAGCCCAAAGGGCTTAATTATATTATTGTATACTTAAATATATTAAAGTAAATATCTGCTCTCAAAATGATATAATTAAAAACGCGAAGCGTTTACCGAAAATTCCTTACTCCTAATTCCTAACTATATTTATTATTTTAACTATTATATGCGCAAAAGCTTTCCATTACGCATTTTTCGCATTTCGGTTTTCTTGAATCGCATACCGCTCTGCCGTGAAGTACGGCTCTGTGGCAGAAATCGTTGCTTTCCTCCGGCGGAAGAAGCTCTTTAAGAGCCATTTCCACCTTATACGGGTCTTTTGTATCGACAAGCCCCAATCTGTTCGATATTCTGATAAGGTGGGTATCCGCGACGACGGCGGGTTTGCCGTAAACGTCGCCGCAAATCAGGTTCGCCGTTTTTCTGCCGACTCCCGGGAGCTTTGTCAAATCTTCTATATTGTCGGGGACTTTACCTCCGAAGTCCGAAAGAATCATCTGCGCTATGCCCACAATATCCTTGGATTTCTGTCGAAAGAATCCGCATGAATGGATAATATCGGATATATCCCGAACGTCTGCGGCGGCATAGTCCTCAATCGTTTTATATTTGCCGAATAAAACCGGAGTAACAATATTAACTCTCGCGTCGGTACACTGAGCCGAAAGTCTTGTCGCGATAAGCAGTTCAAACGGACTGTAAGCGTTTAAGGAGCATATCGCTTCGGGGTACTCTTTCTTAAGAGCGTTTACGGCGTTCAGCGCGACTTCCTTTTTAGTCATTTTCAACGCGGTTTCTTTTTCCGCAGTTTTTTTCAAATCTTTATCTTTTTCTTTTGTCATAACGTCCATAATATCAGAACCTGTCAATTTTTGCCGATACTCTTAATATTTTTCTCGCATCGGCGGCATTTACCTCGTTATCAAGGTTTACGTCGGCCGCTGCCGCTGCGGCGTCGCTTAAATTTTCTATTTTAGCGGAGTATCTAAGGGCAAGACGCGCGTCGGCGGCGTCTATAGTGCCGTCAAAATTCACGTCTCCCGCCGTAATGTCCCTTCTCTCGGCTACCGTATAATCAAATGACGCAGAATAATCACCGTAATAAACCGTTACGGGATATTTTCCAATTGTATTTATATCTATATCATAGTCGAGCGTATAGCCGTCGATAGGCTTTTTTTCGCCGCTGTTGTAAACAAGATAGACTGTGAGATTCTTAAAGCTTATTTCAGAACCCGCATAGCTTCCTACGGACGAAGTGTCGCCAAGCTCTATTCCCGTTTCTTTAAGCTCGAGAACGTTATAGTCGAAAGCTACATACTTATCCATATAATATATGCGTGCGGTATGGATTCCCGTTTGCATATTATCATATTCAATATCAAAATCGGTTATGGTTTCGGTCACGCCGTTGTCATACGTTGCGGAAAGCTCGAAATCCTCTTTATTGAACGACTGTCCCTGATATATTGTCGGATTCGCCGGAAGTCTTAACAGTCTTAACGAACTTACGGATTTGCCCGAAACGTAAATGTGGAACGACGCCGAGATTTCGGGGTATTTATAAGTGACCGTAACGGTATAAGTTCCGGGAGAAAGAGATGTATCTCCCTCTTTTACGCCTTCTATGGTGTATTCCTCGGGATTCAGTTCTATTCCGGCTCCCGAATCTCTGCCGTCGCTGTAATAAGCGGTAACCTTAAGTCCCTCAAAGGAAACGGCTTCGCCTTCTACATAAGAGGTTTTTGACGGCAGTGTCAGCACAATTCCCGTTACGGGTACCTTGCGCACCGTTATTGGGAACGAGGCTGTAAATCCGGCGTAATAGACCCTTACTGTTTTGCCGCCAAAGACGTCGAGCGACGGAAACGATACTGTATAACCGGTAACGGGCATAGCAGATTCCTGCTCGTCGTTAAAAATTACCGAAACCTCAAGCCCGCTTATATCGGCGCTTTCTTCTCCCTCCGTATATAAAAGTTTATCGGGCATATGCGTAATTTTAATACCCTTTGTGCCTTCTATTCTGCCGGAGTCGGTAATTGAGGGATAAGAGCTAATATATTCAAGACCGTCGGATAAATCCACCCAGCCGAAAACGGAGTCAAAAACAGTATATCCGAAATCGCCGTTTACTCTTATTATATTAAGACAAGCGTCGCGAACAGCGACAGTTTTAAAATCGAAAGATGGTTCATAAGTTTCGTAGAGCTTAACGCCGCCGTAAGCCGTTACGCGGTAGGCTCCCGTCTTATACGCCGTTTCGGCGGCCGCCGTAGATATAGAAAAAGCCGAGGATACAATAATTATAAATGAAAGCAAAAATACGCTTATTCGCTTAAACATATTTATCGCAGCTCCTTTTCCAATCTGATTATAATATATTTTATATAAGTTGTCAAATATAATTTATATGTCAATATATAGCGGTATAAAGGCCGCGTATATTTTATAACGTACGGGAGCAGACGTATTTGTGATTATATGTATTATTGTCAGTGCGTGCTAAAAATGTTATTTATTATTGACATTTGGCTTTTCCGAGGATATAATATTATAGGCAACATCGCACAATTAACGGCTGCCGCCTTTGTCGCGCATATGCACCGAGATTTCCCGTCATTTTTGCCAAAAGTTCCTTAAAATACGTCAGTATTCCCGCGTCACTTTTGTCAATCTGACGAAAAATCTCTTGGCACATCTGCACGACAATAATTATGCGGTATTACCTATAGTAAAAATTCGGATTTATCCGTTACCAGGAGTGAAAAATTATGCCACTTGTAACAACAAAAGAAATGTTTAAAAAAGCGTATGAGGGCGGTTATGCTGTCGGCGCTTTCAACGTAAACAACATGGAAATCATTCAGGGCATTACCGAGGCTGCCCAGGAGCTTAACGCGCCGCTTATTCTTCAGGTTTCCGCAGGCGCGAGAAAATACGCGAAGCATATCTATCTTACAAAGCTTGTTGAGGCGGCGGTTATTGATACGGGATTGCCCATAGCTCTTCATCTTGACCACGGCGCTGATTTTGAAATATGCAAAAGCTGTATAGACGGCGGTTTTACGTCGGTTATGATTGACGGTTCAAAGTATTCGTTTGAAGAAAATATCGAGCTTACCAAAAAAGTCGTAGATTACGCTCACGCCAACGGCGTAGTGGTAGAGGGCGAACTTGGCAAGCTCGCCGGAATAGAGGACGACGTTAACGTTTCCGCCGAGGATTCATGCTATACAAATCCCGCCGAGGTAGAGGAATTTGTAACAAGAACCGGCGTTGATTCTCTTGCCATCGCTATAGGCACGAGCCACGGCGCGTATAAGTTCAAACCGGGTCAGGACCCGAAAATCCGTATAGACATTCTTGAAGAAGTTGAAAAAAGACTTCCCGGTTTCCCGATAGTTCTTCATGGCGCGTCATCGGTTCCGCAGGAATTTGTAAAGATTATAAACAGCTACGGCGGAAATATGCCCGACGCTATAGGTATTCCCGAATCCGAGCTTCGCAAAGCCGCCGAAAAAGCTGTATGCAAAATCAATATAGATTCCGACCTCCGTCTTGCTATGACGGCTTCCGTACGCCAGTATTTCGCAGAACATCCCGACCATTTTGACCCCAGACAGTATCTCACTCCGGCGAGAAACGCTATAAAGGCAATGGTAGCCCATAAGATTAAAGACGTTCTCGGCTGCGACGGCAAAGCATAAAAACATATATTGCTTATACATTAACAATGACAACAGCGGAGGCTTAAAAACAAGCCTCCGCTTTATTTTTTGGAAAATGCCGCGCTATTTGGGCATTTTGAAGTTTTCGGATACGCCGCAGACCTCTATATACATTTGCCGTAAGAAAACCTATTCGCGCCGAAGTCTCCAATTAATTTTTAATAAAAAATACGCATTGTGAATTTTCAAATTTTATTTATATTCGGAATATATACGATTTCGTCGGTCATATCGGTTCCGCAAACTCTGTTTTTCGGAAGAGAAAGATTAAACAAATCCGTCGCGGCCGATTCAAGCGCGAATATTTTTTTCGCTTCGCCGTCAAGATATTTTACGTCGGAATATTTCATTATTATCGGCACAAAAAAATTGCTTTTCATTTCTTTCAGCATAAGCCGTCCGTTGTCGTTAAGCCCGAGTATGCGTATGTACGGCGGCAGTGATGAAACGTCCTCCGACGTTATCCCAAGGAAAGACGATAAAATTATTCTTCTTATTCTCGCGTGAGTGTAACGCTTTGTCTTGACCTTATCAAAAATTTCCTGGAGGGAAACGGAGCTTTTCACAGCCTCGCATATTCTGTATTCGATACCCTCCGCAACGTCCGGCACTTCTTTAAAATCGGAAGGACATTTTCGTCTTAAATCGGAAAGTACGGCGGTTTCAAGCTTTGAGTAAAGGGCGGGAAAGCGGTTTGCTTCATGGGCATTATTTATTATTTCGATACTGTTTTTCGGAATAAAGCTTGTATAATTTCTTCCCGATTTTATCATATTTCTTATGTTCATAGCCGATGTAATACCGTTTGCAGCGGAAATTGAATCATGTACGGCTCCCGTACGCTCGATTCCGATAGGCTTGATATCCGATTTGAATGAAATCAGCGCGCGCAGATACTCTATAGCTAAAATATTATTCGGTTTTGACATTATATCGGTGCAGTCCGTTCCGAGAACGCTTTTGATTACCGCCGCTCTCGCTTCGGGGTAGGAACACATTTTATCATCATAATATTGCTTGATTTCCCTGCCATACACCTTATCGTTCAGCACTCTCGCTATTTGCCGCATGGTTTCAATATCGCCACATTCGCACCCGAATGACAGATTGTCGACAATTCCCGCCTGCACCGCTGTATAGACGGCTCCGCGCGCAAAGCGTTCGGCGGAAGCGGTAGCCCACGGGACGGGCAGCTCCGCCACCAAATCAACTCCGTTCATAAGAGCCGCTCTCGCGCGTTCGCGTTTTTCCATAACGGCAGGTTCGCCTCTCTGAACGAAATTGCCGCTCATTATCGCCATAACGAAAGAATCTTCGGAAAGCTTTTTTGTCTCTTCAATATGATATTTATGACCGTTGTGAAAAGGATTATATTCAGCAATAACGGCAGTAACGCGCATATTTTTCATTATCCTTTCAAAAAAATGTTGAAAAAATGATTTTATAAGTATATAATATAACATCGGATATAAAGTATCAAGGGCAATACCGCATAATTATTGTCGTGCAGATGTGCCATGAGATTTTTCGTCAGATTGACAAAAGTGACGCGGGAATACTGACGTATTTCAAGGAACTTTTGGCAAAAATGACGGAAAATATCGGTACAGATGTGCGGCAAAGGCGGCAGCCGTTAATTGTGCGGTGTTGCCCAAGAACAATTTTTACGGAGGTTGCAATTTATATGAAAATTCTTGTTATAAACGCGGGCAGTTCGTCTCTTAAGTACCAGCTTATAGATATGGACAACGAAAATGTTATAGCAAAGGGTATTTGTGAAAGGGTAGGAAGCGAGGACAGCCATTTTGAGGGAAAGGTAAACGGCGTCAAGTTTGAACAGGACGTGCCTATGAAAAATCATACGGAAGCTTTCCTTGCGGTTGAAAAAGCTCTTACAGAGGGCGAACACAAGGTCATCGGTTCTTTAAGCGAGATTTCCGCTATAGGCCACAGAGTGGTTCAGGGCGGTTCTCTGTTTAAAGAAAGCACGCTTATTACAGACGAGGTCATAGCCGGCATAGAAAGTCTCTGTGATTTGGCTCCGCTTCACAATCCGGCTCACATTCAGGGTATAAACGCCTGCCGAGAGATTTTCGGCAAAGACGTTCCCGAGGTAGCTGTATTCGACAACGCTTTCCACAGCACAATGCCTCCCGAGGCGTATATGTTCGGAGTTCCTTATGAATATTATGAAAAATATAAAATCCGCCGTTACGGTTTCCACGGTACGTCGCACAGATATGTAAGCGGAGAGTGTGCTAAGATTATGGGCAGGGATATAAAGGATTTGAAAATCATAACCTGTCATCTCGGCAACGGCTCGTCGATAACGGCTATAGAGGGCGGCAAGGTCAAAGATACCTCAATGGGTCTTACTCCGCTCGACGGCTTTATTATGGGAACGCGCTCGGGCGCTCTCGACCCGTCTATAGTTACGTTTCTTCAGGAAAAAGAGGGCTGGACTCCCGAAGAAACAAATACTATTCTTAATAAAAAATCGGGCGTTTACGGCATATCGGGCGGCTTGAGCGACGATAGGGACATTCTTAAGGCTGCTTCGGAGGGCGACGAGAGAGCGGAGCTTGCAAAGGAAATGCTCTGGTATGAGATACGCAAGTATATAGGCTCGTATATCGCTGTAATGCACGGCGTTGACGCGATAGTATTTACCGGCGGAATCGGTGAAAACTCACAGCCGCTTCGCCGCAATATATGCGAGAATTTTGCGTATCTCGGCATTACATTCAACGAGGAAGTAAACAAAACGGCTATAAGGGGTTGCGGCGGAGAGCTCTCCGGTCCGGGTTCAAAGGTCAAGGTTTATGTTATTCCGACAAACGAGGAGCTTATGATAGCCAGAGATACAAAGGAAATCGCTCAGAAAGTTCTCGGAAAATGAAAAATTTTCAAAAATTAAATGATGATTGTATTAATGGTTATATAATATATTATTTAAAACATAATAAAGGTAATACCGCATAATTATTGTCGTGCAGATGTGCCATGAGATTTTTCGTCATTTTTGCCGGAAATCTCATGGAGCAATCTGCACGTTCGATTTAATCAGTGTTTCCTTAGTTATACAATACACAACAAATGTTTGTCATGCCTTTTTTTAAGGCAATACCGCACAATTAGCGGCTACCGCCTTTGCCGCGCATCTGCACCGAGATTTCCCGTCATTTTTACCAAAAGTTCCTTGAAATACGGCAGTATTCCTGCGTCACTTTTGTCAATCTGACGAAAAATCTCATGGCACATCTGCACGACAATAATTATGCGGTATTGCCTTAAAATTTTTGAATTATTCTTTAAAAAATTTTGAATTATTCGAGATATGTATTGACAAGAGTAACCATTATGATTATAATCGTGTTGTAGTTAGCTACTTAGCTAACTAACTATAACGGAAGGGGATGTCGTTGTTGAATGTCAATTCAAGCATAGAAAAGCCTATCTTCATTCAGATAGCAGAGCAACTTGAGGACAGAATATTCACGGGCGTGTTTCCCGAAGAAACGCAAATCCCGTCAACGAATGAAATTTCCGCTTTACTTAGTGTCAATCCTCATACCGTCCTGAAAGGAATGAACATACTGGTGGATGAAGAAATCATCTATAAAAAACGCGGTCTTGGTATGTTTGTTATGTCCGGCGCTGTCGAAAAAATACGGCAGAAAAGACAAAGCCGGTTTTATGAACAGTATATAGCTGCTTTAATTGAAGAAGCGACAAAACTGCAAATGACTAAAGAAGATATCATCTTGCTTATAGAAAGGGGTTATCAGAATGGGAGCCATTCAGATTAAAGGCATTACAAAACGATATAAGGACGTCATCGCACTTGACAATGTGTCGGTTTCTTTTGATTTCGGAAAGATTTATGGGCTCTTGGGTAGAAATGGGGCAGGTAAATCAACGCTTATTAACATTATCTCCAATCGTATTTTTGCAGACCGCGGGGAAATCCTGATTGACGGTATTTCGGCAAAAGAAACTATGGCGGTTCACGATAAAATATTCTGTATGAGCGAAACGGATTTGTATGACAGGGATTTGAAGGTCATGGAACATTTTAAGTGGACGAAGCGTTTTTATACAGATTTTGACATGAATAAAGCGCTGGCGCTTTCGGAGAAATACCATCTTGACGTAAACAAGAGATTTAAGGCTCTGTCTAAGGGCTATCAATCTATTTTTAAACTGATTATCGCGTTGTCCCTATCGGTTCCCTACGTCATTTTCGATGAGCCGGTGCTGGGTCTTGACGCAAATCACAGAGAGCTTTTTTACAGTCTGCTCCTGAAAGAATTTGAAGAAGGAGAACGTACCTTTATCATTGCAACACATTTAATTGAAGAGGTTTCGGGCATTATAGAAGAAGTGGTTTTGATTGATAAAGGAAAGGTTCTTCTTAAAGAAAGCGCGGAAAACTTATTGGAAAAAGGTTACAGCATCTCCGGCTCGGCAGCGGAGGTTGAAAACTACTGCGTGGGCAGGAATGTAATCGGAACCGAGGAACTGGGCGGGCTAAAAATTGCCTATATCATGGGCGAAAAAGCGGCTTTACCCAAAGAAAGCAGTTTGCAGTTTTCCGCAATAAATCTTCAAAAGCTGTTTGTCAAGATGACCGAGAAAGGAGCATGAAAATGAATAAGCTGAAATCTGCTATCTCTTATGGGTGTTTGACCAAAATCAGACCGCTTGTGATTTTCTATCTGGTGGAATACGGTTTTTTCGCTTTGATTATGGCGATTGTTGTGCTTTGCACAGGAAATGTCGAGCCAAACTCCAGCGGGGCGGAAATGGCGTCGGCTGTGTTTTTAAGCATTATGGGAGCTTTGAGCTTCAAGGAGGACTTTAAGGCATTTTTGCAGAACGGCTTTACCCGCAGATACATTTTTCTTTCAACATTTTGCAGCTTCTTTTTAGTGTCCGCAGCAATGGCTTTGATAGATACCCTGCTCGGGAACGTTCTTCATCATTTTATTAAACACTTCACAATTTTCGGAACGCTTTACGGATACGGAAACCTGTTTTTCAACTGGCTTTGGCTGACCTGCTTGTATGTGACGTTTTGCGGTATTTTCTATCTGGCGGCATTGGTGATAAATAAAGTCGGGAAAACAACTTCACTTCTAATCGGTGTTGGTCTTGCCGGCGTCATTCTGTTGATTGCTGCCTTGTTTCGATTTGTATTTTCCTCGGAGCTTGTAAGCCGAATTGCTCAATTTATGTCCACTGCTTTCGGGTTTATGAACGATGGAACGGTTAATCTTGTTTTCCCTATTCTTACATTCATAGTGATAGGTGCCGTTTTCGGACTTGGTTCTTATGCGCTCATACGGCATACAGAACTGAAATAAACGTAACGCAATCATTTTCACGCAAAAAGCGGCGGCCGGAATAATTTCTGTCGCCGCTTCGCATCAGTTCATTGCCGACTTTTATGAGAATATCGTATATGGCATCGGCTGCCATAACCGTGGATTTGTTTTTTTACAAAAATTTCCAAACGCCGTGTATCCGTCAAATTAAAAACTTCCGATAATAAATCAAAATCAACAAGGAACATTATTTATGTGCGTTAAAATTGTCGGAGGTGCGATATGAAAAAGATTATTAAATTTGCTGATATATTATTATCCGCCGTATGCTTTATAATATTTACTCTTATTATATTAGGTACTATCTATATACCCGAAAACGTAATATTTTATGACGGCAATACGGCGGCGGAATTTTTATCCGTTTTTAAAATAAAGGAAGAAAACGCCGATATTATAACGGTATCTACAGTTAATGATACCGGCGGCAAAGCTGACGTATCTCTTTTCGGAATAATTCCCGTCGGTAAAGTCAACGCGGAAAAGCACGAGAGGACATATGTAAGAGTCGGCGGGGACGTCATAGGAATACGTCTTTACACGGAAGGTCTTTTAGTCGTTGGAATGGAGGACGTGGCTTCAAAGGACGGCAGTTACTGTCCCGGAAAGGACAGCGGAGTTGAGATAGGAGATATAATCACAAAAATCAATGACAAAACGGTACATTCCGTTTCCGATTTCAGCAATGTCATAGAGGGGTGCGGCGGAGATTTTGTAAATCTTGAAATTAAACGTGAAAACGAGATTTATCTATGCGTAATGAAGCCTGTTTATTCCGATTCCGAAGGAAAATACAGATGCGGGCTGTGGCTGCGCGACAGTACCGCCGGTATAGGCACTCTTACCTTTGCGGACGTAAACACAGGTATGTTCGCTTCATTGGGACACGCGATTTGCGACAGCGATACGCAGGCTATACTCCCCGTAGGCGAAGGAGATATACTCGGAGCCGAAATCAACGGCTGTACACCGGGCGAAAAGGGCGTAACGGGACAAATAAAAGGCAGCTTTACCGACGAGGTTCTCGGCACGCTTATTGAAAACAACGAATTTGGAGTTTACGGAACATTTTCCGATGTATCGGTAATATCGGGAGAGGAATATCCTGTTGCATCGCAGTCAGAGATAAAGCCCGGCAAGGCTCAGATAATTTCGACCGTAGACGGCGGCGGCAAGGATTATTACGATATTGAAATAGAAAAAATAACCTACAGCAATGATAAAACCTCAAGGTCTATGGTCATAAAGGTGACCGACGAGGAGCTTCTCGGCGTTACCGGCGGAATAATTCAGGGAATGTCGGGAAGCCCGATAATACAGAACGGTATGCTTGTGGGCGCGGTAACACACGTTTTCTTAAACGACCCGACAAGAGGCTACGGAATATTCGCCGAAACAATGCTGAGCGAGGAGTACAGATTAAGACAAATTGAGTGATTGCGCTTCCATAATAAATTCCGTTAATGAATACCGTTTGGATTTTGCCGTGTATATGCGCCGCCGTTTATTCCCCGAACTACCGAAAAATGACGAAGCAGCACGATGTATTTCAAAGGCCTTGCGGGAAAAATTTTAAAAAACCGTTATTGTATTATTGTGAACACAATCTAATAATTTCCTGCGCCGCGAGCATTATGCCTGTTTTTCCGCTGTGAAAATTAAGTCCGCCCTGCATCCATACGGCGAACGGTTCTCTTAACGGAGCGTCGGCCGACAGCTCTATTGACGAACCCGACGTAAAGGCTCCCGCCGCCATTATGACCTGACAAGGATATCCCGGCATATCCCACGGCTCGGGAGTGACAAAAGAATCAATAGGGGAGCCTTTCTGAAGCCCACGGCAGAAAGCTATAAGATTTTCGCTGTTTTTAAGCTTTATAGCCTGAATTATATCGTGACGTTCCTCGGAGCTTGAGGGAGTAGTCTCAAATCCGAGACTTTCAAAGAGCGCGGACGCGAAAACGGCGGTTTTCATCGCTTCGCCCACAATATGCGGCGCGTGGAAAAGCCCCATAAGTATCTCTCTTGTGCTTCCGAGCGTCGCTCCGACCTCGCGTCCCAGCGAAGGCGTGGTCATTCTGTATGAGCAAAGCTCTATGATTTCTTTTTTGCCCGCCATATAACCGCCGCACTTGGCTATTCCTCCGCCCGGATTTTTTATAAGACTGCCTACTATAAGGTCCGCTCCCGCTTCGGTCGGCTCATTCATTTCGGCAAATTCGCCGTAACAGTTATCTACCATTACTGTCGCGGAGCTGTTTTCCTTAACGACCTTTACCGCTTTCCTTATATCTTCAACCGAAAGCGATGGGCGCAGAGTATATCCTCTCGAACGCTGTATATATACGAGCTTTATATTATTCTCCGAAACGGTTTTTTTTACTTTGTCCAAATCTATTCCGCCGTTTTCATCGAGTTCGGTTTCCATATATTTTATGCCGTAATCCGCGAGCGAGCCCTGACCGTTCGCGCCGTCCATACCTATTACCGGGCATATAGTGTCGTAAGGTCTGCCGGTAATACATAACATCGTATCGCCCGGGCGGAGAATTGCGAAAAGCGCGATTCCGAGCGAGTGAGTTCCGCAGGTGAAGTTATATCGTATCAACGCGTCCTCCGCCGAGAAAATGTCGGCCGCTATTCTGTCGGCGAGCTCGCGTCCCGTGTCGCCGTAGCCGTAGCCCGTGGACCCCCAAAGCTGCGCTTCGCTCGCCTTGTTTTTTATAAACGATGCGAGTACCTTATTCTGATTGTATTCGGTAACGGCTTCTATTTTTTCAAATTTTCCTTTTACGGATTTTAAAGCGTCCTGAGCGGCGTCAAGCAGTTTTTTATCAAAATTAAAAGGCATATTGTTCATCAGGATTCCCCTTTCATGAATATTTTAACGGTATACAGGGTTCTTGTCAATTAAAAAAGTTATAAATTTAAGTAACCTTTTTTACGGGTATTTTGTTATAATAATGAAAGGTCTTTCAAAACTCATTCGGAGGTGAAAAAGTGACGGAGGCTGAGTTTACCGATGCGGTCAAAAACTGCAATCAAAGATTATTTCTGATTGCGTTATCCTTTACGGGGAACTCCGCGGACGCCGAGGATATTCTTCAAAACGTTTTTATTAAGCTCTGGAAATACGATAAAGGCTTTGAAAACGATGAGCATATGGAGAAATGGCTTACCGCAGTTACGGTGAACGAAAGCAAAAATTTTGTAAAATCTGCGTTTTTTAAGCATAGCGTCCCTATAGATGAAAAAAATATCGGGGATTATTACAGCTTTGAAAATACCGAGGATTACGATTTATTCAGCGCCGTCATGAGCTTGCCGAAAAAACTGCGTACAGTTATACACTTGTTTTATTACGAGGATTTATCCGTAAAAGAGATTTCGGATATTTTAAAAATAAGCCAATCAGCGTGTAAAACAAGGCTTAACCGCGGACGCGCGCAGTTGAAAAATTTTTTAGGAGATGAATGGAGAAATGAATAGAGAGGATTATAAAAGAGTATTTTCTCATGTTTCCCCATCCGAAGAAACTATAGAAAGGATTTTAAATATGGCCGAGAAAAAGCAAAAAAGATTCAAATTAAAGGCCGTGCTGCTTGCGGCTGCTGTAGTAATTCTTATGTTGTGTACTCTTATAGCCGCCGACGCGGCAACCGGCGGCGACGTTTTCAAGCTTGAGGTGAACGGCGAACAGGTCGGTGTTGTGGATTATGTTGTAAAAACCTACACCGGCACCGATGAAAACGGAAACGAATTTGTATATGAGGCGGTAGAAATACCTTCCACAAATCAAAATATTATTTTAGACGTGAATTCGGCAAAAATTGAATACGTCGGTGAAACAACGGGGGATATTGTTGTCGGCGTAAAGAGCGCTTTACAGGAAGACGTCACAGCGGAATAAACAATACTGCATACGGTACTGCATACGGTAAAATAAATAAAAAAGTCAAAACCTTCGGTTTAGCCGGAGGTTTTGCAGATTTTTATTCCACAGTTACGGATTTCGCGAGGTTTCGCGGTTTATCTATATCCTTGCCGAGTTTTTTTGCGGTATGGTACGCTAAAAGCTGAATCGCGGCTGCGGCTGAAAAAGGTCTTAACGGCTTATCGTCGTTTGGAATCAATATCGCGGTATCGGATACTTCCTTTATCTTTTCGGCGTTTTCGGGGCATACGGAAATTATATACCCTCCGCGTGATTTTACCTCTTCAATATTATTTTTTATTTTATCATAATACAGTTCGTCCGTAGCTATCGCTATTACGGGCGTTCCTTTTTCTATAAGGGAAATTGTTCCGTGTTTCAGTTCTCCCGCCGCGTATGCTTCCGAATGGATATAAGATATTTCCTTTAATTTAAGGGAGCCTTCCATACCGAGGTAATTGTCATATCCTCTGCCTATAAAGAAAACGTCATGCCGCGCAGATATTATTTCGGAGGCTTTTTCTATTGTATCGGAATGAAATACGCTTAAAAGCGACCGCTCGATATTATTATATATATATCCGATTATCGAATCAGCCTCGCCTTTTGTCATTTTTTCCTTTGCTTCGGCGGTTTTTAACGCTGTAAGCAGCATAGCCGCGACCTGTACGGTAAATGCTTTTGTTGATGCGACCGCTATCTCGGTTCCCGCCTTGGTATATATTACATTGTCGGATTCCCTCGCGATTGCCGAGCCATCCGTATTTACTATTGACAGCGTTTTTATATTTCTCGAATTTACAAGCCGCAGAGCCGCGAGCGTGTCCGCCGTTTCGCCCGACTGCGATATTAAAGCGACTATATCGTTTTTTGAAAGTATCGGATTTTTATACCTGAATTCTCCCGCAAGCTCGGTGTATACGGGTACGCGCGCAAAATTTTCTATAAAATATTTGCCGATAAGACCTGCATGCATGGCTGTTCCGCAGGCGGTAATGTGAAAAACTTCGATATCTTTAAAATACCGAGTATCGGGCATATTTCCGTTTGACAAAAATCGAATGGTTTTCCTGACTGCCTCCGGCTGTTCGTATATTTCCTTGAGCATATAATGCTCAAAACCTTTTTTTTCAAGCTCCACCGCGCCGATATCCGCTGTTTCGATGTCTTTGAAAAGCCTTTTGCCGCCTGTACCGTAAACTTCAATATCGCTTTTTGTTATTCTTGCGATTTCTCCGTCGCAAAGTCTTATATATTTTTTCGTGTGATTTATAAACGCCGATATATCGGATGCTATAAAATTCTCGTTTTCTCCTATTCCTATTAAAAGCGGACTGTCTTTTTTTACCGAATAAATCGTATCGGGTTCATCGGCAAAAATTATTCCGAACGCGTAAGAGCCTTTTAGATGTTTTATCAAATCCGCTATTGCTTTTATCGAATCTTTTTCTTCTTTATACTCAAGGTCGAGCATATAAGCGGCAGCCTGTGTATCGGTATCGGAATCAAAACGATATCCGTGTTTTTTAAGCATCTGTCTTAACTCTGCGCAATTCTCGATTATTCCGTTGTGGACAAGCATAACATTTCCCGTTCCGTGAGGGTGGGCGTTTTTTTCGGACGGTTCTCCGTGAGTTGCCCACCGCGTATGACCGATTCCGCAAAAAGCGTTTTTAAATTGTTTGCTTTTTACTTTTTTTTCGAGTTCACTGACTCTGCCTTCGGTTTTTACAGTCATAAGTCCGCTGTCGGTACAGATTGTCATTCCTGCCGAATCATAACCCCTGTATTCCAAAAGATGCAGACCGCTTGTTATTATTTCGGACGCGTCGCCGTATCCTGTGTAGCCTATTATTCCGCACATATTTACCCCTCCAAATATAGTTTTTATATATTGAATGATTATATTATTTGGTTTATTACCTTTTTTTAATCAAAAAAAAGAAAACGCTCACCAAAGGTGAGTGTTTTCTAAAAAAACAACCGCCCTATTGGGCAGTTGAATTATTTCGGCATCGCCCTATCTTCCCGGGTCGCTTCCAACCAAGTATTTTCGGCACTGCAAAGCTTAACTACTGTGTTCGGGATGGGAACAGGTGGAACCTTTGCGCCAAAGACACCGAATATTCATTCCTAAGAGGTGTTGCTCCCTAAGAACAATAGCAATTATAGCACACAATTTTTAAATGTCAATACTTTTTGCAAATTTTTTTAAATTTTTTTTATTTGTTGTTTCGGTTCTTTTCTGTCAATTCTTTACAAGGATTTTTACGATTTCTCCGACATATATATAATGATAATCCTTTGCGCCGTAGCAATCGTTTATTGAATCGTCGTAAAAGTTTTCGGGCCTGAACTCCGTCTTTGCCGATTTTCTGCATAAAAAAACAATTTCCGCATCGCCGCAGTATACAAAGTCGCCGTCTGTTTCGGCGGCAAGTCCCGTTTCTTTGAATTTATCATAATCGCGTCCGCTTTTGCTGCCGAAGAACGAAAGCTCTTTTCTGTGCTTTCCGTTAAAACAGCTTACGGTAAAATAATCGCTTTTTTCACAAAATTCATTGGTGTATCTTTGAGGTCTTACAAAAACAAACATCGAAGCCTTTCCCCAAATTTCTCCTATGGCGCCCCATGAAACGGTCATTCCGTTGTAGGATTCGGGATTTCCGGAAGTGAGCACGGCCCATCCTTCCGAAAACATAGTTACGGGATTGACCTTGAGTTCTTCAACAGATATTTCTTTAAATGACATATTTATTTCCCCTTTCGGATATATTATGTAACAATCGTAAGCAAAAGTCAATAAATCGGTTGAAATAATAACGTTATCATTATATAATATATTAGACTTTTTATTGATAAATTATTTCGGAGAATTAAAATATGAAATTTTTTAAATACAGAAACGGCTGTATGCGTTTGGACGGCGGAGGACATATAATGGGAATACTGAACGTCACTCCCGATTCATTTTCCGATGGCGGTAAATTTATCTCGGAAGATTCGGCGTTTCGTCACGCTAAGGAAATGCTCCGGTACGGAGCCGAGATTATAGATATCGGAGCGATGTCAACAAGACCCGGCAGTAAACCCGTTACTCCTAAGGAGGAGATATTAAGGCTTGACGGTATTCTTGACAAGCTGAAGGATATTCCCGATATAATAATATCGGTCGATACGGTAAATCCCGAATGTGCCGAATGGAGCCTTGAAAACGGCGCTCATATAATTAATGATGTAAGCGGCTTTTTTAATCCGAAAATGGCGTCCGCAGTAAAAAAATATGACGCGGGCTGGATAATAACTCATACGGGAAACGTTCCTGCGGATACAGTGCTGGATTATAAGAACGGAGTCGCGGCGGACGTAAATTCATATTTTGATGAAATGCTTAAAAAATGCGCGGACTTTGGCATAGAAAAAGAATATATGTGCCTTGACCCGGGCTTTGGATTCGCAAAAAATACAGATGAAAATATCGAGCTTCTTAAAAATCTTGACGCGGTTATAAGGAGCGATACAGCTTTCCTTACGGGACTTTCAAGAAAACGGTTTATAGGAGCGGTTACAAACGTCGCGGAAGCCGATAAGAGAGTTATAGGTACAGTCGCGGCGAATGTTATCGCTCTTATGAAAGGAACCGATATAATACGCGTCCACGATGTAAGAGAAGCCGCAGAGTCCGTTGCCGTTTTTAGAGCGTGTTTGCATTAAATTATAATGTAATAGTGTAAACACATTCTGACAGTATCGCGGAAAGGAGATAAATATGTAATAATGGATAGAATAATAATAAAGGACCTGAAGCTGTATGCATATCATGGAGTGAACCCCGAAGAAAAAATCGAAGGACAAAAATTTTTGCTTGATATTGATTGCTATCTCGATTTAAAGACGCCAGGCGAAAATGATGACGTTGATTCAACAGTAAGTTACGCAAAAATAATTAAGCTTGTGAGAAAAGTTTTTACGGCGGAAAAATATAATTTGATAGAAAAGGCTGCGGAAAAGGTTGCCGATGGCATATTGGAAGAATTTACGCAGATTCAAACGGTGAAGGTTTTGCTTAAAAAGCCCGACGCTCCTGTTAAAGCTGATTTTGACTATGTAGCCGTTGAAATTACGAGGGATAGAGAATGAGTACGGCATATATCGGCATAGGCACAAATATGGGTGACAGGGAAAAAAATATCCGCTCTGCCGTTGACGCGCTGAATCATCTGCCTCTGACATTTACGGAAAAAGTATCCGATATATTTGAAACGGAGCCTTGGGGATACAAGGAGCAGGATAATTTTTATAACGTTTGCGTAAGAGTGAATACCGATTTATCTCCGTCGGCTCTTTTGGGAGGATGTCTCGGAATAGAAGCCGCATTTGGACGTGAAAGACCCTTTAAAAATTCGCCTCGAATCCTGGATATCGATTTGCTTATATATGATGATATCCGAATGGTTACGCCTGAGCTTACTCTGCCACACCCGAGAATAGGCGAGCGCGGATTTGTGCTTGTTCCGCTGAAAGAGATTGCTCCGGAACTTGTTTTCGGAAACATTGATTATAATGCAAGTTTTAATTCATGTGATAAGAGCGGAGTAGTAAAAATCAAGTGTTTTAACTTTTAGCAGTATGCCGAAACAGACAGAATGGACGCAGAATAAGCATTTTTGACGCAAGACACAACTTAAACACTCGGCGGCGTTTAAAAGAAGTTCGTGAAAATTGAAAAAAAGTGTTGACAAGTCTGTTTTCGTGTGGTATTATGAACAAGCGCTCAAGAGAGAACGCCCTTTACGGACGGGAAAAAAGAGCGAAAATGGACCTTGAAAATTAAACAACGACGATAAGGAACCCTGAGATAAAAGTAAGTTGAAAAAAACTTGCGACAGTAAT
>CANRNI010000042.1 GCA_947631945.1 uncultured Clostridia bacterium
TGCGTCACTTTTGTCAATCTGACGAAAAATCTCATGGCACATCTGCACGACAATAATTATGCGGTATTGCCTTAAACTGTATAAATTTTGAAGTTTTTAGAGTGTGTTCACATTAAGCGCAACACGCATCTTTTCGGCAAAATTTAGCATATTGTATCGATATGAACACAATATATAATAATTCATTTTCACCGGAGTGATAAATATGAAAGAAAAAATAGCTTATTTATTTGAAAACTGGAAAACCGTTCCCAATTTAATGTCGTTTATCCGTATTCTTCTTATCCCCGTATTCGCCGTTTTGTTCTATAAAGGTCATATAGTGGCGGCCGTAATAGTGCTTGCGATTTCGGGACTGTCGGATTTATTTGACGGGAAAATTGCGAGAAAATTTAATCAGGTGAGCAATCTCGGAAAAATTCTCGACCCCGTCGCGGACAAGCTGACCATTTTTACAATCGCACTAATACTTTTCCTTAAATTTCACGCCGCTGAAAATCATACGCTTAACATTTTTTCGTGGGTATTTCTTTTGTTTATAGCGAAAGATCTCGTAATGGTTGTTGGCGGAGCGTTCATGATTGCTATGGACATGCGACCCGGAGCCGCCGAGATTTACGGAAAAGCCGCTACTGTCGCGTTCTACGTCGTAATGCTCCTTATAATGGCATTCGGTCCCGAGGTAGGCGCTTTCAATTCCGTCTTTACTTTGCCGGATACGGTTATGATGGTATGCGTGGTTATTGCTCTTATTATGACTTTTTTGGCATTCGCGAGTTATATGCCCGAAGTCTACAGACAGTTTTCGGAGCGCTTTAAATGGGGCAAATATAAAGAAGATAAAAATGAGTCGGTAAAAAAATGACAATTTTGTAAAAACCTTGTTTTATCGAAAAATTTATGATATTATGTTGTTATGAGATATGAAAGGTAACTATAATGCTGAATTTCAGAAAACCCGGGCTTCGGGACAGAGAACTGATTATTTCACGCGTAAATGAGGGGACAACCGACGGCACTTGTTTCAGTTTCGGCAGTATTTTCGCGTGGTGCGAAGCATACAGCGTGAAAATCGCGGAATACGGCGGTCTGCTTCTTATACGCGGCGCGGACAGGGACGGCTGTTATTACGTTTATCCCTCGGGCAAGGGCGATATAAAAGCCGCCGTAAAAGCGATGATGGAGGAGGCGCGTGAGAAAGGACAGATTTTCCGAATTTATCAGCTCCTTGAAGAACATAAAAAACAGCTTGAGGAAATGTTTCCGGATGAATTTGATTTTTCATATGACAGGGACGATTCGGAGTATGTATACAGCATAAAAAATATGACGGAGCTTCCCGGTAAAAAATTTCACGGTAAAAAAGGGCATATAAACGCATTTTTCAGAAATCATGATAATATTTCATGCGACCCGATAACCGACGACAATATAAAATATTGCTATGAGATAGAAAATGAGTGGCTTGCCGAAAGAGACGGTAACTCGGCTGAGCTTAAATATGAGCATAACGCCATATTCAAAGCTTTGGACAATTATAAGGAGCTTTGTTTTTCTGGAGCTTTGCTTTACGCCGACGGTAAACCCGTTGCGTTTACAATGGGTGAACCCATTAAAAACAACACCTTCTGTACTCACTATGAAAAAACGCTTCCCGATTATAAGGACGCTTATCCCGTTATAAACAACGGCTTTACAAAGCTTATGCTTTCCACATACGATTATGTAAACAGGGAAGAGGACACAGGCGCCGAGGGCCTCAGAAAAGCGAAGCTGTCTTACTGTCCCGAATTTTTGCTGAATAAATATTCAGCTGTACTTAAAGATGACCCGATGAGAAAATATAAAGCGTTTGAAGAAGACGTTCCGTCGCTCAAATCTCTTTGGAAAACCGTATTCGGAGACGAAGATGACGTTATTGATTTCTTTTTTGATTATACCGTTGATTTAAAAGATATATTCTGTTATAAGGCCGCTGGTAAGGTCGTTTCCGCGTTTTATCTTATTGACGCCGATATAATAACAGCCAATGAAAGCCGCAGGGCGAAGTATTTATACGCCGCCGCGACGCTGCCCGAATACCGAGGAAAAGGCTTTATGTCGGAAATGATAGAATACGCAAAATACCTTTTGCCGTTCGCGGGGTATGAGTATCTGTTTTTGTATCCCGCCGAGGACTCGCTTTATAATTATTATAAAAAGTTCGGTTTTGTTCCGGCTATGAAAGCGCGTTATTATGATATCGGAATCAGCCAGCTTGATTCTTTCAAGGGCAGACGCTATTTCAATTCGTCCGTTTCATATTGCGATTTGACTGAATTTACCCCGTCGGAAGAGTATATCGCCTTTCCCGCTTCATATCTTGATTTTGCTGAGCTTTGCGCACATAAATACGGCTTTGAATACGGTGTGGTCTTTGACGACGAGGTTAAAACGCTGATAATCGGCAATACGGATAAACGGTCAAATACGCTTTATATAGAGGAAGCGCTTTCATCGGGCGGCAATTTCGGTCATGCGTTATCTGTCGCCGCCGATTCGGGATATGACAGGATTGTAATAAAAACTCCGCCCGAAGTAAATATACCAAGCTTTAAAAGCGAAATAAAAGACGCTGGAATGATTTTAAGTCTTAACGGCGAAAGCATTGAAAATAATATTTATCTCGGACAGCCTTGTATGTAAATTCTTAATGTGCATAAGGCGTTTATGAAAGGAAGAACAAAAAATGGTATATGTATTTTTAGCCGAAGGATTTGAAGAAGTTGAGGCGCTTACGCCTATTGATTATTTAAGGCGCGCGGGAATAAAAACCGTAACCGTCGGGGTTACCGGCAAAACCGTTATCGGCGCTCATAATATACCGATTATAAGCGATATTTTAGCAGATGAAATCAAGCTTACCGATGATTTGGACGGCGTAGTTCTCCCGGGAGGCTCTCTTGGCACAAGGAATCTCGAAAAATCGCCCGAGGTTCAGTCCGCGATTGATTTTTGCGTTAAAAACAATAAATTGCTCGCGGCTATATGTGCGGCTCCGTCTGTGCTCGGTCATAAAAATCTCTTAAATGGCAGGGAAGCGATATGCTTTCCCGGATTTGAAAGCGAGCTTTACGGCGCGAAAATTTCCGAAAAATACGCTGTGACGGACGGCAACGTTATAACGGCAAAAGGTGCGGGGTCGGCTTCGGAATTTGCGTTTGAAATCATAACGTATCTTATTTCAAGAGAAAAAGCAAACGAGATAAAGTCAACAATTCAATGTTGTTATTGATAAATCATTAATGAGAGGATTTAACTTATGGATAATCCGGGCAGACCGAATATAAATCCCGAATCCGATTCGGGTAATCAGTACAGAAAAATAAACGCCGGCGGTAAAAAAGCTGTCGGCGCTGCCGGAAGCGCTCAGAAAACGCACGTCAATAATATAAGCGGACAAAACCGACGGAGTAATAATGCGAATTTTAATTCAGGCGTAAGCACGAATCATAATCAGCCGGGAGCGAACCGCCCGTTGCCGAAAAGAAATACTCCTACACCTCCGGGGCAGATGACGCCCGAAATGATTAAAAATGAAAAGAGAAAAGCCGCCAGACGTAAAATGCTTTTGAATAATTTAATGAGAGTCGGAGTTATTCTCGTCGCGGTAATTTCAATTTCAACACTTATAGCGGGCGTTGTCATATCGTGTGTAAACGACATTTTGGCTATAAACGTTTCCGAAAAAAAGGACAAGACTGTCTCTGTCGTTATTCAGGACGGAATGAATACGGATAAGGTCATTGACGCGCTTGATGACGCCGGCGTAATCAAAAACGCATGGTTCTGTAAGCTGGCCGCTAAATATATCGGCTATGAGGACGGCGGCTATATCGGCGGAACATATCAGTTCCACCGCTCAATGGGTCTTGAAAATATGCTGAATACAATTAAGAATTCGTCGTCAAAAGCAAAGACCGTTACTTTGACATTCCCCGAAGGCTATACCGCCGACCAGATAATAGAAATGCTTAACGAGCAAAAGGTATGCAGCCGTGAAAAAATATTGGAAACTATAAACAACGTCGATTTTTCGGAAGAATTTGATTTCCTTAAATCCGCGGCGGATTCCGAGAACCGTTATATAAAGCTTGAAGGCTATCTGTTCCCCGATACGTACGATTTTTATATAGGTGAAAACCCCGAAAGCGTTATAAAAAAATTCCTTAATAACTTTAAAAACAGATGGACAGACAATTACTCTCTTCTCGCAGAAGAACGCAGAATGACTGTGGACCAGATAATAAAGCTTGCTTCGATAGTTGAAAAAGAGGCTGTCGGCGCGGATATGCCCGTAGTCGGTTCTATTCTGTTTAACCGTCTTGACGCGGGAATGAGGCTTGAGTGCGATTCCACAAAAGTTTATATCGCGGCTAATAAATCCGGACTCAGTGAAAGCGAAATATCCGCATACAATGAGTTATATGACACATATAAATGCGGCGCAATGCCCGTAGGCGCGATATGTAATCCGGGTAAAAATGCAATTGAGGCTGTTCTCAACGCTCCCGATACCGATTATTATTACTTTATACACGATTCAAACAACGTATTCCGCGTCGCAAAAACGCTTTCAGAGCAGAATTATAATATCTCAACTTACGGAATTGCTCAATGATAGATATTGACAAAATTATTAATTAATGCTATAATGACTTTATAAATTATGATAAAGGTGATATTATGCGAAAATTAAGAAAATTTATTTGCGTATTTCTTTCCGTTCTTGTCGTTTGCATGAGCATGGGAACCGTTGCTTTCGCCAATGACGAGCATACAGAGCATGATATTTGTCATCCGAATCCCGTTATAGGGACTACTGGCACGTTTAATGCCGTAAACTATAATGTTCAGGGTTATCCCGAATTTAACTACGACGAGCCGAACGGCAGAGACGTGTGGGGAGATTCTATAACAATCGGACGCAAGCTTAACAGTCTTAATTATGATATAGTTGCCATTCAGGAAGATTTCAACTATGATATGTATTTAAGAAACGCAATGACCAATTATCCAAACAGACTTGATTCGGATAATAAGGTAGCCGTAAGACATCAGTCAAACCATTCGGGCGGCGCTCCTCTCGGCGACGGACTTAATATTTTTTCAAGATATTTCATGTATAACGATGATAGAGTAAGCTGGGAAAAATCATCCGGCTTTTTGGGCGAGGGCGGCGATTCCAAAACCTATAAGGGCATTGAGGTAACGACGATAGAGCTTGCTAAGGGATATTATCTTGATATTTATAATATTCATGCGGACGAGGATATTGATGAAAATTCCGTAAAAGTCAGACAGGCTCAGTTCACACAGCTTGCGAATTATATAATGAAGCACTCTGTGTATGACGAAAATACAGGCACTTATGACCATGCTGTTCTTGTAACGGGCGATTTCAGCGCGAATATTCATACGGAAGATGATACTGTCAGCGATAAGCTTGTGTCAAATCTTCTTGAGGCGGCACACCTTAACGACGCGTGGGCTGTTATGTCCATAGAAAATATTAAAGAAGATCCTGAAAATTACGATGAGTATTATAGATACGCGCGCCGCACCGATATGACGCCCGATATGTCATTCGGACATTATGATTCGGTTGAAAGGTTCTGCTACGCGAGCGGAAACGGCATTAAAATTTCCTGCACAGACTTTAAATATTCCGAGATCTGTGATGATACAGGCAGAAGCCTTTCCGACCATCACGCGGCGTTTGCGGATTTTTCCTGGGAAATAGTCGAACAGGTACAGGATATCGGACACGACCACAACGGTGAAGACACAACGCAGGAGCAAAGCTTTCTTATAAAGTTCCTCAATTACATTGCGAGTATTTTCAGAGCAATAGGTATGTTCTTCCAGGATTATAAGAATTGGTTCAACCGCGGTTGATAATCAACAAATTTTCAGCATTAATTTCAGCATTAATAAAAAATGGTAATTTGTAAATAATATGTTAATGGTTCCGTATTTTTGTTGATATACGGAACCGTTTGTATTATAATAAATTTCGGAATTTAAATGAAAGAAGTGTGTACTTATGAAAGTATTTATGATTGGCGGCACAGGACTTTTGGGTTCAGCCGCGGCACAGATGTTTATTGACCGCGGACATTCCGTTAAAACTCTTGCTTTGCCTCCTCTTCCCCAAGGCGCTCCGATAGCACCCGAAATGGAGATAATTTTTGCTAATTATCTCGAAAAATCGGACGATGAAGTAGCGGAGCTCATGGAAGGCTCGGATACGTTTGTTTTTGCCGCAGGCGTTGACGAGAGAGTTGAATTTCCTGCTCCCGTTTATGAAGCATACAGGAAATACAATATCGAGCCTGTAAGAAGACTTCTTACTATCGCGAAGAAGGTCGGCATAAAACATTCGGTAGTACTCGGCTCATATTTTTCATATTTCGCAAAGGAATGGCCCGAGCTTGAGCTTACAAAACACCATCCGTACATAAGAAGCCGTATTGAGCAGGAAGAAGTCGCTTTAAGCTTTGCCGAGGACGGTACTATGGACGTTGCCGTTCTTGAGCTTCCTTATATCTTCGGTACTCAGCCCGGAAGAAAGCCCGTATGGGTCATACTCATAGAGCAGCTTGCAAATATGAAGCCCTGCACAATGTATCCGAAGGGCGGTACAACTATGGTAACGGTTCGTCAGGTAGCCGAGGTTATATGCGGCGCGGCTGAAAAGAATGTAGGCGGTAACGCTATTCCCGTAGGCTATTATAACCTTTCATGGAATGATTTCCTCCGCATTGTTCACGCGGCTATGGATGACCCCAAGAGAGGTATTATCAATATTCCTAAGTGGTCATTCAAGATTTTTGGACTTTATATGAGAAAACAGTACGCCGACAGAGGAGTTCAGGGCGGTATCGACCCGGTCGGACTTGCCGAAATAATGTGCAGATGCACCTTTATTGATAAAAAATACTGTGAAGCGTACGGAGTAACGCCCGATGACATTAAATCCGCTATTTTTGATTCTGTAAAGCTCTCAGTTGATGCGTTCAACGGCACTCAGCAGCTTCTTGAAATGAAAGGCGAATAAAATTTATTGTAAAAAACTGCCGACTGATTTCGGCAGTTTTTGTTTTTGTTATTTAGATTGTGCAGACACGCCCTAATTCACCTGTATAAATGATATTTCAATATTTTTTCTGTATTTTTCAAATACGATTTTAATGCTGTCGGATTCTGCCGGTTTTTCGGCGCATATTTTTTTATGTCCGATTACCGTTCCGCCTGAATATTTTTTCCATTTGTTCTTTACATTTATAAAAATTGTAAATTTTTCGACGTGTTCTCCGTTCCTTATATGCTCTTTTAAAATAATTTTGTCAAACATTTCAGGTTTGTCAAATTTAATTATAAGCTCCGGCCTTTTATCGCTTTGCGAGGGCGACCAAAAGCTTTCATTGTCGGCCGTCACATTCTTTATCTTATAAATTCCGCTCAATTCGCTTGAAGCCGTTACCTTGCTGTCATTAATAAGATTATATCCGAATATTATTTCAAGGTCATGTCCCGTGGATTTAAGGATTTGTATATCTGTTTCATGAAGCTTTCCTTTTTTATTGGGAGCGATACCGAGCATAAGATTTGAATTATTTCCGACCGTTCTGTAATAAATATTAAGCAGCTTATCTTTGGTTTTTGAAAGCATATCGTCGTCTTTTTTGTGGAACCAGTGCGGACGCATTGGGTAGTTGACTTCACACGGGGCCCATATAAAATCCGTTTCACGCCTTATAGCTTTCCCCGAGCCGATATCGGTTTCCATTTGTCCGTCTTTCTTTTTTATTTTGGAGTAGGGAATAGTTCCGTCCTCATTAAAGCCGTATGAGGCGGGAACTGTGCTCCATTCGGCCGCTCTTGTAACGCCCCTGCTGTTTCCGACCCATCTGCCGTCGGGACCTCTGAACACGACAGCGCAGTTCGGCTGACGCTCTCTTATCGCCTTGTATACCGAGCTATAATCAAAATCGAAGCGCATAACATCGTCGCATCTGTCGTCAAGGACTATTGTAAACAGCTCGCCGTAATTCGTTATAAGCTCAAGAAGCTGCGCCATAAAAAACTTATTGTATGAGCCGGACGAATCTTTAAATGACTTTTCGTGTCTGTCCCAAACCGGAATATAAAGTCCGAATTTAAGACCGAATTTTCTTGCGGATTCGCTGACGGTTTTTATAAGATCGCCCTTGCCGCCGAGCCAGTTTGACGAAGCGACGCTGTAATCAGTGGTTTGTGTGGGCCAATTGCAGAATCCGTCATAATGCTTTGCCGTGAGTACAATACCTTTCATACCTGCAAGATTTATTGTTTCGGCCCATTCGTCGGTGTCTATGTTTTCGGGACAGAATGTTTCGGGAACTGTGAAACCGTCTCCGATTTCTTTACCCGTAAAAGTGTTCATGCCATAATAAATAATGGCGTAAAACTCCATATCCTGCCATTTAAGCTGTCTTTCAGTCGGACGTGTATCCGCCGCGATTTCGTACGATTTCATTTACGTATTCTCCTATAATCGCAAAAGCCGCTGTTTTTTGCGCAGCGGCTGTTCTTTGATTATTTTCCGTTATCGTTGTTTGTTGCCACAATATCAACGCCCGTATTGCATACGTTTTTTATAAACACCTGCCCGATTTTTACGGGAGCGTCAACGGTTACTTTATTGATTTCTTTCATAACGTCAAAAATAGCGCTTTTGGGAATCGGTCCCGAAGTTTTACAGGGAACAACGGGATGTTCGCCGCCGTTCACCTTTACGGTCGAATGTATGGAGCGAACGGGATTTGTTATTTCCGTTCTCGCGTATGCGTCGCCCCGTTTGCAGGTGTTGCCTTTGACGGAGATAACCTCGCTGCCCTCGTATTCAACAGTAATAAGACAGCCTAAAGGACACGCAACGCAGTTCATATCTTTTTTCATTTCGTTAATCCTCCACTCTGACTTTTATAGTGTCTGTACCGCCAAGTGAAGCCAAAACGTCCGACGGTATGACGACATTTTCCATTTCACCCGGCGCAAGCTTTACTTTTTTCTTTGATGAAATTACTTTTCCTCCGGCTTCAACGGTAAGTTTTTTATTTTTATAAATAGCGCCTACTCTGAAATAGAGCTTTATATCCTCTTTTGATTTAATGTTGACCTTTTGAGGAACTATATATCTTACGCCGTTTTCGGGAACGGTTTTAATATAGACCTTTTCACCGCTATCTTTTCCGAGAATGTACCTTGCGGCGCCCTCTCCCGCAATCTGCGATTCAAGTGTTACATAATCGACAAGGTCGTGAACCTGAAGAACGTTGCCGCAGGCGAAAATTCCGTCGCAGTCGGTTTCTCTCATTTCGTTTACTATCGCTCCGTTCGTGATTCTGTCAAGCGAAATACCGGCCTGTTTTGTAAGCTCGTTTTCCGGAATAAGCCCTACGGAGAGCATAAGCGTATCGCACTCGATATATTCCTCGGTTCCGGGAATTGGACAAAGTTTATCGTCCACCTGAGCTATGGTAACGCCTTCAAGTCTTTCTTTACCGTGAGTTTCGATAACGGTTGTCGAAAGTCTCAGAGGAATATTGAAATCATTAAGACACTGTACTATATTTCTTGTAAGACCGCCCGAGAAAGGCATAAGCTCGCAGACGACCTTAACTTCCGCGCCCTCGAGTGTCATTCTTCTCGCCATAATAAGACCTATATCGCCCGAGCCGAGTATTACGACTTTTTTACCGGGCATATATCCGTCTATATTGACGTACTTCTGAGCTGTTCCGGCAGTCATAATGCCTGACGCGCGCGTACCTGCTATCTGGAGCGCGCCTCTCGGTCTTTCGCGGCAGCCCATAGCAAGTATAACCGCCTTTGCCTGAATTTTTATAAGACCGTCGGAAGTGTTTACGGCGGTTACTGTTTTATCTTCGCTTACCGAAAGCACCATCGTGTTGACTTTTACGTCGATATCGGTTTCTTTAACAAGGTCGATAAATTTTGCGGCGTACTCGGGACCCGAAAGCTCCTCGCCGAAATAATGCAGACCGAAGCCGGTATGTATGCATTGTTCAAGGATTCCTCCGAGTGTTTCCGCGCGTTCGAGAATAACAATTTTCTCAACTCCGCATTCCTTTGCTTTAAGAGCCGCCGCCATTCCGGCAGGACCTCCGCCGATAACCGCAAGATCATAGTTTATCATTATTCTCACCTCACTTTGTTTTATCAAACAGGATATTTGAATTACCGCCGAATTTGGTAATTTCGTTTATATCGCAACCGAGCTCTCGCGCGAGAATCTCAACGACCTTTGAGCCGCAGAAGCCGCCCTGACATCTGCCCATTCCGGCTCTGGTTCTTCTCTTGACTCCGTCAACGTCCCTTGCGCCCGCAGGAGCCTTTATGGCGTCTATTATTTCCCCCTCCGTTACTGTTTCGCAACGGCATATTATGCGTCCGTACGAGCTGTTTTTCTTTATAAGCTCTGCGCGTTCGTCGTCCGTCATGTGTCTGAATCTTACGGGAGCTTTTCTTGTATCGTCGTAATTTTCTTTTATTTTTATATCGCTCAAAACGGATTTTACGGTATCGGACAGATACTCGGCTATCGCTGGAGCGGAAGAAAGTCCGGGAGATTCGATTCCGGCCGCGTTTATAAGTCTCGGATTCTTTTCGCTTACGCCTAAAATAAATTCATGTGCGTCGGCATGCGCGCGGAGTCCCGAAAAAGACGTAATTGCGTTTCTTGCGCTTACCGAGGGGACGCTTTTCGCCGCGAATTTTTTAACTGTGTCAAGTCCCGAATTTGTAGTCGCTACATTTGATTTATCGTCTATATCTTCGGCTGTGGGGCCCATGAGAAGGTTCCCGTCAACAGTTTGGGCGACAAGTATACCTTTGCCCATTTTGCTCGGACATTGGAATATCGTGTGGCTTACCGTATTTCCCACAGACTTGTCAAGCAGAAAATATTCGCCCTTTCTCGCCGTTATATGCAGAGTGTCATCACCGAGCATTCTTGCAAGATCGTCCGCAAAAACTCCCGCTGCGTTGATTACGTATTTAGCTTCTATTTCACCCTGAGTTGTATCGAGCGTAATTTTTTCATCGTCTGTTTTTGCCGATTTTACTTCGCAGTTACGAATAAACTCTACGCCGTTTTTAACCGCGCATTCCGCCGCGGCTATAGTAAGCTCGTACGGACATACTATGCCGGCAGTAGGAGCGTAAAGAGCGCCGAAAACGTCAGGATTAAGATTCGGTTCCATTTTAAGAAGCTCGTCTTTTGAGATGATTTTCATATCGGGAACGCCGTTTTTAACGCCTCTTTCAAAAAGAGTGTCAAGGTGCTTCATTTCCTCCTCGGAAAATGCGACAACAAGCGAACCGTTGTTTTTATACGGCACGTTAAGCTTTTTGCAGGTTTCAGCCATCATGGAACAGCCCTTAACGTTCATCTTTGCCATAAGACTGCCTTCGGCGGCGTCAAAGCCCGCATGGACAATACCGCTGTTTGCCTTTGTCGAACCCATAGCAACGTCATTGCACTTTTCAAGAAGCGCGATTTTGATATTGTACTTTGAAAGCTCACGCGCCGTCATCGCGCCGGTTACACCCGCGCCGACGATTGCAACATCGTACATTTTTTCTATCTCCTTTTTTGATGTATTCACACAATTTTTATTATAACAAAACAGAACAATTAAATCAATATTTTTAAAAAATTAATACCGATATTTTGATATTTTTTTAACAAAACAAATCCCCCGATTGCATAAACCGGGAGAAATGTTTAATGAGTGGTGTCTTCAAAACTGTCGGAAGATATAAGCTTTCCGTCGGCGCCGTAATAAGATAACGACTTCCTGTTGCCGCTTTCATAGTAATCGTATATATAATACTCTGTAAGCTTGTCGTTTCCATCATAATAATGCTCCTCGGTAAGTCTGCCGTCATCATTAAATGTGAAAACCGTATATTTTTTTAATGTGCCGTCGCCGTTATAAGTGGAAGATTTTGACGTGCGTCCGTTTTCATCATAATCATATACAAAATATTCCTGAAGTTTGTCCTCTCCGTCATATCTTTCTATTTTTGAAACCTGATCGGAATCGTTGCGCTCTGAAACAGAGTATCCTATAACGTTATTATCCTTATCGTACGTCGTCGCCTTAGTGAGAATCCCGTCCTCATATTCGCTTACCGTGGACTGAACAAGAGCGTCGGAAGAATCGTATTGATACGATGTGAAAAGACTGTGATTCCCTGTCGGGGTAAGTTCTTCTTTTGTAATCATTTTTTTTGATTCCGAATATGTCATAACAGTATGCGATTTTTGATTTTCACCGTCCCATACGAACAATTCCGCGAGATTTCCGTTATTGTCATAAAACTCTACGTTAATGTTGTTGTTTCCGTCTATTTTAGCTTTTGTAATAAGATTTCCCTTTGTTATGGGAGATGATTTTTCTATCGCTACAGATATGCTTTCGCTATTATCCGTTGTTTCTTCCTCTTTACCGCCTGAATCGCAGCCGCAAAGTAAAATGGAAAGTAAAACAGCAGATAAAATCAATAATGAAACAGCTTTTTGCATATATGAACACCTCATGAATTTATGGCTTAATGCAACGCCGCGCAAGGTTTGTGCGCAAAGGCGTAATCGGTCTTTGTACGGTATTGCATAAAATTCTTTTTATCAAAGCAGCGACGCCGCTTCACCGTCAAGAAAAATATGTACGGCATTATGTTTTCTGAGAATCGACGCGGGGCAGGACGGTGAAATTTCGCCGTTTATCATATTGTTTACCGCTTCGGCTTTTGCCTTGCCCTGCGCTATAAGAATAATTTCCTTTGCGTTAAGAATTGATTCAACGCCCATGGTTATAGCGTACTCGGGCATTTTATCGTTTGATGAAAAATAAATTTTGTTGGCCTCCACGGTGCTGTCGGAGAGCTTTACTTTGTATGTTCCTTTTGTAAAGGAATCGGACGGTTCGTTAAAGCCGATATGACCGTTTCTACCTATTCCCAAAAGCTGTATGTCTATGCCTCCGGCATTTTTTATCGCTTCGTCATATGATGCGCAGTATTCCTCTGTATTTTCGGGATTTCCGTCCGGAACATGAATATTCTCTTCCTTTATGTCAACATGGTTAAAAAGCGATTCGCACATATATGTAAAGTAACTGTGTTTATCTGTTCTCGGAATCGCGCAGTATTCGTCAAGGTTAAAGGTCGTAACATTTTTAAATGAAATCTCGCCTTTATTATATTTTTCAATAAGACGGTCATATGTTTCTTTGGGAGAAGCTCCTGTGGCAAGACCGAGTACGGCGTTTTTTCTTTTTATCGCTTCGGCGATTAAATCTGCGGCGGCGCAGCTTAACTCATATGAATTTTTAAATATCCTGATATCCATTTTCCTTGATGCTCCGTAATGTTTTTTTTGCGTAAAGAACAGAATTGTTATTCAGTATTTCCTTAGCGGCGAAAAAATACCTCGCCCTTGTGCAATTGTCTATTTTTAAACAATCTTTTGTTATGATACCACATTGATATTAAATTTGCAATCGGAAAACTGAAATTTATTTTATAAAACGGAAAATTTTTCTCACTTGGCAGATATAGGCAAAACCGCACAATTAGCGGCTACCGCCTTTGCCGCACATCTGTACCGATATTTTCCGTCATTTTTGCCAAAAGCTCATTGAAATACGTCAGTATTCCTTCCTCGCTTTTGTCAATCTGACGAAAAATATCATGGCACATCTGCACGACAATAATTATGCGGTATTGCCTATATTCTCTTATAATAAGCTTTACAGAAGATTGAATTTCAAACAAACAACTTTTAATAATCTGATTTTTTTCGATTTTATAATATTATCTTTTATATATTAGTCTTATTTTTTTCTAAAAAAGAGAAATAAATCCTAAAAAAGTATTGACAACTATTAAAATAAATGGTAAAATATGGTACAGATAAGGGAAATTAAGGGAAGAGAATATGGAATACATTAAAATCACTGCGAAAAAATCAGTGACAGAAAGGATAAATTATTATGACAGAGAAACTCAAGGTATTGTTAACAGAAAGTCAGGGTGATTTTGGTAATTCTTGTGCAAAAGTTCTGGAGCGTTACGGATATGAAGTTTCAATTGTTCCCAAGGATGGCACGGAAGTAATCAGGGGGATTGAAAAGAAAAGACCCGACGTAGTATTAATGGACGCTTTTATGCAAAGAGTTGACTGCTTGGGAGTACTGAAAAAGATTCGTGAAATGTCAAATTTGAAAAAACCTGTTATTTGCGTGCTCTCCGGCAGTGATAATCCCTTATTTGAGCAGCAGGTATTGTCCTTGGGAGCGGACTATTATTTTCTGAAGCCGGTAGACGCCGAAACCGTAGCCGAAAGAATAACTCAGATGACCTCATGGGAGAGAAAACACGGCGCCGATTTTATTGCGCCGCCACATGAAGTAAAAAGCCGCATTGAAGGAGATTTGGAAATCACTGTTTCCGAGATAATGCATCAAATCGGAGTTCCGGCGCATATAAAGGGGTACCAGTATCTGAGAGAAGCGATAATTCTTTCGATAAACAACACAGATATGATGAATTCGGTAACAAAACTGCTTTATCCGACGGTTGCAAAGACATTTAATACAACGGCGTCAAGAGTTGAAAGAGCTATACGCCACGCTATAGAGGTCGCGTGGGACAGGGGAGACGTAGACGTTTTGAGCGCGTATTTCGGCTATACGATACAAAATACGAGAGGAAAGCCCACAAACAGCGAATTTATTGCCATGATAAGCGATAAACTCAGACTTAAAATGAAAGCGTCGTAACGGCGGAAAAATGAAAAGGAAGAGAACGCAGGCGGATTTTGTCCGCCTGTGTTCTTTTAATGCAGCCGCACAATGTGGCATCAAACAATTTTTTCGGAATATGATATGTAAAAACTCTTGCAATAAAAATTGAGCTATTATATAATATATGCAATTAAGCGCCCGATAAATTTCGGCTTTACTAAGATTGCAAAAGAAAGATTGATACAATGGATATTTTCAGAGCCGCCGTTATTGGCTGCGGAAACATAAGCTCGGTACATTTTGATGCATTGAAAAAGAATAACAAATGCGTTATAGCCGCCGTATGCGATATTATAAAAGAAAGAGCGGATAAAAAGGCGTCGGAATATAATGCCAAAGCGTTTTATAATATAGATGATATGCTCGAATGGAACCAATTTGACGTTCTTCATATCTGTACGCCGCACTATCTTCATTTTCCGATGGCGGTATCGGCTATGAACAAAGGAAAACACGTTCTGTGTGAAAAACCGCCGGCGATAAAGTATCATGACGCCGTAAAAATGTCCGAATGTGCGGCTGAAAACAAAGTACATCTCGGGGTATGTTTTCAGAACAGATATAACGCGCAGTCCGTTTACATAAAAAGCATTATTGACAGCTGGGAACTCGGAGACGTAAAGGCCGTAAAAGGAATAGTTACATGGGACAGACGCGATAATTATTTTAACTCCGACGACTGGCACGGAACGCTCGATAAGGAAGGCGGTGGCGTTGCAATCAATCAGGCGCTTCATACCATTGACCTGATGCAGTGGTTCGCCGGCTCCGATATTGAAAGCGTTAAGGCTACAATATCAAGGAAAAGGTTCAGGGGTAAAATTGAAACCGAGGATACGGCGGACGCTGTTTTTGAGTTCAAAAACGGGGTAACCGCGATGTTTTTCGGCTCCCTGTGTTTTGCGGAAAATTCGCCTGTTTTTCTTGAAATAATATGTGAAAAGGGCAAAATCGTCATGTATGACGAGCTTAATATTTATCGTAACGGTAAGGAAAAAGAAACGGTTACGTTCAAAAAGGCTTCGGGAGAAAAGAGCTATTGGGGCTCAAGTCATAAGCTGCTTATTGATGATTTTTACGGCGCTTTATCGGAAGGACGGAAATTTTCTATAGACGGTTCGGAGGGTTCAAAAGCCGTGAAAATTGTAAACGCTATTTATGATGACGCAGAAAATAACAATGTGATAAATGGCGGTTAAAATTATATTTATTAGATATTGACAATCATGGTTTTATATGATATACTTTATTCATCACTTTAAAGGAATGAAGAAATCATCGGTGATTAGGTGATTATTTATCTTATTTTATTGTATAAGGAGTCGGAAAGAAAATGTCAATGGATTTTAAGCGCAAGCTGCCTATACCTAAGGATGTTAAGGAGCAGTATCCCTTGTCGCAAAAAATATTGGAAGTAAAGGAGCGCAGGGACGCTCAGATAAAAAAAATATTTTCGGGTGAAGATGATAAATTTATCCTTGTAATAGGTCCCTGTTCGGCGGACAGAGAGGACGCGGTTCTTGATTACACCTGCCGCCTTGCATCGCTTCAGGAAAAAGTCAAGGATAAAATATTCATAATTCCCAGAATTTATACAAATAAACCGAGAACTACGGGTGACGGTTACAAAGGTCTTGTTCATCAGCCCGATCCCGAAAAACAGCCCGATACGTATGAGGGGATTCTTGCTATAAGAAGGCTTCATACAAAAGCAATTGAGGAATCGGGGCTTGTATGCGCCGATGAAATGCTTTATCCTTCGGAATACCGTTATTTATCCGATATTCTTTCTTACGTTGCCATAGGCGCGAGAAGCGTTGAAAATCAGGAGCACAGACTTGTTTCAAGTGGAATTGATATCCCCGTAGGTATGAAAAATCCCACAAGCGGAGATATTTCAGTTATGCTCAATTCCATAACAGCCGCGCAGCATAGCCATAATTTTATTTACAGAGGCTGGGACGTGACAACAAGCGGCAATCCTTATGCGCACGCTATTTTGAGAGGATATGTCAATAAACACGGTCAGTCCATGCCAAATTATCATTATGAGGATTTAAGAATGCTTTACGAAATGTATTCGTCTAAAGGGCTTGAAAATATGGCTCTTATAGTAGATACGAACCATTCAAATTCGGGAAAGCAATATGTTGAGCAGATAAGGATAGCAAAGGAAATCCTTCATTCGTGCCGTCACAGCGAAGATATCAAAAAGCTCGTAAAGGGTCTTATGATAGAGAGCTATATAGAGGACGGATGTCAGAAAATAGGCGAGGGCATATACGGGAAATCTATAACAGACCCGTGTCTCGGCTGGAATAAAACAGAAAGACTTGTGCTTGACCTCGCAGATTCGCTTTAATGCAATACCGTTTTAAGCTCCGAAAACGTTTCGCGTCTCGGAGCTTAGGGCGTGTCTACATAAGACGGTATATGGATTTTTGAGAAAATTTAGTACGAACTTATGCAGACACGCCCTGAATAATTAAAAGGATGTTAAAAAATGTTTTCTCCCAAGACTTTTGATTTTTTAATTAAAAACCGTCTTGCAAACAGTAAAGAATGGTTTCATGAGCATAAAAGTATATATGATGAATATGTTTTAAAGCCTTTGACGGAGCTTGCGTCTGCTCTCGGACCGGCTATAGAAGCTATGGACGGAAAAATTGTGACCGTTCCAAAAATAAATAAGGTAATTTCACGAATATACCGCGATACGAGATTTTCAAATGACAAGTCGCTTTACAGAGAATCAATGTGGCTGTCATTTAAAAGAGATAAAAAGGCTTTCCCTCATTATCCGGAATTTTTTGTAGCTTTCAGTCCGCAGATGTTTTCATATGGCTGCGGTTACTATTGGGCAAAACCCGAAACAATGAAATGTATGCGAAATCTTATTGAAAACGGCGTGCCCGAATTTAAAAAAGCTCTGAAGGCATATGAAAATCAAAGTGTTTTTACAATAGACGGAGAATACTATAAGCGCACGAAATATCCCGATTATCCCGATAACATACGCAAATGGCTCGATAATAAAAATATTTGCTTTATCCATTACAGCGACGACTTTTCTTTGGTCTTTTCGGATTCCCTTGCCGACACTCTGAAAGATGATTTGCGGCTTATGAAGCCTATATATGATTTTCTTATACTCGCCGAAACAAAAGCAGAGGGTATTTTGGTATAATCATACGAGTTACAAACTGTGAAGGCTTGCGTTTTTGCGGCATTATAAAATGGTGATTGATATGAGCGAATACATAGAAAAACGTCTTTTTGAGCTTCATGACGATAATTACAGGGAGTTCCATTCGCGTCTTATACCGAATGTACGAAAAGACACGATTATCGGAGTCCGAACCACGGCTTTAAGAAAGCTCGCTTCGGAGCTTTGGAAAGAGGGAACCGCAGAGAATTTTATGAAACAACTCCCTCATAAATATTATGAGGAAAATAATCTGCACGGTTTTTTTATAGAAAAAATCGGCGATTACGATAAAACGACAGCAGCGCTCGATAAGTTTTTACCGTATATTGACAACTGGGCGACCTGCGATTTAATGTCGCCTAAAATTTTTAAGAAAAATACAGAAAAGCTTTTGCCTAAAATAGAGGAATGGATTAAGTCCGGCGATACCTATACTGTGCGATTCGGAATAGGTATGCTTATGAAATATTACCTTGATGAAAATTTCTCTCCTGAAATTCTTGAAATCGTGACGGCTGTAAAAAGCGACGAATACTACGTAAATATGATGATTGCGTGGTTTTTCGCAACCGCTCTCGCAAAACAGTACGACAGCAGCATAAGCATTATTGAAAACAGAAAACTGGATTCATGGACACACAATAAAACTATTCAAAAGGCGGCAGAAAGCAACAGGATTTCGCCTGAAATAAAAAAATATTTATATGATTATAAGGTGAAATTATAAACATATATACTGTTACTGTTTTTTTATTGCTTGATTAATGAGGGGCAGTTTTATGTTTTTTCCGAGATATATTGATTAACACCAAAATATAGTATAAAAAAGTAAACTCCCGCAGTATTTAAACTGCGGGAGAAAATTTTGTTGAATTAATCTGTTGTATTAGCCGAGCTCGGCGAAATACTTGATTGTGCGCACCATCTGGCTGGTGTAGCTGTTCTCGTTGTCATACCATGAAACAACCTGAACCTCATAGAGGTCATCGGCAATCTTTGCAACCATAGTCTGTGTAGCGTCAAAGAGTGAGCCGTATCTCATGCCGATAACGTCGGAGGAAACTATCGGATCCTCATTGTAGCCGAAAGACTCGGAAGCGGCTGCCTTCATAGCGGCGTTGATGCCTTCCTTTGTAACGTCCTGTCCTTTAACAACGGCTGTAAGGATAGTCGTTGAGCCTGTGGTAACGGGAACGCGCTGAGCGGAACCGATAAGCTTGCCGTTAAGCTCGGGAATAACAAGACCGATAGCCTTTGCCGCGCCTGTTGAATTGGGAACAATATTGGCAGCGCCCGCTCTCGCTCTTCTGAGGTCGCCTTTTCTGTGAGGACCGTCAAGAATCATCTGGTCGCCGGTATAAGCGTGAATCGTTGACATAATTCCGCTCTGAATCGGAGCATAATCGTTAAGAGCCTTAGCCATGGGAGCAAGGCAGTTGGTTGTGCAGGAAGCTGCGGAAATGATTTTATCATCGGCGGTAAGCGTATTCTCGTTTACGCTGAAAACGATAGTTTTAAGGTCGCTGCCTGCCGGAGCCGAGATAACAACTTTCTTTGCGCCCGCGTCGATATGAGCCTGTGATTTAGCGAGTGAGCAGTAAAAGCCCGTACATTCAAGGACAACGTCAACGCCGATTTCACCCCAGGGAAGATCCTTAGCGTCTTTTTCCGCATAGATTTTAAGAGTTTTGCCGTCTACAGTAATTGTGCCTGCTTCGTCGTCGGCGCATACCGTGTGAAGATTTTCTCCGATTTTGCCGCAGTAACCGCCCTGAGCCGTATCGTACTTAAGAAGATTCGCAAGCATTGAGGGTTTTGTAAGGTCGTTGATAGCGACAACATCGTAGCCCTCCGCGCCGAACATCTGTCTGAACGCAAGACGTCCGATTCTGCCGAAACCGTTAATAGCAACTTTAACTGACATAGTAAATTTCCTCCGTTTTCTTGCGGTATAAAACCGCCGCATTATTTTGCATTTATATTTTACCGCTTTTTTTTCAATATTCAAGTCTTTTGTTAAAAAATTAACTGATTTTAATAATCTTTGTTAAAGTATTACAAAAAGAAGCAATTAAACCGAGAATTAAATGAAAATTATGCCAAGTAAACAACTATATAATCTGTTATTATAAATTTATGACGTTCTGGGGTTTCCCGTTTATAAACGCTTCGATATTCTTTTTGAAAATTGATACAAGTCTTTCCCTTGTTTCAAAAGAAGCCCACGCGATATGCGGAGTTATAAAACAGTTTTTTGCCGTAAGCAGCGGATTATCGGCCTTGGGAGGTTCTGTTGACAAAACGTCAAGACCCGCGCCGCCTAACTTGCCGGAATTAAGAGCATCGGCAAGCGCCTTTTCATCTACCACCGTTCCCCGTGAAGTATTGATAAAATAAGCTCCGTTTTTCATTTTCGATATAAAATCATGATTTACGATGTTTTCCGTCTCGGGAGTAAGGGGACAATGCATAGTTACCGCATCTGACAGAGCAAGCATTTCGTCAAGAGAAACGAATTTGACGTAATCGGGATTATTTCCGCGGATTCTGGGTGTGTAGGCAATAATTTTCATTCCGAACGCTTCCGCTCTTTTAGCTGTCGCTCTGCCGATTCTGCCGAAGCCGAAAATGCCGAGAGTTTTTCCCGCAAGCTCCGAAAGGGGAGTTTTCCAATAGCAAAAATCGCGGCTGTTTGTCCATTCGCCTGATTTTACCGACTGCGAATGAAGTCCCACATTCATGGTTAATTCAAGCAGAAACGCCATAACGAGCTGAGCGACGGCCTCGGTTGAATATGACGGTATATTTGAAACAGGTATATTTTTTTCTTTTAAATACATATAATCGACTATGTTGTATCCGGTTGAGAGCAAAGCGACGAATTTTAAATTTGAGAGTTTGTCTATAATATCTTTTGTTATCGGAGTTTTGTTAGTTATAAGTATTTCGGCGTCCTTTGCCCTCTCAATAATTTTGTCGGGTGGAGTTCTGTCATAAATGGCCGTTTCGCCAAATTCATTAAGAAAATTCCACGACAGATCCCCGGGATTTGTCGTGTAGCCGTCAAGCATTACTATCTTCATATTAATCGCCACGCGATACGGACGCCGCACAAAATGCGATGAAAATTCAAGCCTTTTGTGTCCGTTATCGCTCCTTTCTTCAAATTTTCCGCATTGACACATAAAAATGTTTTTAATTATTATAGCATAAACTATTGAAGTTTTCCATTTCTTTTGGTAAAATAATTAAAAATTTGCTTTAAATACAAAATGTGCTATATTTAAAACATATTCACCACAACATATAGTGGTTTGATGACTATTGATTGTTGACTTACTAAAAATTTACTAAAAATGATGAAGACAAACCCGCAAGCACAAGTATAAAAGCGTATGCGCGAAAAAAATAGGGTTACAAGATTAATTGCTTGTAACCCTTATTTTTAACAATATTTTTTCTGACAACAGTTACATATCGGTTCTGATTCAATAATGAAAAACTCCGTCGGTTTGCTTTTTAACAGAAAAACATTATCTTCTGATACTTCTACACTAACATTCACCCTGCCGCTGTAAACTGTAATTTCGCTGTCTATAATGGTAGAATATTTTAAATAATTGGAATACTCGCTTTCCTCCGCTGTCAGCGTTCTTTCTATAATTTCATTATCTGGCAATTCTAATATTATCTTAACGCTCGCTTGTGATATATCAGCGTCGTCTACAACAGCCGGAATATAGAACACCAGACTGTTTACATTATATTCGTCCTTAAAAATCGTATCTCGTTTTGT
>CANRNI010000043.1 GCA_947631945.1 uncultured Clostridia bacterium
ACATCATCCGTTTGGTTTAAAAACGCGACTCAGATAGTAGATAAATATCATTGGATAAGGCAAGCGATATGGGCTTTTGAAAACGTTCGAAAGGAGGAACAAAAGAAGCTTGGTCCGGAATTGAGGAAGTATTTTAAGCGGTCTAAATCCTTGCTTATTAAAAGATTTGATAATCTTACAGATGAAGAAAAACAACAGGTGAACGTTATGCTGTATTATTCGGTAAATATCAGCCGAGCGTATTGGTACAAAGAAGAATTTTTAAAAATCATCTCTCACCAAGATATCAAATCGGCTAAAATTGCTTTAAATGAATGGATTGAAAATGCCGAATGTTGCGGTATTCCGCAATTCGAAAAGTGCGCAAAAACAATGCGCAACTGGTATACGGGTATTGTCAATTCGTTGTCATTACCTATAACAAACGGCTTTACCGAAGGCTGCAACAATAAGATTAAAGTGCTTAAAAGAAATGCTTACGGCTATAAGAATTTCAAACGTTTTCGTAACCGTATCTTACATATTTTTTCTCATCAATCTTCCAAACGACAACAAGCAGCCGTTTAATTCGGCTGATTGATCTTGACTTTTTCCTTTTATTACCCCAACTATTGACAAAGAACCATAAAAATCCCCGTAAACGGCGGTATATAGCCGTTTACGGGGTTGGAGCTGATGGTCAGAATCGAACTGACAACCTGCTCATTACGAATGAGCTGCTCTGCCATTGAGCCACATCAGCGTAAATTTCATCAAAATTTTATACCTCTGTACTTTTTTATTTCAAAGGATGTATGTTTTTTATAATAAATCAAGATGCCTGTATATATAATATCAAGAATAAGACAAACTGCGCCTGCAACTATAAAAAAAGTATTATCCAACTGTAAATATGTGGCAAATGAAGCTGATAATGTGCCAATCAATTTAAAAACTGCAATTGATACAGATTGCCCTCTCATATTTTTTCTTTTAAGAGCAAATCTTATAAACAGCGCAGACAATATCATATTATCAATAAATGAAGAATACGATACAAGATTACCATGGTATTCAAATATAAAATACATTATTATGATAAAGGAAATCAAGAATAATGCCGCGAGCAACAAATATGTATTTTTTGATAACTTCTTGAATTTAATAAAAATACGTGGAGGAGCAGGAGATGTATAATTAAATGCAAACTTAAAAAAAGTAAAAACAATGACGGCATCAAGCGCTGCCCATGCAAAAATAAGAATTGATGATAAGCTAATCATCGAGTACATTTCGAGACGATATCTGTTAATCTCCCAAGCAAAATTAAAAGCAAGCGAAAAGAACGGCACACCGTAAGTTCTGTCCTTAAAACTTTTAATTATAATAAGAATATAAGCAACGGACCAACATATAAGCGACACATAATCCAAATACACAGACACCGTATATCACTTCAAAAATAATCAATCGACTTGTATATTATAATTGATTGGTTTAATTTTTTCAAGTCTTTTATAAAAATTTTTTATTTTATTTTTGTATTGTTACAATCGAGGCTCACCTTTTCGATGAGCCTCGGCGATTTTTTTGTGCTTTTTTTACAGTCCTTTTCAAGATAAATCGCTTTTGCAACGTTCTACGGTTAATCGGTAATTTGCTTAGCCAAATTATTGACAAATGACTGCATTTCTTCCTTGGAAGAAATAGAATGAGTTTGGTTTATAATTGACTTCCGCTGATTTTCCGTCATATTCGCGAAGTTGCTCATCGCCTTTTCATTCTGAACGAGAGCCATGCCGAAGCCCATCGGCAAATCTTTCATAGGATTCAGGTCCATAAAAATCACCCCATGCTTATTATTCCGCAATATACAAAAAATATACCCGAAGAACCGAAATATTTATTATGTAAGTTACAGCATAAGTCCGTTTATTACGCACCAATCGTGGAACGCTTTAATCGATTCCATTCTCGCGGGCGTAAGCGTATCGGGCGTTCTGTTTATCGGTCTGAAATTCTTGATTCCCTGAAGCTGTACAAGGTATTTCGCGGAGTTATTAAAGCCGTTGTCGATTGCGTTATCAAGCATTATTATTTCGTGGAAACGCTTTTCCGCTTCTTTCATATCGCCGCTCATAAACGCCTCATGGAAACGCCTGAAAAATGCGCCGCCGCAAGATGTTGGAGTAGCCATTACTCCTCTTGAACCTGCCTTATAAGCCTCGAAAAGGAACGGCATATTCGCCTGTATTACGCAGGAATCTCCCTTGTTCGCGATTTTTGCCGTAATTCCCTCCATTGTGCAGGTCGTATCCTTTATGCCCTTTATGCCGCATTCTTTTACAAGTCTGCCGTATGTCTCGCCGGAAATCAGGTGGGGTTTAAGTCCCGGAAATTCATACATAAATACGGGCAGAGATGTAAATTCCTTTAACTCTCCTATGTAAGAAATCAGTCTTTCGGGGTCGTTTCCGAACGCCTTTGTTGTAAAAACAAGTCCGTCAACGCCCGTTTCGGACATCTTTTTTACTTCCTCAACCTGAGCGAACCATGAGGCCTCCATATTTGCGGTCGCGACTATTGTGGTATCGCCCTTGTGCTTTGCGGTAAGAGATGCGAGCTTAAGTCTTTCTTCAAGCGTAAGGCACGCCATTTCGGAGCTGCCGCATACCGCGAAAAGATGCTCTACCCCCTGAGAAGCCTGATATTCACAGTATTCCTCGTAGGTTTTCCAGTCTACCGTTTTATCTTCGTTAAACGGAGTGAGCATAAGGGAAAATATTCCGGTGATATTGTCTTTTAAGGGTTTTGCCAAAATATATCATTCCTTTTTTCAGCGCGACGGATTATTTATCGCCGCGCCGTAATATGCCTTAATATGCTGTTTTTATCGGTGCGTGTCTACACAAGACTATAGATTTTTGAAAAAAATTTCCTTCGGGCAAAGCCGAAATTCATTTATTGTCATAAGGATTTACAAAGTCGTCCGCATTCGGTTTCGAGCCGTTTTTCCCCATTTCAAAACGGTATATCTCCTTTTTTGAGATATCTATAAACGGTATAATTATCGGGGGTATTCCCGTATTTGCCGTTACAGTCGTAATAAAAGCCCTTATATACGGGAAAAGCTCGTTATATGTTTCCACATGGAGAAATTCCTTCTGAGCGCCCTGTTCAAATCTGAACATTCCGTTTGCTGTTACGGTTATTTTAAATTCGTCCGGGTTTGATTTATCCGTTATATTTGCTGTAAATTCACCGACACAGGTGTTTTGATTGGAGTATTTAACGTTATATGAATAAGAAAAGCCTAGTTCGATTTTTTTCTGCTCCTTGATACTGTTGACAAAATTCACATTTATAACCTTGAATGACTGCATTGAAGCTTTTGTCATAATAATCATCCTCCTTTATGCCGCAAAATTTTTTCGGCTTCTTTATAGTCCGGCATATATTTTTCTATAAGAGAATAAAATTCCTTTCCGTGGTTTTTGTATTTAATATGAGCCAATTCGTGTATCACCACGTAATCCATCGCCTTTTCGGGATATGCCGCAAGGCGGTATGAATAGCAGATTCCGTTTTTTGAATTGCAGCTTCCGTAGCGCTTTTCGGCGGACGTTATTTTCACATAAGACGGAGACAGTCCCATAATTTTGCTCCAGTATTCGGTTTTTTTCGGCAATACTCTCTGCGCTGTCTCAATATATTTTTCCCTGTCTGAATCGTTTATTTCATACTCTGCCGCGTTTTTTTGCCTTTGCCGCGTTTTTTCAACGGCTCTTTCAGCCCAAGCTTCATATTTTTCCGCAAACGCTTTTACGGCGTTATCGCTGCAGCTTTTCGGTGCGCGTATTATAATCTCGCAGTTCTTATTAACTTCTATGGAAATCGTTTTCCTGTCGGAACGTATAACTTTATATTTCATAAAAACAAGTATATCAAATTTATAAAAAAAATCAACCGTTTTATTGATGAATTTTTATAATAATGCTATAATTAATGCTATAATAAAACAAAGATTTTAAGGCGGTCGCATAAGGCTTGTGCGCAAAGCATTTATCCGTTTAAAAGAGAAAGGCGCTGACTTTCAAATGAACAGGAAAAACAACGCAGCTTCCAACTGCGAAAGCTGCGAAAACTATTATTACGATGAAAAATACGATACATACTGCTGCGAAATTGATTTGGACGAGGACGAAATGCTGCGTTTCATAACGGGTGATTTCGGAAACTGCCCTTATTACCGCAATGACGACGAGTACAGAATAGTCAGAAAACAGAATTGAATATGTAAAATCTTCACTTCGCCCGCAAAATCAACGTGACAGAAAGTATCCGTAAGATTTATCGCATAAACAAAATTTGCGCGTTCAGCCGTCAGGCGTGATTTATTCAGTGTTTCCTTAATCAGTATTTCCTTAGATTCGCCCTAATGAAAATCATAATATTCGGTAATATCTATTATCTCCGCGTTAAGCGGCGCTACCAAGGTATTAATCGTTATTTTTATATCGTTGACCATATTTACGGAAATCACGTTTTTCGTTTTCTTATCGTAAATCAACGTTACCGTACAGTCCGTATAATTAAAGTTTATATCGTGCATCGCGATTTCCGATATAGATGTTATATCCTCTATTGCTTCGTAAGGGTCGAAAACCGAGTTTACGGCGCTCTGAGATGACGTCGCTCCCGCGGGTAAAATCTCGGGATTCATTTCATCGACAAGCGTTATCACAAGCTTATATGTTCCGTCATCGAGAATTTCGCAGTATGAATTTTTAATTTTGGTAACGTCCGTTAAAAGACAGCCGTAGGGCGAGCCGCAAACGGGCAGTTTATCGGAATTTCCCTGCTGATATTCCACCGGATTCGCGGCGGATTTCGACGTAACGTATCGTTCAATTATCGGAAGTACAATTTTTCCTATTGCTCCGAGACTTTGCTCGTCCGTGGGAAGATTCTGATATCGTATTTTTGTAAAAGCGGGCGATTTCGTTTTTAACTCATTCATGATTTCCGTGTATTCGGTTAGAATAGCTTCGGGTGAAAGCAGAGATTTATCGGTTTTTATTGTTCTTACGGTTCCGTCCGTTTCACGCACCGACATCTCGGCCGTACCGAATCCGCCTCTTATGTTTTCGCCCTCGGCGTCGGTAACTCCTTCTCTCGAGCCTACAGCAGCGCTTATTCCCAAAGCTATCAGGGCGCAGACGGCGGCCGAGAGAACTACGGATAAAATTATAATGAAAGCCTTTTTGCCTTTGCCGGAGTGAGCGGGCGTAGGCGAAGCGTTTATTGGTTTATATGGAACTTCATCGTCTTGCGGCTCCGAACGCTCTGTAAATGGAGCCGCTTTTTCCACGGTATCCGAATATTCGCAAGCGGGAGGAACATCGGTTTTGCTTCTGTATTCGTTTACATCGTCGCCGTATTTATCCGAAACGGGCGGTTCATAGTTTACAAGCTCGTCAAGGCTTACACCGTAAAGCTTGGCAAGCGCGATAAGAGTATCCGTATCGGGACTCGATTCTCCTCTTTCCCATTTTGATACCGCCTGACGGCTTATTGACAATTTTTCGGCAAGCTCTTCCTGAGAATATCCGTTCTGCTTGCGAAGCTGAGAGAGCTTCGCGCCTGTTTTTATACTCATACATTCTGCCTCCTGATGTGATTTATACTGTTTGGTTTACGGCTGTCTGAAAAATCTATGCGTTTATTCGACCGTACATACAATATAACTCAAATCACGGAAATAATCAATATAAAATCGGTTGCGCAACTGATTTTTGCGGACACGGATATTTGTCAAAAAATAATAGGGAACCTCTGATTAAATCACGGCTAACGCCTTGATGCGAACTTGTTCGACAAAACCCCGTCATATCACACAAAATTTACGGCTGAACAATTATACATCAGATTCAGAGCTTCCCTTTTTTCGGTTGCCGCCGCGTTTAAACGCAACTTAAATGCACATTTATACGCTTTTTAACGCGCTTGAACCGTTTCTTCCAAACCGTCGGACTGTTCTCTCCGTTTGCGCAACTCCTTTTCTATAAACGCCTTGCGCTCCTTATCATCATTGATAAATGAAATAACTATGATATATAATACCGCTCCGATTACGGGCCACAGCACAAACAGCGGCCATTGAGCCTTATTGAATCTTTCTCCCTGCGCTCTGACATCAAGACTGTTATCATAGCCGATAAACTTCATTATGTAACCTTTGATAATTGATTTCGTCGCGTCGGCAAGCTTTGACACAAGATTTTGAACGGAGAAAGAAATTCCCTCGGTTCTCTGTCCCGTTTTCCATTCGACATAATCTATCGAGTCGCTTGTAAGCGAACGGTGGGCTATGTCCTTTAGATTCAAAAGAATCTGTGCGAATGAGAACAAAACGCCTACGGCTATAATTCCTCCCGTGGTTTTAAAGCCGATGAAATACGATATTACGCGGCATATTATGTTTATGATTTCCGACGTTATCAGCATCTTTTTCATGCCGCCGATTTTATCTATTAAAGGAATCGCTTTGAACATGAGAAGCGCACCGGGAATACCGTACAGCGTTGAGAAAATCATCTGTGACGTTTCGCCGTCAAGAGCGATGCTGCCGAGCTTGAACGATACCGAGCTTTTAAAGAAATACTGCCAGTCAATGCCGCCGAAAATCATTCCGCTGAATCTTGCCAGCGATATAAGGAGCAGAGTTTTATTATGGCGTAAAACGCTTATAGTTTTCCATAAATTCTCTTTGGGCTGCTCGGTATGCACAAGCTCATGCATTTTATACGAACTCATGGATATAAGCTCTCCGCCCAGACAGAATATCATCGCTCCTATAAATAATACGGTCGATTCCGAAAGTCCGGTCGCGTCGCGGAAATTTTGGCTGTCAATAAGCTGGAACACCATGACAACAACGCCGCCCGCGCCCGCGCCTATGGAAACCCATTGAGCGACTCTTGCCCTCTCATGCGAATGCGGCGAGGAAAGCGGAATCATACCCCATAACGCTACGTCCTGAACAGAATAAAGCACGTCCCATACAAGATAAGCCGCAACCATTACCGCCATAGCAGCATTTTCGCCCAGCCGCAGATTCATAAAAAGAATCAGCGATACAATGCCTATAAACGGCGGAAAATAAATAAGGTAAGGTCTTAATTTTTCGCCCGATTTGCAGCGCCGCCTATCAATCAGAGCTCCGACTAACGGGTCGTTTATCGCGTCCCATATACGGCTCATTCCCTGAATGATTCCGACCTTTTCCGGCTTGATTTTAAGAATTGTGGTACAAAAATAGAACCACCACGAATTTTGAAAGCTGTAAGTCATGTTCTGTCCCGTAAGACCTGCCGCATAGGCGAACAGATTCCTGTTCGGAACATAACCCTCTTCGGCTTCCTTTGAAAAGAAAAACTTTAACGGATTTTTCACACCAAAACCTCTTTTTTTGTATATGCGAATTAATTATATACTATACTTATTATAATTGCAATATAATTTTTTATATTTTTGTGTAAAATGCATTAAAATTTTATTAATTATTGAATAAGAAAGAGCTGTGTGATAAAATGGAAAACAAGCATTGAAGCATCTCGGACGCGGCTGTTACGCGTTCATCGGCTTATTGCAGACATTTCAAACTATTGTGAGGGCGGGATTTTATGACGGGTCTTATTGACGTAGGCGGAGGAATGAGAGATATTTACGGAGCCGGCGTTATGGATTGCTTCCTCGATAATGGGATAAGCTTTGACGTTTGTATAGGAGTTTCGGCGGGAAGCGCGAATATAGCGTCGTTTTTGGCGAAGCAAAAGGGACGGAATTACAGATTTTTCGCGCAGTACGCGTCAAGAAAAGAATATATGGGATTTTACGAGTTTATAAAAAACGGCTCGTATATAAATCTTGATTATATTTATTCTTATTTATCAAATTCCGATTCCGAGGATCCTCTCGATTTTGATATGATGACTCAATCCGATTCGGAATTTATAATAGTGGCGACAGACGGAAATACGGGCGGCGCTAAATATTTTTACAAAAAAGATTTACTGCGAGATGATTTTTGGCTTTTTAAGGCGTCCTGCGCAATGCCCGTTGTTTGCAGACCGTATGAAAGGGACGGCGTATGCTACTTTGACGGCGGTCTTGCGGACCCAATACCTGTTGAGAAGGCTTTTGAGTTGGGCTGTGATAAAATCGTGGTTATCATTCCGCGTCCTCCCGCTCAAAAATCCTCGGAACCCGTAAGGCTTATGAGACCTTTTCTTAAAAACTATCCGGCGATAATTAAGGATATTGAAAACCGTCCAGCGATATATAACGGAAAGCTCAAAGCCCTGTATGACTATGTAAATGACGGCAAACTTATACTGATTTCGCCCGACAGCGACAAAGGACTCAATATGGTTACAAGAGATAAAACTAAACTCGACGCGTACTATAAAAAAGGCTACGGCGACGCCCTGAGAAAGCTTGATTTGATTATTAAGGCAATACCGCAAAATTAACGGCTAACGCCTTGATGCACAACTTGTTTGCAAAAAAACCGCCATATCACGCAAAAATTCCTGGCAGGCGACAGCCTGCCAAGAATTTTTGTGTGCAATCTTTAATCAATGCTTCAATCAGTGCTTCATTAAAAATCAATTTTTGCCGCTATTCTGAGTATGGATCTGGCGTCCTTAGCGGTAATATTGCCGTCGCCGTCCAAATCGGCGATTTTTTTCTGTGTGGCGGTAAGCTCGGTAAGATGCGCCGAGTGTCTTAAAGCAAGTCTTGCATCGCCCGAATCCGTAGTTCCGTTGCCGTTTATGTCGCCTTTGGGGGAAGCGGACGCCGAACCTATATATGTGGCGTAAGAGAGCGATATCCAGCCCGTAACGCCTCCATATGCTATTTTACCCCAAACGCCCGAGATCTGCGTTACCGTAACCACGGTTCCCTTTGGTACGTAACCGACTGTCGCATAGCTTGTTCCCGCATTTTTTCTGATTCTCAGAGGGTCGGAAGCAGTAGAGATTCTGTACTGCCCCGTTTTATATGATGTATTCGTCTCGCCCGAACCGTCAAAATTCAGCGACTGACAGTATTCATACGCCGTTTTCCTTCTTGTGGGACTGCTTCCTGCGGTTCTGTCCGCCATAGCGGCGTTATAAAGGACGGCAAGAGTAACCTTAGACGCGGAACCTGCCGTTCCCGAAGCCGACTTTAGAACTCTTTCCGCGCCGTAAGCGCCCAATTGGTTCTCAAGATCCGCAAAATAAACAAGCGTTTTCGGGTCGGTAATTCCCAAACTCTGCGCATGAGTAATATAGCCTTTTATATTATCATACGATAACTTGTCCTGAGCCTGCTTGCTCTCGTCGGTAGAGAGCAGTTTTTCTACGGCGCTCTTTTCCGGCGCGCCGAGAGACCTTGTGTTCCAGCTTACGTCGGACGCCGTCATTATTTCATTATAGAATGATGTGCCGAGAATTTGTTTTGCCTGATTCGGATTGGCCTGGGCTATCATTCTGAGCAATTGCAGAGCGCGCGGACCGTGCCACCCGATTTTTCCTATGCTGACGGCTCCGTTATCGTTGGCAAGCACCGAGTTATAATATCCCTCGTTGGCGTAAATAAACTCAAGCGCCGCCTTGACCATGCCGTCCGTTGTGTATGCAAAGATTGTCGCAGATGAAGAAACAAAAATTAACAGAACAAGAAGTAAACAAGCGGTGTTTTTTATTAATCGTCTCATCAAATGCCTCCTTTCGTGCGGTATTATACAACACATTTGCATTTTTGTCAAATCGGCGGCTTTTTAAACCGTTTTTCAGTAATTTTTTTACTTTTTTTACCTTGTAATATTTTGATGTTTTTTGACGAAATTAATACTGTATATTTCTGAAAAGATATAATAAATCCGATTTTTTATGAATATTTAACAAATATTTGCCATTTATCTAAAAAAGAAAAATAAAATCGTTTTTGCATTGATTTTTCAGTTAAAATCAGCCGTGAAAGACCCTGTATAAAAATACAAAAAGTATACAAGAATAAAAGCCTTATCAAGTCGGCAACGGCGATTACAACCGCCGTCTTTTAATGCTATTGTTAGCGCAAAATCCGTTTATGAAAATTATACCCGGGTGTTTTATATCTGTTTTTATTGACATATACCGCGCTTTATTGTAAAATATCCTTTGTGAAAGAAGGAATTAAATTGAGACAGATTCTTTTCGGTAAGGATATATCTCCAAAATGCGCCTATTGCGAAACAGGCAAATTATCTGTGTTCGGCAACGAAATACTTTGTAAAAATATGGGCGTAATGCAGCCAGACTCGTGCTGTAAAAAATTCAAATATGACCCTTTAAAGAGAACCCCGAAAACATTAAAGATAAACGCGGATTTTTCAAAAGAGGATTTTAAGATTTAAGGCAACACCGCACAATTAACGGCTACCGCCTTTGCCGCGCATCTGCACCGAGATTTCCCGTCATTTTTGCCAAAAGCTCATTGAAATACGTCAGTATTCCTTCTTCACTTTTGTCAATCTGACGAAAAATCTCATGGCACATCTGCACGACAATAATTATGCGGTATTGCCTTAAAATGATTGCGGGACGGCGCCGATTAGAGCCTGCCATGCTTTTTTATCTGCGACGATTTTATGTTTATTTTGCCGTACAAGAAAAATAATTTTTTCCGGAATATAAAAATTATTTTTAAAATTCTTGACAAATTACGAACGTATGGTATAAAATAATTAAGGCAACACCGCACAATTAACGGCTACCGCCTTTGCCGCGCATCTGTACCGATATTTTCCGTCATTTTTGCCAAAAGCTCCCCCAATACATCAGTATTCCTGCGTCACTTTTGTCAATCTGACGAAAAATCTCACGGTACATCTGCACGACAATAATCATGCGGTATTGCCTACGTAAGATACGCGTTAATCCATTGCGGCCGCGTGTTTTTAATAATTCTTAATTAAGGAAGTGATTTTTAATGGAGCCCGACTCTTACCCGGAGCCCGGTTTGCCGCCAAAGCGAAGAATCGCTGAATAAAACATTGCTTTCGTAATTTGATTTTTCATCCTTTTACGGCTGTGTTTTGTTCGGCTGTGAAAGGATTTGATAATATGACCAACTGTTACATCACAAGGAACAACTACCTTGAAGAGCTGACAGGACCCGAACCCGGCTGCTGGGTCAATCTTGTTGCGCCCTCCGATTCGGAAATAAACCGAATCTCAAACAAATACAATCTTGATATAGACGCGTTAAAAGCTGCTCTGGACGCGGATGAGCGTTCGCGTATCGAGACCGAAGAAAATTATACGATGATACTCGTAAATATCCCGACAATTGAAGATGATACCAATACCGAGCTTTACAGCACCATACCGCTTGCCATAATAGTTGTAAATGAAGCGGTAATTACCGTTTGCAGCGAAGATACGCCTATTTTAAGGCAGTTTTCAAACGGCAAGGTGAGAGATTTCTATTCAAATATGAAATCCAGGTTCATTCTTCAGATACTTTACAGGTCCTCATCTCTTTTCCTGACATACCTCAGAAATATTGACAAAAAGAGCGAGGACGTTGAGAACGAGCTGCACAAATCGCAGAAGAACAAGGAGCTTATAGAGCTTTTAAAGCTTGAAAAATCGCTGGTTTATTTTACTACCGCGTTAAGGTCGAACGAAGCGATACTCGAAAAAATGCTCAGACTTGAAATAATTAAAAAATATCCCGAGGACGTGGATTTGCTTGAGGACGTAATAGTCGAAAACAAGCAGGCTATAGAAATGGCCAACATTTATTCGGGAATTTTAAGCGGTACAATGGACGCTTTCGCTTCGGTAATATCGAATAACCTTAATATCGTAATGAAAATACTCGCGGTAATAACCATTGTTCTTTCGATACCTACTCTGATTTTCAGCGCCTACGGAATGAACATGAATCTTGCGGGAATGCCTTTCGCGCAAAGTCCGTGGGGATTTTTGATAGTCGTCGTAATTGCTCTGCTGATTTCAGTCGCAGCAATGCTTGTTTTTATGAAAAGCAAAATGTTTAAGTGATATAACGCCGTGTCAAAGAGGCTGCCCCGATTTTTCGGATATCGGAACAGCCTCTTTATATTTTTTAAATGTAGTTTGATAAATACTATCATTAAAGACGCGGAGCGTCTACCGAAAATTCCTCACTCCTAATTCCTCATTCATCATTTTAATAGGCCTGTCTTTTTTGACGGTCTGATAAAATACTCATATATAAAATTCTTTTATATCAATTATTCTGAATTTATATATTTTAAATCTTCCTTTACTGAAAGCGTCCTCAAAAGCCGCCTTTACTTCAAGCTTTTTTGTGGAGAGTATTACGGACATCTCAACTTCGGTAAAATGCAGCTCGGGAATTTCGTCAAGCGCGGACAGTTCTATATGGCGCAGACCGTCGTCTTTACTTGTGAAAAGGTAAAAATTTAATATAGGCAGAGCTTTGCCGTTTGATTCGATACGCTCAAATTTACCGCGGTTAGTGTTTTTTTTCTTCTTTTTTTTGTTGAATAATCCCATTAAGACACTTCCTTACGAATATTTTACAAATAAAGCTTATATAAGTCAATATAAAATTTTCCCAAAGTATTTATTTTTTTCAAACTTTATGATATACTTATTTGGAATAGGAGTGAAAGCATGAAAAAGTTATCCGTAATCGTACCGTGTTACAATGAATCGGAAGTTCTCGCCGCGTTTTATAAAGAAATTACGCGCGTCGCGGACTCCTGTGAAAATTACGAATTCGAGCTGCTTTTCGTAAATGACGGCAGCAGAGACGATACGCTTAACATAATCGAGGGCTTTTCAAAAAATGATAAAAGAGTAAAATATATCTCCTTTTCGCGCAATTTCGGAAAAGAAGCGGCTATGCTTGCGGGGCTTGAATACTGTACGGGTGATTTTGCGGGATTTATAGACGCGGATTTACAGCATTCACCCGATTTGATACCCGAAATGCTTAAAGCCGTCGATGAGGACGGCTATGACGTAGCCGCCTGCAAAAGGGTTGACCGAGAGGGCGAATCAAAATTTAAAAGCTTTCTTTCGGCGTCCTTTTATAAGATAATAAATAAAATTTCCGAAACGTATATCGACGACGGCGCGCAGGACTACAGAATCATGAAAAGAAGCGTAGTCGAGGCTATTCTCTCAATGCGCGAATGCAGCCGCTTTACAAAGGGCATATTCAGTTGGGTCGGCTTTAATACAAAATGGTTTCCGCATGAAAACCGCGAAAGAGCCGCCGGAACCACAAAGTGGTCTGTCACAAAGCTGTTTAAATACGCTCTCGACGGCATAATCGGATATACGTCTTCGCCCCTGAGAATCTCGACATATTCGGGAATTTTTCTAATTATTCTGAGCGCTCTGTATGCTATCGGAGTTATAATCAGGCTCATAGCAGCGGGTCATGTGTTCTCTCTGACTTTAAGAGCGGTTCTGTTTGCGGTGCTGTTTGTCGGAGGACTGGTACTCGTTTGTATAGGTATAGCGGGCGAGTATCTGTCAAGAATATATACCGAGGTCAAGGACAGACCGAAATATCTGATAGCCAAAACAAACTGTGATAAATAATTTCCGCGATTACAAATAATAATTGACAATTGACAATGTACAATTGACAATTATTGATTATTTTAGCAAACGGAGCGATTATAAAGGCTCTGCCGTATTTTACAGTATGTTAACTAACAACTAATCTCTATTCTATAAAAACCAAATCGGAGGTATAATAAAATGGAAATCACAAAAAACTCAACAATTGGCGATATTCTTGACGCCGACCGCTCTCTCGCACCGTATTTTATTGAAATGGGTATGCATTGTCTCGGCTGTCCCTCGGCAAGAGCCGAAACCATCGAGCAGGCCTGCATGGTACACGGCGTTGACGCAGACGAGCTTGTTGAAAAGCTCAACGCGGCTAAGTCCGAATAAGACAATTAAACACAAAAAACATGATAAGTCTTTCTGAACGGCTGTCCGCCGCCGCGGGACTTGTAAGGAGCGGCCGCCCGACAGCCGATATCGGCACAGACCACGCCTATCTGCCGCTGTACCTTGCTCTGACGGGCAGGGCCGATAAAATTATTGCTTCCGATATAGGTAAGGGACCGCTTAAAAACGCAGAAAAAACTGTTCGGAAATTCGGTTTGAAGGATAAAATCAGTCTTGTTATTTCCGACGGGCTTAAAAATATCCCCCGTGAAACAGAGGAGATATTGATAACGGGAATGGGCGGCGAGCTTATAACCGATATTTTATCGGAATGCGAGTGGATAAAAAACGATAATATCCACCTTGTTTTACAGCCTATGACCCATTCATACGACGTAAGAAAATTTCTGTGCGGAAACGGTTTTTATATCGACAATGAAAAATTCTGCCTTGACTGCGGCAGGGTCTATGTTGTCATGAGCGCGTATTACAGCGGAAAAAACGAGGAAAAAGACGATTTTTACTGTTTTTTCGGAGATAAGATTTCAATGAGGGACAGCGTTGCGCGTGAGTATTTCAATAAACAGTACAAATACATAAAATCGCGCCGCGACGGGTTAAGCCTTACGGAAAGAACAGAAGAAACGGAAAAATATTTACATAATCTTAACGAGGTTCTGAAAAGAGCCGAGGAGTATAAAAAACAGTATGAGAGTTAAAGAGGTTCTTGAATATCTTGATGCGTGTGCGCCTTACGATACGCAATGCGAATGGGACAACAGCGGACTGATGTGCGGTTCTCCCGATACGGAAACAGACTGCGTGATGCTCGCGCTCGACTGCACAAACGACGTAATCGAGCAGGCGGCTATAAACGGCTGCGGTCTTATAGTCTGCCACCATCCTTTGATTTTTAAGCCCGTAAGCGCGGTTGAATCGGGTTCGCCTCTTTACAACGCGGTAAGGAACGATATCGCGGTAGTCTCATGCCACACGAACCTCGATATGGCAGAGGGCGGAGTTAACGACGTGCTTGCGGAAAAGCTCGGGCTTAGGGACGTTAAAAAGCTCAGCGCCGAGGGCAAGCCTTTAATGCGTATGGGACGTGCCGATTATGATAATGTGCGCGGTTTCGCTGAATTTATTAAAAAAACGCTCTATAACTCCGTAAAATTCTTCGATTCGGGAAAAAGTGTCAAAAAAGTCGCTGTTTGCGGCGGAGCAGGCGGAGAATACGTTCCCGAGGCTTGGAGCGCGGGCTGTGATACGCTTGTTACGGGCGAAGCAAAGCACCATGAATTTCTTGAAGCGCAGAGGTACGGCGTCAATCTTATCGCGGCAGGTCATTTCAGCACCGAAATTCCCGTAATAGAGGCTCTTTATGAAAAATTATCACGCGCGTTTGGCGGATGCACAGTAATAATGGCTTCGGAGGAACGCCCTTACGAAACGGTGGTTTAAATGGCTCTTGACGGAATTTTTCTTCACCTTTTATCGGACGAACTGAAATCGGCGCTTATAGGCGCGAGAGTGGATAAAATATACCAAACTCAAAAGGTTGAGCTTGTATTTCTTATGCGGACGCGCGGCGGCGCGTACAGACTGCTTATGTCGGCGTCGGGCAGCGCTCCGAGAATACATCTTACCGCGCAGTCAATCGAAAATCCGTCAAATCCGCCCATGCTGTGCATGCTCATGCGAAAACATCTTTCGGGAGCTTCTCTTACCGATATCGAGCAGGCAGGCTTTGACCGCGTACTAAAGCTTATTTTCAGCGCGGTAAACGAGCTTGGCGATAAAGTCAAACGAACGCTTGTAATTGAAATAATGGCGCAATACAGCAATATTATCCTGCTCGATGAAAACGACTTAATAATCGACAGCGTTAAGCGTGTCGACGCGTCTAAATCATCGGTAAGGCAGATTTTACCGTCGCTTAAATACGAGCTTCCTCCTTCGCAGAATAAGCTTAACATATTGAACACGGATTTAAACGAAATAATTTCAGCCGCGGAAAATAAAAACTCGCCGCTGTCAAACGCTCTGCTGTCGGTTGTAGAAGGAGCTTCTCCCGTCCTTTGCAGGGAAATCGCGTACCGTTCTTCGGCGGGAGATACGCTTTCGGGCGAAATGTCCGACGCGCAGAGGACAAAGCTGCGCTTCGAGCTTGAAGTACTTAAAAATACCGTAATAAATAGGACGGTATCCCCCACGTCGGTATCAAACGCGGACGGGAAACTGATTGATTTTTCATTTATTCCGATAACGCAGTACGGCTCGGCGGCGCAGTATACGTCATATGAATCGCTGTCGGAAGCTCTCGAAAGCTTTTATTTTGAGCGCGAACGCTTAGTAAGAACAAAATCAAAGGCGGAAGATTTATTTAAAACGGTAAATAATCTGACGGAGCGTCTCGCTAAAAAAATAAACAATCAGCTCACGGAGCTTGAGGAATGTAAGGACAGAGAGCGGAAAAAAATTTTTGCCGAGCTTATAAACGCGAATCTTTACAAGCTGCAAAAGGGCTGTTCGTTTTACGAACTCGAAAACTATTATAATGAAAACGTTCCTGTAAAAATTCCGGTAAAGCCCGAGCTTACGCCGTCCGAGAACGCGCAGAGATATTATAAGGAATACAGAAAAATGCGTACGGCCGAGGAAATGCTTACAAAGCTTATTGAACAGGGCAGGGACGACCTCGCGTACTTAAGAACGGTTCTTGACGAACTGAACAGAGCCGAAACGGAAAGAGAAATAGGCGAAATCAGGCAGGAGCTTGCGGACGGCGGATTTATAAAACGGAAAACGGGCGGCAAACAGAAAAAAAATCAGCCGCTGCCGCCTCTTGAGTTTACTTCTCCCGACGGATTTAAGGTATACGTCGGAAGAAACAATATACAAAACGATAAGCTTTCGCTTAAAACCGCAGCGAAAAGCGATATATGGTTCCATATCCAAAAAGCTCCCGGCTCTCATGTGATTTTATCGCTCGATGGAAGAAAGCCCACGGACGTTTCAATGGAATTTGCGGCAAAAACAGCCGCGTATTACAGCTCCGGTAGAGAATCGGGCGCGGTAGAGGTGGATTATACCGAGGTTAGGAACCTTAAAAAACCGACGGGAGCAAAGCCCGGGTACGTTATATATCACGTTTATAATTCGGCGCTTGTGCAACCCGAACAACCGAAATAATCTAAGGGCAACACCGCACAATTAGCGGCTACCGCCTTTGCCGCGCATCTGCACGGTAATAATTATGCTGTATTGCCCTAAGGCAATTGTCAATTGTACATTGTCAATTGTCAATTGTTAATTGTTAATTGTTAAAGTGTGGAGGTATTTTTATGTATTTTTCAACTTTTCTAAAAGTAATCATGTCGCTTATATTGGCGGTAATGTCATTGCTTCCCGGAAAAATGGGGCTTGCGGTGGGACCATCCGTTATCTTTGATGCGTCTAATCTTACGGGCGAAGTTACAAACGGCGCGTCCGGCTATCTTTACGGCCTTTCCGAGGACGGGGTGCCGTCCTACAATATGGTTGAAAGCCTTGACGTTTCTTCCGTTTCGGCAAAAACACAGGGAGGACTTCAGCATCCGATAGGAGAGGTCGGCGACGTTGCGAACGAGCTTACGGCAAACGGCAAATGCGATTACATCGTCGTATATCTTCAGGATATGTACTCAACGTGGTACTATGACCACGGGAATATCACGGAAATGAAGAAAAACGGTACATACGATTGGAAAGAATACCTTAAGAACACATATTTTCCGCTTGTGGAAAAGACGGTAAACGAAATGAAAGATTCGGCATATGCCGATAAGCTCGTCTACTGTATTTTCAACGAGTGCGACAACGGCATATGGTTCGGTGAGTGGGTCCCGACCGAGGACGGCGGCTGGCACAATTTTAACGAGCAGGGCAGAAATAATTTTTACGAAGCGTGGAAAATGACCTGCGATTACGTTAAATCGCTCGACCCGGACGCTCGCATAGGCGGCCCCGGAAACTTTGAGTATAACACGGAAAAAATGGATACGTTCTTAAAATATACCTCCGAAAACGACTGCGTTCCGGACGTTCTCATCTATCATGAGCTGGGAGACCGCTCGATATACGATTGGGAGGCTAACGTAAGTGAGCTTCGCTCCATAGAGGAAAAATACGGAGTGTCTAAGGATACGCCTATAATCATAACGGAATACGGTAGAATGCAGGATAACGGCGACCCCAATACTATGCTCAAATACATAATCAGAACGGAAAATTCAAAGGTATATTCAAATCAGGCGTACTGGCTGCTCGCGAATAATCTCTGCAATACCGCCGCAGACTACAATACTCCTAATTCCGCATGGTGGGTCTACAGATGGTACACAAATATGAGCGGTCATACTATGTCATCCGAGATTTCGGATATACTTCACTCCGACCTTGAAAAATCCATAAAGGAAAAAAGAGAGCCGCGTTATCAGCAGCTTTTGGGCTTAGGCTCATTGACAGATGGTAAGGACAAAATCGAACTTCTTATTTCGGGAACAGACTACAACACAATCGCTAAAGTAAAACACCTTAAAAGCACCGGCCTTTACGGCGAAAAGGTCAGGATAACGGTTACTTCGGTAACATATCAGGGCATCGCCGGTAAAGTATACACTCCCGAAACGGTAAAAACGTACACGCAGAAATGCGGCGGCACTATAAGCGTAAAGCTCGACGCGGCAAAGAATACAGCGTATCGCATCGAGATAACAAAGGCGGCTGACGGTGACAGCGGCGAAAAAATCGTGAACAACAATCTTTACAAAAGATATGAATTTGAAAACGGAACTCTTTTGGGCGACGCTTATACATACGACAGTGCATACGCGACCACAGGCGAAATTCAGGGCATGGTAGGCGGAATGGAGAAAGAGGGCGACGGCGTTGAAATCACCGTTGACGTTCCCTCGGACGGCAAATATGAGCTTCGCTTCATTTACGGCAATTCCAACGACGGTCCAACGTCAAACGACAGAACCTATTCCGATGTTAATTTCTCCGTTGACGGAGAAACGAAAGTAATTTCGCTTGCAAACACCGTAAAAAGCGAGCTTACCGACGCTTACGATATGACGTTAAATCTCGCAAAGGGCAGTCACACAATAAAATTTACCCATAATAAGGGAACGATAGTGCTCGATTCCGTACTTGTAAGAGCCGCAGAGGAAGTAAAGGAGATTTATTCGGAAAAGGACAATGACAGAGCGTCGTCCTATCTTGCGATAGCTCCCGCCGACGGTTACTATGATATATATACTGCGGCGGATTCGGAAATTTCCGTTGACGGAGCGGAAGCCGTTACCGATAAGGACGGCGGCGCGGCTGTTTTTCTTCGCAGAGGACTTAACTATATCGACGTTCCCGAAAATGCGGACTTTAAAGCGTTTGTGAGCGAGAAAACGGCTCAGAGCGTTTATCTTGCTCCGTCAGACGCCGTTTTAAGCGGCGGCGCGGCAGTTCTTACAAACGGTACGGCAAAGCTTGATTATATAAGCGGTATATCTTCCGAAGGCGGCGGAGCGGAATATAAGGTGAACGTTCCGAAAGATGGCACATATAAGCTTACCGTTTTATATTCCAACAACAGGGAAAACGGCGTTCACGACTATAATGTAGACCTTGTCGAGGACTTCATAACAATTTCTGTTGACGGCAAAAAACAGCAAAATCTTTATTGCCGCAATACTTACAGCAATGATACGTTTGTGACCGTAACGACAAATATAACGCTTAAAGCAGGCGAAAATACGGTAACGTTTACAAACGACGGCGCAAATAAATTCAACGGTAACACTACATTCGCCCCTAATATTTCGTCTGTTACGATAAATCCCGTAACGGCATAATATTTCTGATAATAATTACATGAAATAATAATTAAGGCGTCACCGCACAATCAGCGATGACGCCTTTTCCGTAACCGAGCCGCCGAAGCGGTTTTCAATGATTTGATTTACAATTGATACCCCGCTCAACAAAGGAGGGGTGAAACTGCTGTTTGCGGTAGATTTTTTCATCAATCGGGTGTATAATGTAAATATTAGGTGAATTGATGCCCCCATAAATCAAAATTAGGGTGTGTGTTGTATGTTGGTAATCCAAGATGATATGAATAGATACCTTTCCTTTTCGCACTATATAGACGGGGACGAACCAAGCGTGCAAAGGAAAGCAAAAGAGTTAAAGGAATCTGCCGAATGTGAAATCGAGTTGACCAAGGCTGCCTATTATTTTGTTAGGGACGAAATCAAACATTCATGGGATGTTCAAGATAAACGAGTTACGGTAACGGCCTCGGACGTATTAAAAGAAGGCGTCGGAATTTGTTGGGCAAAAGCAAATTTGTTGGCTGCATTATTAAGAGCGAACGGTATTCCTGCGGGAATATGTTATCAAAGGCTCACATTGGGAGATACGCCCGATTCCGGTTACTGTATCCATGCGCTAAATGCCGTCTACTTAAAGTCCTTGGGGAAATGGATTCGTTTGGATGCGAGAGGAAATAAGGAGGGCATACAGGCAGAATTTTCTGTAGATAAAGAATATTTGGCCTTTCCCATTCGGCAAGAATATGATGAGGTTGATTATAAAACCGTGTATGCCGAGCCGTTGCCAAAGACAATGGATATTCTTGAAAATAGTGTTGACGCGCTATATATGTATCTGCATTTGCTGCCTGAAAGAATATAGTCGTTCCTTTAGAAGAAAAATGCGCGCATCTAATAGATCTGGCGGCCATGTACCGTGCGCCTGCGGAATCTTTTCTCTGACAACAGAAAGCCCTCGACCGTAAACATTTTGATAACCGTTTAAATTCAGCAAATTTGAATGACTTAACAAGGGCGTTAAGTTAAGTATCGTTTTGCGTGCTGGTTTTTGAAATCATGCTTTGCTATCATATAGATACAAAGCTCAGGAGGTCATGTATGGATATCGGAAGAACCATAAAGGATTTAAGACAGAAAAGAGGAATTACCCAGGAAGAATTCTCAGAAGCGCTGCGAGTATCCGTCCAGACGATTTCCCGTTGGGAGAACGGAATAAATTCCCCTGATTTGTCAATACTGCCTCAGCTCGCCGTGTATTTCAGAGTGACCGCAGACTATTTACTGGGCTTGGAAAGGAATGATACTATGGCAAAGCTGATAAAAACAACTGAAACTTTTGAACTGTCATTGGATCATAGTCAATAAAGTAGACAGAAAAAAGAGGAATTATAGAAAATAAAGTTCAGCTTGATTTGGAGATAAACCGTTGTTATGGGAATGAGGTCTAACAGAGTTATAGAAGCCGTTGATATATTTGAATAAGCAGAGTTTTAAATCATCCAAAGAAACATAGGTTCTGCGGTTCACCTCTTCCTTTTTCAAGTACTTGAAAAAGCACTCCATAACTGCGTTATCGTAGGGATGTCCTTTAGCTGAGAATGATTGGATCATATTCAGATTATCCAAGTGTCTGCAGAATCGAGTACAAGTAAACTGACATCCTCTATCTGTGTGAAAAATAATTCCTTCGGATTTTCCTCTTGCCGCGACCGCCAGGTTTACTGTTTCAATCGCAAGATCGGCGTCGATTCTACTTGACAG
>CANRNI010000044.1 GCA_947631945.1 uncultured Clostridia bacterium
ACGGCGTTTATCAGGACCGATTCGGACGTTCCCGTATAATTGCCGTTTGACAGTGACGCAACGATACTTATAAGCAGTGACGTTGCTTCGCCTATCAGCTTTCCCGCGGGGAGATATGTGTCATAATGTTCACCGCAAGCGGGCAAATAAACATCAACAAGATATTTAGTCATAAAAACACCTCCGCTATTGCAGGAATTTAACAAGCGCTGCCGACGCCTGTTTTATAACGAAACCGAACTCAGGGTCAAGCTCGGCGGTGAACTCCTGCGGTTTACTTTTGACTGTCAATCTGAATTGAGAGTTTATTCCGCTGCCGACCCAAATACCCGAATTGCCGCTTATATGCTCTTTATACCAGTTTTCTACCGTGAAAGGAGCAAGCGCGCCTGTCGTTTCGCAGACCAGAAAATGTATATTGTACTCATTTGCACATTTCCACATAGCTGTCTGCAAGCGATTGAACGGTGTATCATCGGACGCTTCTTTTTCCTCCTCGGAAACCTTAAACCGCTCCAACATCGTTTTAAGAAGCGACATTGATTGTATTATAACGAACCGCGGTTCGTACTGCGGCAGTTCTTCGCCTTTCGCGAGTTTATCCTTGTACTCGTTGTTTCTGAAAAGTACGGTGCTGTATATCTCGTTGACGGCGTCCACACAGCCTTGGGAATCATTATAGATCCGGAGCAGCTGTGAATCCGATCGCACAAAAGTCTTACCCATAGGTGAAAACACTAATGTCTTTATCTTGCATTTTCCGGCGATCTGCAGCGCCAGCGCATTTGAGAGATCCTGCCATTCTTGATTAACTGACAGCGCAAGGGAAACGACGCTTGATGTGAAATCATAATATGCTATTTCAAGCGAAGCCTTTTCCACTCCCACAGGCACTCTTGACATATCCCCCTGCCTTACATAAGGAGCTAAGAATTGTTCTGTGACCTTTTGCGGCAATACGGGAACTCTTTGAGCCTGATATTCCGAGTACTTTTCCGCCAATTTTGCGCAGTAGCCGCGTATAGCGGGGTAAGGCGGATCGGCTTCAACTATGCTTGCTGTCTGGAATTCGACAAGCGTGTCTTTGTCGATCCTTAAAATGCCGCGTCCCTTGAATTTTTCGGGATACAGACCCTCTGTTTTCCCGACGACCGTTGAGTAATCATCGGTATTGTTCATTTGCAGACAATACAGCAGTTTGAAATTCTGGAGCATACTGAAACGAACATTATTGACTCCCGTGCAGGCAAGCACGAAGTAAATTCCGTATTTCGTACCCTCGCGCGTGAGATAATTGATGTCGCCCAGCCGCTCCTCATACAGCTCGTTGAATGCCGCGTAGTTATTTATAATAACCACGATATTCGGCTCAGGTTTGTCGGCTTGTTCATTATACTGAGCCAAACTACCGCCGTATTCCGCGAGGATCTTCTTGCGTGTTTCGATTTTCCCAGCCATAAGTTTGAACAGATTGTTTACCTTTTCGGTTTCGTAAGACAAAATCACATCGCCGACAAACGGGCTTTCAGCAAACGCCGTAAAGGTTTCCGCACCGAAATCCATTATGTAGATGTTGACTTCGCTCGGTCTATGCTCCCGCATAAGTGAATAGCACATTGCCTCCAGAAACATAGCTTTTCCGTTTCCCGCGGAACCGTAAACAATTGCGTTTCCGTCTGATGTAAGCGGTAAACGCAATATTTCCTGCCTTTGATGCGCGGGATCATCAAGTTCTCCGACTATCGGCGCAAGTTCAAACCTGCCGCAAGCTGTGCCTTTATATTTTTCGGCAAGCTTATCTACATAAATCAGCGGTTCAATAGGGTCAAGCCACATTTTCCAACGGCTGATATGTGCTTCCTCACAATATTTGGCTATGTAACCCGTGATGACATCAAGCTGCTTCGGCGGGTCTACAAAATTTGAAAAACGGTTAGTGTTAGCTTCAGCGATAACACGCCCGTTGGTATTTATGACGGATACAGCGTCGTCGAGGTCTTTTATTGTCTTTTGCGAGGGATAATACGGCGCACCCGCCCAAGCCGACTGACCTATTTCAAACAGCTCGTTATAGCCGACTTGAAGATAAAACCGTCCGGTGTCTACCAAAGCCGCGGCTTCGGGTCTGCCGAGCATTTCCTGACTATCTCCGCTGTCCTGTACCTTCAGGCAGACCTTAAACCGGCTGTTGGAACGTATCTGGTCGTCAACAACGCCGCCCGGCTTTTGTGTAGCAAGGATCAGGTGAACGCCAAGGCTTCTGCCTACGCGCGCAGTACTTGTAAGCTCGGTCATAAAATCGGGCTGCTCTTTTTTAAGTTCCGCAAACTCGTCGGAAATAATCAGCAGATGCGGCAGCGGTTCGCTGACTTTTCCATCTCGATACAGTTTTTGATACTTATATATATCAATGTTGCTTACATTATATTTTATAGATGTATCACGGAAAATTTTCTCACGGCGATGGAGTTCGCTTCGCATTGAGGACAGTGACCGCTTTATGCCGTTTCCGTCAAGGTTTGTAATAACGCCCGCCGTGTGCGGGATATTCTCAAACGATTTTGCCATACCGCCGCCCTTGTAGTCGATAAGAATGAACGCTACTTCATAAGGGTGGAAATTGACCGCCATTGACAGAATATATGAGATTATAAATTCGCTCTTGCCCGAACCTGTCATACCCGCAATAAGTCCGTGAGGTCCATGAGCGCGTTCGTGCAGATCGAGCTTAAACGGCTCGCCGTATTTGTCAATACCGATCGTTGCGCCAAGAGATTTTGTGGGGTCATTTGATGACCAGTTATCGGCGATATTCAGATGCTCGATCATACCTATATCAAGCATTTCAAAAAATGTATATTTTTTCGGCAAAGTAAAGTTTGACCCGCTGGTATCAACAAAAGTGTTTGCCAGAATATCAGTAATATGTTGAATGTCAATACTGCGCGGTGTGTCGATCTTAAATGGTACAGGCAGCTCGCTGACATCATTTATTATAGTAAGGCTTCCGCTGCTGCAATTTATATCCGCGACCGCGGTACACTCTTTAGGCAGATCAACAAGACGTTCATAAACCGATAAAACAGAAAATTTGATATTCTTCTTGTTTTCCAATACCCGACGAACACACTCTGCTTTAGAAGCTAATTCTTTATCGAGGCATATGATCACAAAATAGGGACTTTCATCTTCAAGTTTGTTGTCTGACAAATCCTTTCGGTATTCGATGATGGGGTCTAATGTTCCCGACAGTTCTTTAGCTTCTTCGGAATTTGTAGCAATATAGCGAACAGTGCGTTCATTATTCATGGTATGCGGCAGCCAACGCGCAAAAGAAAAATCTTCGGCGCAGCCTTCGTCATAAATAAGAACTATTTTGACCTCGTCATAGCTGTGAAGCGTGACTAACTGTAAAATCAGGCTCTTGGCATACAGATATAAAATGTTCTTATCTCCATAGATCCCGCTGACAAAACGTTCAACAAGCATCAGACATATAGGAACATTCTTCAGGAACCGCTGTTTCTCACCAAATTCATACATCTTCTCGGTAAGATTGTCCTGTTCGATCGTAAATTTACGTTCAGAATACTGTATTTTAGCTTTGAGCGGCAAATTACCGTATCCTAATCTGAGTGAAAGGAAATCCGTATGTTTGGGCGTTCTTTCCCATATCTGCGGCGTCGCGGACATGATGCGGCTAACGCAGACGTCGGTATTAACGTCGTTGCTTTGAAGAATTTGTTCTTGTTTCGCTGTTTCTTGCGCAACGAGCTGTTCAAGCTGGTCAAGATACGCTGTGTATGTTTCCTGCCGCTTTGCTTCTTTACGCTTACGAAGCCGCTTTTGGTACATTTTTGTGATGATCGGCCACATAAGCGTTCCAAGAAGCATACTGATACACATAACCAACGACGGTATAGCCGATGAGAAATTTCCCCGTTCGATCGCGCTTGTTACAGTGAATATTCCGCTTGCAACAGAAGCCATACCCATTGTCATAGACGGTCCGATAAGCATGATCATCGGTATTTCATCGTTATCCTGATTATTGGGCGGCGCGTCAACTTTCAGCTCATATTCATCAACATCATGCTTAAAGCGCGGTGCGCGGTAATAATACTCCGTGAAAATTTCCTCAAATTCTTCTTCTCTCTTATCCTGAAACGCGGGAGCGTGAAATTCCTGCAGATCGGGGCTGCGGATCAATACCTTACCGTCGGGATTATTAAGAAACAGCCCGCGGTTAGTTATGACGATCTGCAATCCCATTATATAAACTGCATCACCGATAAAAAGCTGCTGTTCTTTTACAGCTTTTCCGTTGACATAAGTGTTGTTTGTGCTTCCGTTATCCTTTATAAATATACCGTTTGCGGAAAATGAAAGTACAGCATGCACACTTGACACAAACTCGTTTGCATAGCAAATACCGTTATTGGTTTCGCGGCCAATAGTAATAACTACTGACCCCCTTGTAACAAAATATCCCTTATATTGCTTACGGTCATTAGTAAGCGGCTCTGAAAACAGCGTATAACTGCACTTTCTGTCTGCACTTTGTATTCTGTATAATCTGGATAAGCTAAGTTCAGCGCTCTGGACCGCTCTTCCGTCTTTATCCAAAACTGTAAACTTGCGGTTGGATCTTAAGATCCACTTATCCTCATCTCCCGATTCAGCCGCACGCAATGCCTCGACCGAAACTATATCCATCTGCTTCCCGTCAGCATTTCTGCTGCGAAGCCAATAACGGCCTATATGCTTTTCGGAAAGCGAGATGCTTGATATTTCACTTTGTGATAATAGGGTCAACTTCATAGTTTTATCTCCACCGTATTTCTCTATTTTCTTTGCAGTACATCTAAAAATCGGCTGTGTGAAATATCGGCGGCTATAATAGTAATGTTATCTTTACCGCCCTTTTTTAACGCTGCCTGAAGCAAATTGTCCGCGACATCGGCTATCTTTGCATTTTCCGATACTGCCTTTTTTATTTCATCATCAGTCACCATATCGGTAAGACCGTCAGAACATATCAGCAGGCGATATTTGCCGCTGATCATAGGATAATTCTCGGCACTGCGATAATTTCCTATACCAATACAACGAGTAAGTTTGTTTCCGCCCTCATGTTGTCTTTCCTTTTCCGCAGGGAGCACACCGTTTTTAACTTTTTCAGCGCCTTTTGTATGATCGTTGGTAACGCGAATAAAATTTTTCTTTCTTAGGACGTATATTCTGCTGTCGCCGACATTAAAGCAATGCGTGCCTTTTTCTGATATGACCGCGAGCGCCAAAGTCGTTCCTGAACGTTTGCCCGAAGAACTTATTTCGTCGTTTGTCGCTTCAATGCAGTTTCTCACTGCGCTATTAAGCTCTTTTTGTGATTGCAGTTTCGCTTCTGAGAGTTTTTTTACCGCTGTCGATGATGCAAATTCGCCGCTTTCCTCACCGCCCATGCCGTCGCAGACAGCCAGTACAATAGGCGAAAAGGCGCTTGCATCAATTGAAAAAGGCTTATCTCCATATTCGGCTAAAAGAGTGATCCCGTCGGCAAAAAAATTATCCTCATTTTTTTCTCTGACATTTCCCTTGTGAGATCGTACCGAATACATTACTTTCATTTGATCACCTAAAATATGGATTTCGTTGTCCCAATGCCGGAACTGTTCGGATACGGAGTCTGCGGCGGAACGTCGTCTGTCACCTTTTGTATGTGATCTACGCGTAGGGTAACTCTGCCAAAATGGATATTATCCGCCGGGTGAAGCATAACTTCTGTCACCAAAACCGTCCCATTTAGCTTTGTTTTATTTGAAGCGCTCAAGTTGGAAATTGCAAGACCGTTCTTATTTGCGGCAATTTTGCATTGTTCGCGTGAAACGCTTTTCTCATCTATTCTGACAGCACAGCTTTCTGCTCTTCCAATAATAATATCCGAGAAAACATCGAGTATCCAACTGTCGTTTTGATTGGCTGTATTACTTATTTTTATGGAATAGTGTTCTTTGCCGTCGCATTCCTCAACAATTTCCGTTTCGCCGATTTTTACGCTGCTGTTTGCAATCGGATAAGAATGTTGAATTGTCTGAGTTTGATGCGCTTTCTTTTTGTTTTTGTATACTATTATAACAATAACAGTCGCTGCTGCCGCGATAACGCCCACATTTATCATAACGATCAGCAATAAAGTGTTGATCGGCAGACCCTGATCATCATTATCATTTGAAGCAGTTGAGTCAATAGAAGTTTCACTTGAAGAGTATGACGCAGGCTGCGGATCAGATGACAGTTCTGACACTGTTGCCGTCTTTTCGGTCGGAATGTCAACCACAGACATCTTCATATCAAAGCTTGTATTGTTTGTTCCGTCAGAAATATCAATTTGTCTTGTTGAGCCATCGAGCATCTCAACAGGTATTTCCACTCTGACCCAAAAGAAATCACTTGCCGATATATCAGATGCAAGGCGTGCGACATCGGTTTCCGGATACAGATCGAAGTATTTGCCGTTGCTGATCCTTGCAAGCGCCGACAGATCTTTATTTTGTGCGTCAGGCTGCGCGGCATTCACGCAGATAACGTCAAGAGGATAAGTCTGAGCTTGCAGCTTGATAAGCAACTCTTCTTTTGTGACTCCATGCAATGCATAATCCGCACCGTCCGTCAAAACTATCGTCCGGTAAAAACACGGCATATCATTAAACAGCTTAATATCCGGAATAGTGTTATATATTGCGTCATATATTACGCTTTGGGTTCCGTCAAATTTAATATTTTCCGCGGCGCTGTTAAGGTCATATCTGTCCGAAGTAAAATCCTGAAGCATCTTTATTTCCGAACCGAACGCTATTATCCTCAGCTGCTCATTCTTAGCCAAATTTTTAATTTTAAGATTGATAAATTCGATGACCTTTTCGCGTGCTGCGGCGGGCATAGAAGTAGAGATGTCCACCAAAACTGTGGTGCAGACAGAAATTTCTTTATCGGATATAGTTCCGCAGTCAATAACATCAGCTTCCCGATTAGCTGCTTTGACACTAAGTCTTTCCTTGTCAAAACTGCCGCTCATGAACATATCCAAGTTCTTTTCGTTTATATACGCTTGAGTTAAAAAAGTGTTCTCGCTTGCATAAGCATTTGAAAGCAAAAACAGCACTGCCGTAATCGCTGCAGTTAAAGCAAAAAGAAGTTTTTTCGAAGTCATAATTCTCTCCCAAATGTATTAGACATTCACTGCTGAAGATCGCACGCAGACTTCCCAAAACGGCAAAGTAATGTAATACTGATGAATTTTGAGGAGTGCAGTACAAAAATGCCGGAAAATCTGCAAGCTGTCAATCAGCAATGCGGTCGGGTGTGAAAAAATACAGTTATACCATATTATTTGGATGATTTTAACCTATAATTATTATAGTATACTTTGGTATGTTTTTCAATACTTAATGCGTAAGATGTCAAAATCCTGCGAAACGTGTTATGCTTTTGTCAGATCATATAAATTTTACTGCGCTTTTTTGTAAGATTTCACCATAAGTAATTCAAACCTATGTCATTTGAGATACGGCAAAATGATCTGCTTACATTTGACTTTGGGTCAGGCGATTCTGTAATGTTTATCCGAAGAATCTTTGGCTCCCCGCGCCTCGGATTTTTTTGCTGGCAGTTGGGAAGTGGTTCAGTGAAGTGCAGTTATTTCCTCTTTATGACTCCCCACCCAAGCGGATCTTTTCCGTTTGTTTATTTCGAGTCCCCGATCACTCGAAAACTTTTTTATCTTTTTAGGAGGACTATTATGTTGAAAAGAAGAATTTTTGCTGCTTCATTGGCTTCCGTTCTCGCTCTTTCCTCTTTCTCCGCTGCTGCCTTCGCAGACGACGAGAGCAAGGCTTACGCCAATAAAGCTGACCTTGAAAAGCTCGTCAAGAAAATGAACGAATTCAAGGACGATGACAAGGCAGGTCTTGACACCTACGGCGAAATTTCAGCCGAGAAGTTCACTAAGGCTCTCGAATATGCCGAGAATGTTCTTTCGGACGCTGAAGCAACAACTGACGACTACGCCGTTTCCTACACCATGCTGAAAGCGGCAAAGGACAACCTCACAATTAAGACACTCGACGAGCTGAAAGCGCTTCTCAGCACATGGAAGCTTACCTATGACAAGGCTAACATTCTCAATGAGGACATAGGCGACGGAACAGAGGATTATCAGTACACTGAGGAAACCTATGAGGAGTTTGACTATGCGTACGCTGAAGCGCAGAGCTTGGTCGATTTCGGAAGCACCGACTCAAAGGAAATTACCAATGCGTGGGAAGCTCTCGATACCGCAGCCGGAAGTCTTGTTGAAAAAGAATACGTTCTGAAAACGGATTTTGCCCGCGAGATAGCTAAACTCCAGCAGGCTCAGAAAAAGGAATTTGACTACCACGCTTGGCAGCGCGGAACGGTTGAGGGCACAGGCACAAAGTATGATGATCAGACTTACGCTTGGTCTATGCTGTTCTACCACATCTGGTCCGCGTTTGACAACATCAACGGGTCTTATGAAACGATCAAGAGCAACAAATCTCTTGACCGTACCACAAACACCGACATTGTGAACGCGTACAAGGGCTGTCAGGAAGCAGTCGCGGTTCTTAACGGATTTAAGGCTGACGGACTTAAGTCCTACAGAAACGAGGACGCTGTGCGCGATATTATAAATAAGACTTACAAGTCAAAACTTCTTGCAAATGATAGTTTTGTTCAAGAAATATTAAAAGATACTATTGGCGCTAATGAATTGGTTTCTTTTACAAAGGACGATGATACAAGTAATGCAATAGATCCAACTTCTTTGACCACATATGGTTCAAAGAACGTAAAAAAGAATCAGATTACAGTTTATGTTGTTGCGGATGATGGCGTTGAAATTACTGGTGGAAAAATAGCTGCATATAGTAGCGGGACAAAGATTGAAAAAGGTACAGCTATTACACTTGTTGGAAATAGCAAACTGGTTGATTTTATTCAAGTGCTTGGTACGTTGACAACAACAGCTGAACCCGATAAGCAGGAAAACAAGATTTGGGACGGAAACGCACAATGTGCAAACACCAAAGTTTTGGGTGATGGCTCTGTTCTTGTTAAACAAAAGCTTGCAAATCTTGAAGCCATTAAAATGAATGGTGGTAATCTTGATGGTTGGGTTACAGGTGGTACCAATGGTCCTTCTGCCGGTACTACAGGGGGAACAGCTGATTCTGACCATGATGAAGCTGTTTCTAAGTCGGATGAGATTACAGAAGTTACACTTTCTCCTTCTATTGGTGGTGCTTTACAGGCAATTAACGGCGGTGACGCTTATGATGGGACAAATGCTCTTGGAGAAGATGTTCTTGAAAAGAAATCCGCAAGTGACAAGAAAACCGCTGAACAGACTATAGTAAGCTCCAAGGCGATCGACCTTGACAATCTCAGTGAAGATAAGGTTTCCGCTGCTGAGTGGACGGCGATCGGAAATTATCTCGAAATCGCTCTTAAGGAGTGGCTCGAAGCTCCGGCTGAGGAAAAATACACCGTATCTCAGGCTGACAAGCTGATAGACGATACCGATGAGTTGGTTGAAACGACCTCGCAGTCTGCTGTATTCAAGGTACTCAACGATACATTGGTCGACGCTCGTAATACTCTGCTTGAGGACGCGAACGCAAACAGAAGAACAAAGGAAAAAGTCGTTACCACCACAGCGTATAAAGCTGTCAGCGATGCAAAGACAAAGCTTGAAAAGGCAATAAAGGCGTTCGCTTACAGTTACGAGGAAATATACGATTACATCGCTATGGTTGAAAAGAATGTTGACGACAAGAACAGCGCGGCATTCAACAATGACAATCTCAAAAAGCTCTCCGAGGAGCTTGCATATAAGCTCTTGAACGCGAGTGATCTGGCAAATACAAGTGACGAGGACGTTGAAAATGCGTCTGTTGAGGAGGGCGAGTTCAGAGGTTATAACCGCGTTTATACCAATGACGGAACATTCAAGATAACCCTTGACGAGTCTGAGGGCGAGGTCGAGATAGCCAAGTCCAAGGGCGGCGCAAACCAGTCCCACTACGACCTCAAAACCGCCTATGAGGCTCTCCAGACCGCTTACGATGCGCTGACGTCGCCGACGACAACGAAGGGGGACGTGACACAGATGGCACGAAAAATGCCCCGCTCAAGAGGGGCATCTAAGGGATATTGTCACAAACCCGCATTACTAAAGAAATGTAATGCCGCTTAAAAACGCAGAGTTACCCGCAAGGGTAACATGACCATACCAAACAACAAATCAGGACGCTTTTTTCGACTGAAAGCGTCCTTTTTCTTTGACAGCCGAATGATTTACAGTTTATGGGAAAAGCGTGCCTTGAATTTCGTGATTAAATCGCTACCCAGTTGAGTGTTGCCAATTCTGCCTTATTTTCCTCCGCGAATGCGCACACCGAAACCGCGCTTACCGCAGTCAGAGCCGCCAGCACCGCCGCGGCTGTTCTCTTTAACTTCATGTTCTTTTTCCTCCATATTCTTTTGCGGGGTGTTCATTTGTAGTACCGCGCACATTTCCCCGCAAAATAAAAAAGTGCGCAGCCGAAGCTACGCACTGCAAAAACGCTAAGCTCCGTTGCTGCTACACAATTTCGATGCTTCTAAAGGCACACGAAAATAAAGCCTGCGCATTTGCCATAGACAATGCAGCATGCCTCTTAGAAACATTATGAAATTGTGTAGCACCTTAATTATAGCACACCTTGCAGCTTTTGTCAAGGGGTTTTGAAATTTTTTCACGTTTTCCGGATCAACGGTAATTTCCGTTCAATCAAAAGAAAAGTCCTCAAACGGCTTGACTTGTCGTTTAAGGACATTTTTCTCTGAAATTTTCCCGCTGCTAAACAAAACGTTCCGCAGGAGCCTGCAAGATGAAATTGGTGCCATAAAACGATCCTCGCCGATTTTTGCGCCGCGGGAACGGTGATTTCAAGGTTCGGGAAGCTTTTGAATGATTTGCTGCCGAGGGACTTCGCTTGAAAATGCACAAGACCGTGCTGACGAGCAACAATATTGTAATCCGCTCGGATTACGAGTACCTCAAAATCCGTCGTTGCCAACACGCAGAAAAAATCTGCACCCCTCAAAGAAAAATTTGAGAAGTGCAGCCGGCTTTATGAATTATATTCGGAGATTGCTAAAACTTACTACGAGATTTCAAAGGGGGATTACATCTCGCGGCTGGTTGATAAAGAACGGAAGAACGGAGAGCGTTCAAATAAGCGTATAAAAAAATAAGACAATACCCACTTAGATGATTTTCTGTTATGTGACTCAGTAGTTATAATTCCTTCTTTCATCATCTTTTGCAGCAAGTTCTTAATTCTATCCTTTTTGTTGCTTACTCACTGTAATCAGCTCCTTTTGCCCTTTCTCCGTATTAAGTTTTCTGGCAATCAATTCGGCGGCAACCTTCTTGAATATAATATCGCATTTAAAATCTTCTTTCTTATCTTCTTTCTTATCGTCGCATTCACTACTTTCTTCCGTTCCATTCGATTGCAGCGTGACATTGATAATTTTTGAATCGTTTTTATCAGTGATTTGATATGTAATCTCATAAGAAAACTTACCGTCAATCAGCAAGCAGAAAATATTCTGGAGCTTTGCGTTTCCTTCAATATCTTTGTCGGCAAGCACTGTTGCAAGGCAAACCTTTTGGCTCTCGGTACAATTTATTTTAATGGGTATGGATTTTGTGGGTATGAATATTGTAACTTGTTTCAGCACCTGTTTCGCAAGTTCCGTATAGTTCTTCTGCGTGATATTCATTTGATTGAAATTGAAATACAGATCTTCATAATCAAGAATTTTCTTGTTGAATGCTTCCTCGTTAATCTGGCAGCCATCAAAATAAGTCCTAAGAGCAATGCAGAATAACAGTGCGAATTCATCTGCGGACATTTTATTTTCTTCAAACAGATTATGCGACGACCAGTTCCTGAAAAAGCGTATCATAGAATGATACGGATACAAATTAGGTTTAGACTTTATTTTTTTAAAATCAGCCTTTTCCTCGTGAAAGCTTGCAAAAATATGCATAGCATGGTAATAAACACTTTCTTCGTCGGAAGGAACCATATTTTCAAAAAGCAGCTTAATTTTGTCCAGTAATGTAATGAAGTCATCTATTGTATACTTTGCTTCCGGGGCGAAATAGAGTTTATTAAAAGCAATTTTGTCCTCTGCTTTTTCATCAGGTTTGTCACCTGCTTCAAGCTCATTAAGTTTATTCTCCCAATGGTTTGCCGCGCTGAAAACAAGCCTTCTTACAGCATAAAAGGGTGATTTTTCTCCATAAAATCTTTTGTTAAAATCATATTTGCCATTACCCTTTTCAATAATTACATCCGTGGAAAGATGATTATGCTTCAAGAGATTCTCGGCGTCGCCCTTATTGCCGGTCAGTATAACCATTCTCTCCTTGGGGAAGCCCCTGTTCAGCAACAGAAGATAAAGATAGATTCCGCATTCTGTTTTAAATTCCTCAAATTTATCATAATCCGGTAATATAACTCCGTTTTTTTCGAATACATCTGCAACTTTTTGGTAGCACACGTCATCATCCTTCAGTACCTTTTGACAATCTTTAGCCTCTTCAAGATTGAGGTCAAATACAACCAGTCATATTCGGAGAATTTCCTATCGTTGCTTTCCTTGGGCTCGTCCTGCGATTCATCTTTTGTTTCAGATTCGGAAATTTCCTTAAGTACATCCTTCAATTCAGCTTTGAAAACCATATCGGTAATTATATTAAGCGCGTCCGTAAAAGTCTTAATCCACTCCACGTAAATTGATAAATCGCCGAAATAATTTTCAATTATCTTGTTGTCATCACTATCATCATCTCCAGTATTGTCTTCAATCCACAGTATATTCTTGAATTTACCCATTGCCGTGTTCCTCCCGAATAAACAGATTTTTTTCACCCTTACAACGGTAGTAAAGCGATTTTCTTCCGACTGTGTTTCAACAGCCGTCCACGAGTCGTCGCAGCCTGCCGCTTTGTTAAGCGTCTGAAGCACTGAGTTTTTAGACTCCAGCCCTTCTCCGCTGTTTTTGAGCCTTCTGCAATTAGCGTCCTTGCTGAAACTGTTCTGAAATCTTATGATAAGAATATCGTCGGCATCTTCAAAACTAACATCAACCCCTTTGGGCAGGTCGGCATATTTCAGCACATTCTGAATAAGCTCCGCCAGAATACTAATCAGCATAAGCACAGCGTAGGACTCATTTTTCATAAGCACCTTTTCCCATTCGGACGATACAGTGACTTTAAGCGGGAAAAGGTTGCCGTTCACCCAATCCGCACAGGAAACACCGTCGCCACAGATGACATTGTTGTCAAATGAATTTTCTGCTTTGTTGATATCAAAACCGGAAATTTCATCGAAACTGTCTCTGAGTGTCTCTCCAAGACCGCTTTTGCTGTGAAACGCCGTTACAAGACATCTTCTGAACGCAATGTCAAGAGCCTTACGGACGGTCACGGCAGTTTCTCTGTCGTCCGACAGGGAGTTTATTATTTTTGTGTAAAGCTCGTCAATTCTGTCCTCAAATTTCAGCTGCACCATTTCAACTTCCTTTGTGAGGTTCTGCTTGGTTTCGTATTCAACGAGCAGCCTTTTGCCATAATCCCTGTAGGACTCGTCTTTGAGCAATACCGTGGCAATTTCGTATAACTGAGTTACGCTGAGATTTTTATATGTGTGCGCGAAATCCCGAATAATTTCAGCCTTGTCCTCCTGAGCCTGCTTAAGCTCGGCGTTTTTTTGTTCAAGTTCAGCGTTTTTTTGTTTAAGTTTGCGGTTAAGGTCTTCGTTTTTAATATCCTGTTTGAAAATCTCAAGTATATACTCTTTTCCGTTAGCCCTTACCGGAGCAGCAGGGACAAGCGGTACGGTCACATAAAATTCGGGCATAACAGCAATGCTCATATTTTCGTAATCTACCTCTAGATATTTTCCCTGTTTCCATCCATTCGCATCTTCTTCACTTATACCAGGGAGCAGTTGGTCGAAATTCAAATAACTACCTTCATCATAAATAGTTATACCTGCTTTTTCGGCTTTTGGATCAGGCAAACCGCAATCATTTATTTTCATAATATTAAGCAGTCTATCATCTCTGATATGGCGAAGCCCCTCCCTGACATAATACGGGAGACTTTTCTCATATTCCGTGTCGTTTGAAGGATGTCTGTTCTTTTCTTTTGAGTAATCGATGCTGATGTGGAACCTGTCGGAGAACAAATCGCTATAATCGAAGACCAAAACATACATATAGGGAATCTGCATGCTGTATTTTTTTGTAAATTGGTTATGCTCAATAAGTTTAAACATATCTTTACGCATACTCTTGTCCCTTTCCCATAAGCCCCAGCCTCGTTCTCTCGGGAAATCGTAATCTTTATCAGGGCAAGTATGCTTATTGAAATTGTAGATAATATACTTCGCCAGTTTCTGCAAATAGTCGCAGAACATCTCGTGGTCGTCATAGCCCACGTTTTTTTTCAACCTGCCTATAAACTTTTTAAATTTGTCAAAGATTTCGCGAACATAATTATCCACTGCGTCATAGTGATCCGCAGGCTCTTCGCCCTCAACAGAGGGTGCTAAATACAGCGACTTGTTGACCGCCATAACAAAGACGGTTACAACAGTATCATAGTACTCAGCCAAATCGCCAAAAACATTTATATCTGTATCTATCGCTTTAGAAACCTCAGCAATGCAGTCGTCTGCGGACTCATAAGCGTTGAGTTTCTCTGCAGCGTTGATTATATATTCTAACTTCATAACGTAATCCACCTTTCTGTAAACCACTAATAAAATTATACCACACTACTTGCCATTTGTCAACTGTCGAATAACAAAGAAAAGGGGGCTACCCCTTTTCGGATTTGTATGGTCTTCCTGCTCCTCCTGCGCGCTTGTTAAGCGCGGGAGAATGTTTCTTGATTTTCATGCGTTCATGGTCGTTAAGTGCTTGCTGTGTAGCCGCGCCGTTAGCAACCTTATATGCAAAAATGCTGTTTTTCCCGCTAATCTTTCCGCTGTGGATATGCTCGTGCATACGCCGGTCAAGATTATTGGTAACACCTATGTAAACGGGTTTCTTTGTAACTTCGTCCAGAATCCGATACTCTCCCTTAGCCTTCGGCGGACGCTGCCCCCGCCCTTTAAGCGGGTGCAGTTCCTTTGCCCTTCCCGAATTGTAAAGTGGCATAACAATCATCCTTTCTGTCAAACGTATAGTTTCCCCGTGAACGTCATCGAAAATTACTTTCTGAGTACGCCCGCAATTTCGGCTGCAGCGCCAATAGCAACAGCTACTATACTTAAAACCTTAGCAATCATTATAATCACCACCTTTCAGGCTACGAAAAATCAATAGCCTTTTACAATGTCGAGTATGGTCAACGCTGAGGACAGTACAACTGCGGTAATGCTAAGAATCGTTTTTGCCATAAAACTCACCTCCTTCAAGGCAGCGAAAATCAGATGCCTTTAACTATACCGAGGATGCTCAACGCAGAAGTCAGTACAACTGCGCCGATACGAAGAATCGTCTTTGCCATAAATCTCACCTTCCTTTCTTGTAAATTTATTATACCACAACTGCAAAATAGTTGCAAGATATGCTTAAAAATTTTTTTTGCACTCAAAATAATACTAAATATTACATAATCATGGGAAAAACATATAAAAAAAGCACCCATAATATAGGTGCTTGACAAGCAATATAAAAAATGTTATAATTATCACGGAGGTGTAAGATCATGTCATACGAACCAATAACTGTAAAATTATGTATTTCCGCCAAAGCATTTCACATTCTTAAAAGTGATGAATCCTGCTTTGCAAGAGCTTGCTTTAAAGCATCAAATAATAGGATCAGTGAAACCATGGTAAATACGATTATTAAAAACATCGACATTCCCATGAATTCTAATGATTCTAAGGATACTCAAACAATGAAAAAAACGACGCGATCAAATTCAACTGCAAACTCAACAAAGGAACTGCGGAAAGACTAAGAAATAACATAATAAAAAACAGAGGCAAAAGCGCTTTTATCAGCAAACAGCTCGAAAAGTACGCCGATTTACCTTTCTTTGAGCGTGAACGTATATTCTACAAAGACATTATTGATAAGATACATCGCGCAAAAGATGACGGCAAAATGGTGTTGGTTAAAACAGACAGCGGTAAAGGGGTGCTTATTGCACCTTACGGCATACTTACCGACGAATGGTCCTCTTATAATTATCTTATCGGTACAGTGTTTCCCTATGGCAAGGCCAATGACACGAAAGGTTATATAGACAATCGAAGAATATCATTTATTTCATGGTGTGAGGTAATACCTCCAAAAAACATCAATCCGGAGTATGAACCTATCCCCGATGAGGAAATAAGGAAACGCATATCTGCAAGCGGAATTCAGTTTGTTCGTTCACAGCCCGTAGAAATAAAGGTGCGGTTGACGTCTGCGGGAAAGTATTTGTATGACCATGTGATTTATCTCCGTCCCAATATATATGGAGAACCAACCGAAAGCGAACCTGATATTTACACCTTTTTCTGCACAGAAAAACAGGCAGAATACTATTTCTTTAAATTCGGAGCAGACGCGGAGATAATAAGCCCCGATAGCCTGAGATACACCTTTAAATCAAAATTCGAAAAAGCGCAAGAGCTTTACTTGAAATAGGAAATTGCCGTTTTCTCCTTACTTCATAACTGTCTCCTGTAGTAGAAGTCTTGTACTTGGTTTCTAATGTTCGCGGAGGCGGAAGCTTTCTGCCTGCCGTAGTGTGGGTCATAGCCCTTGTAAAGCTCGCAGTAAACGCTTTGCAGACAGAGTGCGGGGGATTACCCCGGACAAATTCGCTTGAAACGATGTAACCCGAACTTGACGCGGAGTACTCGTCAAATTCGTTCTTGGTGTTAAACTGTGAACGTTGTGGTCGGCGCTGTTGAAGCCGTAGTTAAAGTAAACCACTAATCCAAACACGGGTATACCGGGATAGAAAACAAAAAAATCCGAAGCACCATCGTGTTTCGGATTTGTCCGGTTTGTCTAACCTTTACAAAAAAAGATTTTCCTGAAGTTGAAAGGAAGCAAAACGTCCCGTAGTTACCTACGAGATGTAATGGTCAGTGGGGTTGCCCTGCTATTTAGCCTTTACGAAAAAGTTTTTTCGGCAACCTGTCATGATTATTGGTATTATAACAAATTGTTCAAGTTATGTAATTAAACTATCTAGAACTACCCAATTCCGAATATGATACATTCAAAATAGGCTACTTTCTAGCCTTGCAATATTATGCGGGTTTAAGAAAATCAAAATTTCGATTTCCATATTTGTGTAGAAGAATATGTTTTAACCAATATATGGGATATTCGATTGTTGAATTGAAATCTCATTTGTAAAGTTCTGATTAATAAAAAAATTAAGATCATATTCATTTCCAGAAAACCTGGGACCCAATGTGACACTTTGGATTAATCGATCATTCCAATTTTTACTAAGGTCTAAAGTTATGTGCGATTTTATTTTTTCATTAATGCAAGCAAAAGTAATATCATTATGCTTGGATATTATTGACTTGGAGTTTGAGAACTGAGAGGCACAATACGATACGAATCTCCACTCATGTTCTTCTTGAAATCCGTTGTGTTTATACATTGCTGAATTCCTAAAAATTGCTCCACAAAACAATATAGAAAGATTTCGTAGTGCATCTTCTGTATACGCCTTGTTACAATAGACGTTAATAAACATACTTAACAAACTTTCTAAATTGCTTTCAATCTCATCTTTGCTATATTCAACATTGATTAAAAGAATATCATCTTTATTTATCTCATTAAAAGGGTACATAAAAACACGTGGATCATCTACAGAATATTCCAAAAGTTTTTCTGTGTTAAATCCTAAACATACTCCAGTGCCTTTATTAGCATAAGTAATCCATTGGCTCAATAAATCTCTACAATCACTAAAGGAAGCTATAAATGGTACGGGACGTTCAATACAATGATTTGATAAAACTTCATAACACATTCTTGCAAAATGTTTTTTATTTGTATCTTCAGTTTGTTCTACAATCTTTTGCAGCCACTCTTTTGCAACGATTTCAAAGTATTTTGAATCAAATTCATCGTTCATATTAAGCCCATTACATAGCCAAAGTGACTTGCTATTTACAATACTGAAAAAAGCTTGAATTGAACAGTAATGATATAAAATTTCAGGTATATTTTGATAAAACATAATAACCTCATCCTTCTCAATAAAACTCTAAGCTCAATCGAAGCCAAAATAACGCAAAGTCAACGATTTACTTAAAGCAGTTTGTTAATAGATTTCCTTATCATTCATAAGTATCAACTCCTTAAAAATTAAATTTACCATTAATCATAGTCTATTTTGTTACAACCGTTGCTTGAATTTATTTCTCTATGAAATATAGATTTATACAATTATCCTCGCCTATTATCTATCAATTATTATACCACGCTATCCCCCAAATGTCAACGCATTTTCCCATAAAAACTATTTTTTTGAAAAATAAAGCCACTTTTCACAAGGTGTAAAATCCTTTGCAACACGCATTGCTGTAAAAATAGCTAATTTTTTTGAAAGAATTTGTACAATTTAACAAGTGAGAGCTTTGCCGCAGTTCCTGCCCATGCGACCTGAACTGCGGCAAAACTGTTAACTTACATCCCCATCGCCATTCCCTGATACTCGGACTCGCTCTCACCGTTGGGAACGTCCTCAAAATCGTCCGAAACGGCTGCACTTTCCTGCTCCTCGTGTTGTTGTTCCTCGACTTCCTCTGTTTCGTCCTCAGACTCGCTTACAGCGGCTGTTTCGGGTTGTTCCGCTTGACCTGTTTTTTGCGTCAGATCACGTTCGATCTCGTTTTCAATCAGCCCGATCACAAACTCTTTCTGCTTCATGTGGTTGCGCTGAAGATAATCTTTAATTTTCTTAAAAAGTTCCTCCGGCACTTGAAATGCCAGTGTCCGCATATTGCCTATGTTCTTGTCCTCCTGAATATTAAGTTTGGAGTGAAGTTCGTCCTGTAATGCAAGCGTCACAAACTCCGCCATTGTCATCTCGTGCCGTCCAAAAATTGCCGAACCTCTGCATGAAGTTCGGCGGTCTATCTTGACCGTTATTCCTTCCTTTTCAATCGCCACTCTTATCACTCTCCTTGATGTAATTTCCGAATGCGAATTTTATCAGTTCGTCAACCGTCAGCCCTGATTCTGCCGACTGTAACAGCAACAACTGATAGAGTCCCTGTGAAATTTCAATCTCCAAATTATCACCTCTCTCCCATACTTTTTTGAATTTCAAACCCGCCCTTAAACATTATTGTTATGCAGTTTTTGTCAGTTACCAACAAGCTGTCTGACTGCCGTATCGTCTAATATATTCAAGAGATGCCGCACCTGCAAAATTGCACGAAAAAAGCACCGCTTGATGCGATGCTTTGAAATACTATGTTAGTAGAATTTAATATGTAATCACCCCGTATAAGCGTCCTTTGCCGAATTACTGAAATCTTGTTTTTCGAGCCACATTCTTTCTTCATCATTTTCAGGAATGTCAATACGTTCTATCTTAAATATCACGGGTCTTGTACCGTCATTGCAGCAGGCGATCATCATTCGGTCATCATTCGTCCAGTCTTTCATGATCGAACCTCCTTGAAGTGCCGTATAAACATAGCGGCTTATAGCATCCCATGCTTCGCCGCAGAATTTTCCGTTCATAAGGTGATAGAAATCATCTTGCTGCGGAGTGCGTTTAAGCAAGAATGTATCACCTGCTTTAAAGAATGGACACGGTCCGGACTCCGGATCAGCTAAGTATTTCTTTTGAAGTTCGGGAAAGCATTTTGTTTCCAGAACAGTAATCTTACATTCGTGTTTCATACGCTTACCTCCTAAATTCACAACTTACTATATATTATTGTACCACACTTTCCCCGTAAAAGCAAGCACTAAATTTAAACATCTATATATACGAGCCACAAAGTTTTTCGCCTGCGTTCCCGAAATTCTCTCGTCCGCAAAAATGCCCGCAAGCGTCCGGTTTGCGTTGTTTTTGATCTTGTCAGTGTAGTAGGAAATCTGCGCCTCGTAACTCGTTTCCTGCTCCTCCTCGTCGGTGCTGACGCGGCAATACGCTGCTACTTTCAGGCGTTTTGTCTGCTGAATTTCCTCGCGGTTATTCGCGAGGATAACTACAATTTTTGGTTCGTTCATTTTATCACTTCCCTGTTATGCTACAATAGATCACAAAAACACAGGGTATTTATGATGGAAATAAGCAAATTTCATGAACTACCAAAATAGCTGTTGTACTAAAAGAGCAAGGTAATTGAACAAGCGATAAAAATATAAGGCATACTAATGAAATGTTGTTTTATTATTTAATACATTTTACGGATTTACGTTCTTTTACTTTCTCAAATAATTCTCTGCTAACGATCGCCTCGTGGTCATTTTCTATAAAGTACATATCCAACTCTCCCTCGTTC